>JAQCCM010000013.1 GCA_027621175.1 Bacteroidota bacterium | reverse complement strand
TTACAAAGAACTAAAGTTCAGAAAAAAAGAGAGCCGATGGAGGGACTCGAACCCACGACCTGCTGATTACAAATCAGCTGCTCTAGCCAGCTGAGCTACATCGGCATCTATTCTTCTTTTCAAGAACGGATGCAAATGTAACAATTAATTTATTTGGCTTCAAAAAAATTAAAGCCCATTTTGATGCGAGCGCAAATGTTTTTCTTTATTTCGAATAAGCAGACGCTCTACAGCGCTAGAAGCGGCATCAATAGCTTCTTCAAAAGTGCTGCTTTCTTTCTTCACGACTAGTATGTCTCCAGGGATTTGAACCTTAATTTCAACTTGTTTGGCTCTATTGAACGCCGATTTTTCAAGTTTCATGTAAAGGTCTGTTGCTAAAATTTTCCCGTAATAGTGTTGATATTTATCAATACGTTTGGAAATATATTTTTTAAGATTTGATTTTAATGAGAAGTTAATCGCCTGAATAGTGAGTCGCATATTTAATGAGTTTTAACGTTAAAAATAAGTGGACTTAGCGCGAGGGCACTTTTATTTCTTTGCTCTAGGGTGTGCCGCGCAATATGCGTCTTGCACTTTAGGGAGCTGAACTTTGGTGTACTCTTGTGTTGCAGCTAAGCTTTCGTGACCAAGAATCTCTTTAACCACGTTTATGTCTGCACCTGCATCTAACATATGTGTTGCAAAACTGTGTCTCAACACATGAGGCGAGGTGCGTATCTTGCTGGATACCCCACTAAAGTACAATTTTATGAGCCGATAAACAAACGATGGATAGATTTTTTTGCCCTTATCAGTTACCAGCAAAAAGCTGTGTGTCGTTGCTTTGTGAATGGCATTTCGTTGATCACAGTATGATTTTAATGCATTTGTAATGGAAGGCAGCAAAGGCACAAGCCTTTGCTTATTTCGTTTACCTAAAACACGCAACTGATTTTGCGACCAGTCAATATCCGAAACTTGCAATCCAATAAGTTCTGCTTGACGCATCCCTGTGGTATATAACAATTCTAAAACCATAGCATCTCTAAGACCCTCAAAGGTAGAGCGATCAATTTGTTTTAAAGCCTGATCAACCTCTAATTCGCTAAATGGAACAATGAATGATTTTGTAGCCTTAAGGGACTTATGTTGTGTTAGTGGATGTGTCTCTATTGCATCAATAGTGCGCAAATAAGCATAAAAAGAATTCAGTGTTGCGCATTTTCTATTCATACTACGCGCAGTCAATCCTTTTTTTGATAGGGCCACAATATAGTCTCTAACCATGGCATAATGCACTTTGGTTAGGTCTTTAAGCTGGTAGCTAGTAAAACAATGCTGCATAAAATCGTCCAAATCTTTTTGATAAGCACGACGTGTATGTGCAGAGTAATTCTTCTCAGCCGTTATATAACGAAGAAAAGCAGCGACATTGTCCATGTGGACAAGGTAAGAAATTAATTTTCTTCTTGGTCGCGAAGATGCTGGATATAGGAAGCTTTTTGTAGCTGAGCACGTCTAGAAACAGATGGTTTCGTGAACGTCTGGCGACTGCGTAACTGACGCATGATTCCTGTTTTATCAAACTTTCGTTTGAAGCGCTTTAGTGCGCGATCGATATTTTCAACGTCTTTGATTGGAATTATTAACATGAACCGAACCTCCTTTCTTTATGATTAGGCTGCAAATATAGCAGTAATTTTTAATACGCCGCAAGGACTATTTTAAAATTTGTTTCGCAATGACAACTTTTTGTATTTCTGAAGTCCCTTCACCTATGGTGCACAGCTTTGAGTCACGCAAGTATTTTTCTACAGGAAACTCTTTTGAGTAACCATAACCACCAAAAATTTGGACTGCTTCATTTGCCACACGAACACAGGTTTCCGAAGCAAATAACTTACACATCGCGCTGATTTTGGTCATTCGTTTTCCCATGTTTTTCTCATAGCAAGCCTTGTGCATCAGCAATTCAGATGCCTCAATGTCAGTTGCCATTTGTGCCAATTTAAACGAAATGCCTTGAAAAGCATTTATGGGCTTTCCAAACTGTACCCGCTCTGAAGAATATTTTAACGACGCTTCGTAGGCACCACGTGCAACCCCCAACGAAAGCGCAGCAATGGATATGCGTCCACCGTCTAAAATTTTCATGGACTGTATAAAACCATCCCCTACTTCGCCCAATCTGTTTTCGTCTGGGATACGACATTGATCAAATACCAGTTCTGCGGTTTCCGAAGCGCGCATCCCCAGTTTATTTTCTTTTTTCCCTGCGCTAAAACCAGGTGTACCACGTTCAATAGCAAAAGCCGTCATGCCGTGACTATCGTCTTTATCACCGGTTCGGATGATCACAACTGCAATATCTCCACTACTGCCATGGGTAATAAAGTTTTTGGTGCCATTAATAATCCAATCATTTCCATCACGAACGGCAGTTGAATTCATACCACCTGCATCAGAACCTGTGTTGTGTTCCGTGAGACCCCATGCACCAATCCAATCGCCAGAAGCCAATTTTGGCAGCCAACGCTGTTTTTGATCTTCTGTACCAAACTGTAAAATGTGATTGGTACACAATGAGTTATGGGCAGCAATGGAAAGCCCTATGGAAGGATCTACTTTTGAGATTTCTTCAATAATTGCAGTGTATTCAAAATACCCTAAACCTGCGCCACCATAGATTTCAGGCACAAGTATTCCCATAAAACCCATGCTCCCGGCATGATGAAGTACTTCTTTTGGAAAAAACTGGCGTTCGTCCCAGTCCATGACGTGAGGAGCAATATACTGCTGCGCAAAATCTCGCGCAGAGGCTGCTACCATATTGTGGGTCTCTCCTAGTTCGAAACTAGGTCCCGTGTGTAATTCAGTTTTCATAGCTAATTAAAAGACAAATATAATGATAATCTTGCTTTTTTAACGGAATCTAACTGTTGAATGGCTGCCAAGTCGTTCCACGAAGAGAGATGCTCCTTTTGTATTCTAATTGCTACCATCCTACTTGCCAGCGACGTGCTAATATAGTAGTGCTCAGCCAATTGCGCTATGGTTAGGTTGTTGATATTTTGCTTTTTAATTCTTGGTACTGAGTCTAGAATAAAATATTCCCACAGTTGCTTTTGGGTCTCAACAGTGAGCCCCCAAACATCATTAAGCTGGTCTTTCACTACAAATCCCCCTAACTTGTTACGCAACGAAATGATACGGTTTGCAAACACTTCCCCAACACCATAAACTTGCTGTAAATCGGCAGTAGTTGCTGCATTCAATTCTTTTTTTATGCGTTTCTTTTTTGGATTTTGCCTTTTGGCAGAAAACGATTTGGGCCATTTTAGATAAGGGCGTATATGTGAAAATTTGCTGTCAGAAAGTTGTGCTATACGCTTAAACACAGTCTCTGAACTCATGTATTTTCCTGCATCGCGATAAGCGCGAATACGATTTACCGCATCCATAGAAATACCAAGTTGATAGGCCTTAAAATCCGTTATATAATTTGGATTAAATGGATAAATAGTATCCTGTATAGCTTTTTGTTTTTTTAGTGCAATGGCATCAACCTGCAATTGAGCGATACTGTCATGCTGTAAGAATTCACTTTCCTTGTGGCTGTTTTTAGGATAATATGTGATAGACAAATGTGCCATCAAAAAAAACGCCAATGTCCATAGGATTCCTTTTCGTTGTGCTTTGGTTAGGTTAAGAAATTTGGGGGAATTTTTCACGGCATACGCTAAACTTTAGTTCGAATTGCAGAAAGATATCGTGTAAGTTCTTCTTTAACCCTAGGATATAAGAAAAACAGTCCAATCATGTTTGGAAATACCAATGCTAAAATCATGGCATCTGAGAATGTCCATACTGCAGACATATCCCCAGCAGCACCAATGACAATAAACGCCAAAAACAATAGTTTATAGGTAAGGTCTGATAATTTGCTTTTACCAAAAATAAACATCCAAGATTGTAGTCCATAGTATGACCACGAAATCATGGTTGATATAGCAAACAATACTACGGCAATTGTTAAAAAAGGACCAGAGAAAGAAATGTACTCTGCAAAGGCAGCAGCTGTAATTCCCGCACCTTCAACAGCCTCTCCATTTATCAATACAACTCCGTTTTGACCACCGTAGGCAAAAACCGAATTGTCTCCATTGAATATAATAATAACCAATGCGGTCATAGTACAAATCACAACGGTATCAATAAATGGTTCGAGAAGTGCCACAAGCCCTTCAGAAGCCGCATATTTTGTTTTTACAGCGGAATGGGCAATGGATGCCGACCCTGCTCCTGCCTCATTGGAAAATGCTGCACGTCTAAATCCTGTAATTAACACCCCTAACAAACCGCCTAAACCAGCCTGTGGGTTAAAAGCCTGATAAAAGATTTGTCCAAAGGCATTATCAACATAGCTGAAATTGGTTAATATAATATATAAACATGCGCCAATATACATGGCAGCCATAAGTGGCACCACTTTTTCTGTTACTGATGCAATACGCTTAATACCGCCAATGATTATAATTCCTACAAAAACCATCATAATAATTCCGATGATGGTACGTGCGCTTCCGCCTGTCATACCAAAGGAGTCAACAAGTTGCATAGCAGCCTGATTGGACTGAGCGGCATTACCACCACCAAAAGAAGCACCCACACACAATACGGCAAACACAACCGCTAAAAACTTACCAAATTTGGCAAATCCTCTTTCTTTTAATCCTTTTGTCAAGTAATACATCGGACCACCATAGACCGTTCCATCTTCGCCGACATCTCGGTATTTTACTCCTAATGTACATTCTACAAATTTGGTTGACATACCAATAAGACCACATAAAATCATCCAGAAAGTAGCACCAGGGCCACCCACAGCAATAGCAAGTGCAACACCTGCAATATTTCCATTTCCAACCGTTCCAGAAACTGCGGTTGCCAAAGCCTGAAAGTGACTAACCTCTCCCTCTTTACTTTCGTCCTTGATCGTGTCAAGAACATCACCATTTTCAATGTTTACGGCTGCTTTTTTATCAGCTTCATGATGGTCAATATCGTCATATTTTCCACGAACAACTCGAATGGCTGTTGGAAAACGTCTAAAATTGATAAACCCAAAATAAATGGTGAAAAATAACGCTCCACCAACCAACAAAAGAATAATAGTAGGAATTTCAGTGCCAGGAAAGTTATGCAATATAACACCGCCCCACCAATCAGCGATTGGTGTAAATGCTTCATTAATACGTTCATCAATTCCTTTTTCTGAGGTTTGTGCTGTAAGTGGCAAACAAAAAAGTGATAGTAAAAAGGTGGTTCGGAATTTCATATTGTTTTGTGGATTATAAATCGAAAACGGACGATCGCTTCGCAAATAAAAAATCTTTCATCTTAAGCCAAAAGGCAAGCACTAAATATAATGCAAAACCAGCACCCAACGAAAAGAAACTAAGATATATAAAAAAAATACGCACGTTTTTCGCTTTCATTCCAAGTCGCTCTGCAAGGCGAGAACAGACTTCAAATCCTCTTTTTTCAAAAAAATAGCGTGTTTCGTGCAACAAACTCATCGCACAAATGTAATCAAAGATTTAAAAGTGTATGTCCGAAAGCGCATTTTAAACAACGCCTGGGCGTGCAATAATTCTGCTTTAACTGGATGCATGCCTGACTCTCAAGAGCATCCTCTATGGGGCATCCAAATTGATTGAAATTTGTGACATACTTGTTTTTTTCTGCAGGAAGTTGACGAACCCAGTCCAATATATCTGCCTTGCGCACATCGCCCAAATAGTTGTAATAATGAAATAAAAATGGGAAAATGGTGTTGAGCAACAGCAAGTCTTTGAAGTGCCTCGTAAGCCGATTTACTCGGGTTTTGGATGGGGTGTCAAAATGATAATGGTTGTCCCAAAAAGTTGAGGTTTTTGCATCTAATATTTCATACCAATCATGAATTGTTTTTGCCTTTTGAACTTGACCTAGTAGTCGAGGTTTTTGGTGTACTAACCACGCTAATTGTGCCAATCGAATGGTAGGGAAGTTTGTTGGACGTAACCTAAAAAAAGTGGCTCTTTCCGATGATGGGTTGAGCTTGTATTTGTGCTTTAAATATGCGTACGTTTTTTGCAGCTTTTGAGAATATTCGTTTTCATAGGGCCTGTCAAAAAGCCCGGCTTGACCCATAAAAAGCGCTTCTAAACGTTCTACATTTGACGTGTTTTTAAGTACTGTCATCCACGGAACAGAAAGTGTCAACTGTGCAAACGCCATCCCATTTTGTTTAAGCCCAAACCCCTTAGCTAGAGCAACAAAAAAAACGGCCTCCCAATTATTTTGTGTAAGTGTTAACCAACTTTGTAGTAAAGTCGTTTTTTCCATCAAACGTTTCACATATAGGCGTTCCCAAAATTGTTGGCGCACAAACTGAGAAAGTTTGGGCAACTTATCTTCACATAGGATCCACTTATCGGCTTGAGTCAGCCATTTCGTGTAGCGTTTCACAAAGTTTTTGTTTGCATATTCTTCAAGGCACAAGGATGGCAAAGGTTGTTGACTCGGGTCAAAAACAGGCACATCAGCCTTCCAAACAACATGAAGGATTACGTTATCATAATTGCTGTCATTTTGGTGATTGTGATTAAACCAATCCGAAGAATTTACGTGAATTTCCACGTTTCCCACCCAAAGGGTACTGTTGATTTTGATGTGTGCATTAAAAAAATCAGGACCTGCTAGTGCATTTTCTTGACCAGGCTTAACAACAACAATAGTCTCACCGTTAGTGGTTTTTAACTGACCACGGCGAAAGTTTTGGGTTTTCCATAAATAGGTAAGCAATTCTTCGCGCACCTAACATAAGAAGTATTACTCCTCTAAATCGCCCTCCCATGCAAGGACGCCTCCTTCAAGATTATACACTTGAGCAAAGCCCATTTGCTCCATGAGCTGACACGCTTGACCACTCCTAGCACCCGAACGACAATACACAAAATATGCTTTAGACTTATCTAATTCCTCAATGGAAGACATGAATTCCGCACCACCGCGAATATCTAAATTCAGTGCATCTTTAATATATCCACTTTCAAACTCTTCTTCGGTACGGACATCAAGTATAACGGATTCGGGGGTTTGGCTTTGCAATTCAGCCCATTCAATGGGTGATAATTCGTTCATCGTTTTTTGTTTTTTGGGCGAAAATACACAAGAAACCATTAACAATCCAATCGCAACAATTATGTATTTTTTCATTCAAACAAATATAATTGAAAAAATTGCATTACATTTGTTATAACAATAGTTGTTTGTACAATGATTGAAAGAGATGTTATCATAGGATTAATGCAAAGTGGAAATATGGCACATGACCAAATAAACACATTGCTACAATCTTATGGGCTAACACTTCAACAATTTAATGTACTGCGTATTTTACGCGGCAGAAATGGTTCGGCTGCATGTTTGGAAAGCATCACAAACGATATGATTCAGCGCATGAGTAATACATCAAGACTGGTGGATAGACTCATGGTAAAAGCATTAGTGGATCGAAAGGTTTGTGAAAAAAATCGACGAAAAGTAGATATTTTTATTACCGATAAAGGGCTTAAATTGCTGGCTGAAATAGACCCTGTTTTGGACGCAAGAGAACTCGAAATTACCTCTTGTCTTACATCTCAAGAAAAGGAACAATTATTTCAATTATTAGAAAAATTAAAATCATAACATAAATATTAAATACACACACATGAAAAAGAGAAATCTTATCGCCCTTGGGGCATCCCTGTTTTTAGCACTTGGGCTACATGCCCAAACAACTGCCATTTCCGATGGTATAATCATTTGGAAAGGAAGTAAAATAACAAAAGAGTTCCATGAAGGAACTATTGCAATAAGCGCTGGAAGCATTTCTTTTGATGGCGAAAATCTGACGGAAGGAACATTTACAGTTGATATGAACAGCATTGTTTGTACAGATCTTTCTGAATCATATGGCGCTAAACTAGTAGGTCACTTAAAATCGGATGATTTCTTTGGCGTAGCGGAACACCCAGAAGCAACACTAACCTTCACTTCTGCTATTCCTACCGAAAGTGGATTCAAAGTGACAGGTGATTTTACAATTAGAGGTATTACGCATCCCGAAACTTTTATTTTAAAACTTGACGGTAACAAAGCGACTGCTGATTTGGAAATTGACCGATCTAAATACGACGTAAAGTTCCATTCTGGAACATTCTTTGAAAACCTTGGTGACAAACTCATCAACGATGCGTTGGAATTAAGCGTTAGCTTTAACTATTAAAAACTTGTTTTTTCGTTGTTGAATTGTATATTTGCTTCAATGAAAAAATTTATTAATAAATCGCTTTGGTGGAACTCCTAATAAGGAGCAGATAAGCGTTTTTAGAAACACACAAAAGGCTTGTCGTATTGACAAGCCTTTTTTTATTTTTGAACCATGAAGTTTGTACTCAAAACAGATACAAGAGAATTACTCACCGACACCATGACGCCGGTAAATATGTACCTTAAAATAAGGGATGCATTTCCGGAAAGCGTGCTTTTGGAGAGTTCCGATTATGGCGCTAACGACAATAGCGTTGCGTATTTGTGCTTTAATCCGATAGCGTCTTTCAAAGTACACAACGGACTTATGACACAAACGTTCCCCAACGGAACAAAACAGGAAACAACTCTGACAAAAGAGCTTTCAGTGGTACATGCGTTAGAAACATTTATGTCTTGTTTTGAAACTAATTTACCCGAATCCCGCTTTTTAGCCAATGGCCTTTTTGGCTACACCTCCTACGAAGCTGTTCAGTATTTTGAAGATATTGATATAGCAAGTAAAGAGAGTAACACAGGAATTCCAGAAGTTTACTACGCTTTGTATCAAAACATTATTGCAATTAATGTTTTTAACAATCAAGCTAAATTGTTTGCACATTGCTTTGAATCGGATAGCAACTTAGACGAGATCGAAAAACTGCTTCAAGCACCTGCACGTGATTCGTTTGCTTTTAGCAAAGTAGGCACGCCTGCCTCTAACATGACAGACGATGAATTTGTAGCATTAGTCAAAAAAGGAATCCATCATTGTATGCGCGGAGATGTGTTCCAAATTGTATTATCGCGACGCTTTACTCAAGCCTTTAAAGGAGATGATTTCAGCTTATATCGTGTATTGCGATCCATCAATCCTTCCCCTTATATTTTTTATTTTGACTTAGGAAACTACAAGATTTTTGGTAGCTCTCCTGAAGCACAATTGGTTGTACAAGATGGCGTGGCAGAAATACATCCCATTGCCGGAACATTTATCCGAACAGGAAACGATGCTCAGGACGAAGCAAAAGCCAAAGAATTAGCGCAAGACCTTAAAGAAAATGCCGAACATATGATGCTTGTGGATTTGGCACGAAATGATTTAAGTAGGCATGGACATCATGTTACCGTAGAGAAAGACCGAGAAGTACAGTTTTATTCGCACGTCATACATTTAGTCTCTAAGGTAACTGGACAGAAAAAAACAGATACACCTACCATGCAAGTCGTTGCTGATACGTTCCCTGCTGGAACCTTAAGCGGCGCCCCAAAACACCGTGCCATGCAGCTTATAGACGCTTATGAAAATAGTGACCGTGCTTTTTATGGAGGTGCTATTGGTTTTATTGACTTCAAAGGAAATTACAACCACGCAATAATTATTCGTTCCTTTTTGAGCAAAGACAATGTATTACACTACCACGCTGGAGCAGGAGTGGTATCCAAATCAAAGCCTGAAAGTGAATTACAAGAAGTATATAACAAATTACGAGCGCTTAACACCGCTATGGATAAAGCAGAAAAACAATTTCCATGAACATATTAGTTATTGATAATTACGATTCGTTCACTTTTAATTTGGTGCATTATTTAGAGGAACTCGACTGTGAGGTTACTGTAAAACGCAACGATCAGTTTGATATGGACGAAGTGGCTACATTTGATAAAATTGTGCTTTCACCAGGACCTGGGATTCCAGATGAGGCAGGGTTATTAAAACCCGTAATTGAAAAATATGCGAAAACCATTCCCATGCTGGGCGTGTGTTTGGGGCATCAAGCCATTGCTGAAGTTTTTGGCGGAACGCTAACAAATCTTTCTACCGTTTTTCACGGAGTTTCTAGCCTGATGACAGTGCTTCAAGATGATCCGCTATTTGCCGATTTGCCTAAAAGCTTGGAGGTTGGACGCTACCATTCTTGGGTGGTTGACAGACCGCTTCCAGTTGGATTCACCATATTGGCAGAAGAAGAAAACGGACAAGTGATGGCCTTTAAGCACGATAACTATCCGCTATATGGCGTTCAGTTTCACCCTGAATCTGTACTTACGCCACAAGGGAAAAAAATGCTAAAAAATTGGGTTTCGTTATAATGCTTGCGCTTTAACAAAACGAAATATATAATGAAAGAAATATTACTACGACTGACGCAACACGAAAAGCTCTCGCGACAAGAAGCGAAAGATGCATTGCTATTTATTGGTAATGGTGCTGGCGATCCGTATCAAATTACCACTTTTTTGAGTGTATTTATGATGCGAAGTATTGCGGTTGAAGAATTAGCTGGATTTCGAGATGCGCTTTTAGAATTATGCATTGCTATAGATTTGTCTGCATATAATCCTATAGACTTATGTGGAACGGGCGGTGATGGTAAAGACACTTTTAACATCTCAACACTTTCGTCTTTTGTGACTGCAGGAGCGGGTATTCACGTGGCAAAACATGGAAATTATGGCGTTTCTTCTTCATGTGGCTCAAGTAATGTGATGGAGTTTTTAGGTATTCGCTTTTCAAACGATGCCGATTTTTTAGAAAAGTGTATAGCAACTGCAGGAATTTGTGTTTTGCACGCGCCTTTATTTCATCCTGCCATGAAACACGTAGCACCCATTCGGCGTGCATTGCAACTCAAAACCTTTTTTAATATGTTGGGGCCTTTGGTAAATCCATGTGCGCCAAAGCAACAAATTGTCGGGGTTTTTAATCTGGCACTACTCCGGTTATATCACTTTTTATATCAAAACACAGATACTAATTTTTGTATTTTGCATGCTCTTGACGGCTATGATGAAATTTCACTTACAGGAACTACAAAAGCCGTTTCCAAAAATGGGGAAATACTCATTCGTCCATCCGATTTTGGACTTAAACCACTAACGCCAAAATCCATTGGAGGCGGAAACACGGTTGAAGCTGCCGCAACTATTTTCAAAGCGGTTTTGAATGACGAGGCAACAGCAGCGCAAAAACAAGTGGTATGCGCAAATGCAGGAACTGCCATTGCAACCGCATTGGATGTTTCGTTAGCTGAAGGATATGCAAAAGCGCAAGAATCCATTGAATCAAAAAAGGCATTACAAGCCTTTACTAAACTTCTAGAGCTAAGCAAGTCATGAGTATTTTAGCACAAATTGTGGCAGATCAACGAAAAGAAATTGCACTTAAAAAAGCTATAGTTTCTGAAACGCAGCTATATGCTATGCCCCTTTACAAAAGGCAAACAATTTCATTTTCTAACGCAATAAAAAACACGCCATTGGGCATCGTGGCGGAACACAAAAGACGGTCCCCATCTAAGCCAGAAATCAAATTGCAATCTAGAGCTGCAGCAGTGGCACAAGGCTATGAAAAAGCAGGCGTTGCTGCCATGTCCATACTAACAAATAATCAATACTTTGGTGGTTCTTTAGAAGACTTGCTTCTCGCACGAAGCGCATGCAACCTCCCACTATTGCGGAAAGAATTTATTGTAGATACGTATCAAATTCATGAGGCAAAAGCCTATGGTGCCGATGCTATCTTGCTCATTGCAGCTTGTCTAACCGCAGCTGAAACGAATCTTCTGGCCAAAACCGCCAAAAACATTGGTCTAGAAGTACTTCTTGAAGTCCATAACAAAACAGAACTCGATGAATCGCCTTTAGCATTTATTGACGTGGTTGGGGTTAATAATCGTAATCTGAAAGATTTTTCAGTTTCACTAGATACGAGTTTGTCTTTAGCCAAATACATCCCATCTGATAAAGTTAAAATTTCTGAGAGTGGAATTTCCTCACACAACGCTATTGCCACGCTGCAACAAGCTGGATTTGATGGCTTTTTAATGGGTGAACATTTTATGTTGCACGAATCTCCTGGGGAAGCTGCCCAACAATTTATCAAAACGTTTAAGCCATGAAATGGAAAGTATGTGGCATGCGCGAACCCAAAAATGTTGCTAAAACAGCAGCATTACAACCCGATTATATGGGGTTCATCTTATGGGATGGTTCAAAACGCCATTGCGTTAGCCCTCCAGAAATTCCTGCTGCCATCACCAAAGTGGGGGTTTTTGTAGATGCGCCTTTAGCAGAAATCGAACATGCCATTTCAACATTCAAGCTTGGAGCGGTACAATTGCATGGAAATGAATCACCACAACAGTGTCGTGAACTGCAAGGCAAAACACAAGTAATAAAAGCATTTGGTATTGGAGAAAGTTTTGACTTTGACACACTCCTAGACTATCTACCCTACTGTGATTTTTTCTTATTCGATACCAAAGGGCCTATGCCTGGTGGTAATGGAACTACTTTTGATTGGTCTGTTTTAGAAAATTATGACTTTGATTTACCCTTTTTTATAAGCGGTGGTATTGGGTTGTCAGAAATTGATAAGATTAACGAACTTTGCAATACAGATTTACCCGTTTACGCTATTGATGTAAACAGTAAATTTGAAACTACTCCAGCAGTTAAAAACGTGGAGCAACTAAAACATTTTAAAGAAAAATTAGCGCTATGAACATATACAATGTAAACGAGAAAGGCTACTACGGCGATTTTGGTGGAGCCTATATTCCAGAAATGCTTTACCCAAATGTGGAAGAGCTACGACAAAGCTACCTGAAAATTACAGCACAACCCGACTTCAAAGCCGAGTTTGATCAATTGCTAAAAGATTATGTTGGAAGACCAACACCACTTTATTTTGCGTCGCGCTTATCTGAAAAATACAATACCAAAATTTACCTAAAGCGCGAGGATTTATGTCACACAGGCGCGCACAAAATCAACAACACGATTGGGCAGATTCTATTGGCAAAACGTTTGGGTAAAAATCGCATCATTGCAGAAACGGGTGCTGGACAACACGGCGTTGCTACGGCCACCGTTTGTGCGCTTATGGGTATCGAATGTATCGTGTATATGGGTGAGTTGGATATAAAACGACAAGCCCCAAATGTAGCCCGCATGAAAATGTTAGGTGCAGAGGTTAGACCAGCACAATCGGGCAGTAAGACCTTAAAAGACGCTACAAACGAAGCCATCAGAGATTGGATTAACAACCCTGTTGATACGCATTATATAATCGGATCGGTAGTTGGGCCGCATCCTTACCCCGATATGGTAGCACGTTTTCAGTCAATCATCAGTGAGGAATGCAAAACGCAATTACTAGAAGCTGAAGGTCGTGATTACCCCGACCATGTTATTGCTTGTGTGGGTGGTGGAAGCAACGCTGCCGGTATTTATTATCATTATTTAGATGATCCACGTGTGAATATTATTGCGGTAGAAGCCGCAGGAAAAGGGATTGATTCGGGGGAAAGTGCTGCAACCTCCGCCTTAGGAAAAGAAGGCATTATCCATGGAAGTAAGACCTTATTGATGCAAACGCCTGATGGACAAATCACCGAGCCATACTCCATTTCGGCAGGCTTAGACTATCCTGGAGTTGGACCTATGCATGCACACTTGTATCGCAGTCAACGCGCTGAATTTGTTTCTATTCCAGATCAAGAAGCTATGGACTGGGGCCTTTCGCTTTCACAAATGGAAGGTATTATTCCAGCCATCGAAACGGCACACGCTTTTGCGCTATTAGATGAGCGAAAGTTTGAACCCAATGATGTATTGCTCTTTAATTGTTCGGGGCGAGGGGATAAAGACCTTGAAACCTATATTGATTATTTTAAGCTTTAGTGTCTAAATAAAATTGTACTTTAGTATTTGAATTAGCCCCAATCTATTTCAAAATTAATTTAAATATATTTTGATTTATGAATTTGAGAGGGGTGTTAAATACGCCATTCATGAAAGAGTTCAAAAAGTTTATTAGCAAAGGCAACGTTGTCGAACTGGCCGTTGGTCTTATTATGGCCACTTACTTTGGTGCTATCGTAAAGTCATTAGTCAATGACATCATTATGCCGCCTGTGGGAAAGTTCATTGGAGGTGTTGACTTTGCCTCATTCAAATACGTCATTCAAACTGCTAACAAAGCAGAGGGAATTAGTGAAATTGCCATTAGATATGGCATGTTTATCAATACCATAATAACCTTTCTAATTGTCTCATTTTCTATTTTTTTAGTGGTCAAACTTTATAACAAGATAAGAGAGAAATTAGCAGCGGAAGAGGAAGAAGCACCTGCCACACCGCCTGCACCATCAAAAGAAGAAGTGTTACTGACGGAAATCAGAGACTTGCTCAAAAAAAAATAGGCAGGAACTTTTTGTTGCTTGACCTTTTTTAAAAGAGTATTTTTGTCGCTTAAATAAAGTTACCCTTTATTCTATGAATCGCATTCAATCCGTATTAGAGCAAGATAAGAAATTGCTATCCATTTATTTTACCGCTGGATTCCCAAATCTGAACGATACGGTTAGTATCTTAAAACAGTTAGAGGTATCTGGTGTGGATATGATTGAATTGGGTTTGCCTTTTTCTGACCCATTAGCAGATGGTCCCACCATACAAGAAAGCTCTACGCAAGCACTTCGCAACGGCATGACCACAGACAAACTCTTTGAACAACTCAAAGATGTGCGTAAGCAGGTGAGCGTACCGCTTATCGTTATGGGCTATTTTAATCCCATGATGCAATATGGCGTTGAACGCTTTTGTCAAAGATGCCAAAAGGTTGGCATTGACGGGCTTATTGTTCCTGACCTTCCCGTTGATGTGTATCATGAAAAATACCAAACATTATTTCAGCAATACGGATTGCTTAATATGTTTTTAATTACTCCGCAAACACCCGATGAACGCATTCGATTTATTGATGAAGTTTCTGATGGGTTTATTTATATGGTAAGCAGTGCCGCAACCACAGGAGCACAAAGCAGTTTTGGCGATGCGCAAGCTGACTATTTTAAACGCATTGGTAACATGAATCTAAAAGCCAAACTTTTGGTTGGTTTTGGCATCAGCAACGCCGAAACCTATGAAGCGGCTACAGCACACAGCAAAGGGGCTATTATTGGATCTGCGTTTATCAAGCATCTTGACGCAAACGGCGTAAACAGTGTAGCTGATTTTATTAAGCAAATACGTTAAATCTTTTTTGTATCTTACATTCAGATTCCCAAATCTAATGTATCCGTTTTGATATTTTCTCGATTTGGGCTTAAAACCAAATCATTATGGGAAAAGGAGATAAAAAAACACGCCGCGGAAAAATTGTAAATAAATCCTTTGGCGTTAGAAGACCGCGAATAAAAAACAAACGTAAAACTACCGCACAAAAACAGGCTGACTAGTGTCTGTCGTTTCGGTTTCGCTAAATGCATAACCCTCAGCAGTAAAAGCCAGAACATCTTCGGTGGTTTGCGCATTTGTTTCTATCAAATAACGGGTCATGAGTCCGCGAGCTTTTTTGGCAAAAAAGGAAATTATTTTCAATTTTCCATTCTTAAAATCTTTAAATACGGGGTGTATTACAGGGGTGTTTAACGCGTCAAAATCAATTGCGCTAGCATATTCTTTACTCGCCAAGTTGACAACCAACTCTGAGGAAGACAATTCATTTTTTAAATGCGTCGTAAGTTGGTCTTTCCAAAACGCATAAAGGGAATTTTGACCATTCAAACCAAAAGACGTGCCCATTTCCAATCGATAAGGCTGCATCAAATCCAAAGGTTTTAATATGCCGTAAAGTCCAGACAAAATGCGAAGGTTTTGTTGCGCAATACCTAATGCACTTTCGCTAAGCGAATAGGCCTCTAAGCCCGAATACACATCTCCGTTAAAAGCAAATACTGCAGGGCGTGCGTTAGCAGTAGTAAAGGGTGTTTCAAACTGTTGATTTCGCTCCCAATTTAAATCTGCTAACTTTTCAGAAATATGCATCAATTTTTGCAGTTCGGCAGGGGATTTTGTTTTTAAAGAAACGTTGATTTGTTGTGCCTCACTTAAAAACGCTGGTTCTGTGTATTTCGTTGTTGGAAGTGCACTTTTGTAGTCTAAAGATTTGGCTGGTGAAATCAGAATTTTCATCTTCAATATTTTAGTTAAAAATACAATTCTTGTGGGCTTTGACAACGCTATCGCATAAAACTACGCAATAGTACTATCAAGAATTACCCAATCGCTGATGTTGCGCGTAGTTACGCCATTTTTCAAGCAAGCCTTCAAAGTCGGGAGGTAACGGGCAGCTAAACGACATTTTCTCTCCGCTTTCCGGATGCACAAAACCCAAGGTTTGGGCGTGCAGCGCTTGTCTAGACATTTGCTTAAAGCAATTATCTACAAATTGTTTGTATTTGGTAAAGGTAGTGCCCTTTAGAATTTTATCACCACCATAACGCGAGTCACTAAATAGGGTGTGTCCAATGTGTTTCATGTGCGCTCTGATTTGGTGCGTGCGCCCCGTTTCCAGTACACAGCGTAATAAGGTAACATAGCCAAATCGTTCTACCACTTCATAATGAGTAACGGCATTTTTACCTTGCTCTGCATCTGGAAAAACAGTCATCAGCAACCTGTTTTTCGGGTCGCGCCCCAAATGCCCCTCAACGGTACCTCTTTTGTCAGTGACATCGCCCCATACCAACGCCAAATATTGACGCTCCGAAGATTTATCGTGAAATTGTTGTGCCAGATGCGCCATGGCATGTTCGGTTTTCGCAACCACCAACAAGCCCGAAGTATCTTTATCAATTCGGTGAACAAGCCCGGGACGGTTGTTGGTGTTATTCGGAAGTTGCCCAAAGTGATACAATAACCCATTGATTAGCGTTCCCGTATAATTTCCATGACCTGGGTGCACAACAATTCCAGCGGATTTATTCACCACCAAAAGCGCATCGTCTTCATGAACAATATCTAGCGGCATTTCTTCTGGCGTAAGTAAGGCTTCATGAGGCGGATGCGCCAAAAGCACACGTACAACATCGCCGCCTTTAACTCGATAGTTTGATTTAACGGAGTTGTCGTTTACAAAGATTGACCCTGCTACGGCTGCCTGTTGTATTTTATTTCGGGTTGCGTTTTCGATGCGATTCATCAAAAACTTATCTACACGTAATGGCTCTTGCCCTGAATCGGCAGTAAAAGCATAATGTTCATGAAGATCGTCAAACGCAGTTTCTTGTTCCATATTATTGTTCTGGTCTTATGCCGTTACCTAAAACTAAATCTACTCTTGATGTTTTGGGTAATTTTTCCCCTGGAGCAATAGGAGCATTGTCGTAACGAAGCTGCAATACCATATCTTTTCCAATATTATCCATGTAGGTGATTTCGCCAATTTCTAGACCCACTGCACGAAGAGAAGACTCTGCAGAACGTCGTGTGATTTGAATCACCTCAGGAATACGCACCTCATTATAATTGGCAGGATTGAGTGTGAGATAAATTTTACGATTCTTTTTCACTTGTTCCCCCGCAAGTGGCGATTGCTCAATAACAGCAAAGGGTTTGTAATCGGGATTGAATCGTGCCGAGTCAATAACCTCAAAATTCAACTTTTGATCTTCCAAAATAAGTTCTACCTCAGCAATGGATTTAGCTTGTAAGTCCGGAACTTCAATAAAATTACCCTGTCGTGTGTGCCAATTTAAGCCATAAAAAACAGCAATGAAAAGTGA
Organism: Bacteroidota bacterium; assembly: GCA_027621175.1. Taxonomy (GTDB): domain Bacteria; phylum Bacteroidota; class Bacteroidia; order Flavobacteriales; family Flavobacteriaceae; genus UBA7446. The sequence continues at coordinate 27,465 of JAQCCM010000013.1, read as the reverse complement.
TGCTACTGCAAGTAGCAATAAAAATAATTGCCAAAAAAAGCTGCGACTAAATAAAAAACGAAAGAAGTGAAGCATAATGTCCCTTAATGAACCCCAAAAATAATGATATTTGTACTATGAAAAAACGCATCGCCGTAGTAATGGGCGGAACCACTTCTGAACACAACATATCGCTGAAAAGCGGCGCCGTTGTAATCCAACATTTACCCTCCGATATTTTTGATGTAACAGCAGTAATTATTTCCAAATCAGGTTGGGTTGCAAAGCACAACACGCATGAGACCCCTATTGACACAAAAACATTCTCTTATATTTTTGAAGGAAAATCCCATAGGTTTGATGCAGTTTTTAATGCCGTTCACGGAGCCCCCGGAGAAAATGGTGAATTGCAAAAGACACTTGAAAGCGCCAATATACCATATACTGGCTGTACTTCCGAAGTTTCACGACTTACCTACAATAAATATGAAACTTTGGCCTTTTTGGCGCCGCACGGAATTGCCATGGCAAGAAATCAATTGTTGCATAAAGACGATGAGTGGGACATATCTGAATTGGTAGAAAAAATGGGGCTCCCCTGCTTTGTGAAAGCAAACAAAGCCGGTAGCAGCTATGGTGTCGTGAAAGTACATAAAGCCAGCGATATGGAAGCCGCCATCAATACGGCACTACTAGAAGATGATCAAGTACTTATAGAACGTTTTCTTTCAGGAACGGAAGTATCCATTGGCGTCATTGAATATCATGGTGAAGTGATGGTACTCCCGCCAACAGAAATTATTGCCAATGGCGATTTCTTTGACTATCAAGCAAAGTACGAAGGGAATTCGCAAGAGATCACCCCTGCCCGACTATCTGAAGTACAGTTGAAAAACCTAAATGCAGCAGCAAAAAAAGTATTTACGACTTTGGGGGCTAAAGGATTTAGTCGCAGTGATTTTATCTTTCAAGGGGATACACCATACTTTTTAGAACTAAACAGTATCCCTGGACTTACGGAAGAAAGTTTACTCCCACAACAAGCGCGTGAGGTGGGGATCAAACTCAGCGACTTGTTTACAGATATGATTTATAGCTGTTTAAAAAATAATACCTTTGACGTATGAAACGCGCATTATTTCCCGGTTCATTTGACCCATTCACCGTTGGGCACTTAGATATTGTGGAGCGAGGCATCAAAATTTTCGATGAAATTGTTGTGGGAATTGGCATCAATAGCGAAAAAAAATACATGTTTTCGTTAGAAGAACGTCTGGCGTTTATCGAAGCTTGTTTTGAAAACGAATCGCGTGTTCGTGTGGCAACTTACAAAGGGTTAACCATTAATTTTTGTAAGGATATAGAGGCGGATTTTATTTTACGTGGCGTACGAAACAATGGTGATTTTGAGTTTGAAAAAGCAATAGCTCGAACCAATCGGCATATGTCAGAAATTGAAACGGTTTTCTTGCTTACCTCTGCAGGAACATCGTATATCAGCAGCAGCATTGTACGTGAAATTATTCGAAACAACGGAGATTATAGCACCTTTATTCCTCCCCAAATAAAAATCTAAACAGCTTTACCTTAACAAATAAATAGGCAATATTCGGATAGGTGTTTTCCATTGCTTTAAGTACCTTTTTTTTGTCTTTCCAAACTGCTTTAGTGATGCCTTCTTTGGTTTCAGGCACTAAATCGCCTTCATATGTTGAAGTCATGTGAAACCAGTGGGATTCTTTTAATTGGTAGCGGTTATTACGCTTAAAAATATGATACGTAATACCAACCAACTTACCTGCGTTAATCTTTTTTACCCCTGTTTCCTCCTTTACCTCACGCTTTCCGCCATCCTCTAGCGTCTCGTATTTTTCCACTTTTCCTTTAGGCAAATCCCATCTCTTTTTACGATAAATAAACAATACTTTACCTTCTTTGTTTTGAACCACACCGCCAGCGGCAATGGCTACAGGCAGTTTCTTTTTAAACAGAGGCAACAATTTCTTAGGATTATCATGTATCAGGTAGAGCTTTTCTACTTTAGTTGTTCTTAGAATACGAATGATTTTATTTAGCGGAGTGCTCTTTAGTGGAAGCACTTTTGCTTTTGACTCTTTAGGCGCATCAACTGCAAGGATAATCTCCTTCTTATTGACAAAAACTTTATACATTTGCGTAATATGTCTACGGAATCCTCCACTGCTCAACAAGTAGCAGAATACCTTTTACAAATTAAAGCAATAAAGCTTAAACCAGAAAACCCGTTCACATGGGCAAGCGGTTGGAAATCTCCCATTTATTGCGATAATAGAATCACACTTTCGTATCCAAACATCAGAACGTTTTTACGCGATGCAATGGCACAAGAAATTAAAACACGCTATCCAGAGGTGAAAGCTATTGCGGGTGTTGCTACGGGAGCGATTGGCATTGGAATGCTTGTTGCTGACGCACTTGATTTGCCCTTTATGTATGTGCGGCCAGAACCCAAAAAACACGGCAGACAAAATCAAATTGAAGGACATTTTGATCCTGCTGCCCCTACAGTTATCGTTGAAGATTTAATCAGTACAGGTAAAAGCAGTCTACAAGCGGTTGAGGCATTGCGGAAAGAAAACATCCATGTTTTGGGTATGGTGGCCTTGTTCAGCTATGAGTTTGACGTGGCTGCAAAAAATATGCACGATGCAGCTATTGAACTCTCAACTTTATCGGGATATAATGCACTTATTGATACTGCAATTGCCACAAATTATATTGCACCTGAGCAAGAAAAAGTTCTAAAAAAATGGCGTGAAGCACCACAACTTTGGGCGCCAAAAGCATAAATTATGACAATAGAAAGCAGTATAACTACAGTAAACAAACCCATTGAAGACGTCTTTGAAAAGCTTACACAAGCAAGCACTTACAAAAGACTTATGCCAGAAGAAGCGAGTTTTAGAATAATGGACGATTCTCACTTTAGCTTTAAACTGGGAAGCATGCCGGTAATTCCGCTAAAAATGGAACGACAAACCCCTCATAGTCAAGTTGTTTTAGCTGCGAATGGCGGGAATGTGCCGTTTGAACTACATGCAAATTTGAGCACCGTAGAAGATCAAACTCAGATACAATTGGTCTTTGAAGGTAATATCAATCCCATGATGCAAATGATGGTGAAAAAGCCATTGACTCAGTTCTTAGAGGCGCTAGTTAGCAATGCGCAAAAGCTTTAAACACCAGCTTTTTTTCCTCAAAAAGTTCAGATGTGCCGTCAGCATGTTTGACCATTAATTTCCCATTATCGGCTACGCCGACAATTGTGGCAATAAAAGATGATCCATCTAGTCTTTCAAAACTACATGCCTCGTTTAATTTAAACATCGAATCCAAATATCTTGAATTATCAGTATTACTGGCGCGAACAGTTGACTCAATATTATGAGCTAAACTTTCAAATAGCGGCTCAATCGCATGGGTTTTACCGGTAGCTTTACGCAAAGAGGAAGCACAAGGTAAATTAGGGAATTTCAGTTGATTGATGTTTATTCCGCAGCCAATTACAACGCCTGTAACTTGTTTTCCTCGCAATATGGGTTCTACCAAAACACCTCCAATTTTTTTACCTGCTGACAAAATGTCGTTGGGCCATTTGATTTGAAGAGCTGGAATGTTTTGTGGTATCAGCGTGTCCAAAATAGCCAAACAAACACGCTTGTTGATATCAAACACACCATTAATTTGATTTGAAATGTCACCCAAATATACAGAGCATAACAAATTAAGACCATCCTCTGAATGCCATTTTGTGCCCATACGCCCTGTTCCGTGGGTTTGATAATCTGCCCAAACACCTATAGCGTTGTGCGCTTTGGTTTGCTGCACCCATTGCTTTAAAAAGCTGTTGGTGGAATCAATGACACTAAGTTTTATAATTAGCATTTGTTAACTAAAAGTATTGACATCCAATAGATTACGTTAGACATTAGAATCCCTACTTAGTTTATGAGGATTTTTCTAGTCCAACGCTTGTTTTTTGCTTCAGCTTTCAAAATAAAAAGTCCCTTGAATGCTTCTGCATCTAAAACAACTTGCATTTTATTAGGTTTAATACGAAACAACGCTCTCCCATTTAAATCGTAAAGTGAAATAAAATCAAGAACTTGAGTTGTACGAATATTGATTTTTCCATCATTGTTTACCCAAACCTGTAGCGGGTTTGTTGATGAAATCATTTCTGTGTTCAAAGGTTGTTTTAGCTGATAAATTCGAACAAAATCTATTTCCATGGCAGATTCTACAAAACTGGATGCAATTGAAGGCTCAATAGCAATATTTAACAGAAGATATTGATCGGCATTAAATGGCCAAGTGTTGCTGTTTTTTTGAGCAGGGTTGTAGGTATAATGTACTTTCCCATCAACCGAAAACACCATCTTATCTGGTGTCCATTCTAGCACATACAAATGAAATTGTGTAGATACAGTAGCGATAGTTTGCCCTCCATGGTTGATAGTGCCTCCATAAGAAGAAGGGGTGTGCATAGCACTGCTAACATAGTTTTGGTTTTTACCCCAATGTTCCATGATGTCAATTTCTCCGCAGGCAGGCCAAGAAGTTGTTCCAAACTCTTGCTCCCAAAATCCCCCTGGTTCAGTAATATTTTTTCCAAGCATCCAAATAGCAGGCCAAGTTCCCGATCCAGTAGGTAGCTTTGCACGCACTTCTACTTTACCATAGGTAAAAGCAAATTTTGAATTTAACCTTGCCGAAGTAAACTCCTTTGTCTGCCCTTGATCCGTATACGTTTGTCGCTTAGCCAGAATTTTGAGTGTTCCGTTAGAAACATAGGCGTTAGTTATTTCGTCGGTGTAGTGCTGTACTTCTCCATTATACCAACTCCAGCCGTTAGGTAATTTGGTTTGATGAAACCATTTAGTGTCATCAATTGGATTGATTTCGTTCGAATTATAAACAGAGCTGTCGTTAAATTCATCACCCCATACTTGTTGATAGACCAAGTTATTATTGTTTGATGTAGCGGAAACCTTAACATGTCCCCAGTCCGTATTTGGGTTTGCGTTTATGCCTTCAAGAACAAAACCGTATTGAATTACATTTGAATTATTTGAAGGTGTATAAGATAAATTAATCCGTGTTGAGCTTGCTTCAACAACGACCACTTCGCTATTTACATTGTCATATTGAGGCGTAAACTCTTTTATAAAAGCTTTTAACGTGTATCGATTGTCTAGTGTATGTGAATCAATATTAGCCGTAAACGTTATTACTCCCCCGGGATAGGTACCCGCAGTATACTCAACATAGGAGTTTGCCTCTAGCCATTTATTGCCATCACCTGAACCATTTGACCAGTATGGATCATTGGAGTTGTATAAATTGGAATTTGGTTTTAAAGAAATTGCATGTGAATTATCAGTAGAAATCGTAGCAACTAAATCGGCAACATTAAACTGTTGTCCAGAAAGATGAGTTCCTTTTGTGCCATTAACATTTTCAAAGCGATGCATGAAACCTAGCCATTGGGCATCTTCGTCAATAGAAACAGAAACCTGAGCAACCGAAAAAAAACCTATAATTAGAAAAAATTGTGTTAAACAACTCCTTTTTATTTGAAAATTCATAGTGTAAAATTAAATTATAAAAACTTAATTGCTGACAAAATGTCTTTGACAGCAGACTGTTTTGGTGTTATTCGGTTAGTTTTATAACTTTTAGTACAATAATGACCTCAAATAATATATTATTGAATAGTGGCATAAATTTTGAAAAACTGCTACAAAACTAATGTTTTTGTAGACTTAGTTCCATAAATATCGACTACTTTTACGAAGACAAAAATTGCATGACAAAAAAAACAAATACAGACGCACTTCTTGCACACATTATTGAAGGTATCGAAGAGGTAAAAGGCGAAGGCATCAACATTTTAGATTTACGAGACATTGAAAACAATGTGTGTCAGTATTTTGTGGTGTGCTCTGGAAATTCCAATACACAAGTAAACGCCATATCTAGTTCTGTACAAAAAGTTGTGAGCAAAGCCCTTCACGAAAAGCCATGGCATGTAGAAGGTCAAGAAACGGGCGAATGGGTATTGATGGATTTTGTAGACATTGTTGTGCATATTTTCCAAAAACAAACACGTTCACACTACGACATTGAATCGCTTTGGGGCGATGCAAAGCAAACTCTAGTGGAATCTAAATATTAGTTATGGCTAAAAACGAAAAAACACCTCCTAAAAAACCCGCACTAAACCCATATTGGCTTTACGGATCTATTGTATTATTCTTTTTGGGAATGTCATTTTTTGGCGGAGGTGATGGATTAGGTGAAGATCAAAAAATTAATATTTCTAGATTTGAACGTTTCCTTAATGACGGTGAGGTTAGTCGTGTGGTCGTGGTAAATAAAAATACTGCTCAGGTAACGCTAACCGAAGAAGCGTTGCAAGAAACAAAACACAAGAAAGCTAAAAGTTCAGACATTTTAGGGCGCACAAACGACGCAGGGCCACATTATCAATTTGAGGTTGGAAATTTAGAACTTTTCCAAAAGAAACTTGAAGCCGCTGAATCAAATGGCGTGGAATTTAGCTATGAATTTAGGACTGTAGAAAATCGTTGGCTCGATGTGCTTATTGGTTTTTTACCACTCATTCTCATTATTGCCATCTGGCTGTTTATCATGCGCCGTATGTCTGGCGGTGGAGGTGGTGGAGGCGGTGCCCAGATATTTAATATCGGGAAGTCCAAAGCGAAATTATTTGACGAAAAAACGGATGTGAAAATAACGTTTAAAGACGTTGCAGGGCTTGATGGCGCAAAAGAAGAAGTACAAGAAATTGTAGATTTCCTCAAAAACCCAACAAAATATACCGTGCTTGGAGGAAAAATTCCAAAAGGAGCCCTGTTAGTAGGCCCTCCAGGAACAGGAAAAACTCTCTTGGCAAAGGCGGTTGCTGGCGAAGCAAAAGTGCCGTTCTTCTCCTTGTCTGGCTCAGATTTCGTTGAGATGTTTGTAGGAGTAGGTGCATCCCGTGTGCGTGACCTATTTAAACAAGCCAAAGACAAATCTCCGGCTATCATTTTTATTGATGAGATTGACGCTATTGGACGTGCTAGAGGAAAAAACAACATGACGGGATCTAACGATGAACGTGAAAACACTCTAAATCAACTACTTACAGAAATGGATGGATTTGGCACTAACACGAATGTCATCGTAATTGCAGCTACGAACCGCGCCGATGTGCTAGACAAAGCGCTCATGCGAGCCGGTCGTTTTGACCGTCAAATTTATGTGGATTTACCCGACTTAAACGAGCGAAAAGAAATTTTCAAAGTACACCTAAAGCCATTAAAATCTGATCCAAAACTAGATGTAGATTTTCTTTCCAAGCAAACACCTGGTTTCTCAGGTGCAGACATTGCGAATGTATGTAACGAATCCGCACTGATTGCCGCTAGAAAAAACAAAAAAAGGGTAGGTCGTCAAGACTTTTTAGACGCTGTTGACCGTATTATTGGTGGATTAGAAAAGAAGAGTAAAATCATTACACCAGAAGAAAAGAAAACAATCGCATTTCACGAAGCAGGGCACGCAACTGTCAGCTGGATGCTTGAGCATGCTGCGCCATTAGTTAAAGTTACTATTGTGCCACGCGGTCAATCGCTAGGTGCCGCATGGTATTTACCAGAAGAACGGCAAATAGTTCGCACTGAGCAGATGCTAGACGAAATGTGTGCCACTTTAGGTGGGCGTGCTGCAGAGGATATTATATTTAATAAAATCTCCACAGGAGCTCTCAGCGATCTTGTAAAAGTTACACAACAAGCCAGAGCTATGGTAACGATATACGGGCTAAATGATAAAATTGGAAACATCACTTATTATCAAACTAATGAGAGTGATTACGGGTTTACAAAACCATACTCTGAGGAAACAGCAAAACTCATAGATGCTGAAATATCAGCTCTTGTAGAGAACGAGTACAAACGTGCCGTTCAACTGTTGAAAAAGCATAAAGAAAAACTCACTGAACTAGCTGAGCACTTGTTGGAAAAAGAAGTGATTTTCAAAGACGACTTAGAGCGAATTTTTGGTGTGCGCCCATTTGAAATAGCTGAAGAAGCAGTCCCTACAAAGCCGAAAGCAGCACCAAAGAAACGCCCAACAACAAAAGCAAAAACAACCAAAGAGGAAAACCCAAAAGACGTGAAATAGTTATGATTTGTTACCTTTGTGTAACAAGCTAGTTTCGTGATAAAAATTTGGACATCATTATTTGGAAAAAAAACAGCCCAAAAAGGATTGGATTTGGATGAGCGTGGGCCGCATATGCCAGCCAAAGAAGAGCCCATTGAGCAAATCTTCACAAGTCAGTTTACCCAACGTGGTGGTAAATTTGTGTACTGTGAGCAAATCGAAGACGCTAAAACTACATTTACAGATATCATTAAAGAATACCCATCTGAAATACGAGAATTACTTTGCTTAGATCCAAAATTGGCAAAAAAATTAGACGTTGGAATTACATTAACTAAAACAAATCTTAATGCCAAAATGATGTTGTGCAGTTGTGAGTCGCTTGTTGCCTACGACGGCAGTATAGTGGTCTGTGAACACCAATTAGGAGTAAATAAACTTTCTGATCTGCCCGAGACACTTGTGATTTTGGCAGGCACTCGTCAGTTTTCTGAAACAGTTTCAGATGCATTAAAAAGCATTAAAAATCGATATTTAGATAAAATTCCGCTTAATATTACCTCAATAAAACAATTCAAATCCGATACATTCAAAGATGACAACTATTTGAACTACGGTAGTGGTGTAAAAGAAGTGTACTTATTATTGCTTGAGGATTTTTCATGATACTTTTTGTTCGTTTTATAACATCCCTATTTTACGCTGGGCTTTTATTGGGAAGCCTGTATACTAACATTCCTTTTTTTTCGGTAGTTATATTTGCCATGACACTCATTTCATTATTTGAAATCCAACGAATTACCACCAAGAAAGCAGCGGTTGTTTATGCCTTTTTCCCGCTAATCCTACTGCTGTCATTTGTCTTTGAGCAAGCCAATCTTGTACTAATTATTTCTGGAATATTTGGTGTTATACTTATGGTGACTTTTCTGTTTGCAAAAAAAAATATTGATATCTCAAAAACTTTTGTAACTGTTTTGGGGGGGGTTGGTGTGAGTATCCCACTTGTGATGTTGGCATTACTGAGTGTACAAAATCCAGATTTTGTTGCTTTCTTTTTTGGCATTATTTGGCTGAACGACTCTGGTGCCTATTTGGTTGGCACAACGATTGGCAAACGTGTTTTAGCAGCTAAAATTTCACCCAACAAAACCATTGAGGGCAATATTGGCGGTATTGTTATTACCACAATAATCATGTTTTTTGTGGGACGCTATTTTGAACTATTTGATACCAAAACCATACTTGCCTTAACTATAATTACTGCTATTTGTGGAGGATTGGGCGATTTGGTGCAATCAAAAATCAAGCGCCAATGTGGTGTTAAAGATAGCGGGAAAATACTACCAGGGCATGGCGGTATGTACGATCGATTGGATAGTTCGTTACTTGCAATTCCAGTTTATATATTAATTTTATTTGTATTCGGATATGTTTCATAAAGAAGGGTTCACCATTATCATTGTAAGTTTTGTGCTTATTGCAACAGCAGCGCTACTTATAGAGCAATTTATAGCTTTAAAGTGGTTGCGTATTTTACTGCAACTTGGACTGTTTGTTTTTTTGGTGTTGATATTGCAATTTTTTAGAAACCCCAGTCGTCCACCCCTTTCGCTTTCCGATGCTGTTATAGCCCCTGTTGATGGAAAAGTAGTTATTATTGAAGAGGTAGAAGAGCCTGAATATTTCAAAGGAAAAAGGCTGCAAGTTTCTATTTTTATGTCACCACTAAACGTGCATGTTACCCGCTATCCGGTTTCTGGAAAAGTAGTTTACAGCACATATCACCCAGGAAAATATCTAGTGGCTTGGCACCCAAAATCCTCTACACTGAATGAGCGCACCACTATTGTGGTTAACAATCCGGTGTTTGGAGATGTACTTTACAGGCAAATTGCTGGTGCGGTAGCACGTCGCATTGTAAATTATGCCAAAATAGGCGACGATGCGGTTCAAGGCACTGATGCTGGATTTATCAAATTTGGCTCACGCGTGGATGTGTTTCTACCTCCAAATACGCCTATAAATGTGGAAATAGGACAAAAAGTCAAAGGCGGTGTTACGCTAATTTCAGATCAAGTAAACTAAATCGAATCCAATCGGGATTTGAGTGCCGTAATTTTCTCTTCTGCCTCGGCTGCTTTCTTGCGTTCTAAATCAACTACTTGAGTGGGAGCATTTGCCACAAAGCGTTCGTTGGAAAGTTTTTTCTGAACCGTTATTAAAAATCCTTCTTGATACGCAAGCTCTTCTTCGATTTTATTTCGTTCTTCTTCCAAATTAGATGCAGCCACAGGCACAAAATATTCATGTGCATGTACACGAAACGAAAGTGCCTGATCGGGAGCAGTAGAAATCTGTTCCCAAGTTGAAACGTTTACCAGCTTTTTTACAATGGGGCGTAAAGAAATTTCGTCTTTCGTTGTTTCTATAAGTTGCAACGATTCTTTAAAAGCGATGTTTTGTTTTTTACGAATGGTACGCAATTGCGAAATTAGTTCAGCGGTATGATCAAATTGTCGTAACACATCTGCATCTATATCTTGTTGTTCTGGCCACAAAGAAACAATAAGCGCTTCCTCTTTTGAACGTGATTTAAATGCATGCCACAATTCTTCTGACAAGAAAGGCATAAACGGATGTAACAATCTTAAATTATCTTCAAAAAGCACACAAACTTTTTGATAGGTTTCTGGATCAATACTTGCGCCGTAAGCAGGCTTTACAATCTCCAACAACCACGAACAGAAATCGTCCCAAATAAGTTTATAGGTCGCCATCAACGCATCTGAAATTCGATACTTACCAAAGTGGTCGTCAATAGTAGCAAGTGTTTGCTGAAACTTCGCAACATACCAATCCAATCCAACAGCTGCTGTTTTACAAGCGGAAAGATTTTCATCCACATTCCAGCTTTGCACCAACCGGAAGGCATTCCAAATTTTATTGGCAAAATTCTTTCCTTGTTGACATAGATTTTCATCAAACAACAAATCGTTACCTGCCGCTGCGCTTAGCAATAGTCCTACACGTACGCCATCTGCCCCATAAGTATCCATAAGTTCTATGGCGTCAGGTGAATTCCCAAGTTGTTTCGACATTTTTCTACCTTGACCGTCACGTACAAGACCTGTTAGATAGACATGTGAAAAAGGCTTTTCGTCACGTAATGCATAGCCCGACATAATCATTCGTGCAACCCAAAAAAACAAAATGTCCGGACCTGTTACCAATTCTTGTGTTGGATAATAATAGGAAACCTCCTCGTTTTCTGGTGCTAACACACCATTAAAAACCGATATAGGCCAGAGCCACGAAGAAAACCACGTGTCAAGCACATCTTCATCTTGAGACAAATCATCTAGAGTTAGCGAATCGTCTTTGGAAGCGGCTTTCGCTTTTGCTAGGGCCTCCTCTTTTGTAGATGCCACAACGACGTGTTCCTTGTTAACACCATAATAATAGGCCGGAATTTGATGTCCCCACCACAGCTGACGCGAAATATTCCAATCACGGATGTTATTCATCCAATGCCGATACGTATTGATGAATTTTTTAGGAACTAGCTGGACGTCATTATTTTCCACAGCGGCAATAGCAGGTTTTGCTAAGTCCTCCATACGCAAAAACCACTGATCGGAAAGGCGTGGTTCAATTACTGCTTTAGTGCGCTCAGAAGTGCCAACTTTGTGCGTATGAGGTGTAATTTTAACCAAACTCCCTTGGGATTCAAGTTCTTTTACAACAGCCTTGCGCACTACAAATCTATCTTGCCCTTCGTAATGAAGCCCTTGAAAATTAAGTGTCCCGTCGGGGTTAAAAATATCAATAAACTCAAGTTTGTGCTTATCCCCTAGCAGCTTATCATTTTCGTCGTGGGCAGGGGTAACTTTCAAACAACCTGTTCCCAACTCTAAGCTTACATATTCGTCTTTAATTATGGGCACTGATCTATTCACGAGTGGAACAATTGCTCTTTTTCCGTGTAATTTCGTAAAACGTTCATCTTCTGGGTGAATGGCAACAGCCGTATCGCCAAAAAGAGTTTCAGGTCTGGTGGTGGCAATCACCACCTTTTCATCGCTGCCCTCGATGTCGTAGGAGATGTGGTACAAATTTCCTTGTCTCTCTTCGTGAATAACTTCCTCGTCGGATAGCGTGGTTTGCGCTTCAGGATCCCAATTTACCATACGATAACCGCGGTAGATAAGCCCTTTCTCGTACAAGTCAACAAACACCTTAATTACAGATTTGGACATATCCGCATCGAGAGTAAATTTGGTGCGTTCCCAATCACAAGAACAACCCAGTTTTTTTAGTTGTTCTAAAATAATTCCACCGTGTTCATGGGTCCAATCCCAAGCATGCTCCAAAAAAGCTTCTCGACCAATGTCGGCTTTATCAATACCCTCACTTTTGAGCTTATTCACCACTTTTGCTTCCGTGGCTATTGAGGCGTGGTCTGTACCAGGCACCCAACAAGCATTGAAACCGCGCATGCGCGCCCGACGAATAAGTACATCTTGCAAGGTATTGTTCATCAAATGCCCCATATGTAATACTCCTGTCACATTTGGTGGTGGAATTACAATGGTATAAGGTTTACGCTTGTCTGGCGTAGAGTGAAAGTAATGGTTTTGCGTCCAATACGCATACCATTTTTGCTCTACTGCAGCGGGTGTAAACTTAGAAGGGATGGACATATAAGATGCGTTAATAAGCGCAAATGTAGGCATCGGATGGTAAAATTGAAAGACCTAATTTTGCTCAGTTCATAAGAATGTGTAATTTAGTAAACCAAATTAAAAGTCATGAAAAAAATATTTCTATCCGTTCTCTTTTTAAGCTTAGGTTATTATACTGTGGCACAAGAAGTTGCAACCATTACTTTTGACTCATTGGTTGTAGATTATGGCACAATAAACAAAGGAGACGATGGCGTTCGCCAATTTAAATTCACGAATACAGGCACTGCAGATTTAGAAATCACGCAAGTACGCTCGTCTTGTGGGTGTACCATACCCAAAAAACCATCTGGTCCTGTTGCACCTGGAGCATCTGATGTCATAGAAGTGAAGTACGATACCGAACGTGTTGGACCCATTCGGAAAACCATAACAGTAGCCTCGAATGCCTCAAATGGAATGGTAGCGCTAAAAATTAAAGGCGAAGTCCTAGAAGTCAAAGAATAAAACCGCAACAAACACGCTCATTTTTTTGCATCTTTGCAGGCAAATTATAATTTGTCCATGCCTAATATCTCACGCAAGGGAGCCAATTTACCCACCTCACCCATTCGTAAACTAGCACGTCAAGCTACACTTGCAAAGCAACGAGGCGTGGAAGTTTATCACCTTAATATAGGACAACCCGATTTACCAAGCCCCGATAAGGCTTTAGAGGCCATAAAATCGTACAAGGAAACTGTAATTGCATACGGACCTTCAGAGGGAACGCAATCTTTTCGTGATAAATTAGCGGCTTACTACAAACAACACGATATTGATGTTAATGCAGATGATATTTTGGTTACGACAGGCGCAAGTGAGGCAATTATTATGGCGCTTGATTGTATCACAAACGAAGGCGATGAACTTATTATTCCAGAACCTTTTTATGCCAACTATGAAACCTTTGCCGCTGCTTGTGGTGTTAGTGTTATTGGAATTCCCTCGGATTTTGAAAGTCAATTTGCTTTGCCTTCAATTGAAAAAATTGAGGCTGCAATTACAGCCAAAACACGTGCGCTTTTTATTTGTAACCCCAACAATCCCTCGGGTTATGTATATACCAAATCCGAACTTGAGGCATTGGCTCAGCTAGCGCTAAAACACGATATCTTTTTTATCGTTGATGAGGTCTACAGGGAGTTTGTTTACGATGGCAATACCCACACATCCGTATTACAATTTGAAGGGCTCGAACAACATGCCGTTTTGATAGATTCTATGTCGAAAAGATATAGTATGTGCGGTGCACGTATAGGCTGCTTAATAACAAAAAACAAGGAAATTACGCACGCTGCGTTAAAATTTGCACAATCTAGGCTTTGTCCGCCAACAATTGCACTTCACGCTTGTGAAGCGGCACTTGAAGAACCGCAACAATACCTTACAGATGCCGTTGCGGAATATTATAAGAGAAGAGAAACAGCCATGAAATGCCTGAACGCTATTGAAGGTGTTGAGGTAGCTCCACCCAAAGGTGCATTTTATTGTTTGGTACGCCTTCCTATTTCAGATAGCGATCATTTTGCCAAATGGATGCTTGAATCTTTTGAAGATAACAACGAAACACTTATGGTAGCGCCTGCAAACGGGTTTTTCTCGGGTGATATTTCAGGTAAAGACATGATTCGAATTGCTTTTGTACTTCATGTTGATAAGCTCAAAAGAGCGCTAGAATTACTAAAATTAGGCTTAGCCACCTACATCAGTCAAGGGCATGGAAGTTAAAAACCAGATCTCTTTAGCGGAATTCAACACCTTTGGCCTTGCTGTTGATGCGCCGCTTTTTACAGAAGTTACGTCTAGTTTGGCGTTGCAAGAAGTACTTAAAGATCCCCGTTTTGAGAACGCGCTAATTTTAGGTGGTGGAAGTAATGTGTTGTTACTACAACATTTATCTAGACCTGTAATTAAAATCTCTATTCCAGGGATCCGCATCGTGGAAGAAAATGATCAAGCTGCTATCGTATCAGCTGGTGCAGGCGTGGTTTGGCACGATTTGGTGATGTGGAGTATCGTGAATAATTTGGGTGGTATTGAAAATCTTAGCCTTATTCCAGGACTTGTAGGCGCTGCGCCCATTCAAAACATTGGAGCCTATGGTGTTGAGTTGAGTGATGTGTTTTACAATGCTATAGCTATTGGCAGAAAAACAGGGGATTCAAAAATCTTTAAGGCAGAAGACTGCGCCTTTGGCTATCGTGATTCGGTTTTTAAAAATGAACTAAAAGACGAATATGTAATTACCACCTTGCGCTTATCACTTACAAAATCAAACCATAAACTTCATTTGGAATACGGAGGCATTTCCCAAACACTTGACGAAATGGGAGTTATAGCACCAACCATAGATGATGTCGCTAGAGCCGTCATCCGAATTCGAAGCGCAAAACTCCCGGATCCTACCAAGCTAGGCAATGCGGGAAGTTTCTTTAAAAATCCAATCGTATTAAAATCCAAAGCAACTCAAATGGCTGAGGAGTTCCCCAGTATGCCAGCATACACTATTGATAAGAACTTTACTAAAATTCCTGCGGGCTGGCTTATTGAGCAAACAGGATTTAAAGGGAAAGTTTTTGGAAATGTAGGCATGCACAAAAATCAAGCGTTGGTGTTGGTAAATTATGGAGCGGCTACTGGAACTGAACTATGGGAACACGCACAACGGGTTATGGCCGCTGTGTTGTCAAAATTTGATATTGAATTAGAACCCGAAGTAAATCTTATCAATTAATTTTTAGCTATTTTTATTCCATGGAACTCTTTATTATTACCCTCATACTGTTAGCCTTAGCTTTTGCTGGAATTGCCATTAAAATATGGGCAAAAAAAGGAGGAGAGTTTGCAGGAACTTGCGCCAGTCAAAGTCCATTTCTGAACAAAGAAGGCGAAGCTTGTAGTCTATGCGGAAAACTGCCTAATCAACAAACCGATTGCGACCTACCTAAACCCGAACACAACTAAACCGTGGCAAAACCTGCGTCACTTGACAAAAAAATTGCGTTGGCTCAGCGAGGAGATCAACATGCCTTTCGATTTTTATTAGAACTTTTTTGGAATGACGTACTTGGGTTTATGCTGCAACGCACCCAAAATGAAAACGAAGCAGAAGAACTTACCATTCGGTGTTTTGGAAAAGCTTTTGAGAAAATCAACACCTATAATCCAGACTACGGCTTTAAGACTTGGCTAACAACCATAGCCAAAAACCTGCATATAGATCAGTTACGAAAAAAAACACTCCCAACTGTTACCACAGAAGCAAATCAAGAAGTAGCACAAAATATCGCTGACAATGCACCCGATCCAGAAGACGATTTAATTCGAAAACAACGTCTAGAAACCTTGCTAAACAATATCAAAACACTAAAACCACACTACAGGGAAGTGATCCAACTTAAATACTTACAGGAACTTAGCATTAAGCAAATGGCGAAAAAATTAGACAGTAGTGAAAGTACAGTTAAGGTAAAACTAATGCGCGCGCGAAAACTTTTAGCAGAAATTTTAGGAACTCAAAACATCTAGATTGATAGCTGCTTTTAGACGATTAGGACCAGGGTTACTTTTTGCGGGCGCAGCGATTGGCGTTTCGCATTTGGTACAATCTACCCGTGCAGGGGCTGATTTTGGTCTTGGACTGGTTTGGGCACTCATTTTGGTAAACCTAGTAAAATACCCCTTTTTCCAATTTGGACCACGCTATGCGTTGGCTACAGGAGAAAGTTTGTTGGAAGGCTATCGTCGTATGGGGAAGGGTGTTTTAATTGTGTATTACATCCTCAATTTAGGCACCATGTTTACCATTCAGGCGGCGGTAACGGCGGTTACTGCTGGAATCGCAGCACGCCTTTTGGGCATTGAATCCTCAGCTATGATGTCTGTTATGGTAGCACTATTGTGTTTTGCTATGCTTTGGCGTGGGAAATATAGCTGGCTGGATAAAAGCATGAAAATCATTGTACTTGTTCTTAGCATCAGTACATTAATTGCTGTGCTATTTGCCCTTGGACTAAAACCCAATCTGAATTTTACACAAGTTTTGCCCGTAACTTCTGCTGAATGGGTGTTTCTTATTGCCTTTATGGGCTGGATGCCCGGACCTTTAGATATTTCGATATGGCATTCGCTTTGGGCACTTGAAAAGAAAAAAATCAATCCTAAAACAACACTAAAATCATCCCTTTTTGATTTTAATATCGGATATGGTGTAACCTTGTTTTTGGGACTTTGTTTTATTGTATTAGGTACAACGGTAATGTTTGACTCTGGTATTTCTTTTTCTTCTAGTGGGGCAACTTTTGCTGGTCAACTAATTGGATTATACACCTCACTTATGGGAAGTGAGTGGTTTGTGATTATTGCTATTGCGGCACTTACCACCATGTTTAGCACCACCCTAACCACTCTAGATGCTTCGCCGCGAGTTATGGCGCACACCACAAAACTCCTTGAGGGGAAATATGCCAACAACCAACTTACGTGGATGCTGATTTTAACGGTCGGCACTTGTCTTATTTTTTTAGTTTTTGCTGCCGAAATGGGATTGCTTGTACAAATTGCAACAATCCTTTCCTTTTTGACAGCCCCTTTTTATGCCGCTGCAAATTTAGCCTTGGTTACAAGTAATCATATGCCTGAAAAAAATCGCCCAAAAAAATGGCTTCGCATAGCTAGTGTGTTAGGAATTTTATTTTTGGTAGGGTTTGGCATTACCTATCTTACAGTTCTTTTTTGATACCGTTTTTGTTTTGTAAATTTGTGAACTAAAATTGCTGAATGTCTGATACTGTTACCACTACCGCACCTGTACGAGCACCCAAACCGAAATGGTTACGTGTAAAATTACCAACAGGTAAAAAATATACGGAGCTTCGAGGATTGGTTGATAAGTACGAACTGCATACCATTTGCACCTCAGGAAGTTGTCCCAATATGGGCGAATGTTGGGGTGAAGGAACAGCAACGTTTATGATTTTAGGAAACATCTGTACGCGTTCGTGTGGATTTTGTGGCGTACAAACAGGTCGTCCAGACACCGTTGATTGGGCAGAACCCGAAAAAGTGGGGCGTTCTATTAAAATCATGGGTATCAAACATGCGGTAATCACATCCGTTGACCGTGACGATTTACCCGATCAAGGTACTATTATTTGGGTCGAAACCGTACAGGCCATCCGACGTATGAATCCAAATACAACGCTTGAAACGCTTATTCCAGATTTTCAAGGGAGAGAAGACCTGCTCGATCGTATCGTTACCGTTGCGCCAGAAGTAGTTTCACACAACATGGAAACCGTGCGTAGGCTAACGCGTGAAGTACGCATTCAAGCCAAATACGACAGAAGTTTAGAAGTGCTCCGTTACCTAAAGCAAGAAGGTGTTCATCGCACCAAATCTGGCTTGATGCTTGGTTTGGGTGAAACCGAAAACGAAGTCATTGCTTCTATGGAAGATTTACGCAATGCAAATGTGGATATTATCACACTTGGTCAGTATTTGCAACCCTCTAAAAAACATTTGCCTGTAGCTGAATTTATCACCCCAGAACAATTTAAAAAGTACGAGGTTTTAGGTAAGAAAATGGGCTTTCGCCACGTGGAAAGTGGCGCGCTGGTGCGTTCTTCGTATAAAGCGCATAAGCATGTTTTGTAATTAGTTTTCAATTGCACTAGCGACTGCCGCTAAAAAGCTCTTTTCACCATCCAAAAACCGAACACGAACACCCAACGAATATAGTTGTGGAACGTTATAGGGCGTAAGACGTACTGCATCTTTTTCTGTTGTCAAAATGGGAATGTTACTTTTTTGTAACGTTTCTACTTCGGCTTTTGTAAACACATGGTGGTCTGCGAAAGACTGATGTGTGTAGGTTGCTTTTTTTTCATCCAAAAAAGCGCATAATGTACTTGGATTGGCAATACCTGTGAGCAATATAAAAGGGTTTTTAATAAATTCTTCCAAAGGCATTTCAGCTGCGCCACGAACTTTAGTGTCATAATCGAGGGTTGTAAAAAATAATTGCTGGGTTGGCAACACACCTAGTTTGGCTGCGTAAATCTTTTTGGTTTCTTCGGGCAATGTTACGGGGCATTTGGTCACTACAACCACATTAGCTTGTTGGGCTGCCGAAGCAGGTTCACGTAAATTTCCAACGGGGAGCAAGGCATCCGAAAACCAAGGCTCTTGAAAGGTGGTGAGTACTATTTTAAAAGACGGTTTTAAGCGTAAATGTTGAAGCGCATCATCTAAGAAAAAGGCATCAATTTTAGGATGGTCTTCCAGCATTTGAACAAGTCCATTGGGCCGATGTTCACATACAGATATCGCTACGTTTGGGTGCTTTTGAGCAAGCATTTTGGGCTCATCTCCAACTACACTGGCAGTAGCATTTGACGTAACAGCAACATAACCCTTTGAGCTTCGTCCATAGCCACGACTGAGAACAGCTAGTCGGTATTTCTTGGAAAATTTGGCAAGTAAATAATCGACCATAGGGGTTTTTCCGGTGCCGCCTGTGGAAATATTCCCCACAACAATAACAGGAACTGCTGCCGTGTAGCGTGAAAAAACACCCTTCTTATAAAGATTTTTACGCAAGAAAACTGCTCCTGCAAAGACAATTTGAAGTGGAAATAATGCTTTTCTCCATTTGGTCATAAAAACAAAAGTAGAACTTTTATCTTTGGAACTATGACAGTACGTGAAATAACATCGTGTTTGGAGCAATGGGCGCCACTCGCTTATGCTGAAGATTTTGATAATGTAGGATTATTGGTAGGCGACTTGGACCAAAAAATTGAGCGTGCACTAATAGCGCATGACGCTATTGAAACAGTTATCGATGAGGCAATAAAGGAAAAGTGTAATCTTATTATTTGCTTTCATCCCATTATATTCCAAGGGCTCAAACGTATTACATCTAGTACTTACGTGGAACGAGCTGTGGCAAAAGCCATCAAAAATGACATTGCCATTTACGCCTTACATACGGCACTTGACGTGCAGCTGTATGGTGTAAATAAAGGACTCGCAGACGCACTTCAACTCAGCAAACGAAAGGTTTTGGTTCCCGCAAAGGGAAGTTTACTCAAACTAAATACGTATGTCCCGCATGCACATCTTAAAACAGTACAAGAAGCGCTTTTTGCTGCTGGAGCTGGTGCTTTAGGAAACTATGCTGAATGTAGTTTTTCTTCAGAGGGAGCAGGGAGTTTTGTACCGTTGGAAGGCAGTACTGCATATGTAGGCAAAAAAGGCGAACGACACATAGAACCAGAAACAAAACTGCAAGTAGTGTTGCCTAAACATTATAAAAATAAGGTACTAAGCGCATTACAACTAGCCCACCCCTACGAAACGGTAGCTTATGAGTTAAGTGTTTTGGAAAATATACGGACAGATTTGGGTATGGGTTGTCTGGGACAACTACCTAAACCGATGGGCGAACAAGACTTTTTAGAAGGATTGAAAAATATTTTAGATACACCTACGCTGCGTTACAGTGGTTTTTTGGGTAAAAAAATTGAGCGTGTTGCGCTTCTAGGTGGCTCTGGAAGTTTTGCCATTGATGCTGCAAAGCATCAAAATGCCGATGTTTTTATTACGGCGGATTTAAAATATCATGATTTTTTTAAGGGAGAAAATACGATTTTACTGATTGATGCTGGGCATTATGAGAGCGAACAATTCACCAAAAAAATAATCTTGGAGTTTCTTAGCAAAAATTTCGCTAATTTTGCATTCATTTCATCTAAAACGGATACAAATCCAGTTCATTACTTTTAACTATGGCTAAAAAGAAAGCGGAAACAACTGTCGAAGAAAAATTACGCGCCCTGTACAACCTCCAACTCGTTGATATGCGTATTGACGAAATTCGAAATGTACGTGGCGAACTTCCCCTAGAGGTTGAAGATTTAGAAGCTGAAGTTGCGGGTCTAGAAAAAAGATCGAGCAACTTAGGAATTGAATTAGCCGCTTACGAGGACGAAATCAAAGCGAAGAAAAACGGGATAGAAAATTCTAAAGAACTCATCAAAAAATACGCTGAACAACAAAAAAGCGTACGCAATAATCGTGAGTACGAGTCGCTAAATAAAGAAGTTGAATTTCAAGAACTTGAAGTTCAGTTGTCTGAAAAACAAATTAAGCAGCTCAGAGCGCTCATCGAGCAAAAAAATGAAACTGTAACAGAAACAAACACCAAACTTGAGGAGCGTAAAAATCACTTGCAACACAAGAAAGATGAGCTAGATGCTATTTTGGCAGAAACGCAAAAAGAAGAAGATGTACTGTTAAAAAAATCAGAAGAGTTTGCTACTAAAGCAGATGAGCGATTGGTAACAGCGTATCAACGTATTCGTTCCTCTGTGAAAAACGGATTAGCCATTGTTTCGGTTGAACGTGGAGCCTCTGGTGGTTCGTTTTTTACCATTCCACCGCAAGTACAAATGGAAATTGCATCACGCAAAAAAATCATTACGGACGAGCACAGTGGACGTATTTTGGTAGATAAAGACCTAGCCGACGAGCAAGAAGTATTTATGCAAGGGGTCTTTTCTGGAAAATAAGCCTTATTCAAAACGTTTTCCTAATTCATGAAGCCGTATATTTTACGTTAAATTTATTTTTTTATTTTGTTATATTTGAAACAATATAGGATTGTTTTATTACAAAATGAACAAAATTATTGTTTTAGGTCTAGGAAAAGTCGGCACATTGGTTGGCCTACTACTTCATGAATGTTTTAACGTAGTTGGCTATGACATGTCCAAGCCACATTATGAAATTCAACATCCATTTCCACACTTCATTGCGGATATCAGTTGCGCCAAAACGATTTCAAAAGTTCTTGAAAATGCCGATGCTGTAGTTTCGGCACTCCCTTTTTACTTAAATCGTAGAATTGCCACCATAGCACATCAAAAAGGGATACATTATTTTGATTTAACCGAAGACGTAAGTACTACGCAGTACATCGAATCCTTGGGGAAAAGCGCTTCAAGTGTGCTCGCACCTCAGTGTGGTTTAGCTCCTGGGCTTATCGGAATTATTGGAGGGCATTTGGCGTCAAAATTTGATTCCCTGCGGGATATCGAATTACGTGTGGGCGCACTTCCTAGATATCCTAACGGACAGTTATCTTATTCATTTACGTGGTCTCCCGCTGGAGTTTTGAATGAGTACCTAAAGGATGCTGAGGCCATACAAAATGGAAAACGCAAAATGCTACCATCTCTTGACGGGTTTGAACATATGAATATTGAAGGACAAGAATATGAGGCGTTTACTACTTCTGGTGGATTAGGAACTATGTGCGAAACATACGAGGGTAAAGTAGACACGTTAAACTATAAAACCATTCGCTATCCAGGGCATGGTAAACTCATGCGCTTTTTGCTTTACGAATTAATTCTAAAAGAAGATTTGACAAAACTTGAAGAAATTCTTACCTACGCAAAACCTCCTGTAGATGAGGATCTGGTTCATGTTTATGCTGTTGTAGAAGGGTTAATTAATGGAAAAATGAAGCGCAAAGAATTTTTCCGTACTTATTTGCCAAAAAAAATAGCAGGACACACTTGGCGTGCAATCTCTTGGACAACAGCTGCCTCTTTGGCTGCGGTAGTTGAGCTAGTTGCAGTAGGAAAATTACCCCAAAAAGGATTTATTAAACAGGAAGAAATTAACGTTGTTGATTTTTTTGACACAAAAAACGGCGCACTCCTTGACACCAAATTAGAATCATGAAATTTACTTCAACTGCTCCTCTAGATACTATCCTAAACGGGCTTTTTAGGCCATATGCTCTTCGTGTTCCAGATGTTAGCACCATAACATCTGCTATGATTACTAAAGGATTGATTAAATGTCAATCGGATATTATTAATGATCATATTGCATTTCGAACGCTTGGAGTTCCAAATTTGGGAATTGCGTCATTAGAACGCATTTTTTTACATTATGGATACACAAGACAAGACAAATATTTTTTTGATCAAAAAAAATTAGATGCGTATTGGTACAAACCTCCGTCTGATAAATATCCACGTGTTTTTATTAGTGAACTTCGAGTCAATGAACTTCTACCTCAATCATCAGCGATACTTAAAAAATATACCAAAAACATAGCGTATGACCCCATAGATACTGTTGACTTGAACAACCCAAATGCTATCGTTGATTTTTTACATCATCCGCTTTGGGCTCTGCCTACATGGCGTGATTATACTACTGTTTTGGAAACTAGTGAATATGGCGCATGGGTATTGTATAACAGATATTATTTAAACCACTACACTATTAGCGTCCATGCGTTGCCCAAACCGTATAATAATTTAGAAAAATTTAATGCCTTTTTAAAAACATTGGGAATTCGCCTAAATAATGCTGGTGGTGAAATAAAAACAAGTGGGGATAGATTGTTGCGCCAAAGTAGTACTGTTGCTCAACTGGTAACGAGCACATTTGCAAACGGGGATAATCATGAAACAGCAGGTAGCTATGTAGAGTTTGCTGAACGTGCCGTACTTCCTGAATTTATACATTTACCTAAGAAAGAGCTCTCAGGCAATCACCGTAGAGATGGCTTTGAAGTGAATAACGCAAACAAAATTTTTGAAAGCACTTTTCAAAAACAAACAACCCGTAACGATTAAAAAATTCGACTCGGATTAAGGATGTTTTTAGGATCAAGGGTTCGTTTTAAGGTTTTCATTAATGCGATTTCTTGACTGGTTTTTGAGCAGTATAAGTATTCCTTTTTATCCAATCCTATCCCGTGTTCGGCAGAAACAGAACCCAAATGTTTTTTAAGATTTCGGTAAACAATTTCATTGATTTTTTTGGAATTCTGTTGTTTACTATCTTTTTTACCCACTATTAAATGAATATTGCCATCGGCTATATGTCCAAAAGGCAAAACACGTTCTACAAAAGGAAATGCTTCTAAATCATTTACAATAGTAGCCACTTCATTATCCATTACGCCAATGGGAAAGCTAATATCAAAATGCTGTGTAGCAACAAAAGATTGTCTTAATCTGTGTGTATCCTCTCGTATACGCCACAGCTTTTCCACTTCTCGCTTTGACTGTGCCAAGACAGCATCTACTATTAGTTCTTTTTCGGCGGCTCGCGTCAATCCATCCTCAAATAAAATATAATCAGCGGCCAAATCATTACCCAAACTTTCAATAAAAACATAAAATCGATAATCTTGAGGCAAGGGAGGACTTTGCGCTGTATCTGCATTTGTAGCGGCACGATACGTAACGTTCCACATCAATTCGAAGCTACTCAGGTTCCCAGAGAGATTTTTATCCATCATACGAAGTAACGAAATCACATCTTGGAAGCTTTGCATCCCCACAAGAGCAGCATAACGAGAGGTTGGTTGCTCATATAGTCGAAAGCATGCCTTGGTAATAACTCCCAATGTTCCTTCCGCCCCTATAAATAGTTGTTTGAGGTCATATCCTGAATTGTCTTTTATGATTTTTTTTAACGATGAAATAATCGTCCCTGTGGGCAACACCACTTCCAAGCCCAACACCAATGCCCGTGTCATGCCGTACCTAAACACACGCATTCCACCAGCGTTTGTAGAAATTACACCTCCAATTTGAGCAGAGCCTTTTGCACCAAAATTCAAGGGTAAAAAAAGATTCCTTTGTGCCGTTGCCTCAATAAGTTGTTCCAAAACAACACCTGCTTGTGCGGTAATGGTTTTAGCTGATTCATCTATTTCTTCAATGGCATTCATTTTTTCTAATGACAAAACCCATTGATTGGATGTGGTTTGGGTACCACCAACCAAATTTGTCAAACCGCCATGTATAACCACTTCTTCGCGATGCGAATTAAATAATTGTAATACTTCCGAGACTTGTTCAGTAGTTTGTGGGAAAACAACGCCTTTGGCAGCCAATGGAATATCGGTAGCCCAAATATGTGAAAAGCGTACTTTTTCGGCACCGCCGTACAACACATTCTCCAACCCAACTACATTTATTAGCGCTTCAACCATATTGTTTAATGTCAATTCATTCAAATATATTTAATCAAATTGTTTTAAGAACCAATGCATGGCATTGGGATTTCTCAAGGCATCCAAAGAAATCACATCCTCTAATTCTTCTCCTTGCAACAAACGTTTCACAGGAATTTCCACTTTTTTCCCACTTATAGTATATGGAATTTCGGGAGTACTGTAAATCTTGTCTGGCACATGACGAGGAGAACAGGTTTTTCGGATATGCCCCTTTATTTCTTTAAAATCTAGTTGTTTGTTGGATTGAACAAATAAAATCAGTTCGTCTTTATTATCGTTTAGCAGATGTACCATTAGTGCGTCTTCAAGCTCATGAAACTGTACTAGGGCAGCATAAATCTCCGCAGTACCAATACGTACACCGAAGCGGTTTAGTGTTGCGTCCGAACGTCCGTAAATAACAATACCCCCGTTTTTAGTTTCCATCGCCCAATCACCATGACTCCAAACACATCCAAACATTGAAAAATAGCTTTGCTTATACCGCAAAAAGTCAGGGTCATTAAGTAAATAAATCGGCATAGAAAGTAACGGAGCCGTAAGTACCAATTCGCCTGGTGTTTCTACGACTGCCTTTCCCTCAGCGCTCCAAACCTCCACGGCAGCACCTAACATTTTACATTGAATTTCACCTGGGATAATGGGCAAATCAGGATGACCACCCACAAAGGCTGTGCATACGTCAGAACCCCCACTCAAAGAAATAATTTGGGTTTTTGGAAATTGTATTTGCAATTTCTGACATACTTCTGCCGACATAGGCGATCCCGTAGAACCCATTGATTTTAGAAATGAGAAATCTGTTGATTGTACAAATGCCGTAGGTTGCTCCATCTGTTTTTGAAAATATACCGCTCCCCCACCAAAATGATTGATTTTTGCTGCTTTGGCAAAACGCCACAGAGCATCTTCTTCTGGATAATTAGGCGCCCCTTGATACAAACATAACGTTGCACCACAAAGTAAGCTACTAAGCGCATAATTCCACATCATCCAACCTGTGGTAGAATACCAAAAATAACGGTCGCCTTCACAAACATTTTGATGTAATGCGAGTGCTTTCAGATGCTCCAAAAGCATATGTCCCGTGCCATGTACCAGTGCTTTTGGCTTCCCTGTAGTCCCCGAAGAGAACAATACCCAAATGGGGTCAGAAAACGAAACAGAAACAAATTGAAGTTGGTCTATTTGGGCAGTCGCATCGTCAAAAACAGCATGTGCATCCAAATGAATCGTATGTGTAATGGACGGAATTTGGTTTTGAATTGCAACTATTCGCTCCTTACAATCTTGTTGCTTTCCATTGTATTGATATGCCCGATGCGCAAAAAGCACTTTGGGTTGGAGTTGTGAAAAGCGATCGCAAACAGCAGCTGTGCCAAAATCTGGGGAGCAAGAAGACCAAACCGCACCCAGCGCATTTGTTGCCAAAAATGCCGCAACAGTCTCTGGACTATTTGTACCAAAACAAACCACAGCATCACCCTTAGTTACTCCCTGCGATATAAGTACTTTTTGGAATCTATATGTTTTTGCAATAAGCTGCGCCCAGCTAATCTCGATAAGCTTGTCTATTTCGTTTTGAAACACCAAGGCCGGACGCTCTGTTGATGCATTTTTAAAAATATATTGGGCGTAATTCAGCGTAGCTCCAGTAAACCACTTGGTTTCCCAAAAATGCGTTTCTGGTACAAAAACCTCTTGGAAAGGAGTATCAAAATCAACATTGAAAAAGCGCGCAATACTTTCCCAAAACACACCTTGTTCAGCAATACTCCATCGATGAAGACTGTCGTAATCGGGAAAGTGTAACGAATAAGATTGCTGCAAAAAATCGGTATAATCTTGAAGTCGAGAAATTGTTTTGGGTTGCATAGGTCTAAGATACAATCTTCTATTGAAATATGTAATTTTGATATGTGAATTTGCCTAACCATACTGTCCTTGAAATCTGGAAATCTTTTGTTCAGCAGCATCCCAAATATGCCAATACTCCCAGACCTCCACATTTTTATTTTTGTGATAATAAACAGGATGCTAACCTATGTGCTGAGTTAGTGGTGCAAAACATAAAACAGGCTACTGCACCCTCTGTTTGGTGGTATGAACACTACAACGAATCCATGCCAAAAGTGGGATATTTATTTATCATTACGGACTGGCACGGTACGGCAAAAGCCATTATTGAAATCACAAAAATGAAACTGGCACGTTTTAAAGATGTGACAGAAGCCT
The DNA here is from genome assembly GCA_027621175.1 of Bacteroidota bacterium. Taxonomy (GTDB): domain Bacteria; phylum Bacteroidota; class Bacteroidia; order Flavobacteriales; family Flavobacteriaceae; genus UBA7446. The sequence goes on along the minus strand of JAQCCM010000013.1, from coordinate 255 downwards.
TTGCTTATGCCGAAGGCGAGGGCGATAAAAGTTTGACTTTTTGGAAAAAAGCACATAAAGAATACTACAGCCGAGAAATGGAAAAAGCGGGTGCATATTTCAATGAAAATATGCTGATTTCGTGTGTGAGTATTTCAGGACAATTTTCATCGCCAAATAATTTACTCCACCGTGACAAAGTATTCTCCAACGGGTAGTGTTTTTCTCATTATTAAGGTAATGTTCAAGTCCTCAAACCTTTGGGTTTCCCCGTAC
>JAQCCM010000012.1 GCA_027621175.1 Bacteroidota bacterium | reverse complement strand
ATGAGTAAGCCATAATTATTTAATTTTTATAAAGTTAACAAAAAAAGTGTACACCCAACCTGTAAATCACATAAAAGTGTGCTACTTATTCAAAAATTCTAATATTTAATGAAATTAAAATATTAAAAACGCATCTCTCATTCGATAGTAGTTTTTAAAATACTGATTTTCAGTTGTTTGGATATTTATTTCTTATCTATATATTCTAAATAAAAAATATGCTTATCCATTAAAAAAAGAAAGCCGCAACTGAAAATATTAACTTTTTTATCTAAGACGTTACCAAAACCGTGTTAAATTTAGCCCTGAAGAGATCGCTTGAGCATTATTTAGTGCTCCCACTAGCCTAGTAGCAAGGTAAGGTGCCCATAAAACTCCTCTTGAACCCAAGCCATTGACACACCAAATATTCGTATGTTCGGGATGTGATCCGATGATAGGCCTTCTATCTGGAACAGTAGGGCGAAAACCCGTTCCATGATGTATGATTTCAAATGGCAAATCGGTAAGCTTTCCAAATTGTGTTTCAAGCCATGTTTTTGCTTCTTCTGTGGGGAAGGTGTTTTCAAATTCGCGCGCATATGTAGCGCCAACTCGGTACACATCATTGCCAAGGGGCACAACAAATACACTACTTTTAACTATGTTTTTTAAACCAAATCCTTTGCATGATACAATCAACCATTCGCCTTTGTTTGGGACAATGGGTAGATTCGAAAACCAGGGGTTTTTTAAAACACTTACTCCTTCTGCAAAAACCACATGATTTATTTTCCAGTTTTTATAACGTAGTGTATTGGTAGAAATTTCTAGTGCATCATAGTTAAAAGTTTCCTTGACAAAAGCGTGTTGTTGTTGAAGTTCTTGATGTGCTTTAGTAAGAAGTTTATTCGTATCAACCCATCCTGAATGCTCCACAATACCAACACCAAAAGGCGCATATACATTAGAAGTTGTATTGTTGAGAATAGTTGGGTTCAAATAACGACTTAAATCGGCTTTATCAGAAGCAACAGTCCAATCATTTTGCTCTGAAACCGAGGTTAAAATACGATGAATAGGCAACGGATGAAAAGCAGCTTTATATTTTGGTTGCTTGTAAAAAGGAATGGCATGTTCCATTATTACATTCGCACTCTCGATAGATCGAAATCTTTTAAGCACCACTGGGTTGTAAATTCCTGTTGCTATTCTTGAACTAGACTTTATTAATGGATCATAAACAACAAAGGATACGCCTTGGCTTTTTAATACCTCAGTAAGTGCCCAACCGGCAAGACCAAAACCAACAATAAGTACATCGCGTTGCATAAAAAAGAGACTGCATAAAAACCTGTCAATCTGAACTAGTTTCAGAATCAATTAATATATTGATAATCAATGTTTTAACTTTTTGAAATAAAATAACTGCCATGTCTATTCCGATCAGGTGGGCGGTAGGCAAGTTCAGAATAACAGGTTTCTATACTTAAGAGACAACCTCAAATTTTAGTTTGACCAAAGGTCCTGTTCAAAGTCCCTAATGATGTTTTTCAAACGTTCAGACTCTATAAGTTGCATAAAGGGGTCGGAAACATAATCCTCTACAAACTGATCATCAAAAACATTGTCAATTCCGATAATCCTTGATGTAAATCTTCTAGAAGTCAGCAGTTGATCAAAGTTGATTCGGTTGGCATTGTTCTTGTCAACAAACTCAAGTTGCTCGTGAAGAATAGGACGTAGATCTTTATACCAAAGCCAAAATAAAGGTACAGGTTCTTTATTTTGTTTGGAGTTAATGTCCTTTCCATATGGCATAATACCCAGAAGTCTGTAACGCATTTCACCAAGTCTTTTATCTACATACCAAACCCCCTTGATGCGATAGTAAGAAATATCAGATGATTTAAGTACTTCACTTTTATCAGTGCCATTAATTGATACCGTGTTCTGGATTTTTTTCTTTGCTTCGTCGAGAGGCATTACATACCTAAACTTATTGTTATTATCTAAGTATATAACATCAATCTGGTCAGCAAGTATCGCCTCTCTTATAGTACGCCAAAGGGATCTTCGTTCAGAATCGTACAAGTTGTCATTAGGAAAAAATAAGGGGTGATTAAATTTTTCACTCAAATCAATTTCTTCATATACAACTTTGCTCCACATGATATCTTTTTCGTCAACATGGGGATATTCTAAAAACTTTTTTTCACTGAACATTTCTTTTTGCTCATCTGATAATACACCTATCTCTTCAGGCCGATCTGAATTAATCAGATTGACTTGACCAAATACTGTAAAGCCTATCAATAAACATAAAGAATTAACTAGTTTTCTCATCATTCAATAATTAATCGAAAATCTGTAACTTTAATACCATCCAATTCAATATTTCCTGTTTTAACTTTTGCTTCTATGTCAAAAATAAATACCATATCACCAGAGCTAAGGTTGTTTATGTATGACACAAGGAGGTTATTATTGCTAATTCTATTAGAATCAACTCTAACACTAGATCTATTTCCAACACTCATTGAAAAGTTGGTAACTACAACATTTAAGTTATAATCAAAATCATCAGGAAATTTTGCTGCAATAATACCAGCATCTAGAAAAGCTCCAGGGATCGATTTTCCGTTTTCAAACTTATCAAAACTAGATCCCAGGTCAACAGATCCAAGTGCAGGTGGTAATGGCTTGATTCTAAAATCTTGTCCTGGTGCATTAATGGTAGTACCATTAATTTCTCCAGAAACGAAGATACGCATACTTTCACCCACTTTATTTCCGTCGGGTATCGCTTCAAACTTGGTACCCTTTTTACGAACAACTCCGTTTTCTGCACGGACTTTTAGTTTGTTGTTTGGGATTCCAGGAATCGAAATTGAAAGATCGTTAGGCAAACCTCTGTAAACAACTTTCATTTGATCTGCAGAAATAACCGCATCATTAGGCTTGTCAATTACAGAAATAATTTGTGCAACGTCAACAGACTGCTCTATTTTATTACGCTCAAAGAATAATTTCCCGGTCAATTTGTACGATCCAGGCGCACCAAATCGCTTATTAAGCTGTACGCCCCCACCCGCTATAGTAAAGTCTTTTCCTTTAACCATACGTTGGTCATTGAGGAAAAGTTCTACTCTGCTAGGAATAAAATTAGAATCTTTTTTACCCATAACAACCGAAGCATCAACGAGATCTCCTGTATAAAAAGAAGATTTTGATGATTCTAACAGCGTCTGATAGGTGTTGGCACTTATGCCGCCTTCGTGTTCGTTAATGACACTAATAATGTATTCTAAAATCTTATTTTCAATAAAACGAATATCCGATTGAATTTTTGTGAGTTTGGAAAGCGAAGCAATAAGTGGAAATCCTTCAAAGTGATAATTCAGGTAAGGCTGATACTTACCATCTCTGTTCAACACCATTTCAGTATACGCAAATCGTTTACTCAATTCACCAAGAAAAGAAAAATCAAAATCAATGTATTGTCCGTCTGGGTCGTCTTCTGAGGGAGGATCTTTTTCTAAATCAGCAGCTACAAAAACATCCAACACGGTTTGCAATTTAGCTGGGAAAGATGAAAATCGGTCAACAAACTCTTGCCCATTTTCAGAATATTGATCTCCTGTAAAAAACAATTCATCCAAATACTGAGATTTGTCCATTGTTTGGTAATCAATGATGGAGTCTATTTCTCCTGTTTTCTTATCCTCGCGTGCCATTTTATAGCCCGTTTCACTGGTATTCATCAAACGTTGCTTAAGCGTATCTATATAATTGAAATACTCATCTGCAATAATTTGTATTTCAGGTGTACTTTGTGCAGCTATTCTATAGTATTCATTGTTAGCATTATTGCTAAACAAAGTGTATTTTTCATTACTATCCGCTACCAAATCCTGCGTCGCTGCTGCAATATCACTATTGATTAATCCCAACGTGGCCAATACTTCCTTACTTATATTCAACGCTAACATAGCGATGAATACCAAGTACATCATATTGATCATTTTTTGTCTAGAATCTAACTTACCTCCAGCCATAACTAGTTTTTCATTGCGCCTAAAATATCGGCATATTTAGCATTAAGACTTGCTATTGTTTGCTTTAAAGTAGCCAGTTCAGCATGTAAGGCATCCATGTTTTCAACCACTTGGCCATGCGCTTTAGGTTCTGTAGCAACTGCATCTTTTGTAGCGCTGTAAGCCGCAGCAAGCTGCTCTAATGCCTGATTTGTTTGCGCAACATTACTGTTTAAGCTAGACATGTTTTCGGGTAAATCAGCAGGAACCTCGAAAGAACCAGTTGCGCTAACCGCAGAAGACAAATTAGTGCCTAAGGTTTCCAATTGAGAAGTTGCGTTTTGATAGGCTGCTTTTAATGCATTTGCCTCTAGAGATATATCTGTGAGGTCTGTTGCATCTTCCGATTCCGAGGCAGGTGCAACTTCACGAAGGGTAATATACCCTCTAAAACCTGCAATTAGAAAAATAACAGCTTCTGTAACTAGCCCAATGGTTAACATCGTGTTACCAGAAATAAATTCAGAGTTAAAATGAGTAATTTTCATCAATGCACCAATAATTACAACTGATGCCCCTACTCCGAACATAAGCTCTAAGATGTTTTCTGGAATAGGAAATTTATTATTTTTTTTCATATGTGTTTTAAATTATTTATTGTTGTTGAACTTCATTTGCGCCTAAATAATCGCGCACTAGGCGAAAACCCAAATAGCTTCGAGCACTGTCTGCGTATTCATAATCTCTCGATGCAACACGTAAATAGTATGCCACATCTTTCCATGATCCGCCACGAATTACTTTTTGTGTATCTGTGAAATTATCATAATTTGGGTTTATAGTTGTCATAAATTCATAGGTGTCTTTGGTATAGGTGGAACTTGTCCATTCCGATACATTTCCAGACATATTATACAAACCATAGTCATTCGGCTCAAATGAATCGGCTTCCACAGTGTAGAGTGCTGAATCTGTTGCATAATCACCACGTTTGGGTTTAAAGTTTGCCATAAAGCAACCTCTGTCGTCTGTCAAATACGGTCCGCCCCAGGGATAAATTCCAGACTCCAAACCGCCTCTTGCAGCATACTCCCACTCCATTTCCGTAGGTAATCTAAATCTGCCTATGGTAGATTTTCGCTTTTTTCTACTACGCAAATAGTCGTTTCTAATTTTGGTACGCCAATGCGAAAACGCTCTAGCTTTTTGCCAGCTAATACCAACCACGGGGTATTTTTCATAAGCACGATGCCAGAAGTAGTCGTTGTGCATGGGTTCATTGTAACTGTACTTAAAATCTTTAATCCAAACAGTAGTGTCTGGATACACCTCATGTACTTCGTAACGTGCAAAATCTGAACGAGCACTGTCAGGATTTTCAACAGCTTCATTTAAATCTACACTTGCAAATCGGTACTTCAGCAATTTGGTATCTAAGGCTGGCTCTCCATTAAACCATTCACTTTCGGGCAAATAAATGGTTTCTTCAAAAACTCTGGCATATTCTACGTCTGGATAATCTTCGCGCTCTTTTATGATGTCAACATCTCTATTTAGTGGTAAGTGGTAATGAAATTGATCATCAGGTAATTCTTCTGTTTCATAATAATTAAAAACATAATCAGAATCTTTTTCTTCTAAATATTGTTGATACCCACTTTTCTCATCATCGTCCGCATTTTCTAAAGCGTCCATATCATAAAGTGGCAAATAGGCTAAAATAGGATTTTCATCTATTTCTTCATCTGTTGTAGGAAATTCAGAAACCGAAGAATAACCCCCATTTAGTAAAGCCGCTTTAGCAAGCTCAGTTCTAATAATCGAATCTTTTACCCATTCCACAAATTGCTTGTATTCAGCATTCGTGATTTCGGTTTCATCCATCCAAAACGAACGCACCGTGACGGTGCGGGTGATGTTGTCATTTGCTGCAAGAATATCTTCATCAGAAGAACCCATTATAAATGATCCCCCAGGAATGAGTGACATGCCATGTGGTTTAATTTCATAAAACTTCTTTTGCTTTACGCCAATAAGTTCGCCTTGGTTACCTTTTCCACAACCTATTATGGTCAGAACAGTTAGAAAGATTAACAGTGCCTTTTTCATTCAATTCTTAAAGTTTGTTACTTTTTTACACAAAGTAATTTCCAAAAATATGGAATTTAATGCATACTTCGATGCACTGATTTCCACCAACGGCTAGGAATTTCACCTTTTTGCGCCATTCGGTAGTCTTTTTCAGCACATGGTAATAACGTAGTTTCTTCTTTATTATTATGTATTGCCCCTTTAGGAACTTCTACCCACCAGCGTTGACTTTTCTCGCTTCGGAAAAAAATGAATGTTTCTTTTTCTTGTGGTACCACAAATTTAGTACAAGGTTCATGTATGGAAAATGGGAATTCGTTCACCCGATAACAAAATCCTTCCAAAACATACCATACCATTTGGGCAAGCAGTTGATCTGCTCTGGCTGTAGATGGCATATCAAACAAACCCAACACGTTAAGCCGGTCACTAAGCCCTGCATAGCGCATCAAAGAGCAAATTTCTGTACCGCTAAAACCATTTGGATTTCCATAACTAAAATCCAATTCATTTGCTTTAATGGCATTGAAATCCACAGATAATATATCCGTATCTCTTAGAATAGGCTCCGACTCGTGAATATCTGCAGTGATTTCTCCTAATCTGTATGCGTCAAAAAATAGCTTTTGCATCAAATCTAATTCTTCTTGAGAGACATAATAACTCTGAAAACCAAGATTGGTAAACTGCTTAAGGTTATTAGGTTTTTCTGTGATTATTTTTGACATATAACTGTCATCTGAAACCAAAACGCCAGGGGCGCCAAAATCTAAGCGGGGATCAATTGAAGTCAGATTAACAAACGTATTCATCTTGCTGAGCCCACGAAATAACCCAAGCGTATTTTCTTGTTCTCCTCCAATAACAATAGTAAGGATGTTGCGTTGGTACATCTCCTGCACCAAGGTTTGCAAAGCAAAAAGCGTATCCTCAGGGCTTTCTCCAGCTTTGAGTACACCCAAATCAGCACAAACAAAATCCCAATTTCCAGAAAATAGTTGATAAAAATGTTTTCTAAACCTAAAGTGAATGGATTCTCCCTTGATTAATCGTGGTTCTAGGGTTACGATAGCAATTTTAACATCTTTGATGTCAGGAAAACCATCTTGCTTCGTGTGAATTCGTAAATTTCGACCTAAAACTTGCTCAGGCAGCATTATGTTATGCGCAAGTAATTTATCTTCAACCGGGCTTAAAAATTCAAAATCCACTTACTTCTTTTTGGCGCTTTTTTTCTTGGGCTTTTTCTTTTCTAAAAGTGCCATGGCTTGCGTGAGTGTCATTTTAGACACATCCACATCTTTTGAAAGCTCCACTTTTAGTTTGCCTTTAATAAGATTGTGCCTGCCCCAGCGCGCTTTTTCGATACGCACACCTTCGTCTTCCCAATTTATTACAATTCGCTCGGCTTCTTTCTTCTTTTTATCTTCAATAAGCGTTGCAATATAAGCCACTGTTAAGGCATCATGATCATATTTTTTTGACACATTAATAAACCATCCATTCCACTTTATAAAAGGTCCGAAGCGACCAACACCCTTGGTTACTGGTAATTCCTCGTAAGTAGCAATAGGGGCGTCCGCAAGGCGTTTTTCTTCTATTAGAACTATGGCTTCGTCTAGTGTAGTAGTTAACGGGTTTTTGCCTTTTGGTAATGAAATAAACGATTTTCCGTGACGCACATATGGCCCATAACGACCATTATTAACCTCTACAACCTCAGCGTCATACTCGCCCAACTGCATGGGGAGCTTAAATAAATCTAAGGCCTCTTCAAATGTAATTTTTGCCAATTGCTGATCGGGATGCAGACTTGCGAAAAGTGGTTTATCTTCATCGTCTTCCGTACCTATTTGCGCCATGGCGCCAAACTTCCCTAGACGCACACTCAGTTGACGACCCGATTTCGGATCAACACCCAATACGCGTTCTCCAATTTCGCGCTGGGCATGCTCACGAACGTTCTCAACTACGGGATGAAAATCGCTGTAAAACGATTTCATCATGCCCTTCCAGTCCTCTTTACCAAGCGCAATCGAATCAAAATCTTGTTCCACTTTAGCAGTGAAATTGTAATTAACTACTTGCGGAAAGTTTGCAACCAAAAAGTCGTTAACAAGTCTCCCTACATCTGTTGGAACAAGCTTTCCCTTTTCGGATCCAACACGCTCAGTCAGTATTTGTTTTTTTAGTTTGTTTGCTGCAAGAACCCATTGCGTATAGTTGCGTTCCGTGCCTTCAACCGTACCTTTTTCAACATATTTCCTGTTGATGATGGTAGTGATGGTGGGCGCGTATGTTGACGGTCTTCCAATACCCAATTCTTCTAATCTTTTCACCAAAGATGCCTCTGTATATCGGGCTGGTGGACGGCTAAAGCGTTCGGTTGCTGCTAGGCTTTTGGCGTTTAAAGTGTCTCCTTGCGTCATTTTTGGAAGTAAGCCCTCTGCAGCTTCATCTTCGTCGTCTTTACCCTCCAAATAAACTTTCAAAAAACCCTCAAACGTAATCACTTCTCCACGAGCAGTAAACAAAAAATTATGTTTGTTTGCACGAATTTGTGCCGTAGTACGTTCCAGTTTAGCATCGCTCATTTGCGAAGAAATCGTTCGCTTCCAAATAAGCTCATACAACCGCTGCTCATCAGATGCGGCATCTACGCGCATTTTACTCAAATTAGTAGGACGGATAGCTTCGTGCGCCTCTTGCGCTCCCTTGTTTTTTGTTTTGTAAACACGTGTTCGAGCGAAGTCTGCACCATACGATTTGGTAATAACTTCTTTTGCTTCATTAAGCGCTTGCTTGGAAAGGTTTACGCTGTCTGTTCGCATGTATGTAATATGACCCGCTTCATACAACCGCTGTGCATTTGACATGGTTCTGCTCACAGAAAACCCTAATTTTCTTGAAGCCTCTTGCTGTAGTGTAGAAGTTGTAAAAGGAGCTGTTGGAGATTTTTTTGCCGGCTTTTTTTCAAGTGAAGAAACGGTATAAACAGCGTCAATATTTTTATTTAAAAATGCTTGAGCCGCATCTTCGTTGTCAAATGTTTTGGTGGTAGTGGCCTTCACGGACTTTCCATCTTTAGTTGTAAATTCTGCTTGAACTTTAAACGTAGCAACTGGGACAAAAGCCTCGATTTCACGTTCGCGTTCTACCAAAATCCTTACTGATACCGACTGTACTCTACCCGCAGATAATCCACCTTTTACCTTACGCCACAAAATGGGCGACAATTCGTAGCCAACCAGCCTATCCAAAACCCGGCGGGCTTGTTGCGCATCAACTAAATGTTGGTTTATCGTACGCGGATGTTCAATAGCATGTTGAATAGCATTCTTTGTGATTTCGTGAAAAACAATACGTTTGGTGTTGCTGTGATCTAAATCTAATTGCTCTGCCAAATGCCACGCAATAGCTTCTCCTTCACGGTCTTCATCACTTGCTAACCATACTATCTCCGCTTTTTTTGCAAGTGCCTTAAGCTCTCTTACCACTTTTTTCTTGTCATCTGTAACTATGTAGTTTGGACTAAAGTCACCCTCAACATCTACACCGAGCTCTTTGGCAGGAAGGTCTGAAATATGACCGTAGCTGGAAACTACTTTGAATTTTTCTCCCAAAAACTTCTCAATAGTTTTGGCTTTTGCGGGAGACTCTACGATGACTAAGTTCTTGGACATTGATGCGATTTTCGGAACAAAAGTAGAAGAATTTATGGTTAGTAAAAATTGTACCCCCATTAAATTGTTGTAATTCTATGAAAAAACAAACATGTATCGCACGTAAATTTCAACACCAATTTAATCTGATTTTAATCCAATTAGTGTTTATATATTTGGGCAAAATATTTTTTATTATGAATTTTATTACAGAACCCTGGCCGTGGTATATTGGCGGTCCTGCCATTGCGGTGGTTTTATTTTTGCTGCTTTTTTCCGAAAAACAATTTGGCATGTCTTCCAACCTGCGAACGCTTTGCGCGATGGCTGGAGCTGGTAAAAAAACTGCTTTTTTTAATTTCGAATGGCGGCAATACCGCTGGAATTTGGTTGTTGCTATTGGTGCCGCGGTGGGTGGTTTTATTGCCACTTCCTATATGTCGGACGGAAGCGTTGGAGAAATCCATCAAGATACCGTGCTACAATTAGACACTATGGGCGTTCATGGTGCAGGCAAGAACTTTATGCCCGAAACTTTTTTTGGCGCAGATGCCCTATCCAATCCAAAAACACTTGCTTTGTTAGCACTAGGTGGGTTTCTAGTTGGATTTGGAACACGTTACGCAGGAGGTTGTACTTCTGGTCATGCCATTTCTGGGCTTAGTAATTTGCAATTACAATCTTTAATTGCCGTCATAGGATTTTTTATTGGCGGCTTACTTATGAATCACTTCTTATTACCTTATTTATTATGAAACGCATAATGCTTTATTTTTCAATCGGTATTCTCTTTGGAATAACCATGATTAAATCCGAAGCTGCTTCTTGGTTTCGCATCTACGAAATGTTCCAATTCAAATCCTTTCATATGTACGGAATTATTGGTGCTGCTGTTGCGTTAGGAGTGATCATTACGCAATCCATTAAACGCTTTAAACTACGCTCCTTTTTTGGGGAAGAAATTCAGATTCCCAGTAAAACAAAATTAGTGAAAGCACCACTTTTTGGAGGTGTCATTTTTGGGCTGGGCTGGGCGCTTACCGGAGCTTGTCCAGGGCCTATTTACGTACTTATTGGTGCTGGGTATTTTCCGCTATTTGTTGTCTTAGCATCTGCGCTATTAGGTACATATTGCTACGGCGTACTAAGGCCTAAGTTGCCACACTAGGAAAAATGAATACATGACAAAATGTCAATTCCATTGATATTTTGTACTTTTACGGGCCAATAGAAAAGGATGCATCAATCAAAAGATATCACGCTAAAAAACCCGAATGCCTTCAATGGTGAAGTTTTGGAGCTAGGTCACGAAGCCACAACGGGTGAGAAGAAAATGTTTATCGAGTCGTATGGCTGTCAGATGAATTTTTCGGATAGCGAAATTGTGGCATCTATCCTTGGAGAAGCAGGCTACAAAACAACTTCACAGCTTCACGATGCAGATCTGATTTTGGTGAACACCTGCTCCATTCGCGAAAAAGCAGAACAAACGGTACGCAAGCGACTGGAAGCTTTCCAAGGAGTAAAAAAAACAAACCCAAATGTGAAAGTAGGCGTTTTAGGCTGTATGGCCGAACGACTTAAAAGTGCCTTTTTGGAAGAAGAAAAAATTGTGGATTTGGTTGTTGGACCAGATGCCTATAAAGACCTTCCCAATCTAGTTGCAGAAGTTGAGGCGGGTCGGGATGCAGTAAATGTAATCCTTTCAAAAGAAGAAACGTACGGCGATGTACAACCTGTGCGATTGCAATCTAATGGCGTTACAGCCTTTGTTTCGATTACGCGTGGTTGTGATAATATGTGTACTTTTTGCGTGGTGCCGTTTACGCGCGGTCGTGAGCGTAGCCGTGATCCAAAAAGTATTTTAGAAGAAATGAAGACATTGGCTGAAGCAGGCTACAAGGAGGTTACATTACTCGGTCAAAATGTAGATAGTTATTTGTGGTATGGTGGCGGACCCAAAAAAGATTTTACCAAAGCAAGTGCCTTACAGCAAAAAACAGCAGTACATTTTCATCAATTACTGGACTTGGTTGCCCAAGCGCACCCAGGCATTCGCATTCGCTTTTCTACATCAAACCCACAAGACATGACACGTGATGTGCTACACATCATGGCGAAACATCCCAATATTTGCAATTACATTCACTTGCCTGTTCAGTCGGGAAGTAACGCCGTTCTAAAAGCCATGAATCGACAGCACACTCGTGAAGAATACATGGAATTGATTGACGATATCAAACGTATTGTTCCAGACTGCGGCATTTCGCAAGACATGATAGCAGGATTTCCTAATGAAACGGAATCCGATCATCAAGATACCTTGAGCTTAATGGAGTATGTGAAATATGATTTCGGGTTTATGTTTATGTACTCGGAGCGTCCCGGTACTCCAGCTGCAAAAAAGCTTGAAGACAATATTCCGCAAGAGGTTAAAAAAAGACGTTTGCAAGAAATAGTTGCCATGCAACAAAAGCATGGACGGTATAAAAACGAGCAGTTTATAGGCAAAACTGTTGAGGTCCTCGTAGAAAAAGAATCCAAAAAATCGGATGCACAATGGAGCGGTCGTACACAGCAAAATACCGTTGTTGTTTTTCCAAAAGAACACTATTCTGTGGGCGATTTTGTAAGAGTCGAAATTACCTCTTGCACTTCTGCTACTTTACTTGGAAATGCTTTAGATTTTGGTCCAACGCAAAGCTATCACCATGGATAACATTCAAAATCTCAAACAACGATTTGGCATTATAGGGAACGATCCGCAATTGAATTTTGCCATAGGCAAAGCGTTGCGTGTTGCACCAACCGAAATATCTGTACTAGTTACAGGTGAATCGGGTGTTGGGAAAGAAGTTTTCCCTAGAATTATTCATCAATTATCGAATCGAAAACACGGTAAATTTATTGCCGTAAACTGTGGTGCAATTCCAGAAGGAACCATTGACTCAGAACTTTTTGGACACGAAAAAGGCGCATTTACTGGAGCCACCCAAACGCGTAGCGGCTATTTTGAAGTTGCACATGGAGGCACGATTTTCTTAGATGAAGTCGGAGAATTACCGCTTGCCACACAAGTAAGACTGTTGCGTGTGTTAGAAAATGGTGAGTTTATGAAAGTAGGTTCTTCAAAAGTGCAAAAAACAGATGTACGTGTTGTAGCCGCTACGAATGTAAAAATGATGGAGGCCATTCAAAAAGGAAAATTTAGAGAAGATTTATATTACCGATTGAGTACAGTTGAAATTCACTTACCACCGCTACGAGAGCGAAAAGATGATATTCATTTATTATTTCGAAAGTTTGCTGCAGATTTCGCCCAAAAATACCGCATGCCAACCGTGCGTTTGGATGTTCAAGCACAAAATCTTTTGGAACAACAGCAATGGGCTGGAAACATTAGACAACTACGAAATATTGCCGAACAACTTTCTGTTTTAGAACAAGAACGCAACATTACATCGTCTTTGTTGCGGCAATATCTACCTGCCTCAAAAGCCAATCTTCCGGCAGTGATAGACACAAAGAAATCAGTGAGTGATTTTGGTTCTGAAAGAGAGATTTTATACAAAGTTTTATTTGATATGAAATCCGACTTGAACGACCTCAAAAAACTCACTCATGAGTTAATGAATACTTCAAATATGGATCAAGCCAAAGTGAAACATGAAGGATTAATTCAGAAAATATATGGGGAAGAAACTTCTAGTGAAGAAGCCTTAACCTTTGAACCATCGCACGAATTAGCAAGAGAGTCTGCTCCATACAACGATAATTTCGATTATGCTGAGGAAGTACAAGAAGCAGAAACATTGTCGCTTCAAGACAAAGAATTGGAACTTATTGTTAAAGCTTTGGAACGCAATAAAGGTCGACGTAAAGCCGCAGCAGCAGAGCTCGGAATTTCAGAGCGTACTTTGTATCGAAAAATCAAGCAATTTGACTTAGATTTATAACATGAAAAAGATCGTTTTTTTAATGCTCTTATTTTTGGCGGGTTGTAAATTTTATTCCTTTACAGGCGCGTCTATTCCAGAGGGGGCAAAAACGGTTCAAGTAAATTTCTTTGTCAACAATGCTGCTGATCAGGTAGGGTCTGTTTTTGAGCCAGGTTTAGATAGAGACTTTACTAATGCGGTTCAAGAAATGTTACTCAATCAAACCAACTTGGAACTAACAAACGTTAATGGGCACCTCATTTACGAGGGCGAAATTGTCGAATATCGTGTGAGTCCAATGACAGCAACTGCAGAACAAACCGCAGCGCAAAACCGTATTACTATGGCTGTAAACGTTCGTTACCTCAACACCCTTAACGAAGATGATGAATTTGAAAAACGATTCAGCTTTTTCTATGATTTTGATGCAACAGTAGAACTTCAATCCGTTCAGGCTGAAGCACATGAGTTGATTTTTGAGCGCATTACCCAAGATATTTTTAATGAATCGCTCGCCAAATGGTAAGTCACAAGCGTACATATTTGACATTACTTCGTGAAAAGGCCGTTGAGGAGCCAGATGTCACACTGAGCCATTTGAACACATTAACACAACAATATCCATACTTTCAAGCTTTGCATCATTTGGGCTGGCAAATTGCAAGAGATAATAATTTACCACAAGAATCATCGCTTCTCGAACTGTGCTCAATGCAGACTAAAAGCAGAATGCATCTTATCACACCCCCAATTGAGAGCAAGAATGTTGTTCAAGGAACTACTGCAAAAGACTCTTCAAATGAGGTGAGATCTTTTGTTGATTGGTTGCAACAACTAGACAATAGACCGATTGAGGGTGCGAACCAAAACCGGTTAATTGATAAGTTTATTAGCGATGCACCCAGATTGATTGTTTCCAAAACAGGTGAAAAACAAAAAGATTTAACCAAAAAACAACAGTTTGACGAACATACTCTCATGACCGAAACACTGGCGGAAGTGTACTTCAAACAAGGAAACTTAAAAAAGGCAAAAAAAGCATACGAAATATTGGCATTGAAATATCCAGAAAAAAGTGGTTTCTTTGCTGAGCGATTTCGAAAAATTAAGAACGCACAAAACGAGAGTTAATATGAGTACATTCACCATTTTTTTAGGACTAACAGTTGTCATCTGTTTTTTACTCATTTTGGTAGTCATGGTACAAAACCCCAAAGGTGGTGGTCTTTCATCTTCATTTGGTGGTAGTTCACAACAACTTGGTGGAGTGCAAAAAACTACAGATTTCTTGGATCGAAGTACTTGGGTGTTAGCTGCCATTTTGTTGGTCTTGATTTTGATTTCCAACTCTATGATTAGTCTTCCTACAGATACGAACGAATCTACACTGATAGATGAGAATGCCATTGAAGAAGTTATTCCAGAAACCATTCCAGAAGCTATCCCAGAGGGAATCCCAGAGGAACTTCCCGAAACAGATAGCACGAACTAATTCTAGTGCCATCCTGTCAGTTTTTTTGTTAGCATTTTGAAAATGATTGCCTTGGCACAGTTGATGCTAACACTTTTCTAAATAAAAATTTAATATGAGTACGATCAATATCAAACCCTTGGCTGACCGCGTAGTAGTTGAGCCTTTAGCGGCAGAAACCACTACTGCATCAGGGATCATTATCCCCGATACAGCTAAAGAAAAACCACAAAAAGGTACTGTAGTTGCTACAGGACCCGGAACCAAAGACGAAGCCATCACTGTTAAAGTGGGCGATACTGTTTTGTATGGTAAATATGCCGGAACTGAGCTAAAGCTAGACGGCGGAGATTACCTCATCATGCGCGAAAGCGATATCCTAGCAATTGTTTCATAATTATAATTAGACATGGCAAAAAAAATTCAATTTGACGTAGAAGCGCGCGAC
Source organism: Bacteroidota bacterium (assembly GCA_027621175.1). Taxonomy (GTDB): domain Bacteria; phylum Bacteroidota; class Bacteroidia; order Flavobacteriales; family Flavobacteriaceae; genus UBA7446. Next base: position 33,243 of record JAQCCM010000012.1, on the reverse strand, counting down.
GGACTAAAGCGCGGTGTAGATGCACTTGCAGATGCAGTTAAAGTAACACTTGGTCCTAAAGGACGTAATGTAATCATAGGTAAAGCGTTTGGTGGACCACAAGTTACCAAAGATGGCGTAAGTGTTGCTAAAGAGATAGAGCTTGAAGATGCACTCGAAAATATGGGGGCACAAATGGTAAAAGAAGTGGCTTCCAAAACCAACGACCTTGCTGGAGACGGAACTACAACTGCCACCATTTTGGCACAGGCTATTGTTAAGGAAGGACTCAAAAACGTAGCTGCTGGCGCAAATCCTATGGATTTGAAACGCGGTATTGACAAAGCAGTAGAGGCTATTGTCGAAAACCTTAACGAACAGTCTGTGGAAGTGGGAAACTCTTCTGAAAAAATCAAGCAGGTAGCATCCATTTCAGCGAACAATGATGAAGCTATTGGGGAACTTATCACAGCTGCATTTGAAAAAGTTGGCAAAGAAGGAGTTATCACTGTTGAAGAAGCAAAAGGAACAGACACAACTGTTGATATTGTTGAAGGAATGCAATTCGATCGCGGGTATATTTCCCCTTATTTTGTTACCAATTCTGACAAAATGGAAGCCGATATGGAAGCGCCGTATATTTTGATATACGACAAAAAGATTTCAACGATGAAAGATTTGCTTCCTGTACTTGAGCCTGTTGCACAAAGCGGCAAGCCACTTGTTGTAATTGCAGAGGATGTTGACGGAGAGGCACTTGCTACTTTAGTAGTAAACAAACTTCGTGGTTCACTCAAAATCGCAGCGGTAAAAGCACCTGGTTTTGGCGATAGAAGAAAAGCCATGCTAGAAGACATTGCCATACTTACTGGCGGAACTGTAATTTCTGAAGACCGTGGATTTACTCTCGAAAACGCAACCATAGACATGCTAGGTACCGCAGAAAAAATAACCATCGACAAAGACAATACGACGATTGTAAATGGTGCTGGTAGCTCTGATGATATCAAAGCGCGCGTGAATCAAATTAAATCACAAATTGAAGCATCTACTTCTGATTACGACAAAGAAAAACTTCAAGAACGTCTCGCTAAACTTTCGGGAGGTGTTGCGGTGTTGTATGTAGGTGCAGCCTCTGAAGTGGAAATGAAAGAAAAGAAAGACCGTGTAGATGATGCGCTTCACGCCACACGAGCAGCGGTAGAAGAAGGTATCGTTTCTGGTGGTGGTGTTGCGTTGCTGCAAGCTTTACCAAGCCTAGCTAAGCTTAAAAGCGAAAATGCCGATGAACAAACAGGTATTCAGATTGTGGCTCGTGCTATTGAATCTCCACTAAGAACAATTGTTGCCAACGCTGGTGGCGAAGGTTCTGTGGTAGTTGCAAAGGTTATTGAAGGTGATAATAATTTTGGTTACGATGCCAAAACAGACACCTACGGTAATATGCAAGAGAAAGGAATCATTGATCCAAAGAAAGTAACACGAATTGCGCTTGAAAACGCTGCTTCTGTTGCAGGTATGATTCTTACAACTGAGTGTGCTTTGGTGGACATCAAAGAAGATACATCATCTTCTATGCCACCTATGGGCGGAGGCGGAATGCCAGGCATGATGTAATAATAAAAATAACTGCCCCGCCTAGGGGCAGTTTTTGTATGTATTCTTCCTTACTAAAACATATTGAATCATTTCTGAAAGAAACGCAATCATTACAAGTTGGTTTAGATTGGGTTTGTACAGAAATACATCAAAAACTTCCGAACTATGATTGGGTGGGTTTTTATTTCCATCATCCACAAAAAAAAGAACTTCACCTAAGAGCATTTGCGGGAAAGCCAACCGATCACACCATAATTCCGTTTGGGAAAGGAATATGTGGGCAAGTAGCCTTAAGCAATCAGAACTTTGTGGTAGATGATGTGTCTAAACAAGACAATTACATTTCGTGTAGCCTTGAGGTAAAATCTGAAGTTGTGATTCCCCTATTTGTAAATTCCAAAAATGTGGGGCAAATAGATATTGACTCCAATACACCATCTGCCTTTGATGAAAAAGACGTGGCTTTTTTAGAAAAAGTTAACGCACTCGTTTCTATATTTTTATTGCGCACTAACGAGCCGTTTTAGTGATAGAAAATTGCTACTTTTGCGTTTTCTAATTTTTCCACATGCAAGACGCTATACAAGCCAAATCTGCCCTTATTTCCGTATTTAATAAAAAAGGGCTTGCGCCTATCGTAAAAAAAATGCACGAGCTGGGAATTACGCTTTATTCAACGGGCGGAACGGCGTCGTTTATTGAGGAACAAAACATTCCCGTTAAGCAGGTAGAAGATTTAACCTCATACCCCTCTATTTTAGGTGGACGCGTAAAAACACTACATCCAAAAGTTTTTGGTGGAATTTTAAATAGAAGAGAAAATGAATCCGATCAGCAAGAGCTTGCTACTTATGAGATTCCTCACCTAGATATTGTTTTGGTGGATTTATACCCTTTTGAAGATACCGTTCGTTCTGGTGCTAGCGAAGCGGAAATTATTGAAAAGATTGATATTGGTGGTATTTCTCTTATCCGTGCTGCTGCTAAAAATTATCGCGATGTTTTATGCGTTTCATCTGTACATGATTACGCTGATTTTTTATCTCTTTTAAACAACAAAAAAGGAAGTACGGAACTTACAGACAGAAAGAAATTTGCTGCTAATGCCTTCCAGGTCTCTTCTCATTACGACACACATATTTTTTCGTTTTTTAATGATAATGCAGATTCACTTAAAATCAGCTATACGGACGGAACAACATTACGATACGGCGAAAACCCACACCAAAAAGGACAATTTTTTGGAGACTTTGATGAAGTATTTACCAAGCACGGTGGCAAAGAATTGTCATACAACAACCTTTTGGATGTTGACGCTGCGGTACAACTTATGGCAGAGTTTCAACATGATGCACCAACTTTTGCTATTCTAAAACACAACAATGCTTGTGGATTAGCAACACGCAACACACTTGCCACGGCATATGCAGATGCCTTAGCAGGCGATCCCGTTTCCGCATTTGGCGGCGTACTAATTGCAAACACTACCATTGACCTTGCTACTGCAACGCAAATCCACGATTTGTTCTGCGAAGTTGTTATTGCGCCCGATTTTAACTCAGACGCATTAGCGGCGCTTAAACAGAAAAAAAACAGGATTCTATTACAACTGAATCAATATCCGCAACCTAAAAAATTAGTGCGTACCTGTCTAAACGGACACCTAGTACAAGAGCGTGATGGCATAACGGATAGTGCTGATATTTTACAAACAGCAACCAAAAGAAAAGCGACTTCACAAGAACAAGAAGATCTACTATTTGCTTCAAAAATTGCCAAACATACCAAATCAAACACCATTGTGTTAGCAAAAAATGGACAGTTGATCTCGTCAGGAACAGGCCAAACTTCTCGTGTTGATGCATTAAAGCAAGCTATCGAAAAAGCGACAAACTTTGGGTTTGACCTCAACGGTGCGGTAATGGCAAGTGATGCCTTTTTCCCCTTTCCAGACTGTGTTGAAATTGCCCACAAGGTTGGTGTTACGGCCGTTATTCAGCCTGGTGGTTCAATTAAAGATCAATTGAGTATCGATTATTGCAACGCAAATAACGTTGCAATGGTTATGACAGGCGTGCGGCATTTTAAACATTAATTCGTATTATTACATACAATATCTGCTCCCATGGGATTTTTTGACTTTTTAACTGAAAACATTGCCATTGACTTGGGTACTGCGAATACGCTTATCATTCACAATGATAAAGTTGTCGTAGACAGCCCTTCTATTGTTGCGATGGATAGAAGATCTAACAAAATAATTGCTGTTGGTCAAGAAGCAAATCAAATGCAAGGCAAAACGCACGAAAATATTAAAACCATTCGACCGCTAAAGGATGGAGTTATTGCCGATTTTAATGCCTCAGAGCAAATGATAAGCATGTTTATAAAGAATATTCCTTCGCTCAAAAGACGATTTTTTACACCCTCGCTTCGTATGGTTATTTGTATCCCATCAGGAATTACAGAAGTGGAGATGCGAGCGGTGCGTGAGTCGGCTGAGCGTGTAAATGGAAAAGAAGTTTATCTTATTCACGAGCCTATGGCGGCGGCAATTGGTATTGGGATTGATATCATGCAGCCCAAAGGAAATATGATTATTGATATTGGTGGTGGTACCACAGAAATTGCTGTTATTGCTTTGTCTGGAATTGTATGTGATAAATCGGTAAAAATTGCCGGGGATGTCTTTACCAAAGATATTATTTATTACATTCGTACCCAGCACAATTTATATATTGGGGAACGCACTGCTGAACGTGTGAAAATCGCGATAGGATCTGCCACAGAAGAGTTGGAAAACCCACCAGACGATATGTCGGTTCAAGGGCGTGATTTAATTAGTGGTAAACCAAAAGAAATAATGATTTCGTACCGTGAAATATACAAAGCCTTAGACAAATCGATAATCCGTATTGAAGACTCTGTAATGGAAACCTTAGCGCAAACCCCTCCTGAGCTTGCCGCTGATATTTATAATACTGGCGTATACTTAGTTGGAGGTGGGTCTATGCTCAGGGGATTAGATAAGCGTTTATCTAAAAAAACTGAACTCCCTATATTCATTGCCGAAGATCCGCTTAAAGCTGTAGTGCGCGGAACAGGAACTGCACTTAAAAATATTGAGCGTTATAAGTCTGTTTTGGTAAAATAGATAGCTCATGCAAAAACTACTGAACAGCATACTGCGAAACAGAACGCTTTTGTTGTTCACCCTCCTATTTGGGCTATCACTAAGATTCATAGCTAAAAACCATGACTATCAACGGAGTTCTTTTATCGCATTTAACAACGCTGTTTTCTCTCCTTTTTTTAACGCACGACATAATTTCACATCGTTTATAAAACGTCAAAAGCACAATGAGCAATTGGTGGCTGAAAATCAATTTCTGCTCTCGCAACTTATCAATAAAACCAATGAAGTATATTTACTAGACTCTATCCCTTTTGACGTAATTCCAGCCCAGGTAATCCGAAATAGCATTCAACTCAAACATAATCACTTGACACTAAATATAGGTGAAAAAAATGGTGCGAAAAAAGAAATGGGAGTTATAACAGCTACTGGAGTTGTTGGCGTAGTAAATAATATCAATGCACAAACTAGTGGTGTGATTTCGTTGCTCAATAAGTCATTACGTATAAATGCAAAACTCAAAAAAAGCAATCATTTTGGGAGCTTGTACTGGAACGGCGAAACACCAAACATCATGGTGCTTTCAGATGTTCCTTTGGCAGCAAAAGTAGCGATTGGGGATACCGTTGTCACAGGGGGTATGTCAGCTATTTTTCCTGCAGAAATCCCTTTGGGTGTTATTTCAGCTACTGAAGTTCCTATTAATGACAACTACTACGACTTGCGTGTTTCGTTGTTTCAAGACATGACCAATCTCAACCAAGTTTATTTGGTTCACTTTCCTTCGGCAGATCTAATAAAAGAAATGATAAACGACGATGAATAAATTACCAAAATTAATTTTGTGGTTTTTAATATTGCTGTTTATGCAGGCGTTTATTTTTGACCCCATATTGTTAGGAATAGCGTTTGCGCCTTTTGTGTATGTGTTATTACTCATATTTTTACCTAACGATTGGCCTTCCTGGTTGGTTCTTTTAGCAGGTTTTTTTATTGGATGCTGTGTGGATTTTATCTTTTTTTCTGGTGGAATCCACGCGGCTGCGTGTACACTGATAGCTTTTTTAAGGCTATTATTCATCAGAGCCGTATTTAGTGAAACCATGGCCCCTGAAAACTTAAACGTTGAGCAAGAGTCTTTTAGTGGTTTGTTACGGTATGTTATACTCCTAGTTGTAGCGCATCACTTTGTTGTTTTTGTTTTTGTAGTAGGAAATGTGGATCGTTTTGGATGGTTCCTAAATGCTTGGCTTATAAATAGCTTACTTACCATTTTGGCGGTTTCTCTAATACTGCTTTTAACCCGAAATTCTAAACGATGAGAACGCGTTTTTTTCCCATTCTTGTCGGATTATTTGGTGCAATACTGCTCATAAGATTATTTTCATTACAAATTTTATCAGATGAATACGGCGATTTATCGCTAAAAAATTCAGTGTTAAAAGAATATGTCTATCCAGAAAGAGGCTATGTATATGATCGCAATGGGAAATTACTGGTGTCAAACCAACCTATGTATGACCTTATGGTGGTGCCAAAAAATCTAAGGCCTTTCGACACGCTAGACCTATGTAGGATGCTCCGCCTTTCAACGCAAGAACTCAACATTAAAATTACCAAGGCTAAACGCTATTCGATGCGTGCGCCCTCCATTTTATTGAGCCAAATTTCAAAACAAGACTACGGTACATTGCAAGAAAAGATGTGGAAGTTTCCAGGCATGTACATTCAACGAAAATCAGTTCGTAATTATCATACCGACGTTGCTTCCAATATTTTGGGCTATATAAGCGAGGTAAATTATTTTGATATAGAAACCAACCCCTATTACAAGCAAGGGGAACTTATTGGTAGGCAAGGCATTGAAAAAACATACGAAAAATTACTAAGCGGTAAAAAAGGAGTAACTTATTTACAACGCGATAAATTCAATCGTATTATTGGCTCATATAAAGACGGGGTGTTTGATACCCTTGCCGTTCCTGCGCAAGATATTACACTCTCTATAGATATTGATTTACAAGAATATGGCACTACACTCCTTGCTAATAAACGCGGTGGGATTTTAGCTATAGAACCAAGTACAGGTGAAATTTTAATGAGTGTTAGCACACCCACTTATAACCCTAATTTACTTGTGGGTAGAGCACGGTCTGAAAATTTTAACATCTTAAAACAAGACACACTTAATCGTTTCTTGTTTGATCGCTCGCTGCAAGGGCAGTATCCACCAGGTTCGCCGTTTAAAGTCCTTAATGCGCTTATTGCACTTGAAGAGGGAGTCATTACGCCAAAAGCTACTTTTACGTGTTATAGCGGACATTTTTATGCTCTTAATCAGTTTATGGAATGTAAATGCATACCTGGATCAATAAACAACCTCGATCGCGGGATTCATAATTCGTGTAATACGTATTTTTCAAATGTGTATAGGCGCATTATTGATAAAGACAACAATGCGCCGGACGGCATGAACACATGGCAGAGCCACCTCAGCAGTTTTGGGCTTGGAAATTATTTGGGGTACGACCACCCAGTAGGACAATCGGGTTATGTGCCAAATGCAAATTTTTATAATCTGTGGTACCCCAATCAGCGCTGGCGTGGTGCAACAACAGTTTCTAACGCCATTGGACAAGGTGAAATCTTAATGACCCCTATCCAATTGGCAAATGTAGCAGCAACTATCGCTAACCGTGGTTTTTTCTTTACCCCACATTTTGTAAAAGGAGTTCAAGGAGATTTTATTGATCCTCAATATAAAACAAAGCGACATACTACTATCTCAAATGAACACTTTGACCCCGTGGTTGAGGGGATGGCAAATGTGGTCAAAAAAGGAACTGCACGCATAGCCGCTGTTCGAGGAATTGAAGTGTGCGGAAAAACCGGTACCATTGAGAATTTTACTAAAATTAACGGCGTTAGAACGCAACTCACTGACCATTCTATGTTCATTGCATTTGCACCAAAAGAAAATCCTAAAATTGCGCTTGCTGTTATTGTTGAAAATGGATATTGGGGAGGGCGTTGGGCAGCACCCATCGCGAGTTTGGTTATTGAAAAATATCTTACTGGAGATGTGAAACGCACATGGCTAGAAAAACGGATGATGGAAGGTAGTTTGGAGGCAGAATACGCCAAAGTAACAAGCAATAAACCATTTAGTATAAATGAATAAGCTTACTCGTTTTGACTGGTTCAGTTTACTACTATACGTTGTTTTGGTAGCCATTGGATTGGTAAACATTTATTCTACTATGTACAATTCAAACGACAATTCTATTGCGCTTGGTTTTATCCAAAAACAATTGATTTCTTTTGGATTAGGTATTGCTCTCATTTTTATGATACAATTTTTTGATACAAGGTTTTTTGAGCGCTACGCAAGTATCATCTATCTAATATCCCTTCTCAGCTTATCAGGCCTCTGGCTGTTTGGAACTGAAGTGTCTGGAGCACGATCGTGGTATGGTATTGGCGGCTTTAGCTTACAGCCATCCGAGTTTGCCAAGGTTGCCGTTGCCTTAGCACTTGCTAAATTTTTAGGAGATTTTAATACTCAAATTAAAAGAACCAAAGACTATATTGTGGCGTTTATAATTATGGGGATTCCTGCAGTACTAACCCTCTTACAACCGGATCCGGGAACCGCTCTTATATTTCTAAGTTTGTTTTTAGTACTACATACAGAAGGACTTCCGTCGTTTTTCTTTACCATACTCATCAGTCTTTTTATTTTATTTATTTCAACATTACTACTTGGAATGTATTGGGTGATGTTTGCTATAGTGCTTTTGGCGTCGTTATACATTGCATTACAGTCCAAAAGAAAACGTAAAAAGGTTGTGTTTCCTGCGGTGATTGCCTCTGTTCTTTTTTGTGGATTTACGTATTCTGTAACTTATATTTTTGAGCATATTTTTGAACAACGGCACAGAGATCGTTTTAATATCTTACTTGGAAAAAAAGTAGACACACAAGGCATCGGATATAATATCAACCAATCACAAATTGCTATTGGTTCGGGCCGATTTTCGGGAAAAGGATTTTTGGAGGGCACGCAAACAAAAGGTGGTTTTGTCCCAGAACAACAAACCGATTATATTTTCACCACTATTGGTGAAGAATGGGGTTTTGTAGGCTCCGCTTTGGTGTTAATACTTTTTATAACGTTAATCTTGCGAGTGGTTCGAATTGCTTACAAACAAAAAACAACATTCTCAAGGGTATTTTGCCTTGGTTTTGCCTGTACATTATTTATCCACGTAGCTATAAACCTAGGCATGGTAGTTGGGCTTGTTCCTACAATAGGTATTCCTTTGCCACTAATGAGTTATGGCGGTTCCAGCTTATTGGCATTTAGCGCTTTTTTGGGTATTTATTTGCGCATTGCCTACCAACGGATGGATTAATTTTGCTGTAGGGCTAATGGCTTAGATGGAATAAAATTAAGTTCTAAATCCGTTAAAATATGAACCGCTTCCTCTAAATACATGTCTTTATTAAGCGCTTTTTTCCATCTTTTACGTTTCTCTGCTAAAATGGTATCCGATTTCATCTTTGCAAGCTCATAGGGTAAAGAAGAAAATGAAAGTGAATTTGAATATTCATCTAATACATCAAACTGGTCTGCGACAGACTCTCCTTCTTCTATTTCTGAAGAGAATTGTTTGTAATTCAATGAGAAGACATTTTTATCCTGTTGCGCCTTGACCCACTTTGCGTTTTTATCAATCAATTGAAAAAGCTCGTTTTTTTCAATGCGTGTGGTGCTTTTTTGAATCACATCTTGATAGTTTCTATACCCATTCCACTTAGAAAACGCGGTAGAAGCAATTTGATCCCAAATCAACGGATTTTCCTCATCTTTCTCACCTATATCCACATAAGTATAGCGGTCTGGAGCAATCACATCGCTTTTCACTCCCTCTAGCTGAGTAGATTTACCTGTAATACGGTAAAATTTTTCAGTCGTATATTTCAGCGCACCTAAATCACCATAGGTACTTTTTGATACAAATCTGTTTAATTCCAGCACATTTTGAACTGTTCCCTTTCCAAAAGTTTGTTTACTACCCAACACCACAGCACGCTCATAATCCTGCATGGCAGCCGCCAAAATTTCAGATGCAGATGCGGATAGCTCATTTACCATAATGACCAAGGGACCTTCCCAAAGCGTTTTTCCGTCTCTGTCTTTGAGCACCTTACTGTCATCGGATGTAGATTTAACTTGAACTACAGGACCTTCATCGATGAAAAAACCGGCCATATCAACTACCGTTTGCAACGAACCGCCACCATTATTACGTAAATCTACGACCAGCCCCTGAACACCTTGGTTTTTTAACCTGATGATTTCCTGCTGCATGTCTTTAGCAGCGTTTCGCTCTTTGTAGTCTTTAAAGTCGACATAAAATTTAGGCAGATGTATAAGCCCATACGTACGCCCAGCCTTTTCAATGAGTGTCGATTTTAAATACGACTCCTCCATAACAACCGTATCGCGCTTAATAGGAATTTCCTCTACCGTACCATCCACTTTTTTTATGGTAAGAAAAACGGTTGTTCCAGCAGTCCCTTTGATCAGCTCTATGGCATCGTCCAAACGCATAGACTGTACGTCAACGGGGTCACCTTCTTCTTGACGAACCATCATAATTTGATCTCCAACATCAATAGATTGGTCACGCCATAGTGGACCACCTGAAATAATTTCTACGATTTTAATCGCTTGATTTCGCTTGGTTAAACGTGCACCAATGCCTTCATATTTCCCAGACATAGAAGCATCAAATCTGTCTTTATCAACTGGCGCAAAATAGACCGAATGCGGGTCAAACTGCGAAACAAAGGCGTTCAAATACGTGCCAAACCAGTCTTCTTCTCGAACATCTTCCATAAGCGAGAAATAATTTTCAAGATTTACACGTGTAATCTCACGAGCATCTACTTCCAATTCATCAAATGATTTTGGTTTGTATGATTTATCCTTTTCCGCTCTTTTTTCTTCTTCTTTCAATTTAGTGTGCACAATATTTAAAGTAGAAAGCTTAAGCTGTTTGCGCCATTTCTCGGAACGTTGACGAACATTAACGGGGTAATCTTGTTTTTTATAATCTAAATCAATTTCTTCCTTTTTGGAATAGTCAAAAGGCTTTTCCAATAACTCGGCGTAAAACAATTTTGCCTCGCTTCGGCGTTCAAGGTAGCGGGCAAAAGCAAAATCAAAAAAATCTGTATTTAAGCTTCGAAATTCATCATCCAACGCATATTTATAGCACTCAAATTGGACAATATCTTTCTTTAAAAAATATCTTTTTTGCCCATCTAGCATCTCCAAAAACGTAGCATGCAGATCCTCAGAAAGCTCATCATTTATAATTTTAGGTGAAAAATGACCACGCTGCATAAAGTACGTGATAAGCTCCATAAGCAACTTATCCTTAGACGCATTCTCAGAGAAATGATGGCTAGTAGGTGGGCTAAAGCAAGTCCAGGCTAAAAGTACTAGGGCAATTAAAATCAGGGGGATAAAAATCTTCTTTCTCATAAATTCTTTAAGTAGTAAGCTTAAAAGTAATACTTTTTATTAACTTTCAAATAAATGCTCGATAATCATGTCAAAATAAGCCAAAATAACGCTTCCATTATGTATTTTTAACTTTCAATTAACAAATATGAAAAAGCCACTTATTTTAGTGACTAACGATGACGGTATTAGTGCACCGGGCTTACGAAACCTCATAAAAGTCATGAATACTATTGGCGATGTGGTCGTAGTTGCGCCCGATAGCCCACAATCGGGAATGGGACACGCCATTACCATTAACAACACCTTACGTTGTAGCAAAGTTACTATCGACGATGGTCCACAAACCGAATATGCATGCTCGGGAACACCCGCAGACTGTGTAAAAATGGGCGTTCACGAAATTCTCAAGCGCAAACCCGACTTGTGCGTTTCGGGAATCAATCACGGATCTAATTCATCCATTAATGTGATTTATTCTGGCACGATGAGTGCAGCTGTAGAGGCGGGCATTGAAGGTATTCCAGCCATTGGATTTTCACTTCTAGATTATGCATGGAATGCCGATTTTTCTCAAGTAGCCTCATATATCAAGCGTATTGCAAAATCGGCACTAACAAATGGAATTCCAGAGGGAGTTGTTCTCAATGTAAATCTGCCGAAACTACCCGAAAAAGACATCAAAGGAATTCGTATTTGCCGTCAAGCCATGGCGTATTGGGTGGAAGAATTTGACAAACGCAATGACCCAACGGGAAAAGAATACTATTGGCTTACAGGAAAATTTATCAACGAAGATAAAGGAGAAGACACAGACGAATGGGCACTCGGAAATGGCTATGTAAGTGTGGTTCCCGTTCACTTTGATATGACAGCACATCACAGCATTCAAAAACTAAACACATGGGATTTCTAACACCTGCTTCTCGATGGGGATTGCTTATTGGCATTGGCCTACCTGCTTTTTTGTTGGGTATGGCTATGCTCATTTTTGATGCACAAGGCAAAGAAATTCAACAATCAACGCTTGCTGGAATTGCTGCTATTTGCGCAATCCCAAACCTATTGATCTTTTTTTGGGCTTTACAAAAAAATAAAGACACCACAGCTTACGGCATTCTTATGGGGTGCATCTTATGGGCTTTGTTTACCTTTGGCATAAAGCTTTTTGGATGAAATATTACATCATAGCAGGTGAGGCATCAGGCGATTTGCACGGCGCAAACATGCTAAAGGCACTGTATCAACAAAACCCCTATATTGATATTAGAGCGTGGGGCGGAGATCGCATGCAAGCTGAAGGCGCAACCCTGGTTAAGTACTACCGTGATTTGGCGTTTATGGGGTTTTGGGAAGTGGCCAAAAACCTAAAAACAATTCTGCATAACATCCAACATTGCAAAGAAGACATTACGGCATTCAAACCAGATGCATTGATTTTAATCGACTATCCGGGATTTAATTTACGTATTGCCGAGTGGGCAAAAACACAGCAAATCCCAGTGCACTACTACATAAGTCCGCAAGTATGGGCGTGGAAAGAAAATAGGGTAAAACTGATGGCACGTGTCATAGATTATTTATATGTGATTTTGCCCTTTGAAAAACCTTTTTTTCAAGACAAACACCACATTCCTGTTGATTTTGTTGGGCATCCCCTCTTAGATGAAGTATCGCATTTTGATGCAGGCTCTGAAACTCAATTCAGAAAAGAAAATAACATTCCTGCTAAAAAACCCATCATAGCACTGCTCCCTGGAAGCAGAGCACAAGAGGTTAAAAAAATTCTTGATGTGATGGTAGCAACCGCCAAACAATTTCCAGAGCATTGTTTTGTTGTAGCTGCCGCATCGCAACTAAGCGATTCGCTTTTTGAAGCACTACCTGTATATGTTGTTCGAAACAGCACATATAAACTTTTAACACACGCAAAAGCGGCATTGGTCACTAGTGGAACAGCAACATTAGAAACCGCACTTTTTGAAGTACCGCAAGTGGTGTGTTATAAAACCAGCGGCTTGAGTTATGCCATTGGCAAACAATTGGTGAAATTGCCTTTTATCTCGCTCGTGAATTTAATTTTAGATGAAGACGCAGTGCCTGAACGCATCCAATCGAACTGCAACTCAAAGCAATTGACAACAGATTTAGTTGAAATTTTATCTGGTCCTAAACGACAAGCGCAACTTGATGCATATAAAATTTTAAAAGAAAAATTAGGCGGAAGCGGCGCAAGTGCTGCTGTAGCGCAACTTATTTTAGAACGAACTCGTGCGTAATCTGATTTTTATTGTGCTTGCCGTAAGCCTTGTAGGCTGTGGTAGCTTTAGTAAAGGAACTAAAATGAAACCCCGTGATGGCGTGGTTTATTACGCCAAAGGCTATATGGGGACTCCTTATGCATATGGCGGAAACACCAAAGGGGGAATTGACTGTTCTGGACTGATTTACAATGCCTTTCGTCAACAAGGAGTTCGAGTACCCAGAACCGTTCATGAGCTTCGAAAAAAAGGCAAACGTATTTCTATTGATAGAGTCAAAAAAGGAGATATTATCTTTTTTCGAACAAGCCGAAAACGAAAGCTCACCCACGCGGGTATAGTCGTGAGTACGCGAAACGGCATTCCGCAATTTATTCACGCATCATCATCAAAAGGAGTCATAATCTCTTCATTAGAAAGTAGCTACTGGAAAAAGGCGTACGCTCAGACACGAAGGCTACTAAAAAAATAATTTTTGTACTTTGAGGCATGCCTCATCCAAGTACACCTATAGCAGTTATTGCACTTTCATTTAGTGCAGGAATTCTATTAAGTGAAGCAAATATTCAGTTTTCATTCCAGATTTTTTTAGTAAGTGTCGTTGCACTGATTGTATGCCACTTGAAACGTTGGAATCATTTCTTTTTGCTTGCCGCTGGTGGGTGCTTTTTGATCTTGGGAACGATGCGTTATCAACCGCCTGTAATAAACGCTACATCGCATCTAAAAGATCATACAATTGAAATCAAAAGGATCCAAAACACCTCCGCTCATGGACATCAATATGTGGTAAAAACGACGCAAAATGAAAGTGTTCTTCTTCACACAAGTTTGGAGCATTCATTTACAATCGGAGATCGTTTTTTGGTGCACGGAACACTTGAACCTATACCACCTCCGAAAAACCCAACCGATTTTGATTATAAAACCTTTATGCGCCGAAAAGGCGTTTCGCGCAGAATGACGGTCATTGACGAAATATTTGTTCCACTTGATCGCCAATGGAGTTTAAAAAGCTGGGCGTTTGCGATACAACAAAAACTTATCGGGAAACTGAAAAAAACATCTTTACATGAAGATAGTAAAGCGCTAATTATGGCGCTTGTTCTGGGCACAAAAAAAGAATTATCAGAAGAACGAATCCAACAATATCAACGTGCGGGCGCTATGCATTTGTTGGCAATTTCTGGTTTGCACATTGGTATTATGCTGCTACTGCTCCGTTTTTTGGTTGCACCGCTAAAACGAATGAAACACGGAGCTGTTTTGGCAGCGGCAATACCCATTGTTTTATTGTGGTGTTTTGCACTTATCACTGGTGCAGCCTCATCTGTAATTCGAGCAGTAACCATGTTTTCATTTTTACAAATTGGACTTGCACTAAAACGTAAAAATGTGCGTATGCAAGGCGTTTGGGTTAGTTTTGTGGTCTTGCTATTTGTACAACCGCGATTACTTTTTGATGTGGGATTTCAATTAAGTTATGCTGCTGTTTTTGGTATTGTATGGATGATGCCACTCTGGCAACAATTGTTTGTCAATCAGTATCGCTTCATGCAGTATATCGCTGCGCTTATTGGGATTGGAGGTATTGCTCAGCTATCGGTTCTACCCTTCAGTTTGTACTATTTCCACCAATTTCCCCTATTGTTTTGGTTGAGTAATTTAGTACTTGTGCCTTTTATTGGGATAATAATTTTTCTGGATATCGGGAGTATTGCCATGAGCTTTATTAGTTCCACGCATTGGTTTTATACAGGGGTAGATGCTGTTTTTTGGTGCTATCAAAGCGTTGTGGCATGGATTGCAAAATGGGAAGGCTTTTTTGTAGAATACATTCCTTTTAGAACCACTGATACCATACTACTCGGTGCAGTTGTATTGAGCTTATTTTTCTTTTTGGAATCTCCTAAAAAACGAAAACTTGTGGTGCTTGGCATCTTTAGTTTGGGGTTTCATGCACAATTGTATTTTGACTGGAAGGAGCCTCCAAAAGCAACCATTGCACAGGTGTATAAAAATTCATTGATTTTGACAGCAGATGTAGATAAGCTTGTCGCCATTTCAGCAAAGCAAACACCACAGGTAATACGCTTGGCGCAGGATTTTAAGCAATATTATCGCCTAAGCAGCATTGAGTACTCATCCATTGGAAACACATATAAGAATTTACTGGTAGTAGATTGTTTAGGTGTTTATCGGGGTTTAGGAAAACACGAATTTGTGTTGCTACGACAAAGTCCAAAAATACATTTAGAAGAGCTGATTGATAGCTTAACGCCACAAATTATTATTGCAGACGGAAGTAACTTTCCCTCATTTGTAGAACGATGGAAAAAAACCTGTGCGGCAAAAGGGATTAGATTTCACGCAACAGCAATACAAGGGGCTTATCCCTTAAACTGATGCTCAAAGTTTTTAATATATGCCGTAAAATCTTCTTGAGATTTGATGTTTTTGTAATCTTGCTGGTGAATCAGCTTGAGGTAAATCTCGATTTGTGTTGGCGTTAGATACCCAACAATGGGGGTAATAAAATTTCCTGTTTCGTCAAAAAATACAAGGGTAGGATAACCTGAAACACCCAAATAACGCGTAAACGAATGTGTCCCATTTCGAGTTTTAGCACGTTTGGCATCGTAATTTGGGTTGTCAAAGTCTTGCCCCTGATAGGTTACTTTTTCATTGCCCTCTGCGTTGAATTTTACAGGATAAAAATGGGTGTTCATATAACTGCTTACATCATCGTTGCCAAACGTATTTTTGTCTAACATTTTGCATGGGCCACACCAAACGGTATAAGCGTCTAATATAATGGGCTTGGGTTTCTCCTTTTGAGCGGTTAACGCTTCTTCAAGGGTGTACCATTTGACTTGGGCAAAAGTTGCCGTATAAAACAATAATAAAATAAGGAGACTTGTTTTTTTAATGTATTCCATGCATTTTACGAATTAAAATAGGCCTTAATAAAATCATTAATATCCCTGCCACAACAGGAATTGCAAAGAAAATCAAAAAGAAATTAGATAGACCATAGGCTTCTGAAATTTTATCGATATAGCTACCTGTTTTACCTCCCAAGAAATTGGCAACAGCACTACATACAAACCAAAAACCAAACATAAGTCCTACCAGCTTCATAGGAGCTAATTTACTGACATATGACAACCCAACTGGGGACACACATAATTCGCCCATCGTATGAAATAAATAGGCTAAAATCAACCATATGATACTCACACTAGCCGTTTCTGCTCCCATGGGAATACCCATAGCTCCTACAGCCAAGAAGGCAAAGCCAACACCCAATAAAATCAATCCTATAGCAAATTTTACAGGACCACTGGGATTTAATTTCGATGCCCAAACTTTTGAAAAGAGCGGCGCCAATAAAATAATAAATAATGAGTTTAATACCGAAAACCAAGATGCAGGTATTTCAGTAGCTGTTGATGAAAACTCACGCTGAATCATCCAAATAACAATACCCCAAATAATCAAAAAACTTGCACCTAAAAATACGTTTGAAAGAAGGTAATGCCCTATCATTTTACGAAATAGTCCATATAAAACCAGGGTTAGTATGACCATGGGTACCAATGTTATGATGGTATTGGCCATTTTAAAAATCATAGACGCATCTCCCTCTAAAGTACGTTGGGTAAAGTCTTTAGCAAAAATAGTCATAGACCCCCCTGCTTGCTCAAATGCCCACCAGAAGAAAATCGTAAATATGGAAAAGACAACGATCACAAAAAGCCTATCGATTTCAATTTTCGTAAAACCAGCTCCAAGGGTTTTGGCAGATACTATTGTTTCAGCAGTATTGGCTGCCGCTATTTTTTTTGGCGTTAAACCAATAGTGCTAAAAATCTTTTGGGCAAACCAAAACTGCAGCATGCCTAAAAACATAAAAATTCCAGCCAATCCAAAGCCGAGGTGCCAACCTACTTTCTCACCAATATATCCGCATAATAATATCCCTAAAAACGCTCCGGCGTTGATACCCATATAAAATATGGTATAGCCACCATCTTTGCGTTTATCTCCATCCTTATATAATTGCCCAACTATGGAAGAAATGTTGGGTTTAAAAAATCCATTCCCGACGATTAACAGTATGAGTCCAAGATAAAAAAAGGAATGTGTAAAAGTCTCAAGTGCCATAGAAGCATGGCCTAGAGTCATGATAAATGCGCCCAACACAGTAGCATTGCGGTACCCTAAAAATTTATCGGCGAGAAAACCACCTAAAATGGGTGTTAAATACACCAGCCCTGTATATAAGGCATACAATTCTAAGGCATCTTCGTTTGACCACGCCCAGCCGTCGTTCATGATGGAGGATGTGAGGAACAACACCAAAATGGCGCGCATGCCATAGTAGCTAAAACGTTCCCACATTTCAGTAAAAAACAAAACAAATAGCCCAAGAGGGTGACTTAAAATAGTCCGTTGGTTTAAGGCAGAACCGCCAAATTGTGCTTCCATGATTAAGTTGTTGTTGTGCTAATATAGGATTTTTGAGGGAATGATTAGAACTGTTAAGACATCCTTATCTTTGCCCCATGAGCAATCAAAAGAGGCAAGACGCATTGGTTTCGGGGTTTTCTAAAAAAACCAAAGCCGAAAAAATAGCATGGATTACCGAAAATGCATTTCAAGATCCAACGCAAGCAAAAGAACTGTTGGCCACCTATACCCACCCAGATGCCAAAAGGCAAAACCTCCACGACGATTTTATTGAAAATGCGGTTGCTAATTTTTACCTGCCCATTGGCGTTGCGCCCAACTTTATCATCAACCATAAAACCTTGACCATTCCCATGGCGATTGAAGAAAGTTCGGTGGTGGCAGCAGCGGCAAATGCCGCTAAGTTTTGGGCTACCAAAGGCGGGTTCAAAGCACGTGTTTTAGGTACCGAGAAGGTGGGGCAAGTGCATTTTATATTCAATGGAGATCCCAACCATCTTCAAACATTTTTTGACACGAACAAGGCAAGTCTTTTGGAAGCTACCGAACCCATTACCAAAAACATGCGTGCGCGCGGTGGTGGTATTACATCCTTGACATTGGTTAATAAAACCGCATTGTTAGAAGGCTACTTTCAGCTGGATGTACGCTTTGAAACCAAAGACTCCATGGGTGCAAACTTTATCAATTCTTGCTTAGAGCAATTGGCACATACCCTACGTGAACTCGCTGCGCAACACGACGCCTTTTCAGCTAGTGAAAAAGATATAGAAGTAGTTATGAGTATTTTATCTAACCATGTACCCAATTGTTTGGTAGAGGCAGCTGTGTCGTGTCCCGTGTCAGAGTTGTTGCCCAATGAAGCTGAAAGTCAATTGTTTGCAGAAAAGTTTGTGCAAGCTGTTCGCATTGCGGAATTAGAACCTTATCGTGCCGTTACGCACAACAAAGGCATAATGAATGGTGTAGATGCGGTAGTCATTGCCAGCGGAAATGATTTTAGAGCCGTAGCTGCAGGCGTACACGCCTTTGCAGCCGATAGCGGACAATATCGCAGTTTGTCTAAAGCTGAAATCAAAAATGAGATATTCCACTTTTCGCTTACGCTTCCATTGGCTATAGGAACGGTGGGCGGACTTACCAAACTGCACCCTATGGTTCAATGGTGCCATGAGCTTATGGGAACACCAAACGCAGAAGAACTGATGCAGATTATTGCTGTAGCTGGACTGGCGCAAAATTTTGCAGCCGTAAAAAGCTTGGTAACCACAGGTATTCAACAAGGGCATATGAAAATGCATTTACTCAATATCTTAAACCAATTTGAAGCAACGCCTCCCGAAAAAGAAGCGGTGGTAGAACATTTTAAAAAACATACAGTGTCGCATCACGCTGTTGTAGAAGTGCTTGAAAAACTACGTTCGAAATGAAATTTTTTGCACACGGAAAATTATTGCTAACGGCAGAATATGCCGTTCTGGGTGGTGCAAAAGCATTGGCAGTTCCCACCAAACTGGGACAGTCGTTGGAAGTTGCTGAAACTGGAAATACCATTATATGGAAAAGTGTAGATCAGTATGGAAATTTGTGGTACGAAAATGAATTTGATATTACTTCGTTCGTACCCAAACGCCTTGATGAAATTGGCAATAGATTACAACATTTATTTTTAGAAATTAAAACCCAAAATTCAAACTGCTGGAATACCTCAACAGGGTTTTCGTTTACCACCACACTCGATTTTGACCGTTCGTGGGGGCTAGGAAGTTCGTCAACTTTAATATCCCTTTTATCGCAATGGTCAAACGTAAATCCATACGTATTACAACAAGAGGTTTTTGGAGGTAGCGGTTACGATATTGCATGTGCTACATCAAAAAGTGCATTGGTTTATGAACGTACCAATCCCCTAGCACCTAAAGTCACTGCTGTGGATTTTTCACCCGAATATAAAGATCGCTTGTTTTTTGTCCATCTGAATCAGAAGCAAGACAGCCAAAAAGCAGTGGCTGCATTTGACCAAAGCAAACTCACACCATCAACAATCAAAGAAATCGATGAACTGACTAGAGGATTTTTAGAAAAATCAACGATTGAAAATTTTCAAGTGTTCATGTTTCAACACGAAGAAATTGTAGGTGATTTAATTGGAATGAAGCCCGTGCAAAAGCGTCTTTTTGCTGACTTTGATGGCGCCATCAAAAGCCTTGGTGCGTGGGGCGGTGATTTTATTTTGGCATGTGGTAATACATCTATACCAAATTACTTTTCAAAAAAAGGCTATACTACTTGTTTGCGCTATGATGCGCTTATCAGTTCCTTGTCTTAAGGTCTATTGGTACTAAAAGGGTGACTTTAGTCCCAGCTGCATTGCCATCATCCTGATATAAATCTTCAATAGTGAAACTCAGTTTTTTGTCGTTGTAATAGTTAAAAATATCAATTCTATCGCGCATTATTTTCGTAGCAAACGACTTATGATTCGCATATTTTTTTCTTTCTTTAGCAGCAGCAACACGACCAATACCATTGTCGGTTATACATATCCTTAGCATTTCTCCTTCTCGTATTAAATCTATCGTGATTTTCCCGCTTTTACCCTTCGGAATGATGCCGTGCACTATAGAATTTTCCACAATAGGTTGCAACATCATACATGGCAAATACACTTCATTTTGATCAATACTAGGGTCTATTTTAAATTCCAAATCAATTTTTTCCTCAAGTCTAAGCGCTTGCAGTTCGATATAATTGGTGATGTATTTTGCTTCTTCAGTAACAGATATCCGGTCCACACTGCTCATTTCAATAGTGTTGCGAATAAGTTTCGAAAATGAGGTAATATAATTGTTAAACTCCTTTTCACCGCCCAAAATCTTAGCGGTTTGTATTCCATTTAAGGCATTAAAAATAAAATGTGGATTCATTTGCGCTCTATACGCCCTGGCTTCTAAATTAGAAACTTGAAGGTTTCGGTCTTTACGTTCTTTCAGCAATTTTGCTTCTAAAACCAAAAACATATAAAAAACACCAATAACCAAAACAATGATAAGCGAAATAAACCACCATTTTAAATAATATGGAGAGGAAATGTAAATCTTAAATTGCTGTAAATTAGATGTTAATCCGTTACTTTCTCCACGAATATACAATTGATGTTCGCCTCTAGAAAGCCCAACCAAGTGAATTTCATTTGTTGACTTTTCCCAATCTCCCAAGCCTGCCCCACCTGTTACCTTGAACGAATATTGTGTATCCGGATTGTGTTCTAGCTCGACATACACGTGGTTATAATTGCGAGAAAGCCTCAATTCTTTTACAAGACTCTCAGAATCTAAATAGGTAAGTTGTTCTGATTCAGCATCAATATATTCAATCTGATGAATGCGTATATCAAAAGATCCCTTGTTTTGAGCGTTACTTTTTAAGCCTATAATCAGGGAAATAAAAAGAAAAGTGGCGAAATATTTAAAAAAATAAAGGTTTGGCATGATTCGTGGAACATAATAAGTTGTAATGTCTTAACATTTTTATTGGTTATTGTTTTGACACCCGTACCTCCTTTTTTGGTACGGGTGTTTTTTTTTGGATAGTTAAATATAGCCTTTGTCTGTGAGAATTGACTAATTTAGCCTAATGCACATAATTTACGACTTTTTAATTGGATTGGGCTGGTCAGCTACATTGGCATGGTGGGCAGACTTTATCCTCTTTTCTTTAATCTTGCTTACCGTCGCTTGGTTGTTACGCGTATTCGTTCGATTTATTTTAATTCAGGTGTTTCATCGCATCGCAAATTCAACAAAAACAACCATAGACGACTCTTTAATAGAAAACAAATTCCCAAAAAACATATCGCGTTTTGCACCCTATTTTTTCTTAAGTGCGGCGGTTGGGCTTTGGGCTAATGGCAATATAAGCATCGAAAATTGGCTTCATGCGCTACTGGATGTGTATGCTGTTTTTGTGGCTATAGTCACCCTACGCAGTTTATTGCGTACCCTAAAACAAGAATTGCAAAGTCGGACACAATTCAAAGATAAACCCATAGAAAGCTACATCCAAGTTGTTATGATTTTCTTGTGGGGGATTGGACTATTGTTGACCTTTTCCATTCTTTCGGGAAAAGATTTGGTGTACTTTTTTACAGGACTTGGTGCGCTTTCCGCAGTTATTTTGTTGGTGTTTAAAGACACCATTTTAGGGTTTGTAGCAAGCATTCAAATTGCCGCAAATGATTTGGTGCGTATTGGCGATTGGATCACCATGGAGTCTTATGGCGCAGATGGTTATGTAATTGAAATTAACCTATCCACCATTAAAGTTCAAAATTTCGATAATACCATAACTACGGTGCCAACCTATAAATTATTGTCTAGTTCCATAAAAAACTGGCGTGGCATGAGCGAATCTGAAGGAAGGCGTATCAAACGTCCGCTTTACATTCGCGCATCTTCAGTACGCTTTTTAAACGATGAAGAACTGACTGGCATTACACAACTGGAGCGCTTTAAAGCCATTGTTCAAGCGAAAAAAGAAGAAATTGCTGCTTACAATAAAGCCCTGAAAACCGATACTTCCATTCCAGTAAACGGAAGAAACCTTACTAATATTGGCTTGTTTCGATCGTATATTGAAACCTATCTGGAACAACACCCCAGCATCAATCAAAAACTTACCGTTATGTGCCGGCAACTTGCACCAACACCAAACGGTATTCCGCTAGAAATATATGCCTTTACTTCTGACAAAGCGTGGAAAAATCACGAAATGATTTCTGCAGATATTTTTGACCACATATTGGCGTCAGCCTCCTTTTTTCATATTACGCTCTTTGAATTTGAGCAGCAGGCAAATGCTTAGTTTTTGATAGATTTTTTGGGATCGTATTTTATAAAGAAGCTCGCCCACACCACTTTTGAAAGTTGATACACATAAGGCGCAAGCACTACAATGGCAGTAGCAATAATAAAAAATGAGGTGAGTGCATATTGCCCTAATCCCAAAAGCAGTAGTAATACATATACCGCAACTGCCAATGCTACTCCCAAAGCGTATGAAACATACATGGAACCATAGAAAAAAGAAGGCTCTAATTGGTAGGATGTATTACAATGCGGACAACTTTTATTTAATGAGGTTATCCCTTTAAAGCTATAGGGTTTGTGTTGAAACATTTTGCCGGTTCGGCATTTAGGACAGCGCAAAAAGAGGAGGGATTGAATGAAACTCATTATCAAAATTTAAATCAAATGTAATATCAATAAAGCAAAAAAGCCCTCCAATTCAGGAAAGCTTCTCATGGGTTCTTCTACGAACCTCTTGCAAACTGATGTTTGCAAGCAACACAACGCGTTGATTTCAAAAAGCACTTAAAGTGCTTAGCGGTCTGGACGGGACTCGAACCCGCGACCCCATGCGTGACAGGCATGTATTCTAACCAGCTGAACTACCAGACCGTTTGCGTTAGGTGCGTGCAAATATACACCGCATTTTCGGATACACAAACGTAAATAAACTTTTGATTATAGTTGCTCCTCAATTGCAGCAGCATAAACCGCTTTTGGAGATACGCCAACTTTACGATCTACCAATTCGCCATTCTTAAACAACAATACTGTTGGGATATTACGAACGCCAAATTTAGCAGCAAATTCTTGGTTGTTGTCCACATCTACTTTTCCTACAACAGCCTTGCCGTCGTACTCTTTGCTTAGCTCATCGATAATAGGACCGACCATGCGGCAAGGACCGCACCACTCTGCCCAGAAATCAACCAAAACAGGTTGACTGGATTTTAATACCACTTCGTCAAAGCTAGCATCTGTAATTTCTAATGCCATATCATTCTAATTTTAGGTAGTCAAATGTACCACCTTTTTTTGCAAAATAGGAAACATTGCATCAACTCTTGTTATTGTCATATTTGGGTTTTTGATACTTAATTTAATTTGTAAGAAACAGGATAAGCGTCTAATGCAGCTAAAAACGTATCACCTACATGAACTTTTACTTTCCGGCTTGAGGTAACCAGTTTTAATTGCTCCTCAGTTTCATAAAACGTCATATCTACCTTGTGATCCCCTTTGTTTTCTTTGAATAGCTTTTCCAAAAACACCAGTAATTGGTCGTCTATACGTTTGACATCCAATTGCAAGGTGATTTTTTTAGTGTATGTTGTAAGCGTATCTTGTAATTGTTGAAAGGCATTAAATTGTAATCTTGGCTCCCCGCGTTTTCCTGTTTCTCTATTGAGCCAACCTTCCTTAACAAGTGCTTTTATATGTACAAAACTATCCGAAACCAAGAAGTGGCGGTATTTAAGATACTCCTCACCAAAAATTTTAAACTCATATGACTCTTCAAAATCCTCTAGGGAGAATATCGCCCAGCCTTTTCCGTTCTTGGAAACCCGATGCTGTACTTCGCCCACCATACCGCCAAAGCTGAGTTCTTTATTCACCAGTGGGGTAAGATCGTGAAACAAGCCCACCCTAGCATTGCAAAAATGCTTCATAGCAGAAGCAAAATCATCAAGAGGATGTCCTGAAAGATAAATTCCAACCACTTCTTTTTCTTGCTTTAAGGTATGTAGTGCATCCCAAGGCTCGCAGTCGGGAAGTGTTGGGGTAGGAATGCTTACTGACGAATCTGCACCAAACAAACTTACTTGTGAAGATTGCTCATTTTCCTGATGCTGTGCGCCGTATCGCAATGCCTTTTCCACAAAACTCACTCCATCCCCATTGTGATGAAAATATTGTGCTCGGTGTGCAGATGAAAGCGAATCAAAACCACCCGCTAAAATCAAACTCTCAAACGATTTTTTATTTGCTGCACGTAAATCTATACGTTGGGTCAAATCAAAAATAGACGTGTAGGGTTTTTCTCTACGTTTTTCCACTATGGTTTTCACAGCAGCATGTCCCACACCCTTTACGGCACCCATACCAAAACGAATAGCACCTTGGTCGTTAACAGTGAACTTATAGAACGACTCGTTCGCATCTGGTCCAAGAACCGAAATACCCATACGACGACATTCTTCCATAAAAAAGCTCACTTGTTTGATATCGCTCATGTTGTTAGAAAGTACCGCTGCCATATATTCTGCAGGATAATTTGCTTTCAAATATGCGGTTTGATAGGCTACCCACGCATAGCAAGTAGAATGCGATTTATTAAATGCATAAGAGGCAAATGCCTCCCAATCTTTCCATATTTTTTCCAGAATTTCTCTTGGATGCCCGCGCTCTTCTCCGCCATTTAAAAATTGAGGCTTTAACTGCTCCAACAGCGCAAAAATCTTTTTACCCATGGCTTTGCGCAACACATCGGCTTGACCTTTACTAAATCCTGCTAACGATTGCGATAACAACATCACCTGTTCTTGATATACGGTAATACCATAAGTCTGCTTCAGGTATTGCTCCATGGCAGGTAAATCGTAGGTAATTTCTTCTTGCCCGTTTTTACGGCGTACAAAACTCGGAATGTACTCCAGCGGCCCCGGACGATATAGGGCGTTCATCGCTATCAAGTCTTCAAAAACATTGGGCTTTAAATCACGAAGGTACTTTTGCATACCTGCACTTTCGTACTGAAAAATACCAACGGTTTCACCGCGCTGAAACAACTCGTATGTGGGTGCGTCGTCTAATGGAAATGCATCCGGATTTAAGTCAATATCATGTCTGTATTTGACAAGTTTGACCGTGTCTTTAATAAGCGTTAATGTTTTTAACCCTAAGAAATCCATTTTTAACAAGCCTGCATCTTCAACTACGGCGTTGTCAAATTGGGTAACATACAAATCGGAGTCTTTGGCTGTAGCAATTGGCACAAATTCGGTAATATCGTCTGGCGTTATAATCACACCGCAAGCGTGAATTCCCGTATTGCGCAACGAGCCTTCTAAAATTTGTGCTTGTTTTAGTGTCTCGGCCTCTAAGTCGCTGCCTTCGGCGATAGCTTTGAGCTCGGAAACACGAGCAAACTCATCAGAACGCAGACTTTCTTTCAAAGCTTTATCATCCAAATCGAAAATCTTTTTCAACTTCATGTTTGGAACCAATTTGGCTACTCGATCGGCATCGCTAAGAGATAAATCTAATACACGGGCTGTATCGCGTATGGATGATTTTGCAGCCATGGTACCATAAGTAATAATTTGTGCTACTTGATTTGCCCCGTACTTTTCAATCACATAATCCATTACTCTAGAGCGGCCTTCATCGTCAAAATCAATATCAATATCGGGCAAACTCACACGATCTGGATTGAGAAAACGCTCAAAAAGTAAGTCGTATTTTATGGGATCAATATTGGTGATTTTAAGGCAATAAGCAACAACCGATCCTGCTGCCGAACCACGCCCTGGACCTACAGAAACGTCCATGTTTCGAGCTGCTGCAATAAAATCTTGCACAATTAAAAAATAGCCTGGATAACCTGTATTTTCAATAACGCTAAGCTCAAAATCGATACGCTCTTTAAGTTCATCATCTAAATTTGAATAGCGTTGGTTTGCGCCTTCATATGTCAGGTGGCGTAAATACGCATTTTCGCCTCGCTTCCCTCCGTCTTTAGCATCTTCCTCTGAAACAAATTGAGCAGGAATATCAAATTTGGGCAACAATACATCTCGTGCCAAATCGAAATGCTCGACTTTCTCAACGATTTCTGAGATACTTTCCAACGCTTGTGGCAAATCGGCAAAAAGGCTGCGCATTTGCTCTGGCGTTTTAAAGTAATATTCTTGATTGGGTAACCCATACCGATAACCACGCCCTCGACCGATAGGAGTTGCTTGTTTTTCGCCATCTTTTACGCACAATAAAATATCGTGTGCGTTTGCTTCTTCCTGCTTTAAATAATAGGCAGAGTTTGTGGCTACCAACTTAATATCATGTCTTTGCGAAAACTGCACAAGTACCGGGTTGATACGGTTTTCGTCTTCTTGTTGATGGCGCATGATTTCAATATACAAGTCGTCCCCAAAGTTTTCTTTCCACCACAAAAGTGCTTCCTCTGCTTGCTTTTCACCAACATTTAGCAATTTGGAAGGCACCTCACCATATACATTCCCCGTCAATACAATAACATCATTCTTGTATTGTTGAATCAAATTTCTATCAACACGAGGCACATAATAAAAGCCTTTTGTGTATGCCAGTGAAGAGAGTTTGGATAGGTTTTGATATCCCGCTTTGTTTTTTGCCAAAAAGACTACTTGGTAACCATCATCTCTGCGGCTTCTGTCTTGATGATTTCCACAAACATGAAGTGTAATTCCAATAATGGGCTTCAGCGGTGGTCTAGTATCATCATCTGCACGTTGGGCATTTACTTGTTTTACAGATTTCACAAAGTGAAATGCACCCATAAGATTCCCCAAATCTGTTAGGGCTACGGCTGGCATATTTAAATTATCTGCCGTTTCGGCAAGTTCTTTTACTCGAATGGTGGATTGTAAAACCGAAAATTGAGATAGTGTGTGTAAATGTGCAAAAGCAAAGTCTGATACGCCTTGTTTTGTGGTTGGTGTAGCTTGGATTATGGGTTGCGCTTCTTTGACTAGTTTTTCTGAAGCTGCTTTAAGATTTTGATGGGTTAGCCCAATTAGCGGCACTAGGTTGGCGTAGGTTTCTTGAATACGTGCTACTACAACAGCCGGCTCCTCTAATTTCGAATTTGTGAACTTATTTTGCCTGATAAGCTCCAAAAAAACACGTGTTGTGGCTTCAACATCTGCCGTTGCATTGTGGGCTTCTTCAAAACTTTCGTTAAAAATATGTTTGTACAGCTCTGTTAATGTGGGTAATTTGAATTTACCTCCTCTACCGCCTGGAAGTTGACAAAGCGTTGCGGTTTGTTCTGTACAGGTATCCAAAACAGGCATAGTGGTAATGGAAGTGTCGCGCTGTAATCGGTGCAACTCAGCGCCCATAATATTGACATCAAAACCCACGTTATGCCCTACAACATATTTGGTTCTGGCGAGCGTCGTTTCAAATGCTGTAAGTACTTCACTTAACGATACACCTTGCTTTTTCGCAAGTGCCGTACTGATACCGTGAATTTGCTCAGACTCATAAGGAATATCAAATCCATCCGGCGTCACAATAAAATCTTTGTGCTCAACTAATGTACCGTGTTCATCGCGGAGTTGCCAAGCCACCTGAACGCAGCGCGGCCAATTTTCGGAGTCCGAAATGGGTGCATTCCAACGTTTAGGCAAGCCCGTGGTTTCGGTATCAAAGATTAAAAACATGCACTGTGATTAGCCTACTAATTTAGCGAAGTTATAGGCGAAAAAGGAAGCCTAAAACATGAAGTTATTAACGTTTGGTAAAAACAAAAAATAGTGTAGCTTTGCCAAGCATTAATAACACGGGTTTCGCACCCCAAAATTTAATTTGATATGCCAGTAAAAATCAGACTTCAAAGACACGGTAAAAAAGGAAAACCCTTTTATTGGGTAGTAGCAGCAGATTCACGCGCCAGGCGCGATGGTCGCTACCTAGAAAAATTAGGTACTTATAATCCAAACACAAATCCAGCAACGGTTGACATTAAGGTAGATCGTGCAGTGAATTGGTTGCAAAATGGAGCGCAACCTACAGATACAGCTAAGAACTTACTTTCCGAAACAGGCGCATTATTGAAAAACCACTTGGTAAACGGCGTTCGAAAAGGAGCACATTCTGAGGAAGATGTGGAAACTAAATTTGCTGCTTGGGTTAGCGAAAAAGCATCACGTCAAGATGTTGCTAAAGACAAAGTAGCAAAGTCAATGGCTGATGAGAAAGCTAAAGCACTTGCCGCTGAAAAAGAAATCAACGAAAAGCGTAAAGCAGATGCAGAAGCTGCCATCGCTGCTGCTGAAGCAGAAGCCGCTGCCGCAGAAGCGGAAGCGCAAGCAGAAGCCGCTGCCGCAGAAACTGAGGAAGCCGTTGCTGAAGAAGCTGAGGAAGCACCTGCTGAAGAAGCCGTTACTGAAGAAGCGCCTGCTGAAACAGAAGCAAACGACGACAAAGACAGCGCAGAAGCTACTGCATAATTTATGCGTGTTGAGGACTGTTTTTTCGTAGGTACAGTCGTCAGTAAATACAGCTTTAAAGGCGAAGTTTTACTAAAACTTGATACGGATGATCCTGAACAGTATCTATCCATAGAAACCTTATTTTTAGCACAAGACAAGTCCCTTGTTCCCTATTTTGTTGTAAAATGTGCTATGCACAAGCAAGGCCTTTTGCGGCTTAAGCTTGAAGACGTTTTATCAGAAGAAGATGCGAATCTTATTTTAAAGGCAAAAGCTTATTTGCCCTTGACGGAACTTCCTCCCCTTACAGGAAATAAGTTTTATTATCACGAAGTAATTGGTTTTTTGGTTGAAGATGAAAACCTTGGTATACTTGGTGAGGTTACGCAAGTAAACGAGCAAACAGCTCAAGCTACTTTAGAAGTAGCGATTAATGGAAAAACGGCATTGATTCCCATTGTAGATGACATTATCCTAACTATTGATAGAGATGCCAAAACACTTCATGTGAATACACCCCCAGGTCTCATTGATTTATACACCCAAAATGCTTAAACTAACGACTCTTTTGTGCCTTTTTGGATTGGTTGCAAAAGGTCAAGTACAACAATTAGACGAAGTCGTATTAAGCGCACAACGACTAAAAAGTGAAATTCAACCGCTAAGTGCGAATATTATTTCGGACTCACTGAACCTTACAATTACAAAAGAAGTCGGGGGGCTTTTACAGCAAATTCCTAGTTTGTTTGTTAGCAGTCAGCAAAATTTTACGCAAGATACACGTATATCCATTCGAGGGTTTGGAGCACGTGCTACCTTTGGCATTCGGGGTATCAAAGTTTTATTAGACGGGATCCCAATTACAACACCAGACGGACAAACGCAATTGGATCATATTCCGTTATCGCAAATAGGTAGCATTGAGGTACTTCGCGGACTATCTAGCGGTTTATATGGAAATGCCTCGGGAGGCGTGATTTCACTGCAAAGCGCACCTATTCTTTCGGAAACTAATTTTTCCGCTACTCTTGGTGATTTTGAATCACAATTGTTAACGGCAACATGGAGTAAAGCGCAAGAAAAAAACCGCTTTCGTGCTATCGTATCACATCAAAAGCAAAAAGGATATCGACAATGGAGTGCCTACGAAAACACGCTTGTTTCGCTCTCAAATGAAACAGATTTAAACAACGGGAAAACACTAAAAATCGACTATTCATTGTTCCATAGTCCTTTTGCATACGACGCAGGGGGTATTACCCTTGAGCAAGTAAATGAAAATCGCACGCAAGCCCGAGAAGCAAATGTGATATATGCTGTTGGAGAACAAGTACAACAACATCAAATCAGCGCTCGCCTTAAAACTAAAAATTGGCTTTCGTATGCGTTCTACACCCGAAGAACATTAAAGGCAAAATTACCCTATATTCTTGGCGGTCAAATAGATTTAGGTCGTGATTATTTTGGACTGGGAACACAAACTTCTGGTGCCAAAAACAAGTGGCTGTGGCAATATGGAATAGAGAGCGCCGCACAACATGATGCCCGCAAGCGATTTAAAAATAATGCGGGTGAAAAGGGTGAAAAAACATTACACCAAAATGAACGATTCTACACTATTGGCACATATGGTGTTGCGGAATATGCCTATTTGGATTGGCGTTTTCGAACGGCTCTTCGCGCTGACGTTCATCATATAACGCTAACCGACTTTCTAGGAACAAACGCCGGAAAAAAGAATTTGGCAGCAGTATCGCCCATGGTAGCGCTACATAAAAAGTTAAACGCTCAGGTTAGCAGTTATTTACGTTGGGGTACGGGATTTGAAACCCCTTCACTCAATGAACTTTCCGCAAACCCCTCTGGTGAAACGGGCTTTAACAGCTCACTAGAGCCCCAAAAATCATCAGAAACAGAACTTGGAATCACGTTTAAGAAAAAGAAGCTTAAAGCATGCTTGACCGTTTTCTATACCAAAACGAAAAACGAAATAGCACCCTATGAACTTGAGGCTTTTCCCAGTCAAAATTTTTATAAAAATATCGGACAAACCACCCGGAAAGGCATTGAGCTGGAAGGAAATTGGCAGTTTATCCCTTCCGGAAATTTGGCCATTTCATACAGCCATGGAAGCTATAAAACCGAAACCAACAAAGAACTTCCAAACGTTCCAAGAAATCAATTTGCCACAACTTGGCAACAACAGCTTGGAAAAACAAAACTCTCCATTCTTGCAAGACATATTGGAAAAAGATTTGCCGACAGTGAAAATACAATACAAGTACCACAATTTTGGACAGCCGATTTGACGCTACAAAGTACATGGCAAAATATATTGCTTACACTGGGATTAAACAATATCACTAACACCTATTTTTTTGATAACATCCGTATCAATGCCTTTGGTGGACGCTACTATGAGCCTGCTGCCACAAGACAAGCATTTATTCGATTTGTTTTATCCATATAATTTTGAATATCTTGAACAAAAATTAGTTTTAAAATGAAATACCTCTTTCCTGCTGTTGTATTACTTATGTTTTCTCAGGTATCCTGTGCGCAAGTAGAAAACACACCTCCGCTAAAAACACCCACATCAAAAAACTACTCCTTAGAACTTGTCGTTCCTGATGTAGAGATTCCGTGGGGCATGGTATTCTTACCCGACGGCAGCCTACTTTATACCGAAAAAGAAGGGAAACTTATTCGCTTTCAATATGGAAAAAAGAAAGAAATTTCTGGACTTCCTACTACGTATGTCCGTGGGCAAGGTGGCTTAATGGGTGTGGCACTTCACCCAAATTTTGAGCAGAATAATCGTATTTATTTTGCTATGGCAACACCAAATGAAGATGCTTCTGGCGGAAATACAGGAATTTACGCGGCAACGCTTTCCGGGAACACACTGAAAGACGTAAAGATGTTATACAAAGCTGAGCCAAATACTAAAAAAGGACAGCATTTTGGATCTAGAATTGTTTTTGACAAAGATGGATACTTGTACTTTTCTGTGGGAGACAGAGGAAATCGCGACGAAAACCCACAAGACATTACGCGTGATAATGGTAAAATTTACCGCCTAAACGACGATGGAAGTATTCCTGCTGACAATCCTTTTGTTGGTGTTCAAGGGGCAAAAGAAGCCATTTTTTCCTACGGACATAGAAATCCACAAGGGCTAACGCTTCACCCCGAAACTGGTGCTGTATGGGAACATGAACACGGACCTCGTGGCGGCGATGAAATAAATATTATTGAAGCTGGAAAAAATTACGGATGGCCAAAAATCACCTACGGCGAAAACTATTCGGGAACTTCAATAACTAAAAACCGATCGCTTCCTGGAATGGAACAACCCTTTTACTATTGGGTACCCTCTATAGCTGCTTCAGGAATGGCGTTCGTCACAGGCAATAAATATCCAAAATGGAAAGGTAACTTATTAGTTGGTTCGCTGAAAAAAACATACTTGGAGCGGCTTATTATTCGCAATAATAAGGTTGTAGCACGTGAGAAAATTGCTGCTGACGTTGGTAGGGTTCGCGATGTGATTATGGGCCCTTATGGATATATTCATATTGCGGTAGAGTTTGAGGGAATTTATCGAATAAAACCTTTAAAATAAAAAAACGGCTCCGAAGAGCCGTTATGGAATAAATAAACTTGGGTTTATTTTTTGTCTTCTGCAAGCATAGCTGCAGCGTGACCTTGGTTGTGAGCTAAAGCTACTATAATCTTATCGTCCATAATTTCTATTATTTTGACGTTAAACTTATGTAACGCTTGATCCGGGTGCGTTCTCTCCACCCGCGACTATATTATAATACCCAGTCCACACGGGTCATATAAAGTGTGAATTATTAAATTCACATTATAAATATACAAAAAATATTTAATCCACAATATTTATGAAGAAGCGCCGATCACTTTTATATCTTGCCGCTTAGATTTTAAGCTTTCTATGCCTGATTCAGAAACATGTGTTCCCCAAAGATACACACGCTTTAAGCCATCGAGTTTTACTAGGGTTTTTAAGCTTTCGTCAGTGATTTCAGTTCCGTATAAGTTTAATACCTCCACATGTTTTAAATTATTAAGGAACAAGATACTAGTATCGTTTATATTGGTGTTACTTAGATTTAGACGGGTGTATGTCTTCAAACTAAAGTGGACTTTTGTTAAGAGAGTGTTTAGTTACAAATTCAAAGATAAAAGA
>JAQCCM010000011.1 GCA_027621175.1 Bacteroidota bacterium | reverse complement strand
TGCAGGGGCTATTTTCTCTAGCGGACTTATGGAAGTTGCCCGAAAAGGTATCTTTAATCCAGATTTGTTTTATTTCGATGAAATCATGGTCATTTTTATGGCGGTGATGCTCACCGATATTTTACTCTTGGACTTCTTTAATACCCTTGGAATGCCTACCTCAACAACGGTGTCCATTGTCTTTGAACTATTGGGTGCTGCCGTAGCTATATCGCTGGTAAAAATATATTGGGGCAATGCCGATGAATCGCTTTATGAATTTATCAACGTTAGCAAGGCATCACAAATTATTATGGGGATATTGCTCTCCGTGTTTATTGCCTTTACGGTGGGTGCAGTTGTGCAATACATCAGTAGGCTTATCCTAACCTTTCATTTTAAAGAAAACCCAAAATGGATGGGTGCTGTTTTTGGAGGCATTGCCCTAACGGCAATTACGTATTTTATACTTGCAAAAGGTATAAAAGGAACTCCATTTGCAGATAATACGTATAATTTTCTTGGGGGTATATCGCTTAAAGATTTTGTGGCAACACAAGCCCAGCGCGTACTTGGTGTGAGTTGGCTGATTTGGACATCACTTTCTTTGTTCGCGACCTATATTTTCCGTACCGATATATATAAGCTTGTTATTATCGTGGGGACGTTTTCGCTGGCGTTGGCATTTGCGGGTAACGACTTGGTGAATTTTATTGGTGTTCCCATTGCCGCATGGCAATCCTACGAAGCGTGGAAAGTATCGGGTGTTACCGCAGAACTTTTCAATATGTCGTTCTTATCGGCAAAAGTAGCAACGCCAACCGCATTACTCGTTATTGCAGGCTTAGTAATGGTGATAACATTGTGGTTTTCATCTAAGGCACAAGAAGTGCTTAAAACCTCTATCGATTTATCACGTCAAGACCGCACAAACGAACGCTTTGAGTCAAATGCGTTTTCGCGTAGTTTGGTTCGGGCTTTTGTGGGTTCGGTACGTGTTGTGGAGGCCGTTACGCCATCCATCCTTACAGAAAAAATAAAGGCACGTTTTATGCCTACCAAAGCAAAACGCTATGCAAAACCCGAAGACGCTCCCGCATTTGACAATATTAGAGCATCCATAAACCTTACAGTGGCTGCAGTACTTATCTCCATTGCAACATCTTACAAATTGCCCTTATCAACCACCTACGTTACGTTTATGGTGGCTATGGGGACTTCACTCGCCGATCGTGCTTGGGGCTCAGATAGTGCTGTATATCGCGTGGCAGGAGTGCTAAATGTAATTGCAGGATGGTTTCTAACAGCATTTACGGCATTTACCGCTTGTGGTATTGTAGCGGTCATTATTTACACGGGTAAATTGCCGGCTTTGTTGGGACTACTGCTCTTAACTGCATTTTTACTTTTTAAAAATTATCGCAAGCACAAAGGCAATGTGGAAGAGTCTAAACGTGAACGTGATTTGCAAATGATTGAAAGCTCATCTGTACAAGGTATCATAGTAGAAAGTGCCTATAATGTATCAATGATGGTGAACAAGTGTAACGAAATTTATCTTGTTTCTGTCAATGCGTTAGCAAAACTAAACGTCGAGGAACTTAGCATTGCGAAAAAAGATGTTGTGCGCCTTGAAAAAGAAATAGAAAAACTACGCAACGAGCTGTTCTATTTTATCCAAGAAATGGATGAGGAAAGTGTGGGCGTCAGTCATTTCTACATCAACTTGATTAGTATTTTGGAAGATATGGCGCAATCGTTAGGATACATTACCAAGGCGTCACACAAACACGTGAGCAACAATCACCGCCAGTTAAAGTATTCGCAGATTAAAGAACTCAAAGAAACCCAATTGGATTTGGACGAATTGTTTGCAGAAATCCGTTTTGCGTTTGATATGACCGATTTTAATGCCGTTAGTAAAATCCTTCCAAGGAAAGAAATCCTGTTTTCAAACATCGATAAAAAGATAAATCAACAGGTGCTTAGAACGCGAAGTAAAGAAGAAAAGAGCCCTAAAAATACCACGCTTTTCTTTAGCTTAATGATAGAAACCAAAGATTTGATTGTGGCCACTTTTAATCTTATAGAGCTTTACTATCTAAAGTTTGATCCAAAAATAGTACCCCGAAAAGTAAACGAGGAACAGAAAGATCGTTAATAAAAAAAGAGGACTGCTTCAAGAGCTACACCTTGTCAATCTGAACCTGCCTACCGCAGGCAGGCTCGTTTCATATTCAATTAATGTATAGATAATCTAAATTTTAAGATTTTGAAATAAACCTATCTGCTATGTTCGTTCCGTTCAGGTGAGCGGTAGGCAGGTTCAAAATCACCGTTTTTTACACTTTTAGAAACGCTTCTTTTATTTCTAAATGATTGTCATTTATGATCCGCACATTAGGCAGTCGTCGTCATCGCTTTCCTTAGACTTGGCTAACATTTCCTTTAGCTCTGAAGCAGAAAGCGGCTCAACGGCAACCGATGCTTTTGCAGCGGGCGTAGTGGCAACTTCAGCTACTGGAACAGCTTCTGTCTTTTTCTTGACAGTAAATTTAATCGCGTCTACAGCCGATTTTGTACGTAAATAGTACATTCCTGTTTTTAAACCCGACTTCCATGCATAGAAATGCATCGAAGTAAGTTTTGACATCGTTGCGCCTTCCATAAATAAATTCAGTGATTGTGACTGATCAATGAAATATCCGCGATGGCGTGACATATCAATAATATCTTTCATGCTCAATTCCCAAACCGTTTTGTACAACTCGCGAATATCTGCTGGAATGGTTTCGATATGTTGGATAGAACCGTTTGCACGCATCAATTCTTGCTTCATGTCCTCATCCCAAAGACCAAGGTTTACGAGGTCCTCTAAAAGGTGTTTGTTCACCACTATAAACTCCCCAGACAACACTCGGCGGGTGTAAATGTTAGAAGTATACGGCTCAAAGCACTCGTTATTCCCCAAAATTTGAGAAGTAGATGCCGTTGGCATGGGTGCCATTAATAGTGAGTTGCGTACACCGTGTTTCTTGATTTCTTTACGAAGTCCTTCCCAATCCCAACGACCGCTGAGTTCCTCGTCCTTAATGCCCCACATATTGTGTTGAAACTCTCCTTTAGAAATAGGCGACCCTTTGTAAGACTGATAAGGACCTTCCACTTTTGCCATCTCTTTGGATGCCGTAAGCGAAGCAAAATAAATGGTTTCAAAAATTTCTTGATTAAGCGTTTTGGCCTCTTCACTTGTAAAAGGCAAGCGAAGTTTGATAAAAGTATCCGCAAGTCCTTGTACGCCTAAACCTACAGGTCTGTGACGCATATTTGAGTTCTCGGCTTCTTTTACTGGGTAATAGTTGCGGTCAATAACCTGATTCAGGTTTTTGGTTACGCGAACCGTTACTTTGTATAATTCTTTGTGGTCAAATGCACCGTCTTTTACAAACATAGGCAGTGCAATGGATGCTAAATTACAAACCGCTACTTCGTCTTTGGACGTGTACTCCATAATTTCTGTACACAAGTTTGAAGAACGGATGGTCCCTAGATTCTTTTGATTCGACTTGCGATTTGCTGCGTCTTTGTACAGCATATATGGCGTTCCCGTTTCAATTTGCGATTCTAAAATCTTCTCCCAAAGTTCACGCGCTTTGATGGTTTTACGCCCTCTGTTTTCCGATTCATACTCTAAGTATAACTTTTCAAATGCTTCGCTGTGGCAGTCATATAGTCCTGGACATTCATTAGGGCACATAAGTGTCCATTCGGCGTTTTCTTCTACCCGCTTCATAAACAAATCTGGAATCCACATGGCATAGAACAAATCGCGTGCGCGCATTTCTTCTTTACCGTGGTTTTTCTTTAAATCCAAGAAATCGAAAATATCCGCATGCCATGGCTCTACATAAATGGCAAACGATCCTTTTCGCTTTCCTCCACCTTGATCAATATAGCGCGCAGTATCGTTATAGACACGTAGCATGGGTACAATTCCATTCGAAGTACCGTTTGTTCCTGCAATATAAGAGCCGGTAGCACGCACATTGTGGATAGACAGTCCAATACCGCCTGCAGACTGGGAAATCTTTGCCGTCTGTTTTAGAGTGTCATAAATGCCATCAATACTATCGTCACGCATAGACAACAAAAAGCATGAAGACATCTGTGGTTTTGGCGTTCCAGAATTAAAAAGCGTTGGTGTAGCATGTGTAAAATAGCGCTTCGACATCAAGTGATAGGTCTCGATAGCAGCATCTAAGTCGGTTGGATGAATCCCTACGGAAACACGCATGAGCATATGCTGTGGACGCTCGGCAATATGGCCGTTTATTTTGAGTAAGTAAGAGCGCTCGAGTGTTTTGAACCCAAAATAGTCGTAGCCAAAATCACGGTTATAAATGATGGTAGAATCGAGTAAATCGGCATTTTCTTGGATTACATTGTGTACTTCTTCCGACAACAATGGCGACTTCTTCTCGGTACGTGGATTCACATACTCATAGAGATCGGTCATGGTTTCCGAAAACGATTTTTTGGTGTTTTTATGTAAGTTAGAAACGGAAACACGTGCTGCAAGTTGCGCGTAATCAGGGTGGACGGTTGTCATAGATGCGGCAGTTTCTGCAGCAAGGCTATCAAGTTCAGAAGTGGTTACTCCGTCATATAAGCCTTCAATAACTTTCATGGCCACTTTTACCGGGTCAACAAGCTCATTTAATCCATAACACAGTTTACGCACCCGTGCTGTGATCTTGTCGAACATAATAGGCTCTTTTCGCCCGTCTCTTTTTACTACATACATCCTTTTTAATGTTTTTATTGGTTAATCCTTCGCGAGTCCCTGTGGGAACCAACGTCACCTGTACAATATGCGGCGCAGACTAAAAGTCGTCTCCGAACGAGTACTTTTCTTCTTTTTCTGTTTCTTGGTTCATCACGCCCGCTTTTTGGTATTCTGATACTCGCTTTTCAAAGAAATTCGTTTTTCCTTGAAGCGAAATCATATCCATAAAATCAAAGGGGTTAGACACGTTGAACTCTTTTTCTAAGCCAAGTTCTACAAGTAGGCGATCGGTAACAAACTCTAAGTACTGTGTCATCAGTTTGGCGTTCATACCAATAAGACTTGCTGGAAGGGATTCCGTGATAAATTCACGCTCAATGTTAAGCGCGTCAATGATAATTTCTCTAATTCGCTCTTTTGGTACTTTGTTGACTAAGTGCGTGTTGTGCAAGTGAACCGCAAAGTCACAGTGCATACCCTCGTCACGAGAAATTAATTCGTTTGAAAACGTTAGCCCGGGCATTAAGCCGCGTTTTTTAAGCCAAAAGATAGAGCAAAATGCGCCAGAAAAGAAAATACCCTCAACCGCTGCAAAGGCGATAAGACGTTCTGCAAAAGAGTCGGAATCAATCCAACGAAGTGCCCAATCTGCTTTTTTCTTAATGGCAGGAAATACCTCAATTGCTTTAAAAAGATTGTTTTTTTCTGCTTCGTCTTTTACGTAAGTATCTATGAGCAACGAATAGGTTTCTGAATGGATGTTTTCCATCATAATTTGAAACCCATAGAAAAATTTTGCTTCGCTATACTGAACTTCATTTACGAAGTTTTCGGCTAAATTCTCATTTACAATACCGTCAGAGGCAGCAAAAAACGCCAAAATGTGCTTTACAAAATAGCGCTCGTCGTCGTTTAGCTTTGTTGACCAATCTGTTAAATCTTGATGCAAATCAATTTCTTCTGCCGTCCAAAAACAGGCTTCCTGCTTTTTGTACCACTCCCAAATATCGTGGTGTTGAATAGGGAAAATAACGAAGCGATTCTTGTTTTCAGACAATATGGGCTCTACAGAAACTGACATAATTTTTTTTTAAATATTAAAGGGGATGCTTTTTGCTCTACAAATGTTCCAAAAATAAAGGACAAATGAAAGGCATACTTTTCCACAATGCGTTTTAGTTTTTAACAAAAACTAAGACTTTCCCTACAAAAACCAGCATAAAAACTTGTTTTTAATTTACTGATTTACAGCAATTTAAAAAAAGTCTTATGGGAAGCAAAGCGCTTATTTCTTTTGTTGATTTGCAAATTCTTGTGCCGCTACATGCAGCGCATCATACCACGCTTTTCCAAACTTTCGCACTAGCGCAGCTTCCACAAATTGATATAGCGGACGTTTTAATACCGCGCCCAAATCACACCCAGCACCACAAATAGACCACTCATGATAATTGACCGCCACAAAAGCACTGTAATTTTTAACCCGAACGGGATATAAATGACACGAAATGGGTTTTTGTAATATGGTGTCTCCATGCCGATGTGCTTGCTCAATACCGCATTGCGCTATGCCTTTTTCGTCATAATTTATATAGGCACAAGCCTTGCCGTCTATTAGGGGCGTTTCCCATTCTTCAAAAGCATTTTGAGTAGCCACTCCTTGTGCCTCAAGTGCCGTGATTCCGTCTTTTGTCAAATAGGGTTTTACTTCGTGCCAATGTGCTTTTAGCTGCTCAATCTCTTCCAATTCTAAGGGAGCCCCTGCTTCACCTTCCACACAACACGCTCCTTTACATGCCGATACATCACATGTAAAAGCTTGCTCAAAAAGCGTTTCAGATACTAATGTTTTACCAAGCTGGAACATGGCGCTAAACTACAATTTTGATTGCATAAAAAAAGTATCTTTGATTCATGCTTGATATAAAAGAAATTGTAACCTGCACTATGGTGCTCTTTGCCGTAATTGACATTGTTGGCAGTACGCCCATTATTATTGGACTCCGTCAAAAAGTTGGGCATATCCAGTCTGAAAAAGCCTCGCTTGTTGCTGGTATAATTATGATTGCTTTCCTTTTTTTGGGAGAAAGTATCCTAAGACTGATTGGCATTGACGTAAACTCATTTGCCGTTGCGGGCGCACTCATCATATTCTTTATGGCGCTAGAGATGATTTTAGGCATCCAGCTTTACAAAGACGAAACACCAGAAACAGCATCTATAGTACCTATTGCCTTTCCACTTATTGCGGGTGCGGGTACGCTAACCTCCTTACTGTCTTTACGCGCAGAATATGATGTACTAAACATTATTGCCGCCATTGTGATCAATATCGCAATCGTTTATATTGTACTGAACTCGTCCAAACGCATAGAACGCGTATTAGGACAGTCCGGTATTAATATTATCCGTAAAATCTTTGGTGTAGTACTTATGGCAATTGCCGTAAAACTATTTGCTGGTAATGTGCAACAGTTATTTACGTAATCGGAAAGGTACGCCGGTGCCAGAAAATACGCTAAGGATTAAGCAAGTCTTACGTCGCTTGCCGCCTTACCTCTTTTTCCGTCAACAATTTCAAATGTTACGCTGTCGCCTTCATTAATTGATAGACCGTCTAGCGCACTAATATGTACAAAAACATCTTCTCCTGAGTCAGTAGTAATAAAGCCAAAACCTTTTGACTCGTTGAAAAATTTAACTGTGCCTTGCATGTGTAATAAATAATTTGAGCAAGATTACGACAATTATTTAGATTTATCCCCTATTTCCTTGAATAATATTTTTCCCTTAAACTAAATATCTAATACTGATTTTGTACCCCACT
This sequence comes from Bacteroidota bacterium, assembly GCA_027621175.1. Taxonomy (GTDB): domain Bacteria; phylum Bacteroidota; class Bacteroidia; order Flavobacteriales; family Flavobacteriaceae; genus UBA7446. The sequence goes on along the minus strand of JAQCCM010000011.1, from coordinate 43,441 downwards.
TACCTATATTTGTTTAAAATATAAGATTACTTGCGTAGTCTTTTTGAAAACAGTCCTATGAAAATCCTCATTTATATCTTTTTAGCTTTAGCAACAAGCCTGCTTATTTTTAATGTTTTTCATGTTGATTTTGATACACCTTTAGAGGGAGATAGTTTTGCTGCTGTTGTGGGCGTTGGTGCAAGTCTATGTGCTGTAATTTTATTGTTGATTTTACAAATAGCCCTAAAAATTAAGAATCAATCTTGAGGTAAGGCAACTAATGCTACCCCTGCTCGTTCCAAGAAATCTAATCCTGAGCTGTCTTTATAGGCATTGGCATAAACCACGCGTTTTATCCCAGCTTGATGGATAAGTTTACTGCATTCTTTACAGGGCGATAGCGTAATATAGAGCGTTGCTCCTGCACAAGATTGTGTAGAAGAAGCTACTTTCATAATGGCGTTCGCCTCGGCGTGAAGCACATACCACTTGGTGTAATGATCTTCGTCTTCACATTCGTTTTCAAACCCTGTTGGTGTTCCGTTATAGCCGTCTGAAATAATCATTCGGTCTTTGACAATCAATGCGCCCACTTTTTTGCGGTCACAGTGTGAAAGTTGCGCCCATTCCATTGCCATTCGCATATAGGCGGTGTCGTAACGTAATTGTTTTTTGGCAGCTTTTGTCATAAGGCGCTTGACGATGAAATCAGAATGGGCACTAAAATACCTATAATTATACTACTTCCCACAAGCAAACGATCCCGTTTTGAAACACCCAAATGGCTCAGTAGTATATTCATAAACACCACGACAACCACGATAAGGGTTTGGGCTGCTTCAATGCCAAGTGTAAAGTATAATAGCGGGAGACCAATGCCTTTATCTGCAAAAACCATCGAAAAATAATTGGAAAACCCCAAGCCGTGAATGACACCAAAAAACAGAGCCAATAAGGTAAATGGAGCTGATGATTTTGCGCTAATGGTCTTGTTCCAATACAATACGTGTAGGGCCGTTAATAAGATAGTAATGGGAATTAAAAACTCAATCCAAGTAGCCGAAATACGTACAATTCCAGCTGAGGCTGCCCAAAGAGAAATTGTGTGTCCTATCATAAAAACCGTAACCAAAACCACCAATTGACGCAGTTGCTTATACAAATAAGGCAACGTGAGTGCGACCAAGAAAAGGAGATGATCATAGGCCTTAGGATCTAAAATATGATAAAGGCCCAGTTTGGTATAAAAAAGAAAATCGTCCATAAGAATTAAAATCCGCGTTCGTTTTTAATGGTTTCATACGCTTGTTGTATGCGCTGAAACTTTTCTTTTGCAGCCTTTTCGGCAGCAGGCCCTAAGTTACGAACTCTATCGGGATGGTGTTTTTTAACCAAATCCCTGTAAGCTTTCTTAATTTCTGCATCTGTTGAAGATTTAGACACTTCCAAAATGGTGTAAGCGCTATCCGTTTGGGCTACAAACATGGCTTTAATGCTGTTAAAATCGGGACCGCTGATGCGCATATAGCCTGCTATTTCAAAAAGCTTATCAACCTCTACAGGAGATACTTTACCGTCGGCTTTGGCAATACGAAACAAAAAGTCGAGCATTTGGAGGCGCGCTTCGTAACGGGTGCGTGTTACCAAAAACTGCCCAATTTCCATGGCCGTAACTCCAGCCTTTTTAAAATCCGCGTTGTAAATTCTAAAAATCTCGTTGGCTCTGTCTTTTCCAAAAAACTGCACAAACTGTGTGCGCACATAATCCAATTCATACTGTGTGGTTTTGCCGTCGGCTTTAATCACCATACTTGCCAACGCCAACAAACGCAATTCAAATTCCTGTGCAGAAGCCCGTGTGGTTTGGAACGAGGTTCGAATACGACCGCTGCTTCCTGCTTCTAAAAGCGTTCCTAAGAAAAAACCCATAAGTGCCCCCGGAAATCGAAACACCAAGTAACCAATAAAAGCAAACAGCCATCGCATGGCGCAAAAGTACAAAGGATTTTAAGGGGATTTCAGTTACTTTAGCACAAATTTTATCTCTAAAATGGCTACACCCGAAACCCGTAGGTTTGAAAAAACACGTGACTTTGCGCAAAAGCACTTGCCTAAAAATGCGTCTTTGCTCGATTTAGGAACGCCAAATTCGCTTTCCACATATTTAGCAGCTGCCGGATTTAGCGTTCAAAATACCAAGGGCGAAAATTTAGATACAGATTACCACAATTACCTGAATACCAATGCAGATTGTGTTACTGCTTTTGAGATTTTTGAGCATATGTTAGCGCCATTTAATATACTACATCAAATAAAATGTGATAAACTGATCGCTTCAGTACCTTTAAAATTATGGTTCGCATCTGCCTACTGGAATATGAAAGACGACTGGGACAAGCATTATCACGAATTTGAACAAAAACAATTTGATTATTTGCTAGAAAAAAGCGGTTGGAAAATTAAAGATTCGATGCGTTGGGCATCGCCTGATTACAAGTCATTTGGCGTTCGTCCATTGTTACGCTACATCACACCCCGCTACTATATGGTCTATTGCGAACGTGTATAAATCCACAAGCTTCCGTATCTTTGTACACTAAATGTTTTGCTATGTATCCTGCTGAAATTGTTCAACCCATGCGCGACGAGCTAACCGCCGTTGGCTTTACCCAATGTACCACCGCCGAAAACGTTACTTCGGCATTAAGTAAAAGTGGCACCACGCTAGTGGTAGTCAATTCTGTTTGCGGATGTGCCGCAGCCAATGCGCGTCCTGGTGCACGTATGTCGCTTGCCAATGATAAGGCACCCGATCAACTTATAACTGTTTTTGCCGGTGTAGATAAAGAAGCTACAAATGAAGCACGAAACCAAATGGTTCCTTTTCCGCCTTCTTCACCAAGTATTGCCCTGTTTAAAGACGGCGAATTGGTACATATGTTAGAGCGCCATCACATTGAAGGACGTCCAGCCGAACTTATTGCAGAAAACCTGAAAGACGCCTATAACACACACTGTTAATTTGTAGTATGGCTAAGCTACTTGCATACCCGCTTAGCGTATTGTATTATTTATTTTTTGGGTTTACCCTCATATTGTTTGATGGTATCCAACGTATCTGTTATTATAATTTTGGTTTTAGAGCACACCGTGCAAGCATCATTGTTTTAAACTTTTTGTTGTTGCGCTGTCTGAATATTTTAGGAACACGATTTACTTTAGAGTGCCCTTTTGACTTTGAAAAAAACCAGTCGTATATTTTTGTTGCCAACCACCAAAGCACCTATGACATACCGCCATTAATTTGGTATTTAAGGAAGAGTTATCCAAAATTTGTGGGTAAAAAAGAACTGGGCAAGGGGATTCCAAGTATTTCGTTTAACCTCAGAAATGGTAGCGCTGTACTCATTGATCGAAAAAACCCCAAACAAGCGCTTCAAGATATCAAAACATTTGGAGAGAAACTGGCAACAACCAATAGCAGTATTGTGATTTTTCCCGAAGGAACAAGAAGCAATAGTCCTAAGCCAAAACCCTTTCGGTTGGGCGGGTTAAAACAATTAATTGAAGTTATGCCACAAGCGAAACTGGTGGGTATTACCATCACTAATTCTTGGAAGCTGTCGCGCTACGGCTATTTTCCTATGGGGATCGGTGCAAACATCAAACTTAAAATACATCCTCCTATTGCCATTCCAAAAGACAATATCGAAGATACACTTCAGCAGTTAGAGCAGAAAATCAAAGGGGCCATGACGTCTTAATCAACCCGTGGAAAACGAACTTCAAAGCGTGTTGCTATATCAGGTTTTGACTCAAACTGTACCGTACCGCCATAGGTTTCCACAATTGATTTTACCATGCTCAAGCCAAGTCCCATGCCACTTGTCTTTGTTGTAAATGTAGGTTCAAAAATACGTTCATGAAGTGCTTGGGTAATACCCCTGCCGTTATCTTCTACTGAAAAATAAATCCATTTTTTATCTCCAAACAAGCGTGCGCATATGTGTGGCTCAGACACTTCGGCACATGCGTCAATGGCATTGCTCATGAGATTATTTACAATCCGAACCAATTGCGTGCTGTCTAGCTGTGCATAATAGGTTTCATCGGCTTCTAAAGTTATTGGGACATCTTTATATAATTCCAATGCGCGCTTTACCGTTTCTGTAACATTTATTCGGGCTGATTGACCCATGGGCATGGCCGCAAACTGGGAAAACGCTGAGGCAATAGCACTCATAATATCAATTTGTTGAATGAGTGTTTGGCTAAATTCATGCACCTCTGTCTTCCACTCCGAAGTGCCTTTGGCTACTTGTTGCTCAAAGTGTTGGATGCTCAATCGCATGGGGGTAAGCGGGTTTTTGATTTCGTGTGCAACCTGTTTTGCCATTTCACGCCATGCCGCTTCGCGCTGTGATTTGGCAAGTTCAATGGCGCTTTGTTCCAACTCATCTACCATGTGATTATAGGCCTCTACCAAAGCCGAAATTTCCTTACTGGCTTTCGTCAATTCAATTTTGGCATTTGATTTCGCAAGTTTAGTTTGATTGAGCTTTATGCTAATCGTTTCCAACGACTGTGTGATATAGGACGATACGATATACGCTAGAATAATGGCAATTATCAACATGATCACATACACCTGTATCAGACGAAGTAAAAAGGCATTTAACTCCAATGAACTCAGCGAATCATCATCAAAATACGGAACATTTAGAATTGCCAACGGCGAACCATTAGGATCAAAAACATAAAAGTATGAAGACCGCATTCGTATGCCATCTGTGGTGCTTACGTCAATGAGTCGTTCAGAAGGGGTAGATTCTAACTGATCCAAAAGGCTTTTAGGAAGCTCTTTAACTGGTGAAGACTCCATAAGTTGTGTCGTTGACATCAATACTCCACTAAGGCTGTAAATTCTAAAATTGATATTTAATACATCTGCGGTTTGCTGCATATGAGGTTCAAAAATAGCTGCAGCATTGTGTGGAGTAACTTCCAAAACGGCATCTTCAAGCAAATAACCTATTCGTTTTTTGAGCTGAATTTCTTTTCGCTCTAAGCGCTGTTCGTGGTAGGCATTAGATTGTTCGCTGTATTGGAAAATAGTAACCCCCGCAATGAGCAACGAAGCAACAAGCACCAAAAAAATAAGGGCAATAAAAATTCGTGCGCGAAGAGATAGCAACCGCATATGGCTACAGTTTTGGGGTTCGGTATCGTTTATATATGCGGATTCCAAGCATCAGCAGAACAGCTAAACCAATCAATCCGACAAGTCCAAAAATCCAATGCACGCTGTTTTTGAGTATGGCTAAAAACACGACCGCAAATAAAATCAGCGTGGAGCCTTCGTTCCAAAAACGAAAAAAAGTGGCACTGCGCCTGTGCTCGCCACGTAAAAATTCTTTGTAAAAGGCATGCGTTCTGAAATGGTATAATAACAGCAATCCCACAAAAATAAGCTTTACCCACATCCACGGTTGGATTAACCAAACAGGCATTAACGCCAATAACCATACCGCAAAAAGCGTTGCCAAAATCCCTGAGGGAACGGTAATAATTACCCACAACCGTCGCATCATCAATTGCAATTGTGGTAATAAAATATCGGCTTCATATTTGGGTCGCGCTGCTGCCTCTACTTGATAGACCATAAGTCTGGGGATGTAAAACAAGCCCGCAAAATAGGTGATCACAAAAATGAGGTGTAAGGCTTTAAGGTAGTTATAGGCTTCCACGTGCAAACAATTGATCTAAAGGTACATTTTTTCTATGAACTAAGACGCCGCTGCCCATTCATCAATCCAACGACTCAGGACTTTTACCCAATCATCACGGTCGTTGATACAAGGAACTACATGCATTTCCTCACCGCCTTTTTCTTCAAAATCTTCTTTGGCTTCCATGCCAATTTCCTCTAGTGTTTCTAAACAATCCGATATAAATGCAGGGGTTACAACTGCCATATGCTTGGTTCCCTTTTTTGCAAAATCTTCAACTGTTTTGTCGGTGTAAGGTCGCAACCACTTATCGCCAGCCAACCGTGATTGAAAAGAGGTAGAAAAACTTCCTGGGCGTAATTCCAAATATTCGGCAACTTGACGTGTGGTTTCGTAACACTGATGACGATAACAATATGCATGAGCGTCCGATTTGGTTTGACAACATTTCCCATCTATTTTACAATGCGATTTGGTCACATCAGACTTGCGGATATGACGCTCAGGAACGCCGTGATAAGAAAATAACAAATGCTCCCACGGCTTGTCTTGTAAATATTCTTGGATGGAATGTGATAGGACACGAATATAATCGGGGTGGTGGTAAAAAGCAGGCAAATGCGTAAATGCCATATTTGGATACTGCTTTGCTCGAATTTCTTCTGCCAAAACCAAAATGGTTTCCGTAGTTGCCATGGCATGTTGCGGGTAAAGCGGCACAAGCAATACCTCATCTACCCCTTTTTGATGCAATTCTTCTAAACCAGTAGCAATAGATGGTTGCCCGTATCGCATTGCCAATGCGATGGGCACAGCCCTATTTGCAGCCACTTTTTCTTGGAGTCGTTCTGAAAGCACAATAAGAGGTGAGCCTTCTTCCCACCAAATTTTTTGATAGGCTTTTGCTGATTTTTTGGGTCGGGTTTTTAGAATAATCCCTTTTACCAAAAACGATCGAAACCATTTGGGAACATCTATGACGCGCTCATCCATTAAAAATTCTTCCAAATAGGGCTTAACGTCCTTTGCAGTAGGACTTTTGGGCGAACCTAAGTTCACCAATAGTACTCCTTTCATAGCTTCATTTTTCGTTACGAAGATACAGACAATAGGTATTTTTTTGGCGTTGTGCCAAACTTCTTTTTAAAGGCATCTATAAAGTGACTTGAATTGCTGTAGCCAAGTTGTAGGGCAACTTCATTTACGTTGTAAGATCCGGAACCCAAAAGTTGGCGGGCATGATTCATTTTATGATCTAAAATAAATTGATACACCGTACTTCCATAAAGTTGCTTAAATCCCTCTTTCAGTTTCTTTAAACTTAATCCTATTTCGTCTGCTAAATCCTGCAGGCTTGGCGGGTTTATCATACGTTCTAAAACAATTTTCTTCGCATTGCGAATCTTTCGGACGTTTTCTTCGTCAACCAAAAATGGGCATTCTGCAACATCCGTTGCTTCAGTAGGATTAAAATACAAACTCAACAATTCATAAACTTTACCCTTTAAATACAAGCGACTCATAAGAGTATTGGGTTGATACTGTAAAATTTGACTCAACGCCACTGCCATTGAGGGAGTTATAATGTGATCTTTGTAATATTTTTTATCGGCGTTTTCATCAGATAAAAAACTAATTTGATTCGCTTCTTGTGAAAACAAGCTATGAAATTTTTTAATGGATATTAAAACCGTAACCAATTGCGAGTTTGGGCTTACATCCAACTCCATAGGAAGGTCGCGTTGCGGATTGTAAAGCAACAGCACGTGCTCGTCCAAAAGCGGAAGGTTGTACGTGCGTTGGTTAAAATGAAAGGTTGCGCTTCCACGAAAACAAAAATGAAATTGAATCAAACTGGCATCTACATGACGGACAATTGGCTGGGAAATGTCGGCGTCGTTTTCGTAAGTCAAGACGTGAAATCCGTCCTCAATAAGTTGATCTGCTCGGGGACTTAAAACGTTATTTTTTAAAGACATCGCATTTCTTTGTTTTAATGAACATAAACAAAAATACAAAGAAAAAATGGAATTTTATTCGATGCTTTGGGAGTTCTAATACCGTTACAAAAAGTACTTATAGCGTTGTTTTTTGTTACGGCTGTACATTATTTTTGCTATGCAACAAAAAACCAAAAATGCCGGCAACGGATACTTTTTATTGTGTGGGTATCAGCTACAAAAAAGCAGACGCATCAATTAGAGGTAAATTTAGCCTCACCTCTAGCGTAATCCCTTACCTTTTTGACGATGCGCAAGCACAAGGTATTTCGTCTATGGTTGTAAGTTCTACCTGTAACAGAACCGAAATCTATGCCCAAGTAGATGATGTAGAAACCTTAAAAGCGTTGTTATTTAAACATTCAGAAGGCACAAAAGAAGTTTTTGATAAAGTGGGTGTGGTCCACAAAGGGCAAGACGCCATGATGCATTTATTCCGCGTAGGAACAGGGTTGGATAGCCAAATATTAGGGGATTTTGAAATTATTGCTCAATTAAAGCAAAGTTTTAAGTTGTCTAAGCGAAAGAATATGTTGAGCTCTTATATGGAGCGCATGTTTAATGCAGTAATCCAAGCAAGCAAACGCATTAAAACCGAAACAGAACTGTCTTCTGGAGCAACTTCCGTATCCTACGTTTCTGTGCGTTATATGTTAGATTCCATTCCAGATTTGGACAACAAAAATATCCTGCTTTTTGGTGTTGGGAAAATTGGTCGAAATACTTGCGAAAACCTTATTAAACACACCAAAAACAACCATATCACCCTGATCAACAGAACGCGTAAACGTGCTGAAGAGTTGGGCGGAAAATTTTCTATTGAGGTAAAAGATTACGCTGCGTTACCCGTGGAAATTCGCAAAGCCGATGTTCTTGTTGTTGCCACAGGAGCCGAAAAACCGACTATTGCCAAATCGGTTATTCACACAGATAAACCCCTGCTTATTTTGGACTTATCGATGCCCAAAAATGTAAATCCAAACGTAGAAGAACTCCCAAATGTCACTCTGCTACACTTAGACGAGCTTTCCAAAATGACCGATAAGACCCTTAAGTCACGTAAAAAATTTGTGCCGCAAGCCGAGCAAATTATCAACGAAGTAATGCGTGAGTTTTCTGAATGGGTGGAAACGCGCAAGTTTGCTCCAGCAATCAGTGCCGTTAAAAAATTGATGCAGAATATGCAGCAAAAAGAACTAGAAGCGCAGCGCAAAAAAAATCCATCCTTGGACGAAGCACAGGCTGTAGCTGTTTCTGAACGACTTATTCAAAAGCTTACCAACCGCATGGCAAATCAGTTACGGGAAAGTGCCGATACCGACGAAAGTGTCAAGGCGCTGGAAACGCTTTTTAATGTTGTCACAGATGAATAGTTCCGTTCGCATTGGAACTCGTGGCAGCGCACTCGCACTTTGGCAAGCACGTTGGGTGCAAACCATGCTAACATCTATTGGACTAAAAAGCGAGCTTGTTCCTATACAATCTAGCGGGGACCAACAACAACAAAAACCGCTATATGAATTGGGTGTGCAAGGAATTTTTACCAAAGAACTTGACACAGCCTTACTTGCTGGCGATATAGACGTTGCTGTACATAGCATGAAAGATGTCCCCACGCAATTGCCGCATGGCATTACAACAGCATTTGTCCCCAAGCGTGGCGCATGGCAAGACGTAATCGTTACGAATAATCCCCATTGGGAGGCTGAAAATAGCGTTGTTGCAACCAGTAGTTTAAGACGAGCAGCGCAGTGGAAACATAAATATCCGTCACATACTATAACTGATATTCGAGGAAATGTCCCCACAAGATTGAAGAAGCTTAGCGCGTCTGATTTTGATGGAGCCATCATGGCAATGGCGGGACTTTTAAGATTGGAGATGCTTCCTAAAAATAGTGTGGTATTGGATTGGATGATTCCAGCACCTGCACAAGGGGCTATTTTGGTTACTGCATTGGCAGAAAATCAAGAAATGCTTTCTAATCTACACCCATTGAATCACAAAGAAACCGCACAATGTGTTGAGGAGGAACGCCAGTTTTTACGCACCCTAGAGGGCGGGTGTACCGCACCCATTGGTGCGCATGCGCAAGTCGTTGATAATGGCATACATTTTAAAGGCTGTGTCACCCAAAAAGACGGCAAAAAACAATTGATTTTTGATGCTGTTTTTGATTTAGATGCAACAAATATTGGGAAATCTGCGGCGGAACAACTCCTTGCAAAAGGGGCTAAAGAAGTGATAAATGAGTAAGCCATTCCTTTTATCGACCAAAACCTTACCCAGCTTGTTAAGAGAACGTATTGTTCAAAATGATTTGGCGTATATGGAATACAATGCGATTCGCATTCTACCGGTAGATTTTGAAATCACTACGCCTGTAGATTACGTAATTTTTAGCAGCCAGAACGCAACGAAAGCCGTGCTAAATAAAACACACCATTTTCAAGGCGCACAAGTACTTTGTGTGGGGGAACGGTCCGAAAAACTGCTTTTAGAAAAAAATATAAAACCACTAAAAACGGCTCAAAATATGTCAAATTTGATTGATTTTATTCAAATATTGGATAAAAACTCTCATTTTTTGCATTATTGTGGAAATCGAAGGTTACCCATTTTAGCCCATAAAATGAAAGAATGGGAGTGCGATTTTCGTGAGGTTGTAGTTTATCAAACCGAACTTACCAATACAAAAATTGACGCCGCTCCAAACGCCATACTTTTCTTTAGCCCAAGCGGTGTTGAAAGCCATGAGAATCAAAATGATGTTACAGATGCACACTGTTTTTGTATTGGCAACACAACGGCTGCTGCTTTTAAGCAGAAACCAAAATCGATTCAAATAGTAAAAAACGCAAGTATGGAACGGGTTGTTGCAAAGGCCATTCATTACTTTAAATTATCACAACATGCTTAAAAATGACTTATTTCTTCGTGCACTCAATGGAGAGGCGTTATCAAGACCGCCCGTTTGGATGATGCGACAAGCAGGACGTTACCTGCCTGATTTTATGAAGCTTAAGGAAAAATATGACTTTTTTACACGTTGCCGCACTCCCGAGCTAGCAACCGAAATTACCGTCATGCCCATTGACCAAGTGGGAACAGATGCTGCCATTTTGTTTTCGGATATTTTGGTCGTACCGCAAGCCATGGACATAACGGTAGAAATGAAAGACGGCATTGGGCCGTGGCTGCCTAACCCAATTCGCAATAGTAAAGACGTTGAAAATGTAGTAGTACCTGATGTTGAAGACCGTTTACATTACGTTATGGAAGCGGTAAAACAAACCAAATTAGCGTTAGATAATCGTGTTCCTCTTATTGGTTTTGCAGGATCGCCATGGACCATTTTATGTTATGCGGTACAAGGACAAGGATCCAAGAATTTTGACTTAGCCAAAGGGTTTTGCTTTTCACAGCCAGAAGCAGCACATCAATTACTTCAAAAAATTACGGACACCACCATTGCGTACTTAAAAGCAAAAGTACGTGCTGGCGTTGATGCCGTACAACTTTTCGATTCTTGGGGAGGTATGCTCGGAGAAGCTGATTATCAAACGTTTTCGTGGCAGTATATGCAACAAATTATAGATGCGCTTAAAGATGAAACCAAAGTCATTGCCTTTGCGAAAGGCTGTTGGTTTGCCTTACCTACCATGGCACGCTCTGGCGCACACGCTTTAGGAGTCGATTGGACCTGCTCGGCACGAAATGCCCGCTATTTGTCAGGGGGACAAATTACATTGCAAGGGAATTTTGATCCTTCAAGATTACTTTCGCCTATTCCTGAAATTGAAAAAATGGCAAAAAGTATGGTAGATGCGTTTGGAACGCAACACTATATTGCCAACTTAGGACATGGCATATTGCCAAATATCCCTGTTGACCATGCCAAAGCCTTTGTAAATGCCATAAAATCGTATTCATTATAAAACCTAAATCCATGAAAACCCAATTCACCTCCTACATCAAAGACCTTCAAAATCGTATCACTACTGCGTTAGAGCAAGAAGATGGTTTAGCACATTTTCGTGAAGACAAATGGCAACGTGAAGGCGGCGGCGGCGGCAGAACACGTGTTATTGAAAATGGAAATGTTTTTGAAAAAGGAGGCGTAAACATATCAGAGGTTTTTGGCTCACTTCCCGAATCCATGCAAAAACAGTTGGGCGTTTCACAAGCTGATTTTTTTGCTTGCGGTATTAGCTTAGTTATCCATCCCAAAAATCCGATGGTACCTACTGTGCATGCCAACTTTAGATATTTTGAACTGTATGACGACGATAAAAACGTTGTAGACCACTGGTTTGGTGGTGGTTTAGATCTAACACCCTATTATTTATTTGAAGAAGATGCCGCGCATTTTCACGGTGTGTGCAAAGCGGTTTGCGATGCGCACGACCCTAGCTTTTATGCAGATTATAAAAAGAAATGTGATGCCTATTTTTGGAATCACCATCGGGATGAAGCCCGTGGTATAGGAGGCTTATTTTTTGACTATTGTCGTCCTAACGAAAAGCACGATTTAGCATCGTGGTATGCATTTATAACTGACATGGGCGATAGATTTATAGATGCATATCTGCCTATTGTACAAAAACGCAAAACACTACCCTACACGGACGCGCAACGGCAATGGCAAGAGCTAAGACGTGGTCGTTATGTAGAGTTTAATCTCGTACACGATAAAGGCACGTTGTTTGGCCTCAAAACAAAAGGCCGCATTGAAAGTATTTTGATGAGTTTACCGCCAACCGTTCAATGGGCGTATGACACGCACCCTGATGAAGGCTCTGAAGAAGCAAAACTGATAACCGTTCTAAAAAATCCCAAAAACTGGGTGTAGCATATGAAGTATCCTCTTTATAGAAATCGACGAATAAGAACTAGCGCGGCCATGCGTGATTTGGTTCGTGAAACAACACTTACTGCAAACGACTTTATGGTGCCACTTTTTATTGTAGAAGGCACAAAAACGAAAACAGAAATCCCTTCAATGCCAGACTATTTTAGGTTTAGCCTTGACCTTGCAACTGCAGAAGCCAAGCGGCTATATGATTTAGGGATAAAGGGTGTATTGCTTTTTGTAAAAGTTGCTGATGCGGAAAAAGATAATACGGGATTGGCTGCGCTAAAACCAGACGGACTGATGCAACGCAGCATTCGCGCTATCAAACAGGCTGTTCCGGAATTGGTTGTTGCTACTGATGTGGCACTGGATCCGTTTTCTAGTTACGGACACGACGGTATTGTAAAAGACAACAAAATTTTGAACGATGCAACAGTGGCCGTCTTAACAAAAATGGCGCTTAGTCATGCTGAATGTGGCGCCGATATTGTTGCGCCAAGCGATATGATGGATGGACGTGTTTTGGCCATTCGTCAGGAGTTAGAAAAGGCGGGGTATGTAAATACCGTCATTATGAGTTACAGCGCCAAATACGCTTCTGCTTTTTACGGTCCGTTCCGTGATGCTCTCGATTCTGCACCTGGTTTTGGCGATAAAAAAACCTATCAAATGGATGTGGCAAACCGCAAAGAAGCGATCATTGAGGCCGCGCGCGATGTTGAAGAAGGAGCAGATATTGTTATGGTGAAACCGGGTATGGCTTACTTGGATATTGTCCGGGATTTGGCAAATGAAATACAAGTGCCCATTGCTGTATATCAAGTTAGTGGTGAATATGCCATGCTCAAAGCTGCTGCTGAGAAAGGATGGCTAGACCATGATGCCGTAATGCTGGAACAACTTATGGCATTTAAGCGTGCCGGTGCGTCCATCATTATTTCTTATCATGCAGAACAAGCGTTGAAACTCCTGTAATAGTATCAAAAACATAAAATTTCGTACTTTCCCCTGAAAATCTTATATGAAAAAGTTTCTGTCCATACTTAAAATTATCACCTTTGCAATTCTATTTTTTATCGCTGGTCTATTTGCTTCGGGCTACGGCTACCTCTTAGAATTGGGTGTAAAAGCTGCTGAATTAGGCAGAACCACAGCGGGGCTTGAAGATTATATGCATTTCGATGTGCGTGAAATCCCAAAAAGTGATACATATCAACCCTGGGCACTTCATACAAATTATAACAATGTTCCTGCTACAGAAACCCTAAAAAAGCTACACGAAGATCATAAAACCGTGGCGTTTCTTGTCATCAAAAACGACTCCATTTGGCACGAGCAATACTTTGACGGATTTGATAAAAACAGTAAAACCAATTCGTTTTCAATGGTGAAAACGATTGTAGCAGCATCGCTGGAAAAAGCAATAGAGGAAGGGAAAATTGATAGTTTTGACCAACCCGTAAAAGACTTTCTGCCTTGGTTGCAAGGAGAATATGCTGATGTTGTCACCGTTGGAAACTTGGCAACCATGTCCTCTGGATTGGACTGGAAAGAAGATTACGAGAACTTACTCACCATCACGCCGCGCACCTATATTACCCGTGACATCACGCGTGTGATGAAAACCATTCCCATCAAAAATGAGCCGGGCAAACGGTTTGTGTATCAAAGCGGTAGCACGCAATTGCTTTCATTGGTATTAACGGAAGCCACAGGCGAAACCATTTCAGATTTGGTCCGCCGTTATTTCTGGAATCCCCTTGGCGCACATGCTGATGCCAACTGGCGCTTAGACTCTGCTAAAAAAGGCGTAGAAAAATCGTATTGTTGTTTTAATTCCAATGCGCGCGACTACGCGCGTTTTGCAGGTTTGTTTAAAAACAATGGCGTTTGGAATGGAACACAACTCATTAGCCCAGAATATGTGGAAAAAGCCACTACCTCACAATTTGAACATGGGGATGACTACGGCTATGGCTGGTGGTTAGGGTCGCATATGGGCAAACGCTTTTTTAGTATGCGTGGACACAATGGGCAGTACGCCATTGTTTTCCCTGAAGAAGATGTAATTGTGGTGCGTTTGGGTCACGAACAACTCCCTGACCTTCCGGGCGTAAGCCATTCTGCAGATTATTTGGGCTATATGGAAGAAGCCTTTGCAATGTTAGCCTATGAAAACGACCCAACCCCTTGAACATATTCTTTTTTTGGATATTGAAACGGTTCCTGAACAAACAAGTTTTGACCTCCTTGATGCCGAAACACAAGAACTATTTGATGCCAAAACGGTTTATAAACGTAAAGCAGACGAACTAACCGCATCAGAATACTACGGACATGCAGGTATTTGGGCAGAGTTTGGCAAAATTGTTTGTATTTCTGTTGGATACCTTACCCATACTTCAGACGGAAGGCGATTTAGAATACGTAGTTTTTCGGGTGAAGAATTCCAACTTCTAAAGGCATTTAAAGCATTGTTAGACCGTCATTTTTCGTCCCAGCACAACAGGCTTTGTGCTCACAACGGCAAAGAATTTGACTTTCCTTTTTTGGCAAGACGCATGCTGAAACATCAATTGGAGTTGCCTTTACTGTTACAGCTTATGGGCAAAAAACCCTGGGAAGTACCGCATCTTGATACGTTAGAGCTTTGGAAATTTGGAGATTACAAGCACTATACTTCCTTAAAGTTATTGGCGCATTTCTTTGGCATTCCATCGCCCAAAGATGATATAGACGGCTCAGACGTGAGGCGTGTGTACTACGGGGAACATGACGTAAGCCGTATTGTGCGTTACTGTGAAAAAGATGTAGTAACCCTAACCCAGGTCTATTTAAAGCTTATACTACAACCACCACTTGACGAAAGTGATATCGTTTTTGTCTCAAAAGACGATTAACCGCCTTAATTCTGTATTTTTGTGGTAATACATTTATTATGGATACCATTCTTTCTTTACATTCACGTCTTGCTTATGTAGTGCTAACCGTGTTGGTACTGGCACTTTTAAACGGTTTTTGGGGTTTGTTGGCGAAGCGTAGCTTTGGCAATCGAGATCTTCGCCTTTCGCTTTTTGCGCTCATTTTTTCACACATTCAACTGTTAGTAGGTCTAACCTCTTATTTTGTTTCTCCTTATTTTTCTGCTTGGGAAAATGGTATGGGTGCCGTAATGAAAGACAGCACACTGCGCTTGTTTTTGGTAGAGCATCCCACAACAAATATCTTGGCCATTGTACTTATTACCATGGGATGGTCGTTACATAAAAAAGCGACTACTGATAGTAAAAAATTCTTTAGAATTGCTGTTTTCTACGGATTAGGAACCTTGTTGTTGTTAAGTAGAATTCCTTGGGAGCAGTGGTTATAAAATAAAGAAAGCACCTAAAAAGGTGCTCTCTCATAACCAACCATATTAAACTATGAAAAACTAATAAGCAATTTTTTTGCTTTACGTTTACACTTGCAAGGTAAGAGGCATTTAAGTTCCTAGTTGTGAAACATATGTTAAAGTATTTAATGCTAAAAAAATAGATAACATTGGCTGATTTTTCTAAAATTGCCGTGCTTGGCAGTGGTAGCTGGGCAACTGCACTTGTAAAAATTTTATGCGAGAACAACACCAATGTAGGCTGGTATGTACGCAACGAAAGTATCTATGAACATTTACTACAAGAAGGGCACAACCCCAACTATTTGAGTAGTGTAGAGTTTGATACTAAACGGTTGAGCCTATATACTTGTTTAAACGAAATTGCAGCAGATTACGATGTTTTCGTCATTGCTATTCCCTCGTTTTATTTAGATAGTACTTTAGCATCACTCACCGCATCCATTAAAAATAAAATTATTTTTTCTGCCGTAAAAGGAATTATTCCAGAGCGCAAAATGCTGGTAGGGAATTATCTAGCGGAAAAATTTAATGTGCCCGAAACGCATTTGGGAGCCATTACTGGGCCTTGTCATGCCGAAGAAGTGGCACTGGAACGACTCTCTTATCTTACTGTTGCAAGCACCAATATTATGTTGGCAAAGCAAATGAAATCCAAACTTGATTGTAGCTATATACGCACAGCTACCTCTGATGATGTTGTGGGAACGGAATATGCAGCCACGCTCAAAAATGTATATGCCATTGCCGTAGGAATGGCGCATGGTTTGGGTTATGGCGATAACTTCATTAGTGTACTCATCAGTAGTGCTATGCGGGAGATGAAACGCTTCATCAAAAACGTAGACAATAAAAAGAGAAACATCAACAAATCTGCGTACTTAGGTGATTTATTGGTCACTTCCTATTCTGTTTTTAGCCGAAACCGAATGCTTGGCAATATGATTGGCAAAGGCTACACTGTTAAAGCTGCGCTTATGGAAATGACCATGATCGCAGAGGGATATTACGGCGCCAAAACAGCTTATGAGCTAAGTACATCGTTTAGCGGGAAGTACCCCATTATGCACTGTGTATATCACGTACTTTATGAAAAAGCATCCGCAAAGAAAAAAATGAAAACACTAAGTCAAGAGCTTAACTAGCGGAAGTAAATTGTTTTAAAAAGCGCACGTCATTTTCATAGAACATGCGAATGTCTTCGATTTGATACAACAGCATTGCCATACGCTCTAAGCCCATACCAAACGCAAAGCCAGAAAATTCCTCAGGGTCAATGCTGCAATTTCGTAACACGTTAGGATCTACCATGCCGCAACCCATAATTTCGAGCCACCCTGTTCCTTTTGTAATTCGATAATCCGCTTCGGTTTCCAATCCCCAATAAATATCAACCTCTGCGCTTGGCTCGGTAAATGGAAAATAAGAAGGACGAAGGCGTATTTCAGCCGTGCCAAAAATGGCTTTGGTAAAATATAAAAGCGTTTGTTTTAGGTCTGCAAAAGACACGTTACGGTCAATGTACAACCCCTCTACTTGATGAAAAACACAATGCGAACGCGCTGAAATGGCTTCGTTTCTAAATACACGTCCTGGAGATAAAATCCGAATTGGCGGTTGATTGCTTTCCATGTGGCGTACCTGTACAGAAGAGGTGTGCGTTCGCAACATCACATCTGGGTCTGTTTGGACAAAAAAAGTGTCTTGCATATCACGCGCAGGGTGATGCTCGGGCAAATTCAAAGCCGTAAAATTATGCCAGTCGTCTTCCACTTCTGGGCCTGAAGAAAGCCCATATCCAATGCTACTAAACACATCTATGACCTTATCTCGAACAATACTAATGGGGTGGCGCGCACCCAAAGGAATCGGTTGACCAGGCCGTGTGATATCATCTAAAGCTCCTTTTGCTGTAGTATTCCTGCCTAAACTTGATTGCAACTCATTCACCTTTGCTTGCGCTTCGGTTTTTAACTGGTTTAGCAATTGCCCGTACTCCTTTTTTTGGTCGTTAGGTACGTTTCTAAAATCAGCAAAAAGCTTGGTGATATGTCCCTTTTTACCCAAATACGCAATGCGAAACTGTTCTACTTCGTCGGCAGACGCCGCCGTAAAAGCCGCCACGTCGTTTATGTGTGCCTTGATGCTCTCTATCATAGGGGCAAAAATACACATTCCGTACATAGTACCGTCATCGGAAACAAATCTATGCGTACATTTGTGATATGCCGCTTAACTATATCGATATTGCTGTGGTTTGTTTGCTTTTCTACGGGCTTATTCGTGGGGCTTTTCGTGGTTTTTTTGTTGAAATTGCCTCGTTGTTAGCATTGGTATTAGGTGTTTTTGGAGCACTTCATTTTTCAAGTTTTACCGCCGATCTATTGGCAAAATACTTGGCTTGGGAATACCTACCGCTTTTGGCGTTTGCCCTGACGTTTGTGGGTATTATCATTGGCGTAGCATGGATTGGAAAGCTGCTCACCAAGTTAGCAAAAGTGATTTTGCTTGGCTTTCTAAACAGGCTATTGGGCGCCATTTTTGGGATGTGCAAATGGTTGGTAATTTGTGGGGTTTTGATATGGATTTTGGGTCAAATTAACGTTTTTGTTCCTTTCTTGCCAGAAAACATCACCAAAGGTTCTTTGTTCTTTGAGCCGCTACAAAATTTTGGTGCTTATTTATTTGAGCAAATAAATACAGATATTAACCCGATAGACGAACTTCCACCTATTCTGCAGCAAAGCTAACATACTGAATGCTGCTTTGCGGAATCCACCCAAAAGCACCATTTATCAGCTTTATCTTTACCCAATCTTCCACTTCGTCTTGAACAAAAACTTTTGTTCCCTCATGAATGTTCAGCAGTACTTCAGCCCTTAAATTGGGCTCAGCTCTAAAATCCTCTTGCTGAGCAAAAACAATGGCAGGTCGTGTCTTTTCTAAAATATTTTTTTGTTTTAATGCAGCGCTTAACGCCAATATTGCAACAAACGCTGTTAGAACAAAACCACTGAAAAAAAAGCGTTTCGTACCACTTCTACCCGACTTGATATATAAGAAAAATAACAGTGCTGTGAGCCAAATAAAACCCACTACGGCAATACTCCAACCACGAACAGAAGTCAAAAACAACAGACGATCTGTTGTTTTTTTAAGGTCGCTTTCAGGCAAGGGCGAAAAACGGTCTAACGTCATGTTTTGGGCGAATGCCAAGTTATTCAGCACTTGCGAATTGTTAGCATCCATCAAAAGTGCTTTTTCGTAATTCAAAATACTTGAAGCGATCGCATTTTGTTTGTAATATGCATTTCCTAAATTATAATAGAGCTCCGCAGCGTGCACACCCATCGAATGGATAGAATCATAATACACTATAGCACGGTCATAATCGCCTTGGTTGTAGGCGTTGTTCCCTTCGCGAAATAAGTCTTCGGATGATTGCCCCACGCAAACAAAACACGAAAGAAGTACAACAAGTGAAATCGTTCTCATATCTAAAATTGTTTGTCCATTTGGGTTATGGCCTCTACGGCGGTGGCATAATCTTGCTCCATACTACTTCTTGAACTTGGCGTGTATCGGGCAAACTCACAATTGGTGAGTACCTGAATAAAGAGCGCAACGGTTTGGGTGTCAACCCCTTTTTCGGTGAGTAATGCCTCCATCTTTTCTTTACTAAAATCTGCCGTTTGAATATGCAAACGCGCCTTGACATAGTTGTGAAGTGCTCCTTCCAGTGCCACATAAAAATCCGTTGCATCTGACATATTCCGCTTTGCTTTACCCAAATATTTTTTGGCCAATCTAGCCTTATGCCGTTGCGCCAATAAGGCAGCATCGGGGGTGCGTTTGCGCAACACCAAATAAATACTCAAAAGTAAAATGGGGAATAGCAACAACATATAAAATAACAAGCTTCCAATAAAGGGTAACTGTACTACAGGTTTGAAGTTTGCGCGTTGTGCAATAAATTGAAAAGCATTGGAAATGGAGGGTACTTCTACTGCATTTGTTGTAGTAGTATTTGATGCTGTTGTGCCAAGAGATTTTGGTCCTTCAATGACATCAATAACAACCTCTTTTGACGTCAATGTTTTATATGATTTCGTACTTGGGTCAAAATAGGAAAACCGGACAGATGGAATCGGATATTTTCCTTGATACTGAGGCACTAAAGTATAGGTGTCCTCAATGGTTCCGCGCATCCCTCCCAAGGTGGTGTTTACTTGTTCTTTGTACTCTGGGTCGTAGCGTTCGAGTGCGCTAGGAGTAACCAATTCGGGTAGTGAAAACAGCTTCAAGTTTCCTTTTCCTTTCACTTGTACCGTGGCCTGCAACGACTCTGAAGCATTAAGAGCGGTTTTAGATGTTTTAACCTCTAATTCAAATGTGCCTACAGCCCCGTTAAAGGTGTTGGGTTTTCCTTCTTCGGGGAAAGGTAATACCGTTAGTGTACGTTTTCCTGCCGTAATGGTGCGCGAAACTTGGGTGTAAATTTCATTGCCAAAAAAGTCACGACGGTTGGTAGGTACATCTAACTGCACATCGAGGGTTAGTGGGGCGATGGGTAGTTTTCCTGCTCTTTGTGGATACAAGACCGTTTGCTGCCACGCCACAAAATTGTACGATTTACCTTTATACATTTCTCTGTCTATCGTACGTCTTGACGGAATATCTTGCGACCAAAAATCTTTATACTCGGGTGTGTCAATGGGGTTTACGTCTGAGGGTCTTACTTTGCCGCCAAAGTAGAGCTTATATACTACCGTTACAGGCTCGTTTATATAAACCTTGCTGCTTGATAACTCGGCAACCAAATGTACGTTTTCAGAGGCTATATAATTTGGGTCGTTTGGATTTTTGGGAATCGCAACAGCATCTGTTACAACTACTTTTACCGGACTGGTTTTATATATATTACCATCAATTTCAATAGACGCTTGACCAATACTTGTAGTGCCTTTTTTAAGGGGTGTCAAAAAATAGGTGTAGCTTTTAGAAAACGATCGCTTTCCGTTAACAAACATATTACTAACAGACTGATTAGGACCCGCAACAACACGAAATCCATCGAATGAAGGTGGTCGAAAATTATCGCCGTCTTTATCCATGGTAAACTCCACACGCAAGCGTTCATTGATGCCGAGTTCGTTTTTGCTAACAGTAGCTTCAAACGAAACTTGCCCAAAAAGCCTTGACGAAACCGCCAAGACAAGCAACAAACACCAAATCCCTTTTTTGTTCATTACCAGTCTTTTTTACTTTTTGTGCCAACGGCTTTTGCTTTTTTGGCGTTTACTTTGTCTTGCACTTTTTTCTCTTCGTTGTTCATGGCTTCTAACAAATTCTGAACCTGTTGAGGCGATAACTGTGCAGGACTTGCTTGTGGTGATTGCTGTTCTTTTTCGTTGTCGCCTTGTTGGTCTTGTTCATCGTTTTTATCCGACTCTTTTTCGTCTTTTTCGTTTTCACCTTCGTCGCCAGATTCGTCTTTCTTGTCTTGCTGGTCTTCGCCCTCTTGCTCTTTATCCTTATCGCCCTCTTGGTCTTGGTTTTTATCCTTTTGTTGATCTTGATTATCCTGATTGTCTTGGTTGTCCTGATTGTCTTGGTTGTCTTTCTGGTCTTGATCTTGATTTTCTTCTTCCAGCAATTTCTTGGCTAACGCATAATTGTATCGGGTTTCGTCGTCATTAGGATTGTTTCGCAGCGCATTTTTATAAGCTTCAACTGCGCCTTTGTAATCTTTGATTTGCATCAGCGCATTGCCAATATTGTGAAACGTACGGTGTTTGTTAGGGCGTTCCTTAGTGGTTTTTGTTACCTCAGCATAAGCGCGAAGCGCCTCGTCCACATAATTGTCTTGCTGCAAGGTAGCACCCATATTAAAACGTGCAACATCTGTTTTCGTTCCAATTGCAGCAGCACGGCGGTAGTTTTTTTCAGCTTCTACGCCATCTAGTGCGTCAAAAGCTTCATTGCCCTCAAAAATATAATTTTCGGCTTGTTGTAAGCGCATTTCATCTTGCGCAGCAACCACCAGCGGCAACCATAAAACAATACAAAACAATTTACGCATCATGAAATAGGTTTAGTTTTTTTAGCCATTGGGTTTTTTTGTAAAACAAAAATAAATCTAATACAATCAAAAATAATCCAATTCCCAAAAACCATTGAAATTGGTCCTTGAATTTAACAAATTGTTTGGCTTCAAACTCTTGTTTGTCCATTTCTTTTAAGCGATCGATAATCGCTGTTACAACGGCTTCGGTATTGTTACCTTCTAAAAATAATCCGTCCGTTTCTTCTGCTATGGATTTCATCTGTTCAAAATCGCTTTTGGTAATGACTACTTCCCCTTCTGCATCTTTTTTATAGGAAACTGCACTGCCTTGTTTAATTGGAATCACGGAACCTTTTTCGGTACCTACAACAACGGTAAAAAAGGTAATGCCTTCTTCTGCGGCTTGCTTGGCAGCCATAAGTGCATCTTCGCCATGATCTTCGCCATCAGATATGATGCATACCACTCTGTTGCTTTGATTTTCATCATCAAAATAGGTTTCTGCTAAGCGAGTAGCTGCCGAAATTGCTGTTCCTTGCGAGGAAATCATATTGGTATCTAAAGACGTTAAAAACATACGAGCTGCGGCATAGTCAGTAGTAATAGGCAAATGCGGAATTGCCGAAGAAGCATAAGCGATAATCCCTACACGGTCGCTGACCAATTGATTGATGAGTTCACTTGTTAATCGCTTGGCTTTTTCCAATCGGTTTGGCACAATATCTTCTGCCAGCATGCTTTTAGACACGTCAATGGCAAAGACCAAATCCACCCCTTCTCGCTTTACGGTTTCTAGTTCGGTACCTATTTGCGGATTAACCAATCCGAAGCATATACATGCCAACCCCAGCCACAACAATACTTGCTTTACCCAACCTTTAAAAAAAGAGCGTTCGGGTGCAATATGCGCCAACATTGTTGCTGAAGCAAGCTTTTGTTGTACACGCTTTTTCCAAAGGGTAAATAGCGTATATCCCAATGCCAAAACCGGGATAAGTAGCAGCAAATAAAAATATAGGGTTTGTTCGTACTGTATCATGTCATTGCCGATTTAAAAAGGGTGTGACGTAATATCCATTCTAGCAGCAGAGCTGCCATGGCCCAAAAAACAAATACACGAAACTTTTCGTGGTATTTGGTGTAGCGAATTTCTTCTACCTCTGTGCGTTCCAGCTTATTGATTTCTTCGTAAATAGCCTCTAATTTCTTATTATCCGTAGCGCGGTAATAACTACCTCCTGTCTCTGCCGCAATCGATTTTAGCAACTCCTCATCAATTTCAACCTTTTTAAGCTGATATATAAAAGTCCCATCTGGTCTCAAGGCTGCTGGTGCTGGTGCAGTGCCATTACTTCCCAACCCAATGGTATAGGTTTTGATACCAAAAGAACTTGCCAATCCTGCAGCGGTTTTGGGATCAACAAAACCTGTGTTGTTTACCCCATCTGTGAGTAGAATAATAACCTTGCTTTTGGCTTTGCTGTCACGCAGACGGTTTACTGCGGTGGCAAGCCCCATTCCAATTGCAGTTCCATCGTTAATTACGCCGTCAAAGTTTATTTTTCCAAGCACATCTACAACAAGTGCTTTGTCGGAAGTAATGGGTGTTTTGGTATAACTCTCGCCTGCATAAACTACTAATCCAATACGGTCTGAGGTACGTTTGGAAATAAAATCAGCGGCAACTTTTTTAAGTGCCGATAGGCGATTGGGTTTTAAGTCTCGGGCAAGCATACTTGATGAAACATCGATTGCCATTACTATGTCAATGCCTTTATTTGTTTTGGTTTGCGTGCTTACGTCTTGCGTTTGCGGACGTGCCAAAGCCACCAAAATTAGCGCAATTGCCACCATACGTAGTACGACTAAAATAGGCTGCCATTTGGGTAAACTCCCCGATTTGGTAAAGGCTTTTACACTTGGATTAAGTACATGCGCTACCTGCTTTTTACGTGAGAATATATGCCATGCCACAAGAAGTGGGATGACTAAAAGGCCCCAGAAAAATTCAGGATTAGCAAATGTATATTCCGTCATGGGGTTTCGGTTTTAAATGCAATACTACCCAAAATACGTTCGATAAGTTCTTTGGCGTAGCGGTCGTCGCGATCGTAAACCAATTGCAATTGTTGAAAGCCTTTATTTTCTGTAAAATGATATACCTCGTAGGTTTTGCGCTGCGATTTGCCGTTTTTCTTTATCCAATCAAAAGATCCTGATGCAACAATCCCTTCAATCCCCGAGGTAGTGGAATAATCGTTTTGTTTTTGGAAAATATTGGTTGCGCCCATGCTATCAAAATAGCCAATCACATTATCCACTTTTTGTTGTAAGTCGATCGTTTGCTCCTCTTTGGCTTTGGAGTGCTCCATGTATAATACGATCAAGAAAGCATCCTCTAAGCTGCCCAACACAAACTGTTGATGCAATCGATTTGGCAATGCCTTACGCCCCAAAACATCGGGGGTGTTAAGCTGCATTTCGGAAATGCCGTAGCTGCTTATAACCCAATCTTGTTCCAGCCATTCCAGCGTTGGGTGTCCAAAAACACGGTCTTTGGCTTGCATGGCGCCGTAGTTGAAAATCATCACAGAAGCGAAAACTACCATAACACCCAATACAGAAAGTCCTGCTATTTGCAGGCGTTTGCGCTGTTGTTGCTTGCGTCGCATGCGTGCATACGCCTCGTTTTGAAGGCGCTCTTCTTCTGTAGGTTCGGGGAGTGCTGCTTGCGTTTCTTTTACAACGGCCTCAATTTTAGTTCTGTCCAAACGCGCCAATCGTTCTTCGGGCATCGCACGGGCAAACTTTACCAAATCGGCAGTGAGCAACACTTCTTTTAGGTGATCTATGGTTTCAGACGTTAAGTCCAAGTTTCCTGTATCGCGAAGCAATTCCAATTTTGTTAAGAGTTCATCGGAGGTACTTTCAAGTGCATCTATATGCGCTTCATCTTCCAAATAATTTTTAACAATATCTGTCATTTCGGAGTAGTATTCTTTATACTCTTCTTGTTTATCTAACTGCTTATTTTCAAGGGCCTGCAAGGCTTGAATAGCACGCTCAAAAGGGGGTAATTTACGTCGCTTGGCACGAATGCGTTGTTGTGTTCGTGTTGCCAAGAAATATCCTACAGCAAGAAGGAAGCAAATTAAAAATCCGTACGCATAAGGCTTCCACCAACCTGTGGTGTTTTTTGCCATGGGCAATATGGTTTTGATGGGGAAAAGCGGTTGTTGTAAGGTATCCACCATAACATCATTCACTTGAATTTGCAGTGAGTCTGTGGAAAATAAACTCCCATCAACAACAACTTTTTGGGCGGGTAATATAATTTGTCCCGTATCAAAGTGAATCACTGCATAGGTTTTTGTGAACGTTTTAATCTTATTTAAAACGAGGGTGTCAACGGCTGTGGTATCTATCACTTCAAACGGGCTAAACGCTTGTAGTGGGGGAAACTGAATTTGCGGATTATTCGCAGCAGAAACAGAAATTTTTACATTGATTTGCTCGGCGAGTTTTACGGAAAGCGTGTCTGCACTTATACGCACTTGGGTTTGTGCCATTGCCCAAGTGGTACCAAAAATCAAAACCAACAAGCGAAAAAATCTATCCACGACTTTTAAAATAGGTTAATAGTTTTTTGACATAGCTTTCGTTTGTGGCGCAAGAAATGGCTCCCGCACCGTGACGGGTAAATTGCCCGCTGAAATAATCTGCTGTTTTTCGGTGTGCTAGCGCATATGCCGTGCGTACACTTTTGGATGAGCTGTTTACCCATTTATTCTTGCCTGTCTCAGCATCTTTCATATAGAGCAGACCTGCCGCTGGAAGTTTGGCTTCCATGGGGTCAAAAAGGCGAATGCCTGTGAGGTCGTGCTTGCGTGCAGCCAACTGCACCGCCTGATCGTAACCAGTGTCAAGAAAATCTGAAAGTACAAATACAATAGCTCGTTTTTTAAGAACACGACTCATAAATTCTAACGCAGCAGAAAGGTTTGTTTTTGGGCTTTTTGGTTTTTGTTCAAGCAACTCACGAATGATACGAAGCACATGTGACTTTCCTTTTTTGGGCGTAATAAAAAGTTCCACTTCATCGGAAAAAAGGAGAAGCCCAACTTTATCGTTGTTTTGCAAGGCAGAAAAGGCAAGCGTTGCTGCAATTTCGGTAATCATATCGCGTTTGAGCTGTTGCTGTGTTCCAAAATTGGCGGAGCCACTAACGTCTACCAAAAGCATAAGCGTAAGCTCGCGTTCTTCTTCAAAAACTTTTACGTAGGGTTCTTGATACCGCGCAGTAACATTCCAGTCTATGGCACGGACATCGTCTCCGTATTGGTATTGACGCACCTCGCTAAAGGTCATGCCACGCCCTTTAAACGTACTTTGATATTCCCCCCCAAAAATATGATTACTCAATCGGCGGGTTTTAATCTCAATCTTCCGAACTTTCTTTAAAAGCTCTTTTGTGTCCATATCAAAAATGTGGGATTGTTCTAAGGTACTTCTACCGCATTTACAATGCGCTGAATGATATCTTCCGACGTAATATTTTCGGCTTCTGCCTCATACGTAATGCCAATACGATGACGCAACACGTCAAAAATCACGGCGCGTACATCTTCCGGAATTACATACCCCCTACGTTTTATAAAGGCATAGCATTTTGCCGCCGTTGCCAAGTTGATACTCCCCCTTGGCGACGCACCAAAACTGATAAGCGGTTTTAGTGATTGTAATTTATACTGATCGGGATAGCGTGTGGCAAAAACCAAATCTAAAATATACTTTTCAATTTTTTCATCCATATACACTTCGCGAACGGCTTTTTGTGCTTTACTGATTTGAGTCGTTGAAATAACAGGGTTTATCTTACCAAAAGAATCGTTCAAATTCGCACGAACAATGAGCTGCTCGTCGGCAAGTTTTGGATAATCAATGATGACCTTAAGCATAAATCGGTCCACCTGCGCTTCGGGAAGCGGATAGGTTCCTTCTTGTTCTACGGGGTTTTGGGTTGCCATAACCAAAAACGGTAGCTTTAGTTTAAAGGTTTCGTCTCCAATGGTGACCTGCTTTTCTTGCATGGCTTCTAACAGAGCCGACTGCACTTTGGCAGGCGCACGGTTGATTTCATCTGCAAGAACAAAGTTGGCAAATACAGGTCCCTTCTTAATGCTAAAATCGTTTTCCTTGGTGTTGTATATCATTGTTCCAATCACATCGGCAGGAAGCAAATCGGGGGTGAATTGAATCCGGCTAAAACTTGCTTTTACGGCTTTACTCAGGGAGTTAATGGCAAGTGTTTTTGCCAACCCAGGAACACCTTCAAGTAAGATATGCCCTTGCCCTAATAGTCCGATGAGTAGGCGTTCTACCATGTGTTGTTGTCCCACAATAACCTTATTCATTTCAAGAGTAAGGATATCTATAAAAGCGCTCTCTTTTTCAATACGTTCATTTAACGCTTTAATATCTACAGCGGTATCGCTCATAATTTAGGTGTTTACAATTTTTGCCGCAAAATCAAAAAAAAAAAGCAGCGGGGTTGTTAATAATAGGTTAAAAGTAGCGTTTCCCATGTTGATTACAAAAATAGTATGCAAAGCTTTTTACCTTTGTTAGAAATTGAGGTCATGATTAACAAAAGACTGCTCATCAAAAACCTGTTGGCGCACAACGATGAGAACAGTTTTTACGATAAAAAAAGACAGCTAAACTTAGGTGATAAAGAAGGAAAAGCCAAGTTTTTAAAACATATTTGTGCGCTATCGAATTCAAACCCCAAAAACAACTCCTACATCGTGGTGGGTGTGAAGGACGAAGACAATGACATTTGTGGCGTTGACTTTTTTGACGATGCCAAACTGCAAAACCTCATCAATGCCTATTTGGACAATCCCCCCGTTGTGCTCTACGAAAACATACACTTTCCGCACTTGCCCGAGGGAAAAGTAGTCGGGTTGGTGACCATCAGACCCATCGAAAAAATGACAGCACTGCGAAAAAATATCTGGAAATATTTCGGCGGTTCCGTATTTTTTAGAGACGGTAGTATTTCCATGTCTAAGGTTTTTGACCTAGAAATCAAGGATGTCAACTCCGAAGTTGTTGCCGAAATCGAAAAGCATGCGCACAACAACATAGAGCTTACACTCGACGGGGTAATTGACTTTGTACACCGCTACGACAGCAACTTACACCCGCAATACAAAGTGTTTAAAGAATCGTTTGTGGTGTGTTGGGCTGGGCTGGAAAAACGAGTAAAAGGAAAAAGCTATTTTTCGCGCGTTGATGTGGAGCTTATCAATGAGCATGTAAAATTATTTTACTCCTCTCACGATGAAGTGGAAATTGAGGTGGATGCGCATTCGTTTAGTCTTATCGAGTATGTGCGTTTGGGTTTTAACGATCGCTTTAAATACTACCCTTTAGAGCGCATATCTTTTTTGTTTGATGATAAGGGGTCGTATCAAATTGACTCCGAGTTTTTGTTTTCACCGCCTAGGTTTGAAAAAAAGCTATTGCATCATATCTATAATGCCAACAACTCCCTTTGCGAAAAACTGCGTAAAAGCACCAGCCTTACCAAAAACGAAAAGGCGGATATCATCAATTTGGCCCCTACCTATATGTTGTGCTACCTCAACGGATTTGAAGAAGCCAAAGACAAGCTGCATGACCTCTCGGGCATCATGAAAAAACACGGCGAAAGCGCCTACCAAAGCCTAAAAGATACGCAACGGATACTGCGGAAGATTAAGTATCACTAAATAGTTGGTGGGTTTTGATGTAAATTAAAACTGCTTCTGGAAGCCAATTCTTAAGCCTGTTCCCCTTTTTTTCCAATCGAATTTGCGTGGCGGAAATGTCTTGTAGGGATACGTTTTGAAGTACCGTTTCTGAGGCGTTATTTTCCAAGGCGATACCTTTTCTGGGATATACGATGCGTGGAAATTGCATCAGGTAGTCGGCATTTTTCCAACTCGGCAGCGATGCGGCAGTGTCTGCACCCAATACCATCAGAAAGGTAGTATCGGGATTTTCTTGCGTTAGTTTTTGAAGCGTTGCTGCGGAGTAACTCGGCTTTGGCAAATACAGTTCTATGTCGTTTGGAATCATCTTTGGTTGGGGTTCCAGTGCAAGTTGTAGCATGTTCCAGCGGTGGTGTTCGGGAAGCAATTCGGTTGCGGGCTTATGCGGGTTTTGCGGACTAAGCACAAACTGCACCTCATCGGCTTTTTGTTGGCGTAGTACCTCTTGTGCAATATGGATATGTCCGTTGTGAATGGGATTAAAACTGCCAAAAAAAAGCGCAACCCGTTTCATTGGTTTAGAAAATTGAATACCAATTCCTGTACGTCCTGTTTGGCGGTTTCCAGCTTGTCGTTTAGGACAATGTGATCAAAATCAACAGCGCGTTCTAGCTCGGTTTCGGCTTTGGCTATACGCATGGCAATTTTTTCTTCCGTATCTGTTCCGCGAAGTTGTAATCGTGCTTTTAAGTCTGCAATATTTGGTATTTTAACAAAAACAGCCATGGTATTACTAGGGTATTGTTTTTTGATATTTAGTCCACCTACTACATCAATATCAAACAATACATTCTTGCCACGTTCCCAAATGCGCTCCAGTTCCGATTTTAAAGTCCCGTAAAACATCCCCGGATAAACCTCTTCGTATTCAGCAAACGCAGCTTCCGCTATTTTGGCTTTAAATTCCTCTTCCGTTAAAAAGTAATAGTCTTTGCCGTGCTGCTCGTTACCACGTGGCGGTCTGGTGGTAGCAGAGATGGAAAATTCCAGTTTAAAATCGTCCTGATCCAATAAATGCTTTGCCAAGGTGGTTTTGCCACTTCCCGAAGGCGCAGAAAAAACAATGCATTTTCCTTGTTTCATTACAGGGCGTTTAGTACTTGTTCTTTGATGCGTTCGAGCGCATCTTTCATCATGACCACGCGTTTTTGCAGGCCGGCATCATTGGCTTTTGAACCAATGGTATTTATCTCACGTCCTAATTCTTGCGCAATAAATCCTAATTTTTTGCCTTTGGTAGGCGTGTCTTCTTGAAGCGTTGCATGGAAGTATTCCAAATGGTGTTGCAGGCGCACCAGTTCTTCGTTAATATCCCATTTTTCAAGGTAATACACCAACTCTTGCTCCAGGCGTTCTTGGTCGTATTCTACGGCTATTTGTTGAAGGTTGTCTTCCAGTTTTTGACGGCGTTCGTCAATTCTTGAAGCGGCCTCATCAGCGATGTGTTTTTGTTGGGTGTCGATTTGTTCCAACTGTGCGTTGAGGTCTTGTCCTAACGACAACCCTTCTTGTTGGCGATACATTACCAATTGGGAAACGGCATCTTGTAGCGTGTTTAGAAATACGGCTTGCTCCTCATCTGTGAGTTCATCGTTGGTAGCGGCCAATACGTTAGGTAGGCGCATGGCCAATGGCAAAAGTGTTTCGTCTGAAAGGGGTTGTATGGCTTTTAACTGCTCGAGGTAGTTGTGTATCACCGCGGTATTTAGTTGTGCAGCTTCTTGCGCATCTACCCATTCTTCAAACACATTGACTTCTAATTTTCCACGATGCAATGCCTCAGATAAGGCTTTTCGCGAGCTTAATTCTAAGCCACGGTATTTGGGCGGCACACGAAAATTAAGGTCTAGCGATTTGCTGTTTAACGACTTGATTTCAATACGCAGCTTTTTGCCTTGCGTGCTGTGTTCGGCTTTGCCGTACCCTGTCATGGAAAATATCATATCGCTTTATTAAAGCGCAAAGGTACAAAACAAGTGTGGAGTCTTTTACGGGCAAGGCTATTGCCACATCGCTGTTTGTTTGTCGCCCCAAATGTAGGCCACCAACTCAGGGTGGTCAATAAAAGGATTTCGATTGTGTTGGAATTGATAAATCGCATTGTTTCTGTTTCGTTCAAAATCATCTACGGGGTCTTGAACGTGCCATTCCAATAAGGTTTGTTTTACACCATGATAAGGATTTTTGCTGTGCCAAGCTTGCGTATTGTCGAGGAGTTCTAAATCGCGCTCGCCTGTTGTATCGCCTTCATATCGAATAGCCATATAAAAGAGTATTCGGGCTACATCGCCTTTGTCTTCATCTCGGGGTTCAAAAATACCGTGGTCGTTTACTTCTTTGTATTTGTTGCCAAATGTCGTGTCGCAATCCGTTAAGCAGGTATCAAAACTGTGATTGGAGCGTTGCGTATTCACTTGAATATTGCTTGCTCTTAGGTTGTGTACGTCGGTGCCTGTCCCTGTGGAAGTCCCAAAATTGCCTCTAGACTTTGCCCAAACGTGTTCTCTGTTCCATCCTGCGCCACCGTTGTATTCTTGTGCTCCTTCCACCGATTCTCGCGTGTATATCAAGAGCACATTACTCGAATTATTTGGGTCTTTGTCGGACTGATTTAAAATATCCCAGGTGTCGGTAGTTGATGCGGTGTAAGGAAATGCTTTGTGGTCGTCTATAATTTCGTGAAGCAGTGCTTTTAGTTCTTCGCCAGCTGCGTTTCGTGCCGGCGCATAATAGGCCTCCACGCTTAAGCCTGGACCTCCATAATTGGGCTTGGTTTCTTGTGCCGGTTCCTCGCTTATATTCGTGGATGCACAACTCCCAAAAAGGAGTGCAAAAGCAACATACAAAAACTGGTTTTTCACAACAGTTGATTTATGGTTTATTAGTGCAAGTTATCATCTTTAGCGAAATTTTTTTGTGTTTAACAAAGATTTAATCTTTACACCATGCGCCTAAAAGCCTTGCATTAAAACCAAATTCATATTTTTTTGGTACTTTAGATAAGAGCAAAACCCCAAATTGTTTAAACCGATATTGCCTACGCTTTTCATTTAATTTTTTGGGGTTGAATGTACCTAACTGTTATTAGGGCTCATAATATATATACCTGATTTCGTTCGACCTGCTACGCGTCTGTGTCTCGTACCAAAGAAACCCTAACTAAAAAGCGCTTTGAGTTCTGTGGCTTTGTCTGGCGTAAGTTTCCCTGCCAAGATAAGGCTAAGCTGCCTACGGCGGAGGGCGCCATCAAAGCGTGTTTGCTCGAGTTCCGTTTCGGGTTGCACGGGCGGTACCTCCACAGGCTTACCTGCCTTGCTTACGGCAACAAACGTGTAAATCGCTTCGTTTACTTTTTCGCGCGAGGTGCCGCCTTGTGTTTCGATCCACACATCAATAAACACTTCCATAGAGGTGCCAAACGCACGGGATACTTTTGCCTCTAACGTAAGCACACTTCCAAGGGGAACGGGCTTTCTAAAATGCACGTGATTTACCGAAGCCGTAACCACAAATTGCTCTGAGTGGCGTTGGGCTGCAATACAAGCCGCGCGATCCATTCGTGCCAACAATTCACCACCAAAAAGATTATTAATGGGGTTTGTATCTGAGGGTAACACCAAGTCGGTCATAACCGTCTTGGACTGCTCTGGGTGCTTTGGTTTCATTGGAATTATTTTTTCAGTACCCACGCATCTGGGTAATTGTCGCGCTTGATGCCTGACATGGCGTTATACGCTTCGCGTTTTGTGGGGAAAGAGGCAAAGGAAACTTGATAAAACCCTTGTGGCGTTTGCCCTAATTTTTTTGCACCGTTATAGCCTTTTCGCTGTAGGGAAGTTGCCAGTCGTTGTGCGTTTGCTTCACTTCTAAATGAGCCTGCAATTACGTGAAAGCCTGCAACTGGAATTGGTTTTGGAAGGTTGATTGTGAGGGTTGGCAATTCACCCAAATCATAAACCGAAAGCGCTGCTTGTTCGCGTGCCGTTTCACGCAGCGATTGCTCGGTTTGCCATAGTGCGTCGGCTTGTTGGTTTAAAAAACTATTTGAGCCCACTGCAAACAAAGCCAAAACACTTGCTGCAACAGCTACATAGCCAAAAACACGTTTCGATTTTGTTTGATCAAGCTCAAAATATACCGGTGGTTTGGCGGGTTGCTCGACAGTCGTTCTGGAAATCGGTTGTGCAGGCACTTCAGGAAGCGCATAACTCGCTGCCAAAAAGTTTAACCCACTTTCGGGAGTAAACACCAATTTTCCTTCCGTATTAAGCGCAAGCGTTCCCAATGTTGGTAAACGAAGGGTATCCTTTTGAACGGCTTCTTTCCAAGCAATGGTTTCTTGATGCATGTCCATAACAGCACGCTCATAGCTTTGTCCAAATGAAGTTGCCAAATGAGAGGCTAAGATGCCATCGTTGGATTGCAATTGTTCGTTAAACGACACTACTTTTGAAGGAGGGAAATACAATTGAGCATCCGCATCGAAATAGGCTGCTTTTTGCTGCACCAAAAAAGACCCAAAACCAGGTACAGTAATACAGTCGTATTTGTACAATAAGTAGTAGATATGCGCTGAAAGGTCCATATCACAAATGTACATTTTTTGTGTAAATCATGAAAACTTCTGTTTTTGTATTTTTACAAGAACCCAATCTTATGGAAAAAACAGAACTCATCGCTACACTTGCGCTTCCAAAAATGCCCAAAGTTGGATGTAAAACCGCGCGAAAACTCATTCGTCATTTTGGTAATGCAGCTGCCGTTTTTGAAAAAATCGAACACACAACCCAATCCCAATTTGAAGCAATTTCAAAAGTATTTCGGAATTCCGAGACACAGAACATCCTCAAAGCTGCCGAAAAAGAAGTGGCACTTATAGAGAAACGCAATATCAATTGGGTTGCCTATTCCGATACGAATTTTCCGGCCTCCTTACATCAATGTACAGATGCGCCATTGGTGCTGTTTTATTCGGGGCAACCTTTTCCAAATACGACACGTATTATAAGTATTGTAGGCACACGACAACCCAGCGAACAAGGAAAGGCTTTTGTTAGGCAGTTGGTCAAAGAACTTGCACCCTATCAGCCCATAATTGTTTCGGGGTTTGCTTATGGCATAGATATCGAGTCGCACATTGCAGCACTAGACAATGGATTAGTTACTTTTGGCTGTATGGGGCATGGCATTTTAGGATGTTATCCCAAGCAACATGCAAAATACCGAAAACGCATTGAAGAAACAGGTGGGTTTTTGTCTGAAGTCTGGGCAAAAGAGCCTTTTCAACGGGCACATTTTTTACAACGTAATCGCATCATTGCAGGGCTTGCACAAGCCACCATCATAGTAGAATCGCGTGAAAAAGGCGGTGCGCTCACCACGGCACATTACGCCAACAGCTACCAACGTGATGTGTTTGCTGCGCCCGGCAGACCAAACGATGTAACCGCAAGCGGATGTTTGGAACTCATCAAAACAAGACAGGCAGAATGCATTACAAACGGTGATGATGTGGCGCGCGCCTTAGGCTGGAAACAACGTCAAAATCCGATACCGCAAGCCAAGCTTTTTATTGAACTCAACGAAAAAGAAAAACAGGTAATAAGCCATATGAGTGGTACACCAAAACACATCGATCTTATTGCTTTAGACGCCAAACTCAAAGTAAGTGAAATCGCGAGTATCTTATTTCAGTTGGAAATGAAAGGTGCCGTGATGGCACAAGCGGGTAAGCAGTTTAAAACGATTTAGGCGAAAACCCCACGTTGGTGCGTACACGCTGTAACACCTCTTGTGCAACCTTTCGCGCTTTTTTAGCCCCTTTTTGAAGTTGTGCCTCTAAAACTTCAGGTTGTTCCATCAAGGAATCAAATTGCATTCTGGCTGTAGCAAAGCGCTCCAAAATAGCCTCATATAAGGCTTGTTTGGCATGACCGTAGCCAAAACCACCGGCTTCATAATTTAAGCGCATGGTCGCAATCTCAGTTTCCGTTGCGATAAGCGAATACAAGGAGAATACCGTACACGTATCTGGATTTTTGGGAGCTTCTAGTGGCGTACTGTCTGTTGCAATGGACATTATTTGTTTACGCAATTTCTTTTCTGGCAAGAAAATATTAATGGTATTGTCTTTAGATTTACTCATTTTACTGCCATCTGTCCCTAAAACATACTGGGTATCGGTTTGCAGTTTGGCTTCGGGGAGCACAAAGGTATCGCCATATGCGGCGTGGAAACGACTTGCCACATCACGCGCCATTTCTAAATGTTGTAATTGGTCTTTTCCTACAGGAACCGTATTTGCATCGTAAAGTAAAATGTCTGCCGCCATAAGCATGGGATAGGTAAACAATCCCGCATTTACATCTTCCAATCGGTCTGCTTTGTCTTTAAACGAATGTGCCAACGACAGTCGGCTGTAGGGAAAACAACAATTTAAATACCACGCCAATTCAGTTACTTCGGGCACATCAGACTGGCGGTAAAAACAAGCTTTATCGGGATCTAAGCCGCAAGCCAGCCACGCTGCTGCCGTCGCTTGTGTGTTTGCTTTAAGTTGATTCGCGTCTTTGATTTGCGTAAGCGAGTGCATGTCGGCAATAAACAAAAAAGCTTCTTCATTGCTGTTTTTTGCCATATCAATGGCTGGAAGTATAGCACCCAATAAGTTGCCTAAATGTGGTGTGCCTGTACTTTGAATGCCCGTAAGGATGCGTGCCATAAAAATTGTGTCTGCACAAAAATAACGGAATTCACGCATCAATTGCTATTTTTGACGCTATGGTTTACATACGCAAAGCACTTTTAGGGCTTTGGAACATTTGGTTTTATATTATTTCAGGTCTAGGCCTGTTGATCGTATTCCCCTTTTTACTATTGTGTCTTACAAGAGAAAAGTGGTATGCAGGTATTTTCTATGCAGCCCGCTATTTTTGGTCACCGCTCATCATGTTTGGAATGGGGTTTATTCCTGTCATCAAACACAAAGTGACCTTAGACTACAGTAGGCAATATATGTTTGTGGCAAATCATTTGAGTATGATTGACATTATGATGACGTTTATGGCGATTCGGAAACCTGCCGTTTTTGTAGGAAAAATGGAGTTAGATCGCCTGCCTTTTTTTGCTACAATTTACAAGCGCGCTGCTATTTTGGTCAATCGCGACAGTATTTCTAGCAGGAAAAACGTTTATGTACAAGCCAAGCGTAAATTAGAATTGGGATTTAATATGGTCATTTATCCCGAAGGGTTGGTGCCAGAGCCTGAGGTGTTTTTAGCGCCTTTTAAGAATGGGGCTTTCAGCATTGCTGTTGAGCATCAAATTCCCATCGTTCCCATTACATTACCAGATTGCAAAAAGCGATTTCCTTTTCAATTTTCGTATAAATACTGGGTAGGAAAACCTGGCATCGTTCGTGCACATGTGCACGCGCCCATTAGCACAAAAGGACTGACACAAAAAGACATCCCTGAACTAAAAGAACAAGTGCGTGATTTTATGCGTGAAGCACTCAAAAAAGAAGGCTATAAATAGGAATTACTCCGCAGTAGCAATAATTTCTTTAATTTTTCCCTCGATTTCTTCAGCAAGTTCTGGATTGTCATCCAAAAGTGTTTTTACCGCGTCTCTACCTTGACCCAATTTGGTGTCGCCATAACTAAACCACGAACCGCTTTTTTTGATGATTTCTGCTTCTACACCAATATCTAACAACTCGCCAATGCGCGAAATTCCTTTGCCATACATGATGTCAAACTCGACCGTTTTAAATGGCGGAGCCACTTTATTTTTCACCACTTTCACGCGGGTTTTGTTCCCCATCACAGCGCCGTTGGTGTCTTTGATTTGTGTTGAGCGTCTGATGTCTAAACGCACCGAAGCATAAAATTTTAATGCATTTCCACCTGTAGTAGTTTCAGGGTTTCCAAACATAACGCCAATTTTTTCACGCAATTGATTGATGAAAATAACGGTACAATTTGTTTTGCTGATAGATCCCGTAAGTTTACGCAGCGCTTGTGACATCAATCTGGCGTGTAGTCCCATTTTAGAATCACCCATTTCGCCTTCAATTTCACTTTTCGGAGTCAATGCTGCTACCGAGTCAACCACCACAATATCCACTGCTCCAGACCTAATGAGGTTATCCGCAATTTCCAACGCTTGTTCCCCGTGATCGGGTTGTGAAATAATAAGATCATCAATCTCCACGCCCAAGTTTTTGGCGTAGTACCGGTCAAAAGCGTGTTCTGCATCAATAAATGCGGCAATACCGCCTGCTTTTTGGCATTCAGCAATGGCGTGCAATGTTAGGGTTGTTTTCCCTGAAGATTCTGGACCGTAAATTTCAACAACTCTACCGCGTGGATATCCACCAACGCCCAACGCCACATCAAGACCAAGGGAACCCGAAGAAATAACTTCTACTTGTTCGATAACGCTGTCGCCCATTTTCATGACCGCGCCCTTGCCGTAGGCTTTATCTAATTTATCTAAGGTTAACTGTAGTGCTTTAAGTTTTGCGTCTTTTTCGTTACTCATGCTTCTTTTTTTAGCTTCATGCTAAAGTACAATTTTTCTATGGCTCAGCCTTTTTTTATACGCATTTTTAATTTGATACCTTTGCTACGTAATCTTAATCCTGTATAGCATGCAACTGTACAACACATTAAGCGCGCAAGAACGCGCTGCCCTTATCGACGCGGCTGGCGAAGAACGCCTGACCTTATCCTTTTACTCCTATGCACACATTGGCAATCCTGAAGTGTTGCGCGACCATCTTTTTATTTCTTGGAATGCATTAGATGTTTTGGGACGTATTTATGTCGCTCACGAAGGCGTAAATGCCCAATTATCTGTACCTGCACCCAAATTTGACGCCTTTAAGGAACACCTTGACAGCATTGATTTTTTAAACGGTATTCGCCTTAATATTGCTATTGAACAAGACAACAAATCGTTCTTAAAACTCAAGATAAAAGTGCGGAACAAAATTGTTGCAGATGGCCTAAATGACGACACTTTTGATGTTACCAACAAAGGCGTTCACCTAAGTGCTGAGGCGTTTAATTCGATTACCAACCAAGAAGACACCATAGTGGTGGATATGCGGAATCATTACGAAAGTGAAATTGGTCATTTTCAAGGGGCTATTACACCTGATGTGGATACCTTTCGTGACTCCTTGCCCATTATTGAAGAAGACCTCGCTGAACATAAAGAAGACAAAAACTTGGTGATGTATTGTACGGGTGGAATTCGTTGCGAGAAAGCCAGTGCATACTTTAAGCACAAGGGGTTTAAGAACGTATATCAACTTGAGGGAGGTATTATTGAATATGCGCGGCAAGTGAAGAATCAAGGACTTGAAAACAAGTTTGTTGGAAAGAATTTTGTGTTTGATGAACGACGAAGCGAAACCATTTCAGAAGATGTAATTGCTAGGTGTCATCAATGCGGTACTGCATGCGACACCCACGTGAATTGTGCCAATGAAGCCTGTCATTTGTTGTTTATTCAATGTCCTTCTTGTGCTGAGAAATTTGACAGTTGCTGCTCCGATGCTTGTGCTGAAATTGTTGCGCTGCCAGAAGCGGAGCAAAAAGCATTGCGCAAAGGAAAGCAGAACAGCAATAAAATATTTAAAAAAGGACGTGCACATCATTTAAAGACGATTCAGAAATCGTGATAAAAAAAGTTTTTCTTATTGCCGCAATGTTTTTATTGGAGGGTTGTTTCGACAAGGGAGCATTGCTGTTTGAGGAGCTTCCCGAAGAGGGCTGGAACCAAGAACAATGGGTTGAATTTAGTTATACCAATCGACTTCCTGAAAAAGAAGTTTCGCTTTATTGGGTGTTACGCCACGACGATGATTATCCCTTTTCTAACATTCATTTTATTACGGCATGGCGCAACCCAAAAGGGGTCGAAAAAATAGACACAATAAGCTATGTGTTAGCACAGCCCGATGGGCGATGGTTGGGCAAAGGGCTTTATATAAAAGAACATCTATTGCCTTTTGAAGAACGGTTTTTATTGGACGAGCCTGGTGCGTATCAATTTCGCATACGACCAGCAGTACGTGCTACAGAAAAATTGGTTGGCGAGAAAACATTACAAGGAATTCATCAGATTGGAATCACATTAAACCCCATATTACATGACTACTAAAAAAGGATACGGAAAATATATTCGCCTTATATGGATTGCCTTTGGAGGTATCGTTTTGGGGGTTATTTCCATTTTTGGAGCAGCCTCGCTCGGACTGCTTGGATCCATGCCGGATTTTCGTCAATTGGAGAATACGAAAACCAATTTGGCTACGCAAATTATTTCTGCTGATGATACCGTTTTAGGGAAGTTTTACTTTAACGATAACCGAACGCCTATTTCATTTCATGAAATCCCTAAAGAAATGATAGATGCGCTTATTGCTACAGAGGACGAGCGTTTTTACAATCACGCTGGAATTGATTTTCGTGGCACAGCACGCGCACTATTTTATTTGGGCAAAAAGGGAGGTGCTAGTACCATTACGCAACAGCTTGCCAGACAACTCTTTGTGGGTGTGCGTTCGCAAAATATTGCGGAGGCTATTGCGCAAAAAATCAAGGAGTGGGTCATTGCCGTTCGACTAGAAAGACGCTATACCAAAAACGAAATCATAACCATGTATCTGAATATTTATGATTTTAATTACAGCGCCGACGGGCTTCGTTCTGCGAGTTCGATTTACTTTTCAAAAAAACCCATTGAATTGGATTTGAGCGAGTCGGCCATGCTGGTAGGGATGCTAAAGAATTCATCGCTTTACAACCCGTTACGACGACCCGAAATGGTTCGTGACAGGCGAAATATTGTGTATCAACAAATGCTGCGCAACAACCTCATCACGGAAAAACAACGTGATTCGTTGGCTGCACTGCCCATAACGCTTGACTTTAATCCGCAATCGCA
Source organism: Bacteroidota bacterium (assembly GCA_027621175.1). Lineage (GTDB taxonomy): Bacteria > Bacteroidota > Bacteroidia > Flavobacteriales > Flavobacteriaceae > UBA7446. The sequence goes on along the minus strand of JAQCCM010000011.1, from coordinate 3,640 downwards.
TCGCGAAGGAATTGCCACGTATTTTAGAGGCTATTTGCAACAGTTTATGCGCGATTGGATTGCCAATAATCCCAAAGAAGACGGTACGTTTTATAATCTTTATTTGGACGGGCTCAGTATTTATACTACCATAGATTCGAGGTTACAAACCTATGCCGAAGGTGCTGTAGCGGCGCATATGCCCAACCTACAAAAAGAATTTTTTAGACAAAACGCGCCTAAATTCAATGAAACGGCTCCCTTTTTAGATGTAGATAAAAATGAAGTTGAAGCTATTATGGATCAGGCCAAACGCCGATCAGAACGGTGGCGTAAAATGAAAGCCCAAGGACATGACGAAGAAACCATTTTAGCCAGTTTTGAAAAACCCCTTCAAATGGAAGTGTTTAGCTGGCATGGTGATATTGATACCATCATGACCCCTACAGATTCTATCCGTTATTACAAACATTTTTTACGTGCAGGCATGATGTCTATGGAGCCACAAACAGGGCACGTAAAAGCGTGGGTTGGTGGTATTGATTTCCGTCATTTTCAATTTGACCACGTCATGCAAGGGAAGCGACAAATTGGTTCAACATTTAAGCCTTTTGTATATGCTTCTGCCATAGATCAGCTTAAAGTATCGCCCTGCGACTCACTCCCTGATGGGTATTACTGTGTAGAGCCTGCTAAATTTGGTGCTCACGACGCTTGGTGTCCAAAAAATTCTGGTGATCGTTACATTGGAAAACGCACCCTAAAAAATGCTCTCGCCAATTCGGTTAATACCATCAGTGCCCGATTAATAGACAAGGTTGGTACTAGGCCTGTAGTAAACTTGGTGCGTAATTTAGGGGTGAGCTCGCCTATCCCAAATGTTCCTGCAATTGCTCTGGGTTCTGCAGATTTAAGTGTGTATGAAATGGTTGGTGCCTATTCGAGTTTTGCCAATAAAGGGATTTATGTAAAGCCCGTTGTGGTGACGCGTATCGAAGATAAAAACGGCACGGTAATCTTTCAAACGGCTCCCGAAACCAAGGATGTTTTGAGTGAAGAATCTGCCTATGTTACACTAAAACTACTTGAAGGGGTAACCGAGGCTGGGTCAGGTGTGCGATTAAGACACAGCGGAGTAGATAAAACAAATCCCATATTTAGAGATATTGTAACAGGATATCCCTATGAATTTGACAATCCAATTGCTGGGAAAACGGGGACTACACAAAACCAAAGCGATGGCTGGTTTATTGGTATGGTGCCCAATTTGGCGACTGGCGTTTGGGTGGGTGGCGAAGACCGTTCCATACACTTTGAAACCATTGCTTATGGACAAGGTGCCACCATGGCACTCCCTATTTGGGCACATTATATGAAAGCTTGCTATGCGGATTCCACGCTTGTGGTTTCGAAAGAGGCGTTTGAAGCACCCGAGTATGTTTCTATTCCTTTAGATTGTGATTCGCTTTCAGTGGCACGACAAGAAAAGTCGTTTTTTGAAGACGAAGACCTCAGCGATTTAGGGTTTTAGGCAGGCATACCGTGCTGTGCCAAATAGCTGTTATAATAGCGTTGGTCTGCTGTAACCTCCTTACCTATCCAATCTGGAAGTTCAATTTTTTGAGCTGCGCTTTTAAGTTCAATTTCGGCAAGTACCAGCCCCGATAATGCTGCCTCAAACACATCTACTTCAAAAATGAGTTCATTAAAAGGTATATGGTGGCGGGTTTTTTGAATACTGCCTGGGAGGCAAAGCGGAAGTAAGGTCTTGGCCTCATCTAGAGAAATGGCTTTTTCCCACTCTACCCTTGTGGTACCATCAGAAGAAGAAGCCCCTTTTATGGTCAAAAAAGCGTGGTCGTTTTGAATACGCAACCGAACGGTTCGTGCTGGGTCGGTAGAGAGATATCCTTGAAAAATGGCAAATGATGCAGTGGCCTTGTCCAAGCACGCTTGCACATTACGGACTAAAAACTTGCGTTCTATTTCTAGCATTTTAGCTTTTAAGCCAAAGTACAAAATTGAACGCAATAGCCTACCACTCGTTTACTTCCTTAAACAAGTAATTCAACGAAATAGAATAGGCTTCTCTGTAGTCTTCCATTTGGACGTCTGCATCATTATACATGATGTTTTTATTTGAGCAGTAGCTTTCAAAGGAGTCCTTTATAAGTCTGTCTATTTGGTCTTGTAACAAATGATTGTTTATCAAGCAAATTTTATAGTGTTCAAGATCTATGCGTTTCATCGTATTAGTATTTACACAATTTTATTTCATAGGCTTTAAAAAAACCACAACGAATTGTTAACGAATTGTTTCATCTTCAACAGTTATAAACAACATTAATTTGTTTTAATATGTTGATTACAAGTGAATTGAAAAAATTTACCTTTACCATTATCAACAATTTCGCAACACCTATGAAGTTGCGTTAATTGCTAAGAAGCGTCAGCTGAATCAAAAATGGCGTTTAGGGTAGCTGCCAAACGAAGTCCAGCGTCGAGTAGTCTAACACGAACTGTGTCAAAATATTGATAGTGATACGTATACCCTAAAGAGGCATGTATGGGTGTTTGGGCATAAATCGTGTTGGCTAAATCTTGCGACTCGTGCGCCCAGTCCAATCGCGGTGCGTTCATGCAATTTTCTTTTTCTTCCACTGAGCGTTTTGGCAAATGTGCGGCAAGCTCAGTATAGCTCATGTTGTAATGCTCAATCAAGTCCGTATCCCACAAGCGGTGTAAATTGGTTGGTTCACCAAACCAAGTAAGCTTAATGTCATTCCCCCCTTTATCTGCTTTTCTGCCTGCATGCATCGGCTGGTGAATATCCCCGATAAAATGTACCAAAAGTTTAAGATAAAACGCTTTATCGGCTTTCGATTTATTGGGGTTATTAAGCACTTCAACGCAATGGTCCATCGCTGTGATAATGTCACCATTCGGGTTTTTCTTTGTCTCGAGGTAACGCGTATCCTTATCCATATTGACATAATGCCAGCTATCGAGATAATCATACCTGCTATCAGAACGAATTTCATCAGCATAGGTAGATACAAACGCCAACGACATTCCGTCAAGCAGTGCATCAACCGCAGCCGTTGTCTTAGGTGTAAGGTGTTCTTGCGCTATTTTGCCGATGACACGATGTCCCGTTTTGCCCCAATCATCGGCAAATACTTGCTGGGAGAATGTTGTCAAAAAAAAGAGGACTATATTAATACTTTGTTTTCTCATATTTTATAAAATGGCACGAATGATTGTTGGGCGATAGGAATTGTTTAAAATATCAATGCCGAGTGTGAGTTGATGAAAGCCTGAGTTGTTGATTTTAATATTTCCAATACCGACAGTGTAGGTATAGGAAAATGTCCATTTATTATTTTTCATCCCCAGTATTGCGGTGAGCTGAGAAAAGGGTTCGCTAAACGGATTGGTACCATTATTGGTTTGGGTACTTGTGAGCCCTTTTCGGTACGAGGTGCCCACCCATAGTTGTGTGTCGCGGATACTGTGATGTGATTTTAAGTTTATATCAACATTCGGGCGATCTGCATATTCGATATAATCTATCAAAACCGAAGGCTCAAGTGCCCAGGTAGGTTGAATTTCAAAAAAATTTCCTACAGATGCCAACAGGCGTTTTGGGTTGTTCAGCAGC
>JAQCCM010000010.1 GCA_027621175.1 Bacteroidota bacterium | reverse complement strand
TATTCTTCAGTAAAAGGTAGATTGCATACGCGTTACGCACCCGTGCGCCACTCGTCATCTGGTGCAAGCACCAATGTTACCGTTCGACTTGCATGTGTTAAGCCTGCCGCTAGCGTTCATCCTGAGCCAGGATCAAACTCTTCATTGTATAACTTTAAATAAAATTAACAACAAAAAAATTGACAAATTAGAGCTGTCTCATGATTGTTTTACTATTCGTATTTTCTTCGCCGAAGCGAAGTATACGCGCTGTCATTCTCAATAATTCAATGAACTTTTTAACTTTCTTTTTGAAAGCGGTTGCAAATATACACTGCTTTTTGGTTTTGACAACCCCACATGAAAAAAAATAAAACTTTTTTTTATTTGATGTGGTCCACAGCTTTTTTTGCGGATGGCAAATATACAACCCTTTTATTTCTACAAACTTATATTTATAATTTATTTTTATTTTTTTTTCGCAGGAGGATCTAATGTTCCATCCGTAAAAGCACGAAGCAAAATCCCCTCGATTAAAGCATCTTCCTCAACATCAGTAGGGTTATATGTTGTTTTCAAGTCTATATCAAAAAATTTTGCTGTAGTTTGATAAATAAAAGCACGCCATCCACTGCGGAGTTTTTTTATCAAATCGTGTGTTGTTTGACCTGTTTCGCGGTGTATTAATTTAACTAAAATACGTCCTTCAGAGCGCGTTAAGCGCTTTAATTCCTCTTTAAATTCGCCTTCTAAGTAGCGTTCAACGCGTTTGGTGTATCGTTTTTTGGCGCGATTTCGCTTTATTTTAGACAAGCGATCGTTCAAAACAACCAAGTGTTCCGACGCCATTTTAGCATACGGATAGACTTTTATAGTGCGTTTACGCAGTCTATAATATGTCAAATAGTCGTTATAGTTATCAAATTTTAAGCTCGGAAGAACAATTACTTCTCCCAAATCAACATAAGGATTGGCTAGTGTATCACCCTCTACTATATATATCGGTTGTTGTTGTCCATAAAGACAACTCATACATATTACCACAACCAAAAAAATAAGTTTTTGCATCAGTTCAAAAGTAATAAGATTGTTTTACCCATATGTTGTAAATTAGCCTACTAAATTAAAAAAGCATAATGAGCAGTATTTTAAATAAAAAATCACACGCATTTTTAAAGCAATATTTGAACAACCCCGCACCTACAGGCTACGAATGGGAAAGTCAAAAGATATGGATGGACTACCTTAAGCCCTATGTAGATGAGTTTATCACTGATACGTATGGTACTGCAGTAGGAGTTATCAATCCAGAGGCTGAATTTAAAGTAGTCATTGAAGCACACTCAGACGAAATTTCTTGGTACGTCAATTACATTTCGGACAAAGGGTTGATATCTGTTATTCGAAACGGCGGTAGTGATCATATGATTGCGCCATCAAAATGGGTAGACATCCACACCAAAAACGGCATTGTAAAAGGGGTGTTTGGATGGCCTGCTATCCATACCAGAATGGCTGGAAAAGAAGAAACACCAACAATTGAAAATATTACCATAGATGTTGGTGCATCTAACAAAGAGGAAGTTGAAAAATTAGGCATTCATGTGGGTTGTGTCATTACCTATCCAGACACATTTCAAGTGCTCAACAAAGACAAGTTTGTTTGTAGGGCATTGGACAACAGAATCGGTGGCTTTATGATTGCAGAAGTAGCACGACTACTTAAGGAGAACGACATCAAGCTTCCTTTCGGGTTGTATGTAACCAATTCCGTGCAGGAAGAAATTGGTTTACGGGGAGCAGAAATGATTACCCAAACCATAAAACCAAATGTAGCAATAGTTACAGATGTTTGCCATGACACCACAACACCAATGTTAGATCCAAAAAAACAAGGCGATAATGCCATAGGTAAAGGTCCTGTAATATCGTATGCGCCTGCAGTGCAACAATTGCTTCGAGATAGAATCATCGAAACAGCGGAGGCGAAAAAAATTCCATTTCAGCGTTTGGCTTCTTCAAGATATACAGGTACAGACACCGACGCTTTTGCGTACAGTAATGGTGGCGTTCCTTCTGCATTGATATCATTACCACTAAAATACATGCACACAACTGTAGAAATGGTACATCAAGAGGATGTCGAAAACGTTATCAAATTGATTTTTGAAACGGTACAAAATATCAAAAACGGCGAAACGTTTAGTTATTTTTCTTAATCTCTTCGATTACTTCAGGATTTAGTAGGGTTGAAACATCGCCAAGGCTATCGTGCTCACCCGAAGCAAGTTTACGTAAAATTCTACGCATAATTTTACCACTTCTTGTTTTGGGTAAGCCTCTTACCACTTGTATGCGGTCAGGTTTTGCAATGGGCCCTATGGTTTTTGCTACTAATGCGCGGAGTTCTTCAGCTAATTTGTTTGCACTAACTTCAGTGCTTGGAATGACAAAAGCGTGCAATGCGTTTCCTTTTATATCGTGTGGGAAACCAACAACAGCACTTTCCACTACATGAGGATGTTCGTTCAATGCATTTTCAATGGGTGCCGTTCCAAGGTTATGTCCAGAGACAATGACCACATCATCTACCCTACCAGTAATACGGAAATTACTTTCGGCATCACGAAGTGCGCCATCACCGGGAAAATAATATCCTGGATAGGCTGAGAAATAGACGTTTTTATAGCGTTCATGGTCACCCCAAATAGTCCGTGCAATGGAAGGCCAAGGGTATTTTATTGCCAAAATACCTTCGGTTTCTCCTTCAATTTCGTTGCCTTTATTATCCAGCAATACCGCTTGAATACCCGGCATAGGTAAAGTGGCATAAGTGGGTTTTTGAGGAGTAACCCCTGCTAATGAGGTAATCAAAATGCCTCCTGTTTCTGTTTGCCACCATGTATCTACAATAGGACACTTGTGTTTACCTACATATTTATCATACCAATGCCACGCTTCTGCATTAATAGGTTCGCCCACAGAGCCCAATACCTTTATTGATGATAAATCATGTTGTTCTACCAAATCGGTTGGGTGTTTTTGTAGGGCGCGGATCGCAGTGGGTGCGGTATAAAACTGATTGACCTTGTGTTTGGCACAGACTTCCCAAAAACGACCATAATCTGGATAGGACGGAACACCTTCAAACATCACGGTTGTAGCGCCAACAGCCAAAGGTCCATATATAATATAGGAATGTCCGGTAATCCAACCGATATCTGCGGTACACCAATACACATCGTCTTTTTGGTATTGAAAAACATTTTTAAAGGAGTATGCGGTATAAACCATATATCCACCACATGTATGCACCATTCCTTTTGGTTTTCCAGTGGATCCCGAGGTGTATAAGATAAAAAGGGGATCCTCACTGTCCATGATTTCAGCCGGACAAACGTCGTTGACCTTCTCAAGTTCTTCGTGCCACCATAGATCTATAGGATTCCACGATATGTCTTGACCAGTACGTCTAAGAACAATACAGTTTTTTATAGAGGGGCAAGATGTCAATGCTTCATCGGCAATCTCTTTTAGGGGAGTTACTTTAGCTCCGCGAAAGCCGCCATCAGACGTAAGTAATATACTGCATTCAGCATCATTTATCCGAGCTGCCAATGCTGTAGCCGAAAAACCTGCAAAAACTACCGAATGAATGGCGCCAATCCGCGCGCATGCCAATACGGCAATTGCCAGCTCAGGAGTCATGGGCATGTAAATACATATCCTATCCCCTTTTTTGGCGCCATTGGCTTTTAACATATTGGCTGCGCGACAAACCCTGCTGTGCAATTCGCTGTATGAAATATGTTGAGCAGCTTCGCTAGGATCATTTGGCTCAAAAATAATGGCAGTTTGATTGGGCTGAGTTTTAAGGTGTCTATCGAGACAGTTTTCAGTGATATTTAGTTTTCCGCCTAAAAACCACTTTACTTCTGGAGTGAGGAAATCGAATTCCAACACTTTATCCCATGGCGTGTGCCATTCAAAATTTCCTGCAATATCTGCCCAAAAGGCTTCTGGGTTTTCGTTTGCAAATTGTTTTGCCTTGTAATACGAATCCGCTGTACGGTAAACCAAATCTTTCATTCAATAAAATTTCGGTTTAAATTACTAAAATCTATTGATAAATCTGATGAGTTAGTTTTTTACAGGGAAACCGCGAGCACGCATCAACGCATCAATATTGGCTTCACGTCCACGAAACATAAGATATGCCTGAGCAGGGTCTATCGAATTACGTGGTGCAAACAAATAGGTTACTAGCTTATTTGCCATCTCTTCATTATAAAAACCACCAGGTGCTTCTTTAAACGCCTCGGCAGCATCAGCGGTAAGAACGTCTGCCCACATATATCCGTAATAGGCTGTGGCGTAGCCTTCTCCAGAGAAAACATGTCCAAAATGAGGTGTACGGTGACGCATCGGCAGTTCTTTAGGTATGTTGAGTGCAGCTAATGTTTCACGTTCAAAAACGCCTACATCTAAATCTGTTGGATCTGCTAAATGCAATTTCATATCCATTAATGCAGATGCTAAATACTCCGTTGTCGCAAACCCTTGATTGAACGTAGCTGCTTTTTTGATTTTTTTAACAAGGGTCTCGGGCATGGGCTTTCCAGTTTCTTGATGCACCAAAAAGCGATCAATGACCTCATCCGTAGCCAACCAACGCTCTAATAGTTGTGATTGAAATTCTGTATAATCTCGAACGCCGCCGTTTAGCGTGGGATATTTGACATTGGAGGCGAAAAAATGCAAGGCATGACCAAATTCATGGAAAAAGGTTGTGGCGTCGTCCCAAGAAATCAACAAAGCTTCTCCAGGAGCAGGCTTCACAAAATTCGAATTGTTAGATGCCAATACATTGGTTTTACCGTCAAAAGTTGAATAGCTACGATATGTTGTTGCCCAAGCACCCGAACGTTTTCCTTCTCTGGCATAGGGGTCTAAATACCATAATCCAATGTGTTCACCTGTATCTTTATGTGTTACTTCCCAAACTTTAACATCTTCATGAAAAACGGGAACAGAACCCTCGGGTAAAGTTGAAAAGGCGAATCCAAATAAACGTCCTGCCACATAGTGCATCGCATCTGTAAGTTTGTCCATTTGAAGGTACTGTTTCACTTCATCCGAATCTAAATCGTATTTGACTTTACGCACCTTTTCGGCATAATAACGGTAATCCCAAGGAGCAATGGTTATGTTATCGCCATTCGCTACTGCTACAGCCTGCATATCAGTAACTTCTTCTGATACACGTGCAATGGCCGCAGGCCAAACAGCTTCCATAAGTGCCAACGCTTTTTCAGGATTTTTAGCCATGCGATTTTGAAGACGCCATTCCGCAAAATTAGAATACCCTAGAAGTCCGACACGCTCTTTTCGAAGTTTTAAAATCTCTGCAATAATTTCTTTGTTGTCATAAGCGTCATTATTATCGCCTCTTGAATAATAATTGGTCCACACTTGCTTTCTCAATTCACGTTCTGTAGAATACGTCAAAAAGGGATCCATTGATGAACGTGTGTTTGTTATTGCATACTCCCCTTCCCTCCCTTTGCTTTGTGCTATACGAGCAGCTGATTTAACAAAGGCATCAGGTAATCCATTCAATTGATCTTTTGATAAATAGGTTATATAATTTTCCTCATCGTGTAAAACGTTGTTAGAAAACTTGGTGTATAGGGTTGATAACTCTTTATTGATTTCTGCGTAACGTTTCTTTTTATCCGCATCCAAATCGGCACCGCTCATAGCAAAACTTTGATAAGTGAGTTCTACCACACGTTGTTGATCTGATGGAAGTGGGTTTTCTTGTGATGCCTCATAAATGGTTTTAATACGCTTAAAAAGCAACTCGTTTTGGGAAATTTTAGATTGAAATTCTGAAAACAAGGGAGCTAGTTCCGTTTGTATCTCACGGAATTCAGGAGTAGACATATTACTGCTAAAGATTCCGTGATAGGCAAAAGCTCTATCTAATGGAGCTCCTGAACGTTCCATTTCTTCAATTGTATTTTTAAAGGTTGGCGGCTCTGGATTAGACGCAATGGCTTCTATTTCTTCAAGGTTTAATGCCATGGCTTTGAGCATAGCTGGCTTAACGTCTGCCACTTCCATTTTATCAAAAGCAGGCGTTCCTTGGTATGATCCTTCCCAAGGTTTTAATAACGTATTTGTAAAGGATGATTTTTGTGTACAAGAAATTAAGGCAATGGCGAAAAAAACCATGCTTAAACGAGTTACGTTTGAAATATTCATAAAAATTGAATTTAAAAAGTATTGCGTTGTAAAATACTTAAAATTATATAAATAGAACACAACTACTCTGGTGACAAATTATAAGCATTAAAAAAGGCGCGCACAATGTGCGCGCCTTTGGCTGTATACATCAGCCCCTTTTAATTAGCCCAATGATAAAAAGTAAAATTACAGCGCCCAAAAATGCTGAAAAAAGTGATCCGAGCAGACCACCTCCAATGGAGAGGCCAAGCTGACCAAAAAGCCAGCTACCTAATACTGATCCTGCGACACCAACTAAAAGATTAATAAAAATTCCGATGCCTTTTCCTTTCATAAGTTTTCCAGCAAGGAAACCAGCTACAATACCAATAATAATAAGCCAAAATAGGTTTGATTCCATTTTATTTAGATTTAGGGTTAAACAAATATGGAACTAATGTACAGATTTTTTTTGTGTTTAATAAAAACTAAACAAAAAAAGCAGCGATTTTGATGTTTTTATAGGTTTTTGTTCATTCTATAAACTGAGGCAGGTCCTTCATAAACAAAGCCCGTATATAGTTGAATCAAGGAAGCGCCTGCATCTAGTTTTTCTTTTGCGTCTTCTGGGGTATGAATTCCTCCCACCCCTATGATAGGAAAAGCACCCTTACTTTGCGTATGTAAAAAACGAATTACTTCTGTACTGCGATTCGTTAAAGGTTTGCCGCTTAACCCACCTGCTTGTTTGGTGAGTGTATCTGGACTTTTCAATCCTTCGCGAGAAAGGGTTGTGTTTGTAGCAATAACACCATCAATTTTGGTGGCTTCGACAATGTCAATAATATCAGAAAGCTGCGTATCGGTAAGGTCGGGGGCGATTTTTAACAAAATGGGCTTACGCTTAGGTTTGCTGTTGTTTTGTTTTTGGAGGGTATTCAGTAATGCGGTAAGTGGTTCTTTTTCTTGTAGATCGCGTAAATTAGGCGTATTTGGTGAACTCACATTTACTACAAAATAATCAACAACATCAAATAAGGCATCGAAGCAAATGAGGTAATCATCTTGAGCATTTTCATTAGGAGTTGTTTTATTTTTTCCAATATTCCCGCCGATAATCACGTTTTTATTGTGCTGCAAGCGTTTTGCAGCAGCCACAACACCTTCGTTATTAAAGCCCATTCGATTGATAATACCTTTGTCTTTTTTCAGTCGAAAGAGTCGAGGTTTTGGATTTCCATCTTGGGGTTTGGGCGTTACCGTGCCTATTTCAATAAAACCAAATCCAAAGTTGGAAAGTTCTTTAAACCGTTTGGCGTCCTTATCAAATCCTGCTGCAAGTCCAATCGGGTTTGGAAACTGAATGCCAAAAACTTCTCTTTTTAGGGAAGGCTTTTTACTTACATACAATGCCCTAATCAAAGTACCCATAAATGGAATGCGATGCAAGAAACCAATGGTTGCAAATGAAAAATAATGCACCCATTCGGGATCAAACAAAAACAGTATGGGTCGAATGACGCGTTTGTACATGATTTAAAAAAAGCACTTCGTGAGAAGTGCTTTGATTTTATTTTTTAGGACTAGCTGTTCTTCGCTGACTCATCTCTTGCGAAATAAAACTGCGCTCGATTTTAACTTTTCCTGCCATAGTTTCAATTACACAACTATCGTTGCTTTCGTTAACCTCAACTACTTTGCCATGAATACCGCCTTTGGTAACTATTAAATCCCCTTTTTTAAGGTTATTTTTGAAGGTACGTTCTCTTTTGGCACGACGTTGTTGCGGTAGAATTAAAAACAAAAACATGACCGCGAACATGAGTAGTAAGAAAGGTAATTGGTTTCCCATTATATAAATTTTAGTTAGTAGCTTAGTTACGAGCAGCTTGACGCTGTTTTTCTTTTACAGGATCGGGTGTTACTACTGTTTTGATACGCAAAATTTCACGTCCGCTTTCGGTGTTGGTAGTAAGTGTTACTGTTTTGGTTTGATTTCCTGGCTTGTTTGCGGAATCAAATTTAACTTTAATCTCTCTGGTTTCACCAGGAGCAATAGGCGTATTTTTAGGGTACTCGGGCACGGTACAACCGCAACTTCCACGCGCATCCAAAATCGTTAAATCACTGTTCCCCATATTGGTAAATGAAAAAGCGGTTTCTACGACATCACCTTCGTTAATAACACCAAAATCGTGTTCTTTTTTATCAAACGTTAATACAGGTAGGTTGTTATTTGCATCTTTACGCGCTTCTGCTTCCGCAAGATTCTCTTGCTTCACTTTTTTAGCTGCATTTCCAGAGCAACTCATAATAAACAGACCCAAAAGGGCAAAAATCAATGGTTTCATAAATTGTAATTTTTTCAAAAATAAACATATTACTGCATTCCGCGTAAATTTTTACGAATGCGTTTCTGCTCGGTAAATTCTTTTAGTACTTTGTCTAAGACACCATTAATAAATATACTGCTTTTTGGTGTAGCATACTCTTTAGCAATTTCCAAATATTCATTAATGGTAACATTCACAGGAATAGAGGGGAAATACAACAATTCTGCAAGTGCCATTAGCAATAAAGTAAAGTCTAGGCTAGCGATGCGCTCTGGATCCCAATTTGGTGTTCTTCCAATGATTTCGTTTTGCAACTCCTGTTTGTTAAGCATAACCTTACGAAACAGTTCCAATGAAAATTTTTGATCATCTTCGTCCTTGTATAAGTTTGATATGATCGCATCAGACGTATCGATACGCTTAAGACTATTGCGAACAATGGTGTTCACCAGAGGAATATCATCTATCCATGAAATATTTACCTCCTCAATAAATTCCGGTAATCGGTCAAATGGTGCAATCACATTAGTAAAAAGGGAAACCAAAACGGCTTTGTCAGATTCTAAGGAAGTGGTTTCTTCTGCCAAATACGCATGATACACATCGCTTTGGGTTATAGCGTCCCAAATCAGTCGCACGTATTCATCGTGTTTTTTCCAAAATTTTAGTTTGTATTTGGTACGTAGAGCTTCTAGTTTTGGGTTTTCCATCAACATCTTTAAAGCCTGATTAGAAAAGAACTTTGGGTTAACTTCGTTTTTTTCTGGGGTCAAATGTTTTTTGGTGTTTTTAAAATAGAGCTTATGTCCACAAGCATGCAATTCGACAAACAAATCCAAAAGGGTAATGTAAAGCAATTGAAAGTCTTGACTGCTCTTAAGTATCCAAGATTCACCTGCTTTGAGATTATCGTTTGGGTCCAGTTGTTGCGCATAGAGGGCTTGCATAACCTTAGTGCGAAGATGCCGTCTTGTAATCATGTATAAGAACGTATTTGATAGGACAAAAATACGATGTTTAACTTTAGATTTGACGCAACCACCTAAAAACTTATCTTCGTAAAAAAATAGCTTGCGCGCACTTCAATACCTTAACCGATATTTAAAAAAATACCTTCTCCTGCTGCTGCTGGGGTTGCTCTTTACTGTTTTGTCTCGAGTATTTGCTGTACTTGCACCAAGTTTGGTAGGAGATTCCATTACTGAAATAGAGCAGTTTATACAAAGTGGCACAACAGACATCGGAGCGATCAGAAAAATATTACTCACAAATATTGCCCTAATTATTGGGGCGGCACTCGTTTCAGGGGGGTTTACATTTGTGATGCGACAAACCATTATAAATGTGTCACGCCATATAGAATTCGATTTAAAAAACACCATTTACGATCACTATCAAAAGCTTTCACTGCGTTTTTACAAGCAGAATCGTACCGGAGATTTAATGAGTCGAATAAGCGAAGATGTTTCAAGAGTACGCATGTATGTTGGCCCTGCCCTTATGTATAGCATCAATACGCTCACATTATTTGTTATTGTAATCAGTTATATGTTCAGTGTTGCGCCCAAACTAACCCTTTACACACTTCTCCCGTTGCCTGTTTTATCCTTTATGATTTACAGGCTCAGCAAGGCCATACACGAGCGAAGCACACTTGTGCAGCAAATGCTATCGCAACTTTCTACATTTGCGCAAGAATCATTCAGTGGAATAAATGTGATAAAATCCTATGCCATTGAACCTAACCGAATAGCAGAAATGAACCGTATTTCAGAAGAGAGTCGGAACAAAAATATGTCTTTGGTGCAAGTGCAAGCATGGTTTTTCCCCTTAATGATACTTCTTATTGGCATCAGTAATGTTTTAGTTGTTTTTATTGGAGGAAGTCAATACATAAGCGGTCAAATAGAGCTTGGTGTATTGGCAGAGTTTATTATTTATGTAAATATGCTCACATGGCCTGTGACAACAGTAGGATGGGTTACTTCTATTGTACAACAGGCAGAGGCATCGCAAAAACGCATCAATGAGTTTTTAGGACAAGAACCGGATATTCAAGATAGTGTTGAGGCGAACAAAAAATTAGAGTCCGTGGATATCGCATTTAGAAATGTTCACTTTACTTATGACGACACGGGAATTCATGCGCTACATGGTGTGTCTTTTGCATTGGAAGAAGGAAAAACACTTGCTGTTATGGGACCTACAGGTTCGGGGAAAACCACCCTGCTGCAATTACTTTCAAAAACCTATTTACCGAATTCTGGCGAAATAACTCTTGGTAAAAACCCACTTCAAGCGTATGCACAAAGCGATATTCGTAACGTTATGGGTGTGGTGCCACAACAAGTCTTTTTGTTTTCCGATACCATTGCAAACAATATCCGTTTTGGCAAACAAGATGCCACGCAAGAAGAAATAGAAAACGCTGCAAAACAAGCGGCTGTACATGAAAACATTATTGAATTTAACACAAAATACGACACCGTGCTTGGCGAACGGGGCATCACGCTTTCTGGTGGACAAAAGCAGCGCGTGTCCATTGCACGCGCATTAATCAAACAACCAAAACTACTACTACTTGACGATTGCCTTTCCGCCGTTGACACCGAAACCGAAGAAGCTATTTTATCGTCGTTAAAAACAAATAATAAAAATACGACTACACTAATTGTCTGTCATCGTGTTTCGTCCGCAAAAAATGCGGATTATATTCTTATTCTCAAAGACGGAAAAGTAGCGCAGTTTGGCACGCATGCATCCCTTACTAAAGCTGAAGGATACTACAAAGACTTATACGCCCAACAACGGTTAGAGGAAGAAAGTCTGTAAATACTTAAGATTTGTTATATTCACTTCAACAAATCTTACATTATGGATACTATCGAACATTCGCAAAGTGTTCGAGAACTGTGCCTACAAGCGGGTTCTCGCACATATTATTTTGACGTGAAGAAAACTAAAGCCAATGACTATTACTTAATCATTTCGGAGCGTAAAAAATCCTCAGAGGGTAACTTACTTAAAAAATAAAGACTTTATTTATATAAGGAATACTTTGAAGCATTTAGCGAAATATTAACAGAACTGACTAGCTTCATCAAAAAGGAAAAAGGAAGTGCAGTGTTGCGGTAGTATTTTTATGGTTATTTTTGAAATCTAAAATCAACAAAATGGCACGGACACCCTCTAATATGCTAGAGCTTGGCACAAAAGCACCCCATTTCAATTTACCCAATACCACGGATGATAAATTATATTCTTTTTCAGATGTACAGGGAGAATATGGAACTGTGGTTATGTTCATCTGCAACCACTGCCCTTATGTAATGCATGTTTTTGATGGGATTGCATCTCTTGCAAACGACTATATCAGGCAGGGTTTTGGGTTTGTTGCCATATCGAGTAACGATGTAGAAAACTACCCTGACGATTCGCCAGAGCTGATGAAAAAAACGGCTGAGGAACAAGGATTTAATTTTCCGTATTTGTATGACGAATCGCAAGGCGTAGCCAAAGCCTATGACGCAGCTTGTACTCCTGATTTTTATCTTTTTGATGCCCAACAAAAATTAGTCTATCGTGGGCAAATGGACGACTCAAGACCTAAAAACGATATTCCTGTTACTGGAAAAGATTTACGTGCGGCCTTAAACGCACTTGTTGCTAAAAGTCCGATCGATTCGCTCCAAAAACCAAGTTTGGGCTGTAATATTAAGTGGAAAGTTAGCTAACGGCTACTAGCTCAACATCAAATATCAAAGTAGCATTTGGTGGAATAACGCCTCCTGCCCCTTGTGCCCCGTAGGCTAAGTCGCTCGGAATGACAAAACGTGCCTTATCCCCAACGGATAGCAACTGAACACCTTCATCCCACCCTGGGATGACTTGACCCACACCCAAAGCAAAATCAATAGGCTGATTGCGTTTGTACGATGAATCAAAAACGGTACCATCAACCAATTGCCCTTTGTAGTGTACGCTAACGGTTTTACCCTTTTCTGCCGCAACACCCTCACCACGCTGTATAAATTGATAACGCAGTCCTGATGCTGTTTTTTTAAATCCTTTAGCAATTTTGTCAAGGGCTTTTTCCTGTTGCTCGCGCTCTTCACGCAAACGTGCCTCACGACTTCCTTCAAAAGTTCTGAACGCTTCAACGGCATTCCACGCTTTAGCTGAAGCGCCAATACGCTCAATTGTGATAGACTCAATTTCATCGTTTTGAGCAATGGCATCAACAACATCTTGACCTTCTTCTACAAAGCCAAATACGGTGTGTTTTCCATCGAGCCAAGGTGTTTCGATGTGTGTAATAAAAAATTGACTTCCATTGGTGCCAGGACCTGCGTTTGCCATTGATAATACGCCCGGTCTGTCATGTTTTAATTCTGGATGAATTTCATCATCGAATTGATATCCCGGACCACCAGTCCCCGTACGCTGTGGACAACCACCTTGAATCATAAAGTCCGCAATTACACGATGGAAACAAAGTCCATCGTAATAAGGAGTTCCTTGAGGCTTGTGCGAATTTTCAAGATTTCCTTCTGATAAGGCAACAAAGTTACCTACCGTTCCTGGAGTTTCGTTGTGTGTTAAACGTACTTTAATGGTTCCTTTTGGGGTGTTAAAAACAGCGTAAATTCCTTCGCTCATAAGTCAAAATTATTAAGCTGCGAAAGTAGTATAAAAAGATTAGTTTGCCACTTCACTCAAAAATTTAATTCGAAATACGCGCAAGTCATCGTCTTCGTAATCCCCATCAAATTCTTCAGCTGCAGCCTGAATATCGTCGTCATAGGATTCCATAAAATACTCATGTAACTCTTCTTGTTGATCCTCATCGAAAAGCTCATCAATGGCGTATTGAATATTCACTTTGGTTCCTGAGAAAACAATGGTTTCTAACTGTTCTAAAAAAGCTGAGAAGTCCATGCCTTTGGCATCTGCAATGTCCTGCAAGGGCAATTTTCTATCTATATTTTGAATGATAAATAATTTTAGAGCAGAGTTTGCGCCTGTACTTTTAATAATTAAATCTTCTGGGCGAACAATACCGTTTTCTTTAGTATATTTTGCTATCAGTTCCACAAAGGGATTTCCAAATTTATTCGCCTTTCCCTCTCCTACTCCGTGAATATTTTTGAGCTCCTCAATCGTAATCGGATACTTGATAAGCATATCCTCAATAGATGCTTCTTGAAACACAGCATAGGGCGGTACTTCAAATTTATCAGCCACATCTTTACGAAGTTGCATCAACATTTTCTGAAGTTTCTCTTCAAAAATTCCCGTCTTAGCTGGAGTAATTATAGGTAAAGCATTGTCATAAACATGATTTTCTGTCATTAAGAAACTGCATGGTTTTTCAAGAAAATCCAGCCCTGATTTGCTCAGTTTAATCACCCCGTAAGTTTCTATTTCTTTAATCAAATATCCAGCAACCAAAAGCTGTGTAAGCAGTGCTTTCCAGAACGGGAGCTCATGACTGCTTCCCAATCCAAAGAGTGGATTTGTACGAATACTGTGGGAAACCAAAATGGGTGTTTCTAGGCCCGCCATAATGTGAATCAACTCTTTGATTTTGTACTGCTCATTGGTTTCTTTCACAAGGTTCAGTAACATGCCTACTTCATTTTGGGCTTCTACCTTGGGCTTCGGATTTCTTGTGTTATCGTCCATTTCTGCGCCATCGCCGTTGACCTCGTCAAACTCCTCGCCAAAATAATGCAGGATAAATTTCCGTCTCGACATAGATGTTTCGGCATAAGCAACCATTTCTTGGAGCAATGCATAGCCCACCTCTTGTTCTGCCAGAGGTTTCCCTGCCATAAACTTTTCGAGTTTTTCAATGTCTTTGTAGGCATAATATGCCAAACAATGCCCTTCACCACCATCACGTCCAGCACGACCCGTTTCTTGATAATAACTTTCAATACTTTTTGGGATATCGTGATGAATAACAAAACGAACGTCGGGTTTGTCAATTCCCATACCAAAAGCGATAGTTGCAACAATTACATCACAATCTTCTTTCAAAAAACTATCTTGATTAAAAATACGCTGCTTGTTGTCTAGACCCGCATGATAGGGAAGCGCATTAACACCATTTAATTGTAAAACTTGCGTAAGTTCCTCTACACGTTTTCTAGACAAACAATACACAATTCCAGATTTGCCCGAATTTTCCTTTACAAAAGAAATAATATCTCGGTCAACTTGGGCTGTTTTCGGGCGTACTTCGTAATATAAATTAGGTCTATTAAATGACGCTTTATACGTTGTTGCACTTGTAATATTTAAGTTTTTTAAAATATCTTCTTGGACTTTTGGTGTTGCTGTTGCAGTAAGCCCAATAATGGGAATGTCATCTCCAATACGAGCTACAATGGACTTTAAGTTGCGGTATTCTGGTCTAAAGTCGTGCCCCCATTCTGAAATGCAATGCGCTTCATCAATAGCCATAAAACTAATGGTGACCGTGCGTAAAAACTGTACATTGTCTTCTTTAGTTAAGGATTCAGGAGCTACGTAAAGTAGTTTTGTAATGCCAGAAGTAATATCATCTTTTACGGTCTGGATTTGTGTCTTGCTTAACGATGAGTTTAAAACATGTGCAATACCATCGTTATTGGAAATCCCCCTTATGGCGTCAACTTGATTCTTCATTAAAGCAATGAGTGGAGATACCACGATTGCTGTTCCAGGCTGTATCAATGCAGGTAATTGATAACAAAGGGATTTTCCGCCGCCCGTAGGCATGATAACAAAAGTGTTTTCTTTGTTTAACACACTTTTTATGACGGGTTCTTGCAGTCCTCTAAATTCACTAAAACCAAAATATTTTTTTAAAGCAGTTTTTATATCAAACTGTTTATCGCCGTCCTGTAGCTTCATGTTGGTTTTTGTACATTTGCAACCACAATATACGTCAAAACTGATTATTTATCAATAAAGTTTGAAATTCTATTTCTATGACACATACAGCCAAAGCTGTTATAGCACAACAAGCAGCAGCCATTGAAGGTTTAATCCCACAAATCACATCTGATTTTGATCAAGTTGTCCGTTGGGTTCATCATAGTAACGGAAGATTAGTTGTTACTGGCATTGGAAAAAGTGCCATTATTGGCATGAAAATTAGCGCCACATTAAATTCAACAGGGACAAAAAGCATGTTTATGCATGCTGCAGATGCGATACATGGAGATCTTGGCATGATAGATACCGATGATATTGTTATTTGTTTATCTAAAAGCGGTGCAACGCCAGAAATAAAAACCTTGGTCCCATTACTTAAAAACAGAGGAAACAAACTCGTGGGCATGACGGCTGAAGCCGATTCATTTTTAGCCATGCAATCTGATGCCGTTCTGCATGTGAAGGTGCCCAGTGAAGCTGACCCGAACAACTTAGCCCCAACCACAAGCACCACAGCCCAGCTTGTTATGGGAGATGCGCTTGCTATTTGCCTCATGGAACTCAATGGGTTTAAAGCTGAAGATTTTGCGCGCTCTCATCCCGGAGGTGCATTGGGCAAGGCGCTTCACGTGCAATTGTTACATCTATTAAAAGAACACAAAAAACCCGTCGTACAACAAGACACACCAATTGCTGATGTGATTTCGGAAATTTCTGCTAAACTTGTTGGCGCAACTGCGGTTTTAGAAGAAGAAAAAATAATTGGTGTAATTACGGATGGCGACCTACGCCGTATGATGGGAGATAATAGAAATTATTCCTCACTTAAAGCAAAAGACATCATGAGTAAAAGTCCTGTTTTATTGCCGGATAGTACTTTAGCAAAAGAAGCCTTAAATCTAATGCAACAAAAAGAAATAAGTCAGATTATTGTAACTCAAAACGACGCCTATAGAGGTATCGTGCATATTCATGATATATTAAACGAAGGAATTTATTAGTATGGAAGAAAAAAGCATGTCTTTTTTAGCACACTTGGAGGAATTGCGCTGGCACCTTATTCGGAGTATCTTAGCTATTGTTATTGCGGGGGGATTGGCATTTCTTGCAAAAGACTTTATTTTTGATTATTTACTTTTTGGTCCAAAAAAACAAGATTTCCCCACATATAAGTGGCTTTGTAGTGCAGCTCAAACGCTAGGCTTTGACGAAGGTTTTTGTCTTGAGGAGTTACCCTTCCGGGTACAAAGCCGTACAGTAGCCGGCCAATTTTCTGCACATATTTGGACTTCTATAACAGCGGGGTTCATTATTGCATTTCCATATGTAATATACCAATTGTGGTTGTTTATTAGCCCAGGGCTTTTAAAAAGTGAGCGCCGTCAAGCGCGTGGATTTATTTTTATTTCATCTCTTTTATTTTTCACAGGCGTATTGTTTGGATACTTTGTCATTACGCCGTTATCCTTGCGGTTCTTAGGAACATATAGCGTTAGTGCTGAAATTTTTAACGACTTTGACTTAAGTAGTTATACTGCCTTAATCCGCGCTTCAGTATTATCTGCAGGGTTTATTTTTGAACTTCCAATATTGGTTTATTTTCTAACCAAAATAGGGTTAATTACACCTGAAATTATGAAAAAATACCGCAAAATTTCATTGGTGCTTGTGCTAACACTTTCTGCAATTATAACTCCTCCAGATATTGCCAGTCAAATTATTGTCGCTATTCCCATTATGATTTTATATGAAGTGAGTATATTTATTTCAAAAGCTATCACAAAGAGAAGCAAACAAAAACCAAAAACAACACCTGAACCACAATCATGAAGTTACACGCAAACAACATCACCAAAACCTACCGAGGTAGAAAAGTTGTAAACGAAGTTTCAGTAACCGTTAATCAAGGTGAAATTGTAGGATTATTGGGGCCTAATGGTGCTGGAAAAACCACTTCTTTTTATATGATTGTAGGGCTTATTAAACCTTTATCGGGTCATATTTATTTGGATGATATCGACATTACGCATTTTCCCATGTATAAACGTGCGCAAAACGGTATTGGATATTTAGCACAAGAAGCTTCCGTATTTCGCAAGCTAACCGTAGAACAAAATATCAAAAGTGTATTGGAACTGACTGATTTATCTTCCGCAAAGCAACAAGAAAAGGCAGAAGCCTTACTAGATGAATTTGGATTAAATCATATTCGTAAAAGTCGTGGAGATTTACTTTCGGGTGGCGAAAGAAGACGTACCGAAATTGCACGCGCCTTAGCCACAGATCCAAAATTTGTGCTTTTAGATGAGCCTTTTGCAGGAGTAGATCCTGTTGCCGTTGAAGATATTCAGAAAATTGTAGCCCATCTCAAAAAGCGAAATATTGGTATTCTAATTACAGATCATAACGTACAAGAAACACTTGCCATCACCGACCGAACATATCTTATGTTTGAAGGGAAAATTCTAAAAGCAGGAAAACCTAAAGAACTCGCTGAGGACGAAATGGTACGCAAAGTGTATTTAGGGCAAAACTTTGAACTTAGAACAAAGAAACTCAGTCTTTAATTTTCATATAAATTACCCCAAAAAAAGCATAAGCTAGTGAGACCAAAGACAAAGCCTCTGACCTAAACCAAAGTAAAATAGGGATAGTAATAATCGCAAATGCGGCTGCAAAAGCAGTTGGTTTTCCATCAACTAATTTTTGACTTGGCAACATCCATTTTGAAATCATCAGCACTGCTAACAGCGCAACAATACCAACCACCACAAAATAGGGTAATTCTACAGGGATAAATGGAATTCCCACCACAAAAAGAGCAAATGCAGGAGTGGGCATTCCCTCAAAATCCAATTGAGAAGAAGGCGTAATGTTAAAGCGCCCTAATCGATATACTGCTGCTAAAGTAACCACAAAACCCAACAGCGATAAGGGCACCAAATCGTAGGGTAAACATTCATAGAGGTATGTGTACATAATAAATCCAGGTACAACTCCAAAAGAAATAACATCGCAAAGCGAATCTAATTGTTTGCCTATTTCGGAAGTTGCCTGGAGCGCACGAGCAACCATACCATCAATACTGTCAAAAAAAACACCAACCAGAACCCAAATAAGTGTCATAAGAGAATTCCCTTCAATAACTGAAAGAAGTGCCAAGCAACCCGAAAATCCGTTAAGTAGTGTAAGTATATTCGGAATTAATTTCATCATTTTCATACATAAAGTTTTGGTTAAGCGTACACAAACTTATACAATAATTGTAATTTCGCCCCATGCCAAAGAAAATTTTTGCTGCCCTACTGTTTGGAGTTCTATTAGGGTTTGCGTGGCCTACCTGGGGATTTGCACCCTTACTTTTTATTGCTTTTGTTCCGCTATTATGGCTACTACAATCCCATAAAACCATTTCTTTTTGGAAGTTTTTTGGATATATGTTTCTAGGATTTTTTATCTGGAACGCACTAACAACTTGGTGGTTGTGGAATTCTACCGTTTTTGGGATGTTTTTCGCCATGTTTGTCAACACCTTACTCATGACACTTGTTATGATGCTGTGGAGGCGTGTTGATCGAAAATTAGGACAAAAAACAGGGCTTATATTTTTACCTTTTGCTTGGATTTGCTTTGAAAAAATGCACTTGGTTTGGGACTTTTCTTGGCCATGGTTAAACCTTGGAAATGGGTTTGCATCACATCCCAACTGGGTGCAATGGTACGAATACACCGGAAGTTTTGGCGGGACCCTTTGGATTTGGGTAGTTAATATTATGATGTTTTTCGCTATTGAAAAATATATTGTCAGTAAAAAAGCCGTTTCTTTTTTAAAACCCATTTTATTTGTTGCGATACCATTAATATGTTCTTACCTTATTTTTTATCTATTTGAAGCAGAACAAAACGAAACACTAACAGTTTCCGTTGTGCAACCAAATATTGATACCTATGAAGACAAATATGAACTTTCGCATCAGCAACTTTTCAACAATTTACGGACACAGATAACACCCGAACTAAATAAAAACCCCAAGCTAATTGTTACACCAGAAACGTATTTTTCAGATGGCGCGGGCAAAGATTTATCCAAATTCGAGCAAAGCAAATTGTACCGTGATTTACTTACATTATCCGCCAAACACGACACGCAATTTTTACATGGTATCCAATTTTATAACATCTACAACAATAAAAATAAAACCAAAACTGCCAATGATTTAAGGGATGGCAATTGGGCAGATTTTTATAACAGTGCCTTTTTAACAGATAGCACTGGGGTTCATGTATATCACAAATCAAAACTTGTGGTGGGTGTAGAAACCTTACCCTACCGCAATATTGTTGAGCCACTTTTAGGAAATATAATGCTAGATTTTGGAGGAACAATTTATGTTAGAGCAACACAAGCGTATCGAGAAGCTTTTCCATTATATGGTGGTGTCAAAGTTGGTCCAATTATTTGTTACGAATCGGTATATGGAGCATTTGTAACGGGGTATGTACGAGCAGGCGCAAATGTATTGGTGATAATGACAAACGATGCGTGGTGGGGAAATACGCCCGGACACAAACAACATCTAGCCTATGCCCGATTGCGTGCTATTGAAACACGTAGGCCCATTGTTAGAGCTGCAAATACTGGCATTTCTGGTTTTATTACCCCCCTTGGAAAAGTATCCGCTCAACTTGAGTACAACACCAAGGGAGTGCTAACAGACAATATAATCCCACAAACAAAAAACACGATTTATGTGCAATATGGCGATTATATCTACCGTCTTGGGGCTTTTTTAACTGCTTTCATTTTACTTTTCACATTTGCACGCAGGAAAAATTGAAAAGTAATGAAAATGAGTGATTTAGCCTTGAAAAGTTTTTGCACATCGCATAAGTTGCGTACTTTTGAGCAGCTAAATTTCTTGCTATGAAAATTTACACCAAAACGGGAGATGAGGGTAATACTTCGCTTATTGGAGGGTATCGCGTCTCAAAAAGCGACTTACGCATAGAGTCCTATGGAACAGTAGATGAATTAAATTCATGGTTAGGGCTTATTGCTGAATACCTACCTAAAGAACGCATTGCGGAAATCCAACGCATACAACATCAACTTTTTTCGGTTGGTGCACAACTTGCAAGTAAATCTAGCGAGCAAAAACGTCCGTTTTCGCCCATTGCTGAAAACGATGTCACTGAACTAGAAAAATATATTGATTACTACGAAGATTTGCTTCCTAAAATAACGCATTTCATACTTCCTGGCGGTTCTAAGGCTTCATCACAAACGCATATTGCGCGCTGTGTATGCCGTAGAGCAGAGCGCGTTGTGGTTCAACTGAGCTGTGTTGATTTTGTAGATAAAACGCTTTTAGTCTATCTCAACAGGTTATCAGACTACTTATTTTGTCTCGCAAGAGCCTTTACTTTTTGGGAGAAAAAAGAGGAAATTAAATGGATTCCTAATCCCTAAATTTTTGCTTGCACAATTGCGATAAAAAATTATTTTTGCAAGACTAAAAAACGAAACTTTATGTACTGGACTTTAGAACTTGCATCTTATTTGAGTGACGCCCCGTGGCCAGCAAATAAAGATGAACTTATTGATTACGCTATTCGTACGGGCGCACCACTCGAAGTAGTTGAAAACCTTCAAGCGATTGAAGACGAAGGAGGTGAAATTTACGAAGTCATTCAAGAAATTTGGCCGGATTACCCCACAGACGAAGATTATCTGTGGAACGAAGACGAATACTAGTGTTTCGTTGTTTTGATAGCCGTTTTTTCCTTACTTTTGGATTCCTAGATTCTTCCCTATGCGTGTATTAAGCGGTATCTTAAAAACTTTTGTCGGAGATAAAACAAAAAAAGACCTCAAAGGTTTATACCCTCTCGTGGATGAAATTCATCAAGCCTCACAAGGACTAAGCACCCTCTCTCATG
The DNA here is from genome assembly GCA_027621175.1 of Bacteroidota bacterium. Classification (GTDB taxonomy): domain Bacteria; phylum Bacteroidota; class Bacteroidia; order Flavobacteriales; family Flavobacteriaceae; genus UBA7446. Next base: position 29,748 of record JAQCCM010000010.1, on the reverse strand, counting down.
ACGAGTTAAGAGCCAAAACAACTGAATTCAAACAGCAGATTGCTGATATTAGGAAACCGCTTTTTGATGAAATTAAGGAGCTTAAAACAAAAATTGAAGCCCTCTCCGATCTAGATGAAAAAGAGTCACTTTACGCTGATATTGATCGTATTACGAGTCAAGCACACGATGAAGTAGCTGCTTACTTAGACCGCATTCTTCCTCAAGCCTTTGCTGTTGTTAAAGAAACGGCAAAACGTTTTAAAGACAACGAACAATTAGAGGTTACAGCTACCCCCTTCGACCGTACCATTTCTGCTACAAAAGGCAATGTAAAAATTAAATCCAATAAAGCCCTTTGGACAAACTCTTGGGACGCCGCAGGAAAATCGGTTACTTGGGATATGGTACACTACGATGTGCAATTGATTGGTGGTATCGTATTGCATCAAGGTAAAATTGCCGAAATGCAAACAGGTGAAGGAAAAACTTTGGTCGCTACCCTACCCGTTTATCTCAACGCAATTTCTGGCAATGGTGTTCATTTGGTAACGGTTAATTATTACTTAGCAAAACGCGATAGTGCTTGGATGGCGCCCATTTTTGAATTCCATGGTTTGTCGGTAGATTGTATTGACTATCATCAGCCCAATTCCGAAGCCCGAAGAAATGCATACAAAGCGGACATTACGTATGGGACAAACAACGAATTTGGCTTTGATTATCTACGCGATAATATGGCCCATGCCATAGATGATTTGGTGCAACGACCACATCATTTTGCTATTGTAGATGAGGTGGATTCCGTTTTAGTGGATGACGCACGTACGCCACTTATTATTTCGGGGCCTGTACCAGATGGCGATAGGCATGAATTCCAATCGCTTAAGCCACAAATTTCTGCATTGGTTTCGCAACAAAAGCAACACCTTACTGCTGTACTTGCTGAGGCAAAAAAACTGATTAGTGAAGGGGATACTAAAGAAGGTGGCCTTCTACTTTTAAGAGTGTTTCGTGGATTACCAAAAAACAAGGCACTCATTAAGTTTTTGAGTCAAGAGGGAATTCGGCAATTACTGCAAAAAACTGAAGGTTTTTATATGCAAGACAACAACCGAGAAATGCCCAAAGTGGATGCCGATTTGTTGTTTGTAATCGACGAAAAAAACAACCAAATTGAACTTACAGACAAAGGCGTAGAATATTTATCTAAAGGAGATGATGATCCAAATTTCTTTGTACTTCCTGACTTGGGTGGAGCAATATCTGCTATTGAAAAAAAGGGATTGACTCCAGAAGATGAAGCTGCCGAGAAAGAAATGCTTTTTAAAGACTACAGTGTTAAGAGCGAGCGCATTCACAGCATGAATCAGTTGCTGAAAGCATATACCCTTTTTGAAAAAGATGTTGCTTATGTAGTAATGGAAAATCAGGTGAAGATTGTAGATGAGCAAACGGGTCGAATCATGGATGGACGTCGTTATTCTGACGGATTGCATCAAGCCATTGAAGCCAAAGAAAATGTAAAAATCGAGGCAGCGACACAGACATTTGCTACCATCACATTGCAGAACTACTTCCGCATGTACCGCAAACTTGCTGGAATGACAGGAACGGCTATCACCGAAGCCGGGGAGTTCTGGGAAATCTACAAATTAGACGTTGTTGAAATTCCAACCAATAGACCTATTGCCCGAAAAGACGAAAACGATCTTATTTACAAAACCAAACGTGAAAAGTATAATGCGGTCATTGATCATGTTACTTCCCTTTCACATGAAGGTCGTCCTGTGCTTATTGGTACTACTTCGGTAGAAATTTCCGAGTTACTGAGCAGAATGCTAACCATTCGGAAAGTACCTCACAACGTGCTTAATGCTAAACTGCATAAAAAAGAGGCGGATGTAGTTGCGGAAGCAGGAAAAGCAGGTATCGTAACAATAGCTACGAACATGGCTGGGCGTGGTACGGATATTAAAATTAACGATGCTGTAAAAGAGGCAGGCGGACTTGCAATTGTGGGTACTGAACGTCACGATTCAAGGCGAGTAGACCGTCAGTTGCGTGGGCGCTCTGGACGTCAGGGAGACCCTGGAAGTTCACAGTTTTACGTGTCTTTAGAAGATAATTTAATGCGTTTGTTTGGATCAGAACGTATCTCCAAAATGATGGACCGCATGGGACACAAAGAGGGAGAAGTTATCCAAGCGAGCATGATGACAAAATCTATAGAGCGGGCGCAAAAGAAAGTAGAAGAAAACAACTTTGGCATCCGTAAGCGATTACTAGAATATGACGATGTGATGAACGCGCAGCGTGAAGTGATCTATAAAAGACGCTATAATGCCCTTAACGGGGAGCGTTTGCAAGTAGATATTGCAAATATGCTTTATGATACTTGCGACCAAATTTGCGCTACGAATCTGGCAAACAAAGACTACAAGCAATTTGAATTTGAATTGATTCGGTTGTTCTCCCTCACAAGTCCTGTGACGGCAGATGATTTTGAAAGTCAATCGGTAGAGCAGCTTACGGAATTGGTATATCAAGCAGCATTAGCGCACTATCAACAAAAAATGGAAGAAAACGCCAAGCGAGTCTTCCCTGTAATCAAAGACGTTTATCAAAAACCAAGCAATACTTTTAAACGCATTGTAGTTCCTTTTACAGACGGCATTCGTACCCTGAATGTAGTTAGTGATTTGGAAGATGCCTTTGAAAGTGAGGGAAAAAATCTGGTGCGTGATTTTGAAAAAAATATCAGCCTTGCCATTATCGACGAGTCATGGAAAGACCACCTGCGTAAAATGGATGAACTCAAGCAATCGGTACAACTTGCCGTGCATGAACAAAAAGATCCCTTGTTGATTTATAAGTTTGAATCGTTTGAGTTGTTCCGCGGGTTTATGGATAATGTCAATCGAGATATTATTTCTTTCTTATTTAAAGGAGAATTGCCCACCCAAGATCCAAATGCAATACGTGAAGCACGATCAACACGACGTAAGGAACGTGTAAATATTTCGAAAGAAGAAGTGCTGAATCAAGACCAACAGGCTATGCGTCAAGCCTCACAACAATCTGGTGGCGCTCCAATGGAAAGAGCCGAAACCATCGTGCGTGAGCGTCCAAAAATTGGACGAAACGAACGCGTTGACATCCAACATGTAGTTAGTGGCGAGCGTAAAACCGTAAAGTTTAAACAAGCTGAACCCCTACTCGCCAAGGGCGAATGGGTGCTTATAGAAGACAACTAAAATGATTGTCTTAGTTGGTCCTGTTTCTCCTTTTCGCGGTGGTATAGCAGACACCAATAATTCCTTTGTCAAAACACTTCTGGCAGAAGGTGAAGAAGTTGTTGTTTTTTCTTTTTCAATCCTCTATCCAAAAGCATTATTTCCAGGAAAAACCCAGTTCACATCACCTGATACCGCAATTGATGTTCCTTCGTTTAGAGAAATCAATATGCTTAATCCACTAACATGGTGGAAGACGGCAAAACGCATCAAAGCATTACAACCAACATTAGTTGTATTTCGCTATTGGACGCCTTGGCTCGCCCTTTGTTACCGAACAATAGCAAGCCAAATCAAATGTAAAAAAATAGGATGGATAGATAATGCGCTACCACATGAAAGGAAAGTTGCAGACACCACATTACTAGGAACTTTTTTGGAAGGAATTGACGAGGTAATGTGCATATCAGAAAAGGTTTCTGATGCTTTAAGAGAGCAAACAAAAAAGCCTATTCATACCTATTTTCATCCCATAAACACACAGCTGCCAGAACCAATGGAAAAAGCTGAGGCATTGGTTGCATTGGGATTGGAGTATACATTTGAATATATATTATTTTTTGGATTGATTCGTCCTTATAAAGGATTGGATATACTGATAAAAAGCCTGCCACAACTAAGACAAAAAAGATCAAATGCACGAGTTTTGATTGTGGGCGAACCCTACGAACCCCTGAAGAAATATCGAGAATTAGCCTACACCTTAAAGGTGGATGACATGGTTTTATTTCATGATAGGTTTGTACCCACAACTGATGTTTCAATGTGGTTTTCGGCTTGTGATTGGGTCATTCAACCCTATATTTCGGCTACACAAAGTGGCATCACTCCGATGGCAATTCATTATGCCAAGCCTACAATAGTTACCAATGTAGGTGGACTTGCAGAAAGCATAAATTCAAAAACAGGCATCGTTTCAGAAGCCAACCCGACAGCACTTGCACAAAGCACAATTCATGCCTTAGAAAACACCAAGTCCTTTAGTGATACAGTGTATTTTACAGTGCTGAAAGAAGAAAGAAGTTGGTATCGTTTTTATACATTATTTTCAAATACATTTTTAAAAAAATAAGTTATGCGACTATTCCTTGTTAGTCTTCAAATTGCAGCATGTACACTTGCAGCGCCAAAAGCAGTAGATAATTCAACTCCAGTAGCAGAGAGAAGCTACACCATGCCGCAAGAATATAAAGCTGCCTATTTTGCTTCGGGTTGCTTTTGGTGTGTTGAAGCTGTTTTTGAGCATGTAGATGGAGTACAAGAGGCCATTTCGGGTTATGCTGGAGGAACAACTATAAACCCAAATTACAGGCAAGTTGTTACGGGAAAAACAGGGCATGCCGAAAGTATTAAGGTTATTTACGATCCAAAAAAAGTGTCTTTTGAAACACTTGTGCAGGTGTTTTTTGGCTCACACAATCCTACCACACTCAACCGCCAAGGTCCAGACAAAGGAACGCACTACCGCTCTATTGCCTTTTATGAAACTGAAGATGAAAAAAAGGCGATAGAAAAAACAATAAAAAAACTTACAGAAATAAAGCGTTATAAAAGTCCAATTGTAACGGAGGTAAAAAAGTTAGATGCGTTTTATCAAGCAGAAGATTATCATCAAGACTACGAGGAAAAAAACCCAAACAATCCATACATCAGAGCCGTTTCTAAGCCACGAGTAAGTCGGTTTTTGCAAGCATACCCAGAGCTTGTTAAAGTGGATTTGGAATAAATCTCAAATAGATTTTAGCAAATAACCACCCAGCAAAAGCACCAAAAAGGGCACCGCTAAGCACATCTAACGGATAGTGAACACCAATATAAATTCGGCTATATGCAACCAAAGTGGCCACCACAAAAAGAAGTCGCATGGCACGAAAACGCTTTGCAAAAAGCACCACAAAAAGGGTAGCAATAGCAAACGAATTGGACGCATGACCCGAAAAATAACTATACTTTCCACCACAACTCGGCTTTACGAGACGCATCAAACCATCTAATGATTCCTCATGGCAAGGACGTAAACGTTGAAATCCGTTTTTAAAAGCGTTCGTAATCTGATCAGTGAAAGTTATCAATAATGCAATGGTAAGCAACAGCCAAAGTGTATTTTTCCAACCCAGCCACTTGCTACAAACAACTAAAAGAATCACATAAAATACAATGGTGTGTTTTTTATCTGTAATTGCCAACCATAGCGCATCAAACTGAGGAGTACCCAGGTTATTTAGCCAAAGAAAAAGATCCGTATCCCAAAGCAGTAAGGTGTCCATCAATCTGTATAATTATTGATTTCATTATCATAAAAAGCTGTGGCACGCTCAATCCAAAGTGCCATTTCTTCTGTAGCCTGCTCTTTATCTTCTTTTGAAAACGTTTCCCACCACTCCAAATCGTCATTGGCAAGGTTTAGAATAAAGCGTGGGAAATGTGTGTGTACCACAAAAATAGCATCTGGATAATTAGCGTTATCGGCGAGTAAAAATTCTGGAAGTGCGTCAGACATGCAATCGAATGAGTTTATTAGATAAATACCTAAAGCGAAGATACAACAACAAAGACGAAACCACGAGCCCAAAACAGAGTCCTATCCAAACGCCCTGTGCGCCAAGGTTGGCAGTAATACTTAAATACAGCATAATCGGAACACCTGTAAGCCCATATGCTAAAAATGTAATCCAGGTAGGTATTTTAACATCTTGCAAACCTCTCAGGCTACCCAAGGCCACTACTTGTGCGCCGTCAAAGATTTGAAAAAAAGCGGCAATAAAAAGCAATGATGATGCTAATTTTGCTACCTCAAACGTGTCAAGACCTGTGGACGGATCTAAATACAGCCACGGAAACCAACTATTACCAAGTACAAAGAATGCCGCAAAAGCAATATCGAGTAGTAACGTAATAAGAAATACCGATAGCGCAATTCGCTTGAGTTCTTTAAAAGCACCCAATCCTTTTTGATTACCAACCCGTATGGTTGCTGCAACGCTTAGCCCTATAGCAACCATAAATGTCATGGAGGATAAGTTAAGTGCAATTTGATTGGCAGCTTGTGCGTCTTTGCTTAAAAATCCGCAAACCCAAATGGCAAACGTAAAGAATCCAACTTCAAAAAACATTTGCAATGACGAAGGAAAACCAAGCTTTAAAATTTGTCTCAATTCCTTTTTATGGAATGTAAGCGGAAGAATACCACGAATAAAAGAAGCTGTCTTAGGGTCTTTGTATAACAGGAAAAAGATAAAAATAAGCATAACCACACGGGAAGCTAGCGTCCCCACTGCCGCGCCAGTTACGCCCCATTTTGGAAATATCCAGATACCAAATATCAAAAAATAATTGATGCCCACATTTACCACATTTGCCAATAAGGTAGCATACATAGAGTATTTAGTAAGCGACATGCCATCTGAAAATTGTTTAAATGCTTGAAAAACCACGAGCGGAATAAGCGAAATTGCAACCCAATTTAAATACGGAAATGCCAAAGCTACCACCGAAGCTTCTTGTCCCATTTTAAATAAAAGTGGTTTTGCAATATATACCACCACAAACAGCACGACACCCAAAATAGTACATAGTCGAAGTCCTTCAATCAATACTTTTTGAGAAGCACTTTCCTGTTTTGCTGTGTCTGCTTCTGCAATAAGTGGTGTTATAGCAGTAGAGAACCCAATACCAATAGCCATGGCAACAAAAACAAAACTATTCCCAAGAGATATCGCAGCAAGTTCGGTGGTACCCAACTGACCCACCATTATATTGTCCACAAACTGCACCAACGTATGCCCAAGCATGCCGAGCATAACGGGCCATGCAAGGCGCAAATTAGTTTTGAATTCTTTCGTGTATTGTTGCAGCATTGTTAGATATTACTGCTTTAATGTGCTCGGAACAGGGTTAACCAAACCGTATTTATCATACAGGTAAATTAAGGATGTCATGGTAGCTGCGCCTAACTCTAATTCGCGTTTGTTTACTGCATCAAAAGTGTCATTCTCGGCATGGTGGTGGTCAAAATAACGTTGGGAATCAGGACGAAGACCTGCCAAAACATTGTATTTATTTTTTAGTGGTCGAACATCAGCGCCACTTCCACCCTGCTCAAAATAATGAATTAAATACGGATTAAACAGGGGTTTCCATGATTCAACTTGCGCAAATTCTTCGTCTGAACAATTGAATGAAAAGCCACGAGGTGTAAATCCACCTGCGTCTGACTCTAGCGCAAAAATATGCTTCTCATTATTCGAAAGTGCGCTATTGGCATACGCATTACCACCACGCAATCCATTTTCTTCGTTCATAAACAATACCACCCTAATTGTGCGTTTTGGACGATACCCCGACACCTTAAATAATCGCAGCACCTCCATAGACTGTACCACGCCAGCACCATCGTCATGAGCGCCATCTCCCAAATCCCAAGAATCTAAATGCCCTCCTACTACAATAATTTCATCAGGAAATTCACTGCCTTTGATTTCACCTATCACATTGTGTGACCACACATCTGGAAAGGTTTTACACTGTTGGCGAAAAAGAAATTTTAACTTAGGCTCAAGCTTTAGCAAATAGCTTAATTTTTCAGCAGCATTGGTACTTATAGCTGCTGCAGGAATGCGTTTTGATTCGGATTGGTCGCCATAACTCATGGAGCCTGTATGTGGGAAATCATCTAAACGTAAATTCATAGAACGAACAATTACCCCCACGGCGCCAAATTCACTTGCCTCCCGCGCACCATCGTAGCGTTGATCCACGCAACCCGAATAAGCTTCAAAAGTGCTGATAAGATTAGCTTGCATTGGACGGTTAAAGAAAACTATTTTTCCGTCAATATTTTTACGTCCTAATTTGGCTAAATCTTCAATGCCCTGGACTTCAACAACTCTGGCTTTCAGCCCAATAGAGGGTGTAGCAACTGAGCCACCAAGTGCTGCAATGGGCACATTAAATGTAACTCCAGGTGCCGTTTCTATAAGGGCAAACTCTTTAGCACCACGCACCCATTTTGGCACCTTAACGGTTTGCAAATACACTCGATCAAGACCTAATGAATCAAGTTCAGATTTTGTCCATGCCACGGCACGCTCTGCTCCTAAAGAACCTGACAAACGACTCCCAATTCGATTTGATAAATAATCTAACCATTCATAAGAATGTCCTTCGAGTAATGCTAAATCGTAAAACTGTTTCAGCTGATTTTTGTCAGATGCATTGGGCTGCGCATAAAGTATAGCACCGCAAAAAAGAAGAAGAGTTAATCGAATCATGGGTTTGCATTTAATGTTGTGTATAAATTAACGTCCTGGGCAGTAATTTGATGCTCGCTAAGAATATGGAATCGCTCCATAACGTTTCGTAATTGCCTGATATTTCCAGTCCAATTAATTGTTTGTAAGGCTTTTATCGCATCGGGATGTAGTTCTTTTTGAGGGCTTAACCCAGCTAAAAAATATTGAGCCAGCAGCGGAATATCATCTTTTCTGTCGTTAAGTGGTGGTACATATAGCTCAATAACAGCAAGGCGATGATACAAATCTTCACGGAAGCGATTTTGAGTAATTTCTTCTTTAATATTTTTGTTTGTTGCGGCTACTACACGCACATCAACTAAAATGGACTTTTCACTACCCACCCGCTGAATTTTATGCTCTTCCAGTGCTCGTAACACTTTGGCTTGTGCAGCCAAACTCATGTCTCCAATTTCATCTAAAAAAAGGGTGCCACCATGGGCTTGTTCAAAGGTGCCTTTTCGGTCTTTGTGTGCAGAGGTAAACGAACCTTTAATATGACCAAAAAGCTCGCTTTCAATAAGTTCTGAAGGAATTGCAGCGCAATTTACTTCTACAAAAGGAGCATCAGAACGATTGCTTTTATGGTGTATCGCACGGGCAACCAACTCTTTTCCACTACCGTTAGGTCCTTGAATAAAAACGCGAGCCATAGTAGGTGCCACTTTATCTACCATACGGTGAATAACTTGAATTGCTTCGGACTCACCAACCATGGTGTACTTTTTTGGTGGTCTTTTGGAAATAGATTTTTCTGGCTTTGTCTGTACATCTAATGCAGAACGTACGGTTTGTAGCAAATGATTTAAATCTGGTGGTTTGGCAATATAGTCATAGGCACCCAATCGCATAGCTTGAACAGCCGTTTCCAAATCGTCGTGACCCGAAATCATCACAACAGGCGTTTGGGGTGCGTGTTCTTGAACATAAGACAATACCTCTATCCCATCTTTTTTTGGCATTTTAATATCACACAAAATAAGATCAAATGTCAATTTTGAAATAGATGAAATGGCAGAAACACCGTCTTCAGCTTCGCTTATAATGAGTGATTTATTCTCTTCAACAAGAACTTTTCGCAAAACACGGCGAATGTTTGCTTCGTCTTCTACAATTAGAATATGTGCCATTTAATTTACGTTATGAATAACTCGTTGGGGAAACGGAATTTCAATATTATTTAGACGCAGTGTTTTTTCAATTGCAAATCTCAAATCACTTTTAATAATAGCGCCTTTAAATGCATCTTCTGTAAACACAATGAGGGTAAAGTCCAGGCTGCTATCTCCAAAATTTTGAAACAATAATACAGGTTCTTTCACCCTTAAGACATCTGGGTGACTTTTGGCTGTTTCCAACACAACTTCTTTAAATTTGTCAACATCTGTACCGTAGGCCACGCCAATGTCTATGGACTCTCCCGTAACTTTATTGTTCTCTGTCCAATTGAACAGCGTTGTGGTGAGGTATTTGTGATTTGGTATGATCAGCACTTTGTTGTCTCGGGTTACTGCTCGGGTAGTACGAAGTGTAATTTTTTCAACACGGCCAACTTTGTCATTAAGCTCAATAATATCACCCACATGCACTGTTTGGTCAATCAAAATAAAAATTCCAGAAATAATGTCCTGAAAAAAAGTTTGCAACGCAAAACCAACACCAACCAATAAGGCAGCAGATGCGGCTAAAAGCGCAGTTAGATTAACCCCAGCATTTTGCAATGCTAATAAAAAGACAACAGTATAGACCGAATAGTTGAAAAATGAAAATACAGGTTTGAATTTATCCTTACGATCAGGTGATAGTTTACGGCTTAAGATTTTGCGGGTTATGCGCAATAAAAACGATATTGACACAATGACAAAAACCCAAATCAAGAGTGAGCCAAGGCTCAACTGAACATCACCGATTCCGATATTATACTGAAAGATTGATTTGATTTTTTCCATATTCGAATATAGAAAAAATATGGGCTAAAAAAAGAAAACCCACCCTCAAAAAGAGGATGGGAAAAAATTGCTATGAAAAAGAAAAATAACTATAGATAAATCTATCGTTATGCCAAATATATAAACTTTATGCTTACAAATGCTATAAAATTATGAAAACATGTCTTTTACTTTATCAAAAAACGATTTGTCAGTGGATTTTGGACTTGGCTTAAAGTTTTCATGTGCACTATGCTGCTCAAAAAATTGTTTTTGTTCTTTGGTAAGCTGTTCTGGTGTCCAAACACTCACATGAACAAGTAAGTCACCCGTACCATATCCGTTTAGACTTGGTATTCCTTTTGCTTTAAGACGTAAAATTTTACCAGATTGAATTCCCGCATCCAACTTTATACGAACAGAACCTCCAACAGTTTCAATTTCCTTATACGTTCCAAGAACTGCTTCGGAAATAGAAATATACAGGTCTAAGTGTAGATTGTTTCCTTCACGCTTAAGAAGCGGATGCTCTTTTACAGAAATCTGTACAATCAAATCTCCAGAAAGCCCTTGGCCAGGCGCCTCGTTTCCTTTTCCAGAAACTTTAAGTTGCATGTCATCTTCTACGCCAGCAGGAATTTTGATAGAAACGGTTTCCTCTTGAGAAATCATCCCATAAGCATCAGCTCCTGAAGGACGGTGACGCAAGCTCTGTCCAGCGCCATTACAAGTGGTACATGTTGTGGCCGATTGCATTCTACCCAAAATGGTATTGGTAATACGCATAGTCTGTCCAGAGCCACCACAAGTCGTACAGGTTGCATAACTAACTCCTGGAGCTTGTTTTTTGCGCTTTACTTTAATTTTTTTCTCGGCACCAAGAACTATTTCTTCAAGGGTTAACGAAACACGTACACGCAAGTTAGTTCCTTTTGCGCGGCGTTGACCTCCGCCAAAGCCACCAAAACCACCACCAAAAGCACTACCGAAAATATCTCCAAACTGACTAAAGATATCATCCATATTCATTCCGCCTCCGCCAAAACCTTGGTTTCCATCAAAAGCAGCATGTCCATATTGATCGTACTGAGCGCGTTTTTGCTCATTACCAAGAATTTCATAAGCCTCGGCTGCTTGTTTAAATTTCTTCTCCGCCTCAGCATCACCCGGATTTTTGTCTGGATGATAAGCAATGGCTTTTTTGCGATATGCTTTCTTGATGTCCGCTGCAGAAGCCGATTTGCTAATTCCGAGTATGTCGTAAAAGTCTTCTTTCATATTTACTGAGCTACCACAACTTTAGGGTAACGAATTATTAGATCTCCAAGTTTGTACCCTGCACCCACTACATCAATAATAGTGCCTTTCGGATGTTCATCTGTTGCGGGGAGTTGGGTGATGGCTTCATGGATTTCAGCATCAAAAACAGCTTTTGGCGCTATTTCCATTTTGGATAATCCTTGTTGTTTTAGTGTATCATCTAATTTATTGTGAATAAGACGAATACCTGCTAATTGTGCATCGTTTTCGTCAAGCTCAGCAAGTGCGCGTTCGAAATCATCAAGAACAGGAAGTAGCGCCACCATAACTTCTTGCGAAGCTGTTTTAAACAATTCGATTCGCTCTTTTGCAGTACGTTTTTTGTAGTTTTCAAAATCGGCAAATAAGCGGAGAAATTTGTTTTTTTCGTCTTCTAAAGCAGATTGAACTTCTGCTAACGGGTCTTTTTCAACCTCCACGTTAGACGTTTGTTCTTCATGAACTATTTCTTCCTCAATTTGTTTTTTTTCCTTTTTTGTAGCCATATCTTGTTTTTTTAACCTTGGCAAAAGTACTGCCAAAACCTATAAGATGTCAAAATGACATTACTTTTTTCTGCGCAGTGGTAATAAATCTTGAAGGGCATCTTCAAGTAAAGGATACTCAAAATCAAATCCTTGATTTTCGACCGTTGCGCTTGAAGCATTGATACTATCAAATAACACTTCTCCCATTTCACCCAAAGCAGTTTTGATCACAAACTTAGGAATACCTGGTAGCCACTGTGGAACGCCATAAGATTTGGCAATAGATTTTACCAACGCTTTTTGAGAAACAGGGTTAGGCGAAACACCATTATAAATACCAGGATGCTGCAGAGAAAAAACAAATAAACGCACCAAATCATGTATGTGTACCCATGACTGCCACTGCGCTCCGTTTCCAAACCATGCGCCCAACCCTATTGAAGTAGGAATAGCCAACGGCAATAATGCACCGCCTTCTTTAGCAAGCACTAACCCAATTCGGATTTTACTAACATGAGGCACAACTGCGTTTGCTTTATCCGTTTCGGATTCCCAAGAACGAACCACCTCAGCAGTAAAACTTTTGGCAACGTCAGTATTTGATTCATGGTATATTTTTGTGAAATCTGACGGGTAAACGCCAATAGCAGATGCCGAAATAAAATGTTTTATGCAGTGATCTCTATTTGTTTTCATGGCATTTACGATAAGCCGCGTACCTAAAACTCTACTATCAAGAATTGATTTCTTAGTTTTAGAGGTCCAGCGTTGAGCAATTTTAGCTCCTGCCAAACTGATGATAGCATCTACATTACTTAGCGCATCATTATCCATAATTCCTCTTTCAGGATTCCAATGAAAAGCCATAATCTTTGATCCAAAAGATGTAGTATTGAAGCGTGTAGTGAGTACAGAAATTTGATGGCCAGCCTGTTCTAAAACGGGGATAAGTGCTTTCCCGACAAGTCCACTTGCGCCAGAAATTAAAATTCGCATTCTTTTTTTTGTAAATGTACATCAGATGCTGTGTACACCCAAGATTTTCCTACTTTTGTTCTATGGAACAACACATAAACATCACAACTGCGTCTGTATCCTCAATAGACACTGTTGATTTTGACCATTTGGCTTTTGGTTCAACGTTTACGGATCATATGTTTGTCTGTGACTTTAAGGACGGTACATGGGAAACACCCCAAATAGTTCCTTATGCTCCCATGCAAATTTCTCCAGCCGCCAGTGTGTTACATTACGGTCAAGCCGTATTTGAAGGTATGAAAGCCTTTAAAGACAATAATGGTGGAGTATGGCTGTTTCGCCCTGAGCAAAATGCCAAACGAATAAATAAATCTGCAGAACGCCTTGCGATTCCTACTTTTCCTGAAGAACTCTTTTTGGATGGATTAAAAAAACTGATTTCTTTAGATAAAGAATGGGTAAAAGGTGGTGTAGGAAAATCGCTTTATGTCAGACCGTTTGTATTTGCATCTGAGGCAGGCGTTCAAGCCGCTGCGGCTTCTGAATATCGATTTATGATTATCTGTGCTCCTGTAACAAGTTATTATGGTGGTGATGTTCGCGTAAAAATTGCAGATCATTACAGCCGTGCTGCTCAAGGGGGAACTGGGTATGCTAAAGCAGCAGGAAACTATGGAGGGCAGTTCTACCCTACCCAACTTGCTAAGGCTGAGGGCTATCAACAAATTATTTGGACAGATGCCGCTACCCACGAGCACATTGAAGAAGCCGGAACCATGAATCTATTTTTTAGAATCGGCGACACTTTAATCACAGCACCAACTAGCGACAGCATCCTTGATGGTGTTACACGAAAAAGTATTCTTGATTTAGCTGCGCATTTGGGCATTAAAACTGAAGTACGAGCTCTTAAGGTTTCAGAACTCATTGAAGCTGAAAAATCAGGTACATTACTTGAAATTTTTGGTAGTGGAACAGCAGTTGTTATACAACCCATTATTGGTTTTGGCTATAAAGGAACAGATTATGACTTACCCCTAAGCGAAAACAGCTATGCGGAAAAACTAAAAAATGCCTTAGTTGATATTCAGTATAACAATGCTGAAGATCCATTTGGTTGGCGCTTCAAGGTTTGTGACTAATCCAAAAACTGTTTTAAGTCGGGCTTACGGTAATTTGGTCCTTTCATCACCTTACCGTCTTCTCTATAAATAGGTTTTCCATCTGCACCAAGTTTGCTCATATTACTGTCTTGGATTTCGTCGAAAACTTCCTCAATAATATGTTGCATACCGTGAGAGAGAATGGTACCGCATAATATGTATAACATATCGCCAAGAGCGTCTGCCACTTCTACTAATTCGTTAGAGTTTGCAGCGTCTAGATACTCATTATTTTCCTCTGCCATGAGTTTATAACGTAATTCATTTATTTCTTTTGAAATGTGCCCTACAGGGGTATTTGCTATTCCCACACCAAAAGCGTTGTGAAATGCAGCTACTGCATCTAATTGTTTTTGCATTTTTTTATAGTTTCGCTAAAAATAACGCTATGTTCTCCACGGGTCAATTGATTTTCTCACTTTTTTTTGTTTTTGCATTCACAGCAGTCATTATATATAGCTATATAAAGGACAAGCAAAAAAGTAAGGCCTATTTTAAAGGAAGCTTTTGGGTATTGATAGGCTTTCTGATTTTTGTGGGGCTTTTAGTCGGATTAAAGAGCATCGTGTAAATGAGTATGCAATCTTTATTTCTCGTTTTTGTTGGTGGTGGACTGGGAAGCATGGCACGATTCGGTATCGCTAAACTTTTACAACAAGTTTCTATCGACTTTCCGTGGGCTACTCTTTGTGCAAACGCTGTTGGCTGTTTTGTTATTGGCATACTTATGGGAGGTTTTCATGAATCAGGTGTTTTAAGCGAGCAACAAAAACTTTTGCTTGTCACGGGTTTTTGTGGGGGTCTTACTACTTTTTCAACATTTACTTATGAAAACTACGCCTTTATTAAGGGGGGGCACCTCTTACATTTCTTTGGTTATTCCGTGTTAAGCTTTGGGATTTGCCTAGGTTTTGTGCTGCTAGGTCATTTTTTGACAAAATTGAGTTGATTTTTTAAGTTTTTTTTGCACTATCCATAAGAACCCTTGTGTTTAAAAGGGCTTTATATTCAAAATACATATTAAAATTATATTAACCCCACATTTTTTAGGGGGTAAATTTTATTTTATTACAAAAAACACATGTTGACCCACAAAAAAAATAGGGTCAATGCGTAATAATCATACATTTGACGTGATTAATTAAATAAATATCAACTAAACACTTTTAAAAATGAAAAATAATATTAATTCGATTTTAATAACAACGTTTGCAGTACTCATGGTAACACTTTTGGGAAACCAAAACATGCAAGCGCAAGATGAAGCCCCTACATTTAGTGTGTCTGGAACAGTAGACACGTACTATAGAAGTACTGAGTTTGCACCTGGTACATCATTCGCCAATCTAAATGGATTTGCTTTAGGCATGGCTAACATTGTTCTTTCTTACGAAGGTGAGAAATCTGGTTTTGTTGCTGACTTAGTATATGGACCAAGAGGTGCAGACGCTGTATTTAACTCTGTAGGTTCTTCCAATTTAGTGAATCAATTGTATGTGTACTACAATGTAAGTGATAGCTTTACGTTGACATTAGGTAACTTTAATACCTTCTTAGGATATGAAGTAATTTCTCCTGCTGCTAACTTTAACTACTCTACATCATACATGTTCTCCTATGGGCCTTTTTCTCACACAGGGTTAAAAGCTGATATCACACTTTCTGACGATATATCTTTAATGTTAGGAGTACTTAACAGCACTGACCAAACAGAGGCTCAACCAATTGGTGACGACTATATGTTTGGCGCGCAGTTAGGTCTTTATGGACAATACATCAACTTACTTACTGGAGGATCTGTAAACGCGACTCAAATTGACTTCACTGGTGGAATTGATCTTTCGGATAGCTTTTTCTTAGGTGTAAACGCAACCACTTACGAGGATGATACAATTGAATTCTCTGGTATTGCACTTTATCCACAATACACGTTCTCTGATTCTTTCGCCCTTGGCGCAAGATATGAGGCATTTACTGAAAACGGTGAGTTAGGTGCTTTTGGTGATGGAGACAACACTTCATTTACAATCACAGGAAGCCTTACTTCTGGAAACATGACCATAAAGCCAGAATTTAGAGTGGATACTGCTTCGGACAAGTTTTACACGAATGCAGATGGAGCAACAGATAGCTTAGCTTCTTTTGTTGTTGCAGCGATTTACTCTTTCTAGAGTATAATTAGCTAAGCTCTTACACAAGACAAATAATTTAAAAATAGAAAAATGAAAAAAATAGAAGCTTTAATTCGAAAAGCTAAATACGAAGACGTAAAAGAAAAACTACATGAAGTAGGTGTTACGTTTTTCAGCTATTGGGATGTAACAGGAATTGGAAACGAAAAAGTCGGTAGGGTTTACCGAGGTGTTTCCTATAGCACATCTGCCATAGACCGCAGAATGTTATCCATTGTAGTAAACGAGGATTTTGTAGCGCCTGCAGTACAGGCCATTATTGAAGCTGGTGGAACGGGAAACATCGGCGATGGTAAAATTTTCATCCTCCCCGTTGAGGAAGCATACCGAATTCGCACAGGCGAAAAAGGAGGAGAAACTTTAAACTAAATAAAAATGGAAGCATTATTTACCACAAATAACGTATGGATGATGATCTGTACTGCACTCGTCTTTTTTATGCACTTGGGATTCTCATTCCTTGAAGCAGGATTAACACGTCAAAAAAACACTGTAAACATTTTGTTTAAAAACTTCTTTGTTATTACAGCTGGACTTTTACTTTACGCACTTGCTGGATTCAACCTTATGTATCCAGGATTTGAAGAAGGAGCCATTGGCTTTTTTAAATTTGCCGGATGGGGTATCGCTCCACCAGAAGGAGGCATGACCGCAGCTTACGCTGATGGTGGCTATACTTGGTGGACTGATTTCTTATTTCAAGGAATGTTTGCCGCTACAGCCGCAACTATCGTTTCTGGTGCCGTAGCAGAGCGCATTAAGCTAGAAGCCTTTATGCTTTTTGTTGTGCTTTATGTTGGATTGGTTTACCCAATCGTAGGCTCATGGCAATGGGGTGGTGGATTTTTAAGCAGCTGGGGGTTTTATGACTTTGCTGGTTCTACGCTTGTTCACTCTGTTGGAGGCTGGGCTGCCTTAGTCGTAATCTACTTTTTAGGAGCGCGCATTGGCAAGTATAGTGCTGATGGTACATCAAATCCAATTTTTGGACACAATATCCCAATTGCAGCTGCTGGGGTTTTAATCCTTTGGTTAGGATGGTTTGGATTCAATGGAGGTTCTGTACTTTCTGCTGACCCAGAAGCTACGTCTTTGGTGCTAGTAACCACAAGTTTAGCTGCTGCAGCTGGTGGTGTTGTTGCTTCAATATTCTCTCATATTCTCTACAAAAACTACGATATTACCATGTTTATGAATGGGGTTTTGGGTGGTTTAGTAGCTATTACAGCAGGTGCTGACCAAATGTCAACTGGAGAAGCGATGATTGTTGGAAGTATAGGGGGTATTGTTGTAGTACTTGCTATTGCATTACTTGAAAAATTAAAATTAGACGATCCTGTAGGCGCTATTGCCGTGCATCTTTTTGCTGGTATGTGGGGAACTTTGGCCGTAGGTATTTTCGGTGCCATGGCTGGGTTTGAGCAGTTTATGATTCAGCTTGCTGGAGTGGGTATTGTTGGTGCTTTCTGTGTGCTTTCAACACTTATTTTAGTGTTCATTGTAAAAGCACTTGTTGGACTACGCGTTACCAAAGAAGAAGAAATTAATGGGCTAGATGATGCAGAGCATGGAATGGCTGCATATGCAGACTTTAGTGTGTCTAAAAAGTAAACATTTGTTTGTTTAATTAGGAGTGTCAAAACCTCCGTTTCCTTCAATAACACTGAGGAACGGAGGTTTTTTTTGTATATGTTTGCACCAAATAATTTTATGTACGCCATCACGCTTGTTATCCAATGTCCCGACAAAAAGGGAATTATTGCCGATGTAACTTCTTTTGTATATCAACATAAAGGCAACATTCAATATATTGATCAATATGTTGACAGAGAAAAGGGAGGGTTTTTTATGCGTTTAGAAGCAGAACTAGACGAATCACGTTGCTCCTATCAGGCGTTTACAACTGCATTTGAAGAAGGACCTGCATCTGTTTTTAATATGGACTGGAGTCATCAGCCCATTGCTTATAAGCCTAAAATGGCCATTTTTGTTTCCAAATACGATCACTGTCTTTACGATTTATTAGGAAGATTTAAGTCGAGAGAATTAGCAGTAGAAATTCCTTTTATTCTTAGCAATCACGCTGACCTCGCTCCTATCGCCAAAGCTTTTGAAATTCCATTTTATCATGTAGCTGTCACCAAAGAAACCAAAGCTGAAGCTGCACAAGAACAACTGCGCTTACTAAAAGAACACAACGTAGATTTTATCGTGTTGGCGCGTTATATGCAAATCATACCTCCAGCACTTATTGACGCCTATTCAAGTAACATCATCAATATTCACCATTCTTTTTTACCTGCATTTCCTGGTGCAAAGCCCTATCACTCGGCATTTGAACGTGGGGTAAAAATCATCGGTGCAACCAGTCATTACGTTACAGAAGAACTCGATGCTGGACCTATTATAGAGCAAGATGTTGCCAAAGTATCACACAGCCATAGTGTAGCACAACTTATTGCGAAAGGGAGAGATTTGGAAAAAATTGTACTTGCAAATGCCGTAAAACACCACGTGGCTAAAAAAGTAATGGTGTATGGAAACAAAACGGTAATTTTCACTTAAACAAATGGAGCGTTTACACGAAAGTCGCGCACCTAACTATATATTATTCAAAAAAGAAAGGGTAGTTGTATTAAACAGCTGGGGTTGCTCTACGTTAACCACATGACCACATTGTGGCACAACGGCAAGCTGTGCCGAAGACTGCAAAGAGGCTAGTTTTTCTATGCTAGGTAAAAACATATAATCTTCCTCTCCCATAACATAAAGCGTAGGAATCCCCACATCAACTTGGCGAAACAGACGCAACAATGGTTTTAATTCGGTAGTCAACTTATACCAGCGCAAAAACTCTTTATGGTATAGTTTTTTTGCCTCTCGGACAAAAAGTAATCTTGATTCGCGATGGTTTTTTTTGGGCATGATAATAAACGCAAAAAAACGATATAGCCACAAATATGGAATAACGGATTTAACTACATTTCCAAAGCGCATCAGAATTTGTGAACGTACATTAAGCTTTACAATAGCGCCGCCCATAACCATACTGCGAACCCGTTCGGGATAGGTTTCCGCCAACTGACGAATCAAAATTGTCCCTAAAGAAATACCCACAAAGTGTGATTTTTCAATTTTTTCAAAATCTAAAACTTCAATAATATCAGCAACAATCACATCAAATGTATACCGTTGATTAAAAGCCTGCTTTAAGCTTGGCTTGGAGTTTCCGTGTCCACGCAAATCTAACATCAGGACATTATAATGCTTTGTGTATGCCCTAATTTGCTTGTACCAAATAGACGAGCTACCCCCTGCCCCGTGAACAAATGTCACCCATTCTTGAGAAGTCTCATGCGGATAAAGTGTATAGTGTATCATGAGGATAAAAGGTTTTCCATTTCTTGTTGCAATACATTAGTCGCTTCCAAGGCTGCCTCTGCAAAATCCTCTCCGCTTCCAGCATATAAAATTCCACGAGAAGAATTAACCAAAAGTCCTACTTTTTCATTTGAACCGTGAGTAAATACATCTTCAAGGCTTCCGCCTTGCGCACCTACTCCGGGCACCAATAAAAACGAGTCTGGAACTAATTTCCTAACTTCGGTAAGGTGTTCTGCTTTGGTTGCCCCTACCACATACATCAGTTGCGATGCATTTTTCCAGCTTTTCGACTGCCTTAGCACTTGCTGGTATAATATTTCTTTGTTGTTGGATTTTAGCTGAAAATCCGTCGCTCCTTCGTTAGACGTTAATGCCAATAAAACAGCATATTTATCTGGATACGTTAAAAATGGTTCGACAGAGTCCTTTCCCATATAGGGCGCAATGGTAATAGCGTCAAAAGGCATCGCTTCAAAAAATGCCTTGGCGTAACGCAAAGAGGTATTTCCAATATCGCCACGTTTAGCATCGGCTATGGTAAATAATTCAGGATAATGCGATTTGATGTAATGAATCAATTTATCCAATGCAGTATACCCTTGTACACCATATGCCTCAAAGAAAGCCGTATTGATTTTTACTGCCACACAAAGATGTTGTAAGTGATCAACAATGGTCTTGCAAAAATCAAAAAGCGGTTCTTGGCTTGAAGAAATTAAATGCGGAGGCATTTTGTCCAAGTCAGGATCTAAGCCTAGGGACAAAAAAGACTTTTTAAGTTGTATTTGCTCAAAAATGGCTTGCGTTGTCATGCTATAATAACTCGTCTGAAAATTTAAGCTTTTCGGTGTTCTGATGCAATTGCATTTCATCAATAAGTTTTTGAATGTCACCATTGATGATGTTTTGCAAATCATAAAGTGTTAGACCAATACGATGATCTGTCACACGTCCCTGTGGGTAGTTATAAGTTCTGATTTTTGCAGACCTATCTCCAGAAGACACCATGCTTTTTCGCTTTTCAGAATCTGCTGCTTGCTTTTTGGCAAGCTCCATATCGTACAATCTGGAACGAAGCACTTTAAGTGCTTTTTCTAAATTTTTGTGTGATGATTTCTGGTCTTGACAACTCACAATCATACCTGTTGGCTCGTGGTGAAGCTTAATGGCCGAATAGGTCGTATTTACCGATTGTCCGCCAGGTCCTGTTGATGTCGTGCGTTCAATACGAATTTCAGACATATCTAACTCAATATCAAACTCTTCTGCCTCTGGAAGCACCATGACAGTTGCCGCAGAGGTATGGACACGCCCTTGAGTTTCGGTTTGTGGCACACGCTGAACACGATGCACACCAGATTCAAACTTTAGGGTTCCATAAACATTTTCGCCATTAACCTCAACAATAACTTCTTTAAAACCGCCTGAAGTTCCCTCACTCATGTCGACCACGCTAACTTTCCAGCCCTTGCTTTCACAATATTTGGTGTACATCCGGTACAAATCGCCAGCAAAAATACTTGCCTCGTCGCCTCCTGTTCCGGCACGCAGTTCCATCATAACATTTTTGGCATCCTCTGGGTCTTTTGGAATAAACATAAATCGGATTTCGTCCTCTAATGCCACTAATTTATTGTTTGCTTCCTCCAACTCCTCTTTTGCCATGGCCAATATTTCGGGATCTTTTTCCTCAGAAATAAGTGCTTGGGCTTCATTTTTATTGTCCAATAAACTTAGATACTCCGCACGCTTTTCCATTAGCGCAGACAAATCCTTGTATTCTCTATTCAACGCTACATAGCGCTTTTGATCAGCAATAATATCGGGTTGGATGATAAGGTCAGCGACTTCATCAAAACGCTGCTTAACAATTTGTAGTTTTTCTTGTAACATATGCTAGGGTACAAAGGTAAGCAACTCTAAGCGAAAGCGTATACGCATATTGTCCCGCATTTTTACCAGCATAAATGAAGGAAGTTTGATGTCGAATTTTGAAGGCTGTACATTAAATTCCCCTTCAAGGACATAGGTGTCTTCGCTTTTTGACCATGATGCGATGGTTTCCAAAGGAATTGAAACGCCATGGAATTTTAATTCGCCGTTGAGATTGAGAGAATCTTTATTCAAGACCATTTCCTCCGAATAAAATGAAACTTTTGGAAAAAGCAATGCGTCTAAAATTTCTAACGCGTGTGCATCGCGGTTGCTGTTTTTAGAGTTAAAAGAGGAAACAGTTGCCGCAATAGCCATTCGAGTTGGTATGTCGTTTTCGGTAATTACAACGCCTTGAACAGCATCAGAAGTGCCAGACCAATCATGAACAGGATGCGAAGCCTCATAAGTAATGTATGAATTTGACGTGTCAATCCGAAGTTGCTGAGCAGTGAGCAGCACAGGAACAGAAAGCAGTAAAAAAAGAATTTTATTCATTTTAAAATTTAAATACTAAAACTGCCATGGCGTAACTTCCAAAGGCTGTGTAAGCAGCAGTTTTATGAACTTCTTTGTTTTTATCTTTATAAATATTGGTAACTACCATAGCTGAAAAATGAATAGTTGCTAAGGTTTTATGCGCTTTTATAGAGGAAAAACCCTTTATTTTTTTGTTGATGAGTGGTGGCGGCGTAAACAATGATAATCCTGCTGTAGTAAAATATCCAATATTAACAACATCTGCCATGTTTTTGTGCAATTCATAAAGCTCATAATCTCCATTGTATAGTTTTCCCCCAATAATTCCTTGTGCTACCATAGCGGCAAGGGTTGCATATCCCAACACTTGATGCGTTGTTAGCATGACACGGCGTAACTTTAGTTCCTTCTGGCGTTGTTCCATCGTAAGTGGCGCGATGCCTGTAGTACGCAAAAGGCCTTTTTCTCCCCAAAGCAGTTTTTGTGTAAACACCATACGTTGTGGAAGAAGTTGGGTTTCTTCAGCTGAATTATCTAACAGGTTAAACAAATCCTCTTTTTGTGAAAACCCAAATACTGAAAAGAGCAAAAATGAAATACAAACTAGTTTATGCATATTCAAAAATTCCGTTTGGCGTTGTTAATGTAAGTTTTTTTGTGGGATTATCTTCCACCCTTCCGATTATTTGCGCCTCAATATCAAACGAGTTCGCCACGGCAATGATATGCGCTGCATGTTCAGGCGAAACATATAATTCCAGTCGGTGCCCCATATTAAACACCTTATACATTTCCCGCCAGTCTGTTTTGGATTCGGCTTGAATCATTTCAAACAAAGGAGGTATAGGAAACATATTATCTTTTATGATATGTCCACGGTCAATGAAGTGTAACACTTTTGTTTGCGCTCCCCCACTACAATGCACCGCACCGTGAATGGCTACGCTACCTGTTTTTTTAAGAATAGCTTTCATTACTGGCGCATAGGTTCTTGTTGGGGAAAGCACCAATTTTCCAACGTCCAAGGGAACACCCTCCAGCGTATCTTGAAGTTTTTTGGTTCCCGTATAAACGAGTGTATCTGGCACTAGGGGATCGTAACTTTCTGGAAATTCAGCAGCCAAGGATTTATGAAACACATCGTGACGCGCTGAAGTAAGTCCATTACTTCCCATGCCACCGTTGTATTCGGATTCATAGGTAGCCTGACCAAAAGAAGCAAGGCCAACAATAACATCACCCGATTGAATGTTAGCATTATCAATGACCGCATCACGTTTTAGTCGTGCCGTTACGGTTGAATCAACAATTATGGTACGTACCAAATCACCCACATCGGCAGTTTCGCCGCCTGTTAAGGTTAGTTTCATGCCGTGTGCGTTCAACTCGTCAACCAATTCTTGTGTGCCTTCAATCAAGGCCTTAATTACCTCACCCGGGATAAGGTTTTTGTTTCTACCAATGGTAGAAGAAATAAGAATTTCATCTACGGCACCCACACAAAGCAAATCGTCAAGATTCATGATAAGTGCATCTTGAGCAATGCCTTTCCAAACGGACAAGTCGCCCGTTTTTTTCCAATACATATATGCTAAAGACGACTTTGTTCCTGCACCATCGGCATGCATGACCAAGCAATAATCTGCATCA
This sequence comes from Bacteroidota bacterium, assembly GCA_027621175.1. Taxonomy (GTDB): domain Bacteria; phylum Bacteroidota; class Bacteroidia; order Flavobacteriales; family Flavobacteriaceae; genus UBA7446. The sequence goes on along the minus strand of JAQCCM010000010.1, from coordinate 5,688 downwards.
TTTGTGAGGTAGTCCGGAACAATTTTACAAAATGCCTTAGGAAAAACACCTTTGTCAATGTGCTTTATGGCTGCATGAACATCTTCTTTATCTGCGGAGACACCGCGCATTTGATACCGTTCTTGTGAAGGGTTTTCTGGCATAGTTAACGTAAAAATAATAATTCGCGATATTTAGCAAGGGGCCACGTTGAATCATCAACAATAAGTTCTAAACCGTCTGCAGCTTCTCTGATTTTATCGAAAACAGGAAGTACATTTTTGGCATACATATGTGCGCTGTCGTCAAGCTTACTCATACTATTTGCCTTAGTTCTCGCTTTTGATAAAGCCAAACATGATGAGGATAAAGCATCTGTTAGTGCGCTAATTTTCTCGATAGTCTCCATGGCTACGGGCGCGTGTTTCGTAAAACTATCTCCATAAATTTGCTTGAGCCCATTAACATTTTCAACAAGTAAATGCTGGTATTTGAATGCGGTTGGCAAAATTTGATTTTTAGCCATATTCTCAAGCACAAGACTTTCAATTTCAACTCGTTGAATATATTGTTCCAATTGAATTTCATAACGTGCTTTTTGCTCAATAGGATTCATCACGTCCATACCATCAAATAACTCAATTATATTTTCCTGCATCCAAACTGAAAGCGCCTCAGGGGTTTTCTTTAAATTAGACAAACCTCTTCGTGCGGCTTCTTTTTCCCATGAAATGCTATACCCGTCTCCATCAAACAGGATGTTTTTTGTTGTTTTAATGTACTCACGGAGGACGTTAAAAATAGCATCGTCTTTTTTAAGTTTTTTAGACTTAATTAATACGTCCACTTCTAACTTAAAATCATTTAATTGCTTGGCAACTATGGTATTGAGTACCGTCATGGGAATGGCGCAGTTTTGGTTTGATCCAACGGCACGAAATTCAAATTTATTCCCTGTAAACGCAAAGGGTGAAGTTCGGTTTCTGTCGGTATTATCAAGCAATACATCTGGGATTTTACCCACAACATTAAGCTTCAAATCCGTTTTTTCTTGTGGAGAAAGCTTTCCTTTGGAAACTTTTTCTAAGTCATCTAAAACAGCTGATAATTGCGAGCCAATAAATACAGAGATTATTGCCGGAGGTGCTTCGTTTGCGCCTAGCCTATGGTCGTTTCCAGCACTAGCAACAGAGGAACGAATGAGCGACTCATAATTTTGTACCGCCTTTATTGTGGTTACAAAAAATGTTAAAAATTGTAAATTACTCATGGGAGTTTTACCAGGGCTAAGCAAATTCACACCTGTATTTGTTTGCAACGACCAATTGTTGTGTTTCCCAGATCCATTGATTCCTGAAAAAGGTTTTTCATGTAAAAGCACCTTAAATTGGTGTTTGCTAGCAATCTTACCCATGATATCCATAAGTAATGCATTGTGATCAACGGCAAGGTTCGCTTCTTCAAAAATAGGTGCCAGCTCAAACTGATTAGGTGCGACTTCGTTGTGGCGTGTTTTCACTGGAATACCTAAAAGCATGCACTCATATTCTAACTCTCGCATAAAATTTATCGCACGAGTGGGAATAGAGCCGAAATAGTGATCATCCAATTGCTGTCCTTTTGGCGGTGGGTGTCCAACTAACGTTCGACCTGCAAGCGTAATGTCTGGCCGTGATGCAGCCAAGGCTTTATCTACCAAAAAATATTCTTGCTCCCAACCGAGGGTAGCTTGTACATGTGATACGTTTTTATCAAAAAATTTTGCTACCTGAGTTGCCGCAGTGTCAATAGCACTAAGAGCACGTAAAAGAGGTGTTTTATTGTCTAATGCCTGACCAGTATAAGAAACAAATATGGTTGGAATACAAAGTGTAGAACCATAAATAAATGCTGGAGAGGATGGATCCCATGCTGTATAGCCTCTTGCTTCAAAAGTATTGCGAATACCACCGCTAGGAAAGCTCGAAGCATCGGGTTCTTGCTGCACCAATTGGGAGCCGTCAAAGTATTCTAAGCTATTTCCGTTGGAATCAATATCAAAAAAAGCATCGTGCTTTTCGGCAGTGGCGCCAGTGAGGGGCTGAAACCAATGTGTATAGTGTGTAGCACCCATGGAAATTGCCCAATCTTTCATGGAAGCAGCCACATGGTCTGCTACCGTTCGATTGATTTTTGTTCCTTTATCGATGGCTTCATCGACTTCCTTAAACGCTTGTTTTGTAAGGAATGTACGCATCGCCTTTTTATTAAAGACGTGACTTGCGAAAAGGAGTGATTTTTTTTGATCGGAATGGAATGAAATAGGGCGGCGGTTGACCGCGTCCTGGATGGCTTGAAAACGCAGTTTGTTCATAACGTTTAGGAATTAAGGTTAAAAACAAATATAAGTTAATTCTAGTGATTACATTTAAAATTCTGTATTTAGGTTTTATATATTTATTTCATTATTATTTTTATTTTCATAATAAATGCACCATAAAATTAGGGGGTATATAAAAATAATCTAATTGTTTATAAAAAAACACCCGTGAATGCAGTGGGGTGATGTAAAATTTTATTTTTGTTAAACATTTTTAAGAAATCATGAATAAATCAAAACTTGAATACATATGGTTGGACGGATATAAGCCGACTTCCAACCTACGAAGTAAAACGAAAGTTGTAAGCGACTTTTCTGGAAAACTAGCCGATGTTGATATGTGGTCTTTTGATGGAAGTTCTACTCGCCAAGCTGAGGGAGGTTCCTCGGACTGCTTATTAAAACCAGTTGCTATTTATCCAGATCCTGTTCGTAAAAACGCATACTTGGTGATGACTGAGGTGCTTAACGCAGATGGAACAGCACACGAATCTAATGGTCGTGCTACCATTGAGGATGACGATGATGATTTTTGGTTTGGATTTGAACAAGAGTATTTCCTTTGGGACCCAGAAACAAATCTTCCACTAGGTTTCCCAAAAGATCAAACGCCACAAGGACAATTCTACTGTTCAGTTGGTGCTAAGAATTCTTTTGGTCGTGAAATCATGGACCGTCACTTAGATATTTGTTTAGAGGCAGGTTTAAATGTTGAAGGTACGAACGGTGAAGTTGCGCCAGGTCAGTGGGAATTCCAAATTTTTGCTAAAGGTGCTGCTGAAGCAGGAGACCAAATTTGGATTGCACGCTATTTCTTAGAGCGTTTGGCTGAAGACTATGGATTGGCTATTGATTATCACCCAAAACCACTTGGTGATACAGACTGGAACGGTTCTGGTATGCACGCGAATTTCTCTAACTCTGTTCTTAGAACGTGTGGTTCTAAGGAAACGTATGAGAAAATCTGTGAAGCTTTCCGTCCGGTAGTCAAAGAACACATTGAAGTGTATGGTGCGTATAACGACCAACGTCTAACGGGAAAACACGAGACACAGTCTATCCATGAGTTTAGCTACGGCGTATCTGACCGTGGAGCGTCTATTCGTATTCCAATTATGACAGTTGAAAAAGGTTGGAAAGGATGGTTGGAAGACCGTCGTCCAGCTTCAAACGGAGATCCGTACAAAATTGCGGCACGTATCATTAAAACTGTAAAATCAGCTGACGTATAGTCTAACCGATTTTAACACATTACAAAACCTGTTTTTCAAAGTGCTTGAAAAACAGGTTTTTTTATGTTGCTACTTTAGTTTTTAAAACTAATTTCTTCTGTTTGTTGTGTAAAGGTTTTACCCGAATCTAAGGTTACCGTTAACGTAAAAATAGCGGTAGCTGGAATTTCGGTGGTATCGGTAAGATCTAAACGCCAACTTAGATACTCCTGTTTCTGATTTTTATAATTTTCCAATAACTTAGTAATGGTAAGATCTTTACCGCCATTATTTTTTGTGGTGAATTTTTCTGTTACGTTTATATCATTTTGATTGGCAGTATCTGTAGCTGTAATTTGAATGGATTTTACAGGGTCAGGAAAATGATTTTTGGGAGGAGCACAATCACAAGACCTCGCATAGGCTATTCCAAAACTTGCATAAGAAGTACTTTTGGTTTTGTGATTGAACGCAATTCCATTTTGGTCATATTTTACATAAACCTTAATTCCAAAGGCGTTTTTGCTTACCGCTCCATCCACGGCTTTAGCTTCAAACTTTGAAGTGTCCCAAACGGAAAAATCTACACCTTTATACACAATATTATATTCTTTGTAATCCCCGCAGCCACAGTCCCCACAGTCGGTTACCATTAGTAATGGAACAAAGTAAATAATGAATAACACGTTTATAGGTTTTATTTTCATTTTTATATTTTTTGATTTAGATTTTGTTAGGACAATTATCTCATACGAGCTGACATTAATTTGAGCATCAAGTTTTATATAAAATACAAGTAAAACAAGTAGAAATAATTTAAAATATGTGATTTTGACCAAAAAGAGGGAAAATATGCAAAAAAAGAGGGGAAATTATTCACAATACAATGAAGAAAAAAATCAAGCTAATGTCTGCACCATATAAGCTACATAACAGAGCACCAAGACAAGCCCTTGTCGCCATGAAAGCTCTAGGTTTTTGGCAAATAACACCAGCGGCAGTAAGATAGCGGCAAAGCCAATCATGACCCAAATATCAAATGCTAAAAGCTGTGCGTCTCCTGCTTGCAACGGATGAATAACCGCCGTAACGCCTAATACCGTAAGTATATTAAAGAGATTTGAACCAATTAAGTTCCCTATCGAAATACCCTGCTCTTTTTTGACAATTGCCATTCCAGACGCCACCAATTCGGGCAGACTTGTACCTATGGAAACCAATGTAATTCCAATAATACGTTCGCTCACATCATATGCACGTGCCAAACCTACTGCGCCCTCCACCAACCATTGCGATCCAATTGCAAGCCCTAACGAACCAAGCGCCATAAAAAACACAATCCAACCCCATGATTTGAATGGGACTTCATCGGGTGTTTCTTGTACCACTACGGCGGGTTGAAATTTAATCAAATACGTCATTACTGCTACAAGAACTCCAAGTAAGAGTACCCCTTCAAGTTGAGTAATTATCCCATTATAAAGCAGAAACAATAGGAGTAGCGAAACACCAAAAACTACAGGCCAGTCAAATTGGTAAAAACTTTTTTGGACTTGAATGCGACCAAAAAGCAGAATAATTCCAAGTACAAATCCAAGATTGGCAATATTTGATCCCACAACATTACTAAGCGACAAATCGGGATACCCCTCTAGCGCAGCACGAATACTGGTAATAAGTTCGGGCAAAGAAGTTGCAAAAGATACTATGGTCATCCCTACCACCACTTTAGGCACCTGCCATCGTGCAGCGGTTGCTACAGCGGCACGCAGTAGCCATTCGCCACCCAAAAGCAGCAACGTAAGACCTCCAACAAGCAGTAATGAGTTCATACAAAAACATAGCTAAGATACGGTGTAGAAGGTTTTGTATCTTTGTGATATGCAAAAAAAAGTGTTTCAGTTTTTAGCCAAGTGCAACAAGCTCTTCTTACCCAGCTTAACGAAAAAGCAAGTGGATTTGACTAAAGCTTCCAAAGGGCAGCTGTTCCTTATTGCATGGCGAGCTTATGTGACAATGCGTGCGATTTAGTTTTGCTGCATTGGTAAAATAAGATATATTTGCACCCGCAATCGGCCTCGTGGCGCAACTGAATAGCGCATCTGATTACGGCTCAGAAGGTTGCAGGTTTGAATCCTG
>JAQCCM010000031.1 GCA_027621175.1 Bacteroidota bacterium | reverse complement strand
AGATGGAAACACCCTTAACCTTACAATCAGTTAATTTTCGTAATTCATCATTTGTTATAATAAATTGAACAAATGTGGGGAAACAACCATTAAACACTCTCTTAATTTTTGTCTAAATCAGTACACTTTTTGCTGACGATTTACAGTTTCGTCAGATAAGACCAAGTTCCCAGAGGGAAAAGTAGTAAAAGATTTTGTGGAGTTTGTTGATATTGCACCAACCATTCTGTCGGAAGCAGGAGCAGATTTGAACAGCGAAAAGTTTGCATATTTAGACGGTATGAATATGGCTGCTATTGCGTCAGGGGATACCCAAAAAAGAGATTACATTATTGGCGAGAGTCATGCTGTTACCGGTCCTAGAGCATTTATTAGAACGAAAGAATATGTTTTTTCTATGCAAACAAGACCTCACAAAAAAAGAGGTCAAGATTTGGACTGGGCGCAGAACGCTTCCTATGAAGAATTAGACCCTGGATTATATCATATGCCTTCAGACCCAAAAGAAGTCAATAACCTTGCCTTTAGTAAAGAGCATAAAAAAGTTGCTCAAAAAATGAAACAGAAACTCATGGATATTGTTTTAGGGGATAACCGTGTTGAAGTGGAGTGGAGCAGCAAAGGGTCAAATGCAACAGGGACAGCTGTTTTTAAAAGTAATTATGCTCCTGGAGCGCATGATTACAAGCTAAAACTGTAAAACAACATCACTAAAATTAGTTGTAGTATTGGGACTAAAATTCTCGTTTACCAAACTCGCTGTCAATAAATTTGGATTTGTTTTTTCCGTTTTTAAAGATATAAGACAGGTTTAGCACAACCATATCTACTTCGTAGATATAGTTGGTTGTGGTATAAAATTCATCTGCCCGCCAGGTAGTAATACGCTGTTCATTGGTGTCCAAAAGCCCCATGTCTATGTTCAGCCATTGCAGTGTGGCTTTGAGTCTGTTGTTCAAAAATGATTTCTGGAACGTCAAATTTGGCGTGTAATATCTCGAATCTTCTCCTTGTGCTGTTACCCTGTCCGACAAATAGTTAAATGTAAATTGTAAAGAAGCATTCTTCCAAAACGAATAGGTGGAATTTGCATTTAGACTAAAAATGGTTGCGTTGGTGTTGATAGGCCTGTTGTCAAAAGAGCCTTTAAGCGCATATCGATATATATTTGCACCAATAAAATTCTGCCATTTATTTGTTGATTTTAGCTGAGCGCCAAGTTCAATCCCAACCGTCTTTGCACGTCCTACATTGGAGTAAATGCGATTTAAAATACTGTCGTTATAGACGGTATTTACTCTGTTCACTACATTTTCCGTGTTTCTAAAATACGCCGTAGCAAAGACGGTGTGTTTTCCCAGTTTTGTATCCACGCCCAGCTCAATCAAATCAATAAATTCTGGCTTTAGATTTGGATCCCCTTGTTCCAAGGTTTCGGAGTGTTCGCGTTCCGGAAACGGATTCATTTTAAAGGTCGTGGTGCGCTCCACACGTTTACTATAAGCCATCTTGACTTTGGTGTTGTCATCTACTGCATACTGAACAGATGCCGACGGATAGGCTTTCGTAAAATCGTAGTGTAGTTTATCATCTACCGTATTGGCCTTGTCTTTTAAAAGAAGTGTTCTATCCATGGCCTCTATGCGAACGCCAGCGCTGTAATCAAACGCTCCTTTTTTTACAGAAAACTGTCCATATACAGCATGTATTTTACGTGTTAAATTCACCTCACTCGAAAAGGCAGGAACAAGCACAAATGGGTCACTAAAATTAGTGCGGCGCTCATATACAAAATCTCCCGTATGGTCTAACTTGCGGTACTGATAGCCCATTTCTACTTTTCCATTTTTCAACGGAATAGCATAATCCAGTTGCGTACGTACGCCATACAGCGGATTATCGTTCGTGTTGTATTCGTCTTGAAAAAGCACACTGTTGTCTGGGTGTCCTAAGTTTTGATTTACAGTTGGACCTCCTAAAAGTGTGTACTCATATAAAAAAGACAAAGACAATTTCGATTTGTTCTGAAATGTATAGGTATAATCTATATTTCCTAGCGCAAAATCACTTTTTCGCTCGCGTAAGTTGTGATTGAAATACGGGTCGGAAGCGATTTTTGTAGTGCTTCCATACGGGTTGATTTTATGGTTGTCATAATACACAATATCTGCCAATCGTTTTTTAGAGCGCTTTCCTGCAAAAAATCCAATCGATAAGGCACTTTTGGTGTTGGGCGTATATTCTAGGGTAAATCGTCCGTTATAATTTGTTTCATCAAAACTACGCTCACCTGTTGAGGGGAAGCGAGTTAACACATTATCAATTACGGTAAAGACATCTCCTTCGCGTCTGCCGCCTTTGTCGTTTCTGAGGTAATTTGCTCCAAAGGAAACATTCCATTTATCACTTGTGATATTATAGGTTGCGTCTGTGCCATACCGTTGATGTGCTTTGTCGTTTCCGTAGGTTTCTATAGAGGGCAATCCAGATTTTATATTCAATTGCCCGTAAGCACCATTAACGCTTCCCTTTTTGGTAATAAGATTGACAAGACCAGAAGTACCATCTGGGTCGTATTTGGCAGAGGGCGCTGTAATAAGCTCAACCGATTGTATGGCATTTGCAGGAAGTTGCGCCATCAAACTATTTGCATTTCCTTGAACAGGCTTTCCATTCAGGAGTACCAAAAAGCCTGAGTTTCCACGTACACTAATGTGGCCTTGCGCATCAACACTAACCGATGGAAGTTGGCGTATAACATCTACCGCCGTTCCGCCTTGGGCGCTTTTAAACGCATCGGCCAAGTAAACCTGGCGGTCAATTTTGTTAAGTAGCGTTGCTGTTTCTCCAGTTACCGTTACTTCATTGAGTGTATTTCCCAATTGAAGTGCAATAGTCCCCAAATCTGTTTCCGTAGTACCAGTAACTCGGACATTTTGAACGATTTCCGTTTTATATCCTAAAAACGAACTTTCCACGCGATATATACCGCTTTTGATATTGTTAATAGCAAACACCCCCTCAGCATTGGTAACAACCCCCGAAACGAAGACCTCGGTATTTTCATCAAAGACCACAACAGTAGCATATTCCAGCGGGTTGTTTTGTGAGTCGGTAATAACTCCTGTTAGTTGAGCCCTAGTATGATGATTTATAGCAAAAATCATCATGAAAACGATAGCGTATTTCATTGATAAAAGAGTGGTGATGTTAAAAATGTATGTGCGTGAAAATAGCCTTATGAGTGGAAGGACAGACGTAGTCCGTCACTTCAATATGGGCTTCTTTTATGGCTTTAAATCCACCTGCTACATCGACCAAATTGTGAATCCCTCTACTCTTTAAAATAGAAATTGCTATCATACTTCGATATCCTCCCGCACAATGAACAAAGAACGTTTCTTTGGCAGGAAATTCAGCCAAGTGATTATTCAGAAAACTCAACGGCGTGTTTTGCGCGGTTGGGATATGCTCTGAAATATATTCCGTTTCTTTTCGCACATCAAACACAGCTACACTTTTGTTTTTCAAAACGTCTTTTAGTTCTGTTGCTTCAACAGACGTTATGGTATCCACTTCTTTTTTGGCAGCTTGCCACGCCTCAAATCCTCCTTTGAGATAGCCAAGCGTATTGTCAAAACCAACACGAGAAAGTCGGGTAACCGCTTCTTCTTCTCTGCCTTCTGGAGTTACCAACAGAATGGGTTGTTTTACGTCGGCAATGAGCGCACCTACCCATGGAGCAAATCCACCATCCAGCCCAATAAAAATAGAGCGTGGAATGTGTCCTTTTACAAAATCGTTTTGATGTCTCACGTCTAGTACCACCGCTCCTGTTTCGTTAGCAGCAACTTCAAAAGCTTCTGCTGAAAGCGCATGTGTTCCTTGTGCAATTATTTCGTCTAAATCAGCATAGCCTTCTTTATTCATTTTCACATTTAGTGGAAAATATTGCGGAGGCGGTAGCAAGCCGTCCGTAACTTCATTAATGAATTCGTCTTTGGTCATATCAGCACGAAGCGCGTAGTTCATTTTCTTTTGATTTCCGAGCGTGTCAACCGTTTCTTTCATCATGTTTTTCCCACAAGCAGAACCGGCTCCGTGTGCGGGATATACAATCACATCATCTGCCAAAGGCATAAGTTTAGTGCGCAGACTTTCAAAAAGGGTTCCCGCTAGTTCTTCTTGGGTCATGTGCGCTGCTTTTTGTGCCAAATCTGGTCGTCCTACATCTCCCAAGAACAGCGTGTCACCTGTAAAAATTGCATGGTCTTTCCCATCAGCATCACGAAGTAAATAGGTGGTGCTTTCCATGGTATGCCCGGGCGTATGAACCACAACAATAGTTGCCTTACCCAATGGGAATTCTTGCCCGTCGGTGGCAATAACAGCATCAAAACTAGGATTGGCGTTTGGGCCAAAAATGATGGGCGCTCCCGTTTGCTTTGCAAGCGTTAGGTGGCCACTCACAAAATCGGCATGAAAATGTGTTTCAAAAACATATTTAACTTTTGCATTATCTCTTTCGGCACGTTCCAAATAGGGTGCTGTTTCTCGAAGCGGGTCAATGATAGCCACTTCGCCCTCACTTTCAATATAATATGCGCCTTGCGCCAAGCATCCTGTGTATAACTGTTCTACTTTCATTTGGTCCTGATTATTTGTGTAAAATTATAGTTTTATATTTTATTAAGCATCACTTTTGGTCTGAAGCGAAATTTTTTGTTGGAGTTGTGTTTTTGGGGTTCTCTTGGTTGCATACTCGTATGCTTCATGGGTGCTGACAAAGAAATTATCCTGTCCAACTAAGTCAATGAGTTTAGATTTTTTGATGATGTCTCGTGTAGGTCCAATCAGCTCCGAAAACAATACCCCAATCCCTTGTTGTTGCAGTTCTGTAATCAGATTTTCAAGCATAAACACGGCACTACTGTCCATATAATTGATAGGATCCGATTTGATAATGATCGTTGTTGGGGGTGTTTGCTGCTCCGCTATGGCAACTAATAATTCAGATTTAAAATAGTCTTTATTGCCAAAGTACAATTGCGCATCAAAGCGAAACACAAGCACTTCAGGGGTATGCTCTATATCTTCTTTAAACCTATTGATATTTCTAAAATACGACGTGCCTTTTATCTTTCCCAATACAGCAACATGCGGTTTAGAAGTTCGGTACACCATAAGCAGCAAAGCCAATAAGGTTCCAAATAAAATACCCTCTGTAATACCCACAAAAAGCGTGAGTAAAAATGTTACATGGAGTAATACAAACTCATCTTTCCTTGTTTTAAAAAGCTGTATCGGATACTGCACGTCAATCAATCCAAAAACAGCAACCAAAATAATGGCAGCCAACACTGCGTTTGGCAGATAATAAAAAAGGGGTGTTAAAAACAATAAGGTAAGCAAAACCAAAGCACTACTTATTAGGTTTGCAAGCCCTGTTTTGGCCCCGTTTAAATCGTTTAAAGCGGATCGTGTAAACCCTCCTGTGGTTGGATACGATTTAAAGAAAGCACCAATAATATTTGCTGTCCCTAATGCAATCAATTCCTGATTAGCCCTTAGCGGATTTTTGTGTTTACGCTCCATAACTTTGGCTACAGATATAGCTTCCATAAACGCAATAAGTGCTAAGGTTAGCGCAATGGGGAAAAGCTCTTTTAACGTTAAAAAGTCGAGTTCTGGCAGCGTAAAAGAAGGCAGTCCTTTTGGGATTTCGGCAACAATTTCCACGCCTTTGGTGTGGAGTTTCAAAGCCACTACCGCTACAATACTCAACACAACAACCACCAAAGCAGCAGGAATCCGCTTGTTGATTTTTCGCATGATATATATAAGTGCTATGGCAACGATTCCAATACCAAATGCGTAGAGGTTAAGTTGATGAAACTCCTTGGCAATTTCTCCAAGGATATATTGTATTTTGCTACTTCTTTCTATTTCAATGCCTAATAAATGATTGAGCTGGCTAGACCCAATAATAAGTGCCGCTCCAGATGTAAATCCACTAATGACGGGTGTGGATAAAAAATTGACTAAGAACCCCATTTTGAGTATGCCAAGCACTACTTGAATGCACCCCACAAATAAGGCTAACACAATTGCCATAGCAATATAGGTGTCTATACCCGAAATGGATAGCGCGCCTAAACCTGCAGCTACCAAAAGGGAATCCATCGCTACGGGGCCTACATTTAGCTGCGGAGAAGTACCCATAAGCGCATAAACCAATTGCGGCATTAACGCAGCATAAAGACCGTAAACAGGTGGAAGCCCTGCAAGCATAGCGTACGCCATACTTTGTGGAATAAGCATAATACCAACCGTAACTCCAGCCGAAAGATCTCCGACAAAAAAAGCCTTTTTGTAGTTTGGCAGCCAAGAAAGGATGGGAAATAACCGCTTTATCATGTTCAGTACAAAAGTAATATAATTAAGATTGTGTAGGTCAATGGGCGAATACCCTGTAAAAGTGCTCTTTAAAAAAGGGAGTTGTATTATTCGAGTGCAAGGGAGCGCTCTAGCCATTCATCCGATTTGGCTTCCAAGGCTTTTTCAACTGCTGTTAGTTCAATCGAAAGGGCTTTGATGTCTTCGGGCGTTAGCGCGTCGTCATTGAATTGCTGTTGTATGCTTTCTTTTTGCGCATCTAATGAAGCTATTTCTTTTTCTAGTTTTTTTAAAGCGCGTTGTTCTTCGATATTTGGCTTATTTTCGGTTTTGTTTTCCCTGTCCGTTTTCAGTTTTTTCTTTGGAGTTTCTGGGGTTGTTGTAAGCCCATCATAGGCTCTAAAGTCGGAATAGTTTCCAGGAAAATCTTCAATTTCTCCATTCCCTCTAAATACAAAAAGATGATCCACAATTTTATCCATAAAATAGCGGTCGTGGGAAACAACAATCAAACATCCGGGAAAATCGAGGAGAAAATTTTCCAATACATTTAGAGTAACAATATCCAAATCGTTCGTGGGTTCATCCAATATGATAAAATTGGGGTTTTGGATTAGTACTGTACACAAATACAGCCGTTTGCGTTCTCCTCCACTGAGCTTTTCTACAAAGTCGTATTGTTTTTTGCGGTCAAACAAAAAGCGTTCGAGTAGCTGCTGTGCGGAAATTTTACGTCCTTTTTTTAAGGGTATAAATTCGCCAAACTCTTGAATGACTTCAATGACCTTTTGATCGGGTTTAACGTCTATTCCCTCCTGCGTATAATAGCCAAACTTGAGGGTATCGCCCCAAACCATTTTTCCGCTATCAGGTTTGATGGTATTGGTGAGGAGTTTGAGAAAGGTAGATTTTCCCGTTCCGTTGTTGCCAATAATTCCAATCCGATCGTTGCGTTGAAAGTTATAATCAAATCCTTGAAGAATCACCTTTTCATCAAAGGCCTTGGACACACGATGCATTTCAATCATTTTGGAGCCCAAACGCTCCATGTTTATTTCCAATTGCACCTCGTGTTCGTTTCTTCGCTGTTGAGCTTTCGCTTTGATTATTTTGAAATCGTCAATTCTAGATTTGGACTTGGTGGTTCGCGCTTTCGGTTGACGACGCATCCATTCCAATTCTTTGGTGAAATGGCGCTTGGCTTTGTGCGCTTCGGTTTCAAGTTGCTCTATGCGTGCGGCGCGTTTTTCTAAAAAATAGGAATAGCTTCCTTTGTAACTAAACAGTTTTCCATTATCAAGCTCAATGATTTCATTACACACCCGCTCAAGAAAATAGCGGTCGTGCGTGACCATCAACAGCGTTAGTTTTTCTTTAATAAAATAGGCTTCAAGCCACTCAATCATCTCCAAGTCTAAGTGGTTGGTCGGCTCATCTAGGATAAGTAAATCGGGTTTTTCGAGCAACGCAATACAAAGCGCCACTCGCTTTTTTTGCCCTCCAGACAAAGCACTTGCTTTTAGGCTTAGATTATCTATTTTCAATTTACTCAACAACTGCTTGTATTGGGTTTCAAAATCCCAAGCCTGGTGTTGCTCCATGGCTTCAAACGCCTTTTGATAGTGCTCGGTATCTTCGAGGTTTTGTAAGGCCTTTTCATAGTCAGCAATAACCTCCAAAACTTGATTTCCTGATTCTAAGATAATTTCCTCTACGGTTTTTTCAGGGTCTAAGGCGGGATCTTGGGGGAGGTAAGATATTTGCGTTCCTTTTCGGAAGTTGACCTGACCCGTATCGGGGGTGTCTTGCTGCGCAATAATTTTTAAAATGGTGGTCTTTCCACTTCCGTTTTTCGCAATTAATGCAATTTTTTGTCCTTTGCTGACACCAAAGGAAAGGGGTTCAAAAATGACCCGTTCGCCATATGCTTTAGAAATGCCTTCTACCGAAAGTAGGTTCATCCGTTTTAATTTTTGCTAAAGTACTGTTTATTAAAAAACAGGGTTAATTATACTGAGACAAAGTATTTAATCTTAATTCCCCTACTTTTGCCGCTTAAATTTCTCTGATGAAGCCATTTAAACTTATTGACACCACCAATGGTGGAAGCGTCAAAAACGATATCCTTTCTGGACTAACGGTAGCTTTAGCCCTAGTGCCAGAGGCAGTTGCTTTTGCTTTTGTGGCAGGGGTTTCTCCCGTGGTAGGGCTTTATGGTGCTTTTATGATGGGACTTATCACCTCTATTTTTGGGGGCAGACCCGGTATGATTTCTGGTGCAACGGGTGCCATGGCAGTCGTGATGGTGCATTTGGTGAGCGAAGGAAATGCTATTGGCGGTAACGACACTGCTGGACTTCAATTTTTATTTGTAACCCTCGTTTTAGCGGGCTTGATACAAGTAGCTGCGGGCGTGTTGCGCTTGGGGAAATTTGTGCGTATGATTCCGCATTCGGTAATGATGGGCTTTGTAAACGGGTTGGCGATTGTCATTTTCTTATCGCAATTAGGCATGTTTAAAAGTCAGGGCGAATGGCTCTCTGGCGTATCCCTTTTCACCATGATGGGGCTTGTTGGGTTGACCATGGGTATTATGGTTGGTTTGCCGTACCTCACCAAAAAAGTTCCTGCGGCACTTACGGCTATTGTTGTGGTGTCGGTTTTGGTCATTTTTGGGGGTTTGGAGACCGAAACAGTACGCTCGTTTGTGGTAGCCAATGGCGGTACTGGTATTCAGGCGGGTTTCCCAAGTTTTAACGTTCCTTTTGTGGAGGTTTCTTATGCAAACCTTTTGTTTATACTTCCTTATGCGTGTATTTTGGCGGCTATCGGATTGATAGAGTCTTTGATGACGCTTAACCTTATTGACGAACTTACCGACTCACACGGCAGTGGTAACCGCGAGTGCGCTGCACAAGGATTGGGAAATATCGTAAACGGCTTTTTTGGCGGAATGGGCGGTTGCGCCATGATCGGACAAAGTATTATAAACATTAAATCTGGAGGACGCGGCCGCCTCTCTGGGATTACGGCTGCGGTGGCACTATTGGGCTTTATTTTATTTGGCGCGAACTACATTGAACAGGTTCCTATTGCCGCTTTAGTAGGGGTGATGTTTATGGTGGTTATCGGTACGTTTGCGTGGAGTACTTTCCGTATTTGGAATAAAGTGCCTAAGGCAGATATTATTGTGATTGTTCTGGTGACAGGACTTACCGTACTGTTTGATTTGGCGATTGCCGTGTTGGCGGGCGTGGTGGTTTCTTCACTGGTGTTTGCATGGGAAAATGCAAAGCGTATTCGTGCTCGAAAGCACACCGATGAACACGGCGTAAAGCATTACGAAATTTACGGGCCTTTGTTTTTCGGATCTATAGAATTGTTTAATAGTAAGTTTGATGTACAAGACGACCCCGATGAGGTGATTATTGATTTTAAAGAATCCCGTATTGTGGACCAATCTGCGATAGAATGTGTCAATAAACTTACTGAGCGGTATTTGAAAAACGGCAAAAACATCCACTTGCGCCATTTGTCTTCGGATTGTGTAAAGTTGATTAAGAAAGCTGAAAAAATTTGTGACGTAAATGTCTTGGAAGACCCCGACTACTTTGTGGCTATAGATAATTTTAGAAAGGCACTGCAGGAGTTGGTGTAAGTTTTTAGTTCACGTGAATTTTACGAACGGAATGAGTGAAATTTGTTTCGCGGAGCGTACATAGTTCTCGATACAATTTTCTGTCGAAAATCACTCGAACTGACACGGTTTAAATGTGGTAATGTCACTTCGAGTATTCCGACGGAACGTCGGGATGTATCGAGAAGTGTACACGCACATGGTTCTCAATACAATTTTTTTGGGGAAAACCACTCAAACTGACAGGGTTCTCGATACAATTTTCTGTCGAAAATCACTCGAACTGACATTATACGGGTATCCACTAAAAAACCCACTCGCCAAAGCGAAAGGGTTTTCTCGGTTAAATCGTCCGAAGGAATACCTCGGATCATAAAAATCTCGCTGTAAAACGAG
>JAQCCM010000009.1 GCA_027621175.1 Bacteroidota bacterium | reverse complement strand
ATAATCGCCTTTCACTCCGTTAGTATGGTTAAACCAAGCCATGTACCCAGACCAATTAGCAGCTGGGTCGGCGGTTACATGGGTTTGAGCATACGAAAAGGAAATAATAAGAAGTATTACTATTAATGTATATAATTGTTTCATGATTTTTTATTTATTCAAATATATACTTGTAATTTATCAAATCAAGAAATTATATCTCTACATAATATCTACATGGTAATAATGTGTTATTGGAATTGCTAATCTAATATCCAATCATTACTGGGGGTAACTGCATGAAAACGTAGAGCCTTCATAAAACAAAATAATCGCTAATTGTATAGGGTTTTGTTTGCTGCTTAAATAAAATCGTTAACCAAAGCACTTATTTCTTTAGCAAGCGCAATGTCAAGGTCAGTGACGGCATTGTGATCGTGTGTGAGCAAACGGACTTTAACCGTATTGTAGCTGTTCTGCCAATCGGGGTGATGATGTAAACGCTCTGCCACTTCTGCGACCTGTGTCATAAAAGCAAAAGCGGTTTTAAAATCAGAAAAAATAAAAGTAGCTTCGAGGGCGTCGGATTGCCATTTCCAATCCGAACCTATATTTCCTAATGCATCAGAAAAGTTTTCAGCGGTGTAGTGCGTCATTACATTTCACAGCTCATATCTGCGCCACAACATTGTGGTGATTTTATTTTTCCTTCGCAAGAAGGGCATTGTGAAATTTGTACTTCAGTGCCATCGTCTAAGGATAAAAATCCATTTTCTAAAGGCGTGTCGCATTTCGCACAAGACGCGTTAACCGACATGCCACATTGATTGCAAGCGTATGTTGCCATGATTGTTGTTTTTATAAATATACAATTTTAAGAAACACCATCTAAGCAAAATATATGGTAAATTTGTACCTCTATGAAAAAGATTGTTATTATTGGATCTGGATTTTCTTCTTTATCCGCAGCATGCTATTTGGCAAAAAAAGGGTATACTGTACAAGTACTTGAAAAAAACGACTCCCTGGGAGGGCGAGCACGCCAGTTTAAAAAAGAGGGGTTCACTTTTGATATGGGACCTTCATGGTATTGGATGCCCGACGTGTTTGAATCTTTCTTTGCAGATTTTGGGAAGCAGGTTTCTGATTATTATCAATTGGACCGATTATCCCCAGGATATCAAGTTATTTTTGGCAAAGACGATGTGTTTCCTGTTGAGGATAGCATTGCTAAAATTGCAGCACGATTCGATGAAATTGAACCCGGAAGCGGAGCCAAATTAGAACGGTTTTTAGCCAAAGCCCGCAACAATTATGACATCGCCGTAAAAGATTTGGTCTACCGTCCTGGTGTTTCACCCCTTGAATTGGTGACCCCACAAACCGTCCGTAAAGTGGGATTATTTTTTACCAATATTCGCAAGCAAGTAGAGCAGCAGTTTAAAAACCCTAAGCTACGTTCGCTTTTGCAATTCCCTGTATTGTTCTTGGGCGCAAAGCCCGAAAGCACTCCTGCTTTTTACAACTTTATGAATTATGCCGACTTTGGCTTAGGCACTTGGCACCCAAAAGGCGGCATGTATCAAATTGTGGATGGCATGGTTACGCTTGGAAAATCTTTGGGCGTTTCCTATCATACTAGCCATGGGGTTGATGAAATTTTATTAAACGGCGGAAAAGCATGCGGGGTGCGTGTTGGCACAACGACTTTTGATGCCGATATCGTCATTTCTGGTGCAGATTATCATCATACCGAAACCCTTTTACCAAAAGAAAAGCGTGCTTATAGTGAAGCCTATTGGGATAAGAAAACCTTTGCGCCATCTTCGCTGTTGTTCTATATTGGATTAGATAAAAAACTGGATGCTTTAGCACATCACAATCTCTTTTTTGATGTGGATTTTGATGCACATGCTAACAGTATTTACGATACACCCGAATGGCCAGACAAACCACTATTTTATGTGAATCTTCCCTCACAAAGCGACCCACTGATGGCACCAAAAGGCAAAGAGGCGTGCTTTATTTTGATTCCTATTGCACCTGATTTGGAAGACACACCAGAACTGCGTCAACAATATTTTGATATTGTATTGGAGCGTATGGAACAACTCACGGATACCGATATCAAGCCGCATATTCTATTTAATGAATCGTTTTGTGTTAAGGATTTTAAAGAAGTGTATAACTCGTATAAAGGCAACGCATATGGCATGGCAAATACACTGCTGCAAACGGCATTTTTACGTCCAAAAATGAAAAGTAAAACCGTTGATAATTTATATTTTACAGGGCAACTTACGGTACCTGGACCAGGAGTACCGCCTGCACTTATATCAGGTAAAATAGTTTCGGAGTTTATTGGATGAGAATACTGTACGCATTGCAGGCTACTGGAAATGGACACATTTGTCGTGCCCAAAAAATGGTGCCAGCGCTTCGGCATTTTGCCGATGTGGACATACTTACAAGTGGCACCGAATCGGACATAAGCCTTGGTTTTCCTCTAACCTACAAGTACGCAGGATTTAGCTTTGTGTTTGGCAAACAAGGAGGTATCCAATGGTTTCAGTCTATTTTTAGAAATAACTTTTTTCGTCTTTTTAGAGAAATTAAAACGGTACCGGTTTCAAAATATGATTTGGTCATCAATGATTTTGAGCCTGTTACGGCATGGGCGTGTAAACGTCAGCAGGTAGCGTGTGTGGCTATGAGCCATCAGTTTGCATTGCTTTTTGATGTGCCAAAACCTGCTTTTGTGCCTGCCATTGCTCGTTGGATTTTACACCGATATGCACCAGCAACCAAAGGCGTAGGCTTTCACTTTCAACGCTATGCTCCAAATATATTTTTTCCTATCATTAGAGATACCATTCGCAATCAGAAAACCTCAAAAACAAATTGTTACACCGTCTATTTGCCAGCGTTCTCGGACACTTATATTTGCTCTATCCTTACACAAATTCCACAGACCAATTGGGAGGTTTTTTCTAAGCATTGTACCGCTGCTTATACCATCAAAAATGTTGCTGTTCAACCTCCAAGCGGGACCTTATTTCAAAAAAGTATGGCAAAAGCAACAGGCGTGTTGTGTGGGGCGGGTTTTGAAACTCCGGCAGAGGCATTATTCCTCAAAAAAAAGCTATTGGTGATTCCGATGCGAGATCAATACGAACAGCACTACAACGCAGCTGGATTGGCTGCTTTGGGGATTCCAGTATTGCCTAAACTTTCCACCAAATATATTCCTGAATTAATACGTTGGGTAGATCAAACAGAAGTGGTCGAAATGGCGTATTCTGACGATACTCTCCCAGCCATTGCGTATGCCCTTTCATTGGTGAGAGAATCCCAATAAACCTGTATTTTTACAAAAAAAGAGCTATGCAAACAATCTTTCATTCCGCCGATTCTAGAGGAAGTGCCAACCATGGTTGGCTTAATGCAAAACACAGTTTTAGTTTCGCAAGCTGGTTTAATCCAGAACGCGTTCAGTTTGGGGCATTACGTGTGCTAAACGACGATATTATTCAAGGAGGGATGGGCTTTGGGACACATCCGCACGACAATATGGAAATCATTACCATTCCCCTTCGTGGCGATTTGGAGCACAAAGACAGTATGGGAAATACCGAAGTTATTCGGGAAGGAGAAATCCAAGTGATGAGTGCTGGAACAGGTGTGCATCACAGCGAATACAACAAAAATGCGGACAAAGAAATTAACTTGTTGCAGTTGTGGATTTTCCCAAATAAGCGCAATGTGGAACCTCGTTATGCGCAAATTCCAATTGATACGCTTCATAAAAAAAATGAGCCGTTTCAAATTCTATCTCCCAATCCTGATGACCAAGGTGTTTGGATTCACCAAAACGCATGGTTTCATATGTTGGATTTAGATGAATCAGAGGCTGTCTATTACGACCTCAAAGCAGAAGGAAACGGTGTATATGCCTTTGTTATTGAAGGCGAGGTAGAAATTGGTGAACAGCTTTTAGGAAAACGCGATGCGTTGGGTATTATAGAAACCGCTACCTTTGAGGTAATCGCCCACCAAGATGCACAAATCTTATTGATTGAAGTGCCAATGGTGGTACACTAAATCCGCCCAAATGCAAAAGCAAACTATTTTTATTACAGGCATGACGTGTACGGGTTGTGAAAAATCCGTCAAGAAAGCTATTGAAAGCATTACGTATGTTGCTAATGTTATTCCAAATCATCAAACAGGAGAAGTAGAAATCAACGCAAATCAGCATATTACAACCGCTGAGATTACGGCAATCCTACCTAAAAAATTCGCTTTAATAGACGAAACGCCAAAACAACCTTCAAAGCTAAAGCAACTTTTCCCGCTGTTTTTGATTTTTGGATTTATAGTGCTGACAATTCTGACCATTCACCGAGAATCTTTTGAAACCACCGTAATGATGCATGACTTTATGGCCATGTTTTTTATGGTGTTTTCTTTTTTTAAGTTATTGGATTTAAGCGGATTTCAATCGATGTTTAAGACCTATGATCCGCTTGCTGCTGCATGGCCTATTTACGGTTGGATATACCCTTTTATAGAAGTAGCGCTCGGAATTTGCTATCTCATCGATTTTGTTCCTCCATACATTTTGATAACGACAATAATCGCTCTTGGGATTACAACTGTGGGTGTGATTCGGGTTTTACTCAAAAAACAAAACATCCAGTGCGCTTGCTTGGGTAGCGTACTCAACCTCCCCATGACGGAAGCTACATTTATAGAAAACGCCATTATGCTTGTTATGGCGGTGAGTCTTTTAGCCTAGTTGCGCGACAAAAGCGGCTAAAGCTTCATCAAAACCAGCTTTAAGTTCTGTATTGATTATGCCTTCGTTATCATCAAAAGTTTCGTTAAATGAAGGCAGTGAAAAAGTAGGAATATTGGGATTGTCACGGGACAATCGCAAATGTGCAAGTTCTAAAACGGTAATCGCGCCTCGGGCACCCGTTGAGGTGGAGAGCAAAAACATGGGTTTACCACACCAAATCGGCTTATCCAATCTAGAAATCCAATCAAAGATATTTTTAAAAGCTGTGGTATATGCCCCGTTATGCTCGGCGAATGAAACGACGATACCATCAGCTGCTTTTAGGGCTGCTTTAAAGTCGTGTGCTTTTTGTGGAATGCCTTCTTTTTCACGGTCTGTGCTGTATAAAGGCATCTCATAATCGTTTAAATCTAAGAGATTGACGGTTGCGTTGGGAACGTTTTGCGCAGCAAAATGTGCCAACTTTTTATTGATAGAATGTAGACTCGAACTTGCGCCAAAGGCAACGATGTTGGGCATAGCTTTATTTTTTGGCTAAGATACGTATCCTAGCTTGAAGCGATGCAATAGGAACGTGAGCCAAACTGGATACAATCAAATCGTAATCCTTTTGCAGCGCAGAAGTTTTTAGGTCATGCAATGCCTGTAAGCAATTTACCCTAAAAATACGCGAAGTGTGTTGTTGAGAAACCCACTCAGACAATCTAGTCCATACAAACCCTAATGCTTTTTGATCTAATGTCAAATGACCAATAAAAAGTGGAAATTGAAAGGGAAGGTTTTTTGGGTTTTGCTGAAGTAATACAATAAGTTCAGTTTTAAAAACATCTACCATGATGTATTTGCGCTGAATAAGCTGATTCAGTGCATCTGCTGATTTGAAGGAGCACAAAATGTCGTCTTCACCAATATATTGTAGAAGCTTTGCGGATAATTCATAAGGATTATAAGTTTTTAAAAGGGGTTCAAGAATTACTTTTTCATTTTTGCTCCCTTGCTTCAAATAAACGGTAAGGTCAATGACACTCAATTTATGCTGACCTTAGCCAAAAACGCAGCGTACTTTCGTGTTTTTTCAGATGTAACCCAAAACGTTTTTCTGTCGATTATGGAAACGGCCTCAATTTGTGCACCATTAAAATCAAGGTCATATTGCTTTATTTCTGCATCGGCTATGGCAGATAGCGAAAAGTTGTTGATAACATACAAATGTTGGTTTTCATCTTTTTGATATCCTGTTAGGGCTAAAGTTTTAGTCTCTTGGTGGTAATCTGCTCCTGTGATCAGTGACCCGACAGGCAAAGACCCCATTTTTATTGCAGCTCCTCCCATTGCTGGAATCACATAAACTTCGGAAGTAAGCGTACTTCTGTTTTTGGTGAAAACCACTATTTTATTTTCTACATAGACAATGCCTTCAGCGTCAAAAGGTGTTGCTTGTTGGAAACCAAAATTATCTTGTTCTGGATAATGAAAGGGAATAGAATCTAACGTAGTAGCACCTCCATTACTTAAGTCCACATCCAATAGGTATAGATTTTTTCGGGTTCCAAAATTATTTCCCATATCGGCAACAATCATGTTACCGTTGACAATTGTCATGTCCTCCCAGTCAATATTTGTTTTGTTTGTTGCTCTTTTTTCGAGGAGTTTTCCTTTGGTGCTAATGGCATATAGCGCGGCTTCATTTCCTGAATCATTAAGCGTCCAGAGTGTATCATTAAGGATAGCAAGTCCCGAGGTTTCCTCCAGAATATCAGGAAGATTGTGTCTTTCTAACGCTGTAACTGTATTTTCTTCGTTACCTGAATTATTTCCAGATTTGCAACCAGTGAGTGCTACAAAAATGAAAAAAACAAATAGTATTCTCATGGAATTAAATGCGGTTGAATATCAGCCCAATTTACGTATTTAAAATTTTGCGGTTCGTTACCGTTTTCGCCGTCTTGCACAATGAGTAGTCCATTTGGAAATGTTAGCGTTTTTAGGGTAGAAACTTCAAGTCCGTCGGTTTCTTGAACGCCATCTACAACACCGTCCTTAATCTGAATGATGTTTTTTAATTTCAGACGTTGCCTATCAATAAACGCATAGGCATTGGATCCTTGGACAGACATGACAATCCAGCCGCTTCCATCTTCATTTTCACGAAGTGCAAGTCCTTCAAAATCGGGTTTTAGTTTATGTTTATCCACCTTTAAAATCATGGTTTTTTCATCCGCTTTCCAAGGCAAAGCGTTTAGCTGCCAAAGGCCTCGCTCCTCCTCAGCGACATATAATTTTTTATTGGCTGGATCAACCACAAGTCCCTCCACCGTTTTACCAAATTTTAGTTTGCGGACCAATGCTATGCGTACTTTTTTGCCTTGTAATCCAATTTGATATTGCCACACGTGACCTTTTTTGGTGCTGACAATAATATAGGGCTGCTCGTCAAGATAAGTAGTAATACCATATACTTCTTTAAGTGGCACTTTAATATCTTGAATTTCAGTAAGAGAACCATCAGGATTTAGAAACGCAAAGGTTATGGTTTCTTGTGTTCTGTTCGTGGCGCAAATCAGAGGCAAGTCGTTTTTGAGGATATCGTTAGCAACAAAATGCGCTACATTATTTGGTCTGCCTACTGGATATTGGTGTAGTTTTTTTCCTTGTAGATTGTAGGTGATTAGGCCATATTTTTTATCTGTAGCCACCACAATGGACTCTGTAGCGTCATTTGGATTTTCCCAAATACAGATATCGTCTGCGGCATCGTCATAAGACACAACGGCTTCGGTTTCTAGTGTGGCTTCAACTTGGGGAAAAGCAAAAGAGCGAACCGAAGTCCGCTCTTGTGCCATTACCGCAAAACCCACAAAAAGCGTGAAGATTTCAGGGATATATTTCATTATAAATCTATTTTAAGACCTAAGTTCCAGCTCATTTGGTAGTACTCAAGTTGCATGGTTTTTTCTTTGCTTCCTTGGTAATAACGCAATGGTTGGTTTGTTAAGTTTTTAGCTTCAGCAAATAAACGTATTTTATCTGTTATGTTGTATGATGCGTTAAGGTCTAAGAACTTTTGCTCGTCGTAGTAACGGTCTTCCCAAGCAGCACCGCCAAGCTCATCCAGTTGCTCACCAGCGTAGTTGTAAGAAATTCTGGCAAAGATCTTATTTGTTTCATAAGCCAAAGAAAGATTATACATGTTTTCAACAGCTCCAGCAAGGGGTACATCGTTTCTTCCTTCAAGAATATTATCCGTAGATGAATCTGTAAACGTATAATTTGCAGCCAAGTTAAGGTTATCCAATAATTGTGTTTGAGCAGCTAATTCAAACCCAAAAACACTTGCTTCAGAACCATTTCTTCTTTGTGTAAAACGCTCATATGTTTTACCATTATACGTAAAATCAGAATCTCTAAACGTATAAATCCAATTATCTAATGATTTATAGAACAAACCTCCAGAAAGGATCCCTGTATTTCCTAGATACTTTTCTGCCATAATATCAAAGTTATTCGAAGTTGTAGCCTCTAGGTTTGAGTTTCCAACTTCTATTCTTTGGCTATCATTTTCAACATATTCAAATGGAACAAGGTCAAAATAATCAGGGCGAGCCAATGATTTAGAATAGGCAACCGTTACATTAAAACTGTCAGAGAAATTATGTCTAAGGTTAATACTTGGAAGAAAATTTGTGTAGTCTTTAGTACCCTTAGTTTCTGCGATGTCTGCAGGTTTACTGTGTAAGTCCTCATCAAATATTTGCCCGATATAGTTTATATCTGTTTTTTCCACCCTGAAACCAGCTACAAGAATTGTATTTGTTCCAAGATTATTGGTTGTCATGATATAACCAGCAGAAATGGTTTCGTCTGCATTGTAGTTTGCACCTGCAAATTCGTCCATTACGTACTCTTTAAAGTCAGCTCCATCTGCACCACCTAGTTTTAGTCTCCCTAAGTAACGCGCATCCATGAAATTACCTAATACATATTTATTTCCTGGCTCATAGCTGTCAATAGTTGCATTAAATGTAGGAACAGTGTTTAAGTTTCCAAGATTATTATCATATTCAAACCAAACGTCATCACGCATTTTGGATTGGTCTTTATACGCAGCACCAAACTTTAATGTTGAGCTTTCAGCATAAGGAAGTTCAAAATTGATTTTAAACTGGGTGTTCTCTTCCTCAGTTAATTTTTGTGCGTCTTGCGTCCATTTATATTCAAAATTACTGTCATCATTCCATGCATTACCGTCAAAGTTTAGGTATGGACGCTCAAGGTTAGAAATATCCCACGGAGTTCCATTTGCATTTGCAGTATAAGGTACTGGGTCATATTGAAAGCGTGTATAACGCTCGTCTGGACGGTGCTCACTTGCTTTGGCTGTAGAAAATTTCCAATCAAAAGCTAAGTTTCCAGCTTGGTGCTCACCACCAAGGCTATACTTTTCAAGGCGTTGATCTTCTAAGCGACGTGCATCGTTTTTATCATTATCGATACCCCCTTTTGTTTGTTTGCGAATCGTAAGCTCTTCGTCTTCATAAATTGCTCTCCAACGGAAACGGTTTTCCCAGTCGTCGCGGTGGTTGTAAATAGACTTAAAGTAAAGAGAGTTGTTCTCATCAATGTTGTAATCCAAATTTAAGGATACCGAACGACGTGTACGTTTTACGTCATAACGACGAATATCCATTTCTTCAATCTCCCCTTTGTTTACATTTGTCCAATCTTCTGGGTCGTTCCAAGCAAATTCAATGTTGTCAGAACCGTAGTCACGTGTTTGAATGGTAGAACTAAGGGTGTAGCTAAATTTATCAGATAATTTATCTGCAACAACCAAGGCAAAGTTAGTATTGTATCCACCACTACGAATTGGGTTACCCCCACCAGAAATAGTAGCAGAAGCACGGAAACCATTTGGGTTAGAACGTGTAATTAAGTTTACAGAACCACCAATAGCATCTCCTTCCATATCAGGCGTTAAAGATTTTTTAACGACAATCGCCTCAATCATGTTGGTTGGAATAAGGTCAAGCTGAATGTTACGGTTATCTCCCTCAGCAGAAGGCAAACGATCGCCGTTTAATGTAACAGAGTTCAACTGCGTACCAAAACCACGCATTACGATATTACGTGCTTCACCCTGGTCGTTTTGAACACTTATACCAGAAATTCGACGAAGTGCTTCTCCGACATTGTCATCTGGGTATTTACCTGCTTGGTCAGCAGTAACAACATTGGTAATGTTAAGGTTGTTCTTTTGTTGCTTTAACGCTTTGGATAAACCTCCAAAGTAGCCATCAACTACCACTTCCTCAAGTGTAGTAACAACTAAAGAATCTTTCTTTTGTTCTTGTGCTTGTAGCAGCGCTACGCTTAGTAGTGCAGCAAAAATTAATGTTATGTTTTTCATTTTAATTAGATTTTCACAAATTACCTGAATACGTTTAAAGCAAATGACACCTCATCGTTAAATAATCTTTAAAGTATAGTTACAGCAAGAACACCTTAGTGTAAATTTAATGTTACACGGATATATCGTTATTCCCCTTATCTTTAACACATGGCACAACAGGTCGTTTTAAGCTTTTTTTCGTATTCCAAAAACAAATTTTGGGCGTTTACCCAAATGCAACGTGCCATTCCACAACTGCAACAACAACAGGGCATCCAGTTTTTTAAGACCCTCGGCACAGGCGCGGGGAAAGGTTTTAGTCTTTGGCCAGATTTTTCTACGTATGCATTGCTCACCATTTGGGAGTCAGAAGCAGCAGCAACTGCTTTTTTGACCGAAAGTACCTTAATGCAGACCTATACTAAGAGGTCACATAGTCAAAAACATTTTTCGCTGCATACACTTCACAGTCACGGCCTTTGGGGAAAATCAAATCCGTTTGTGGCTGAAAAAAGAGCCTTGCACGATGACGAAAAAATAGGGATTATCACCCGTGCTACCTTACGTCCAAGTAGGCTTTTGGAGTTTTGGCGGGCGGTTCCTGCTGCCTCCAAAGCCATACAAAATGCCAAAGGCGTGCTGTGGTATAAAGGTGTTGGCGAATGGCCATTGGTGCAACAAGCTACGTTTAGTTTGTGGAACAGTTTGGAAGAAGTAAAAGACTTTGCTTATAAAAGTTCGCATCACGCAGCGATTGTGAAAAAAACACGCAAACGCAATTGGTATAAAGAAGATTTATTTGCGCGATTTGCGGTGCGTCTATTACCTTTGAACAATGGCTAAAGCAATACTTATTGGTGCTGGTGTTGGCGGACTGGCAACAGCGATTCGGTTGGCAAAAAAAGGCTACTCCGTGGAGGTTTTTGAAGCCAATGATTATATAGGTGGAAAGCTATCCACGTTTAGCTTAGGGGATTATCGTTTTGACGCAGGGCCTTCCTTGTTTACCATGCCCCAGTTTGTGGAGGAATTGTTTGCACTTTGTGGCGAAAATACCGCTGATTTTTTTCAATACAAACGCAAAGAGATTGCGTGCAATTATTTTTGGGAAGATGGGAAAAAACTTACCGCCTATGGCGATACCAATCGCTTTGTTGAGGAGGTGGAAGAAAAGCTTGCCGTGCCTGCTAAAACGCTGAAACGTTATTTATTAAAAGCGAAGAAAAAATTTGACCGTACGCAACCTTTGTTTTTGGAACGATCGTTACACAAATGGCAAACCTTCCTTAGAAAAGAAACCCTAGTCGGGATAGCCAAGTATTTCTCCTTTGAAATAGACACATCGCTAAACAGCGTTAATCAAGCACAGCTACAAGAACCGCATTTGGTGCAATTCTATAATCGCTTTGCAACATATAATGGTTCTAACCCTTACCAAACTCCTGGCATGATGACGCTTGTGCAACACTTGGAGCAACATTACGGCACTTACATTCCTAAAAAAGGAATGGGCGATATTAGCGCATCATTATATGAGCTCGCCAAACGACAAGGGGTTATATTTCATTTGAGTACTGGTGTTGACAACATCATTGTCGAAAATAAAAAAGCAGTAGGAATTCAGGTCAATGAAACCGAGCACCGCGCAGATATTGTGGTGTCCAATATGGATGTAGTCCCTACTTACAGAAAACTATTAACCCATCAAAAACAACCTGAAAAAACTCTATCCCAAGAGCGGTCAAGCTCAGCAGTGATATTTTATTGGGGTATAGGAAAATCGTTTCCGCAACTGGACTTGCACAACATCTTTTTTTCTGAAGATTATAAGGCAGAGTTTGATGCTATTTTTAAGACTAAAACCCTTTTTGAGGATCCTACAGTTTATGTAAATATCACTTCAAAAGACGTACCTGCAGATGCGCCTGCGGGCAATGAAAATTGGTTTGTGATGATTAATGCCCCACATGATACTGGACAAGATTGGGATGAACTGGCACAAGAGTTACGCCAATGGGTAATAAAGAAGTTAAACCGAATTTTGAACACCGATATTGCGCCGCTGATTGAGGAAGAGTGGATTATGACGCCAAATATTATCGAGTCTAGAACGCAATCCTATTTAGGTGCTTTATACGGCGCATCTTCCAACAACAAAATGGCGGCTTTTTTGAGGCATCCCAATTTTTCTCGTGATATTTCAAACCTCTATTTTTGTGGAGGAAGTGTGCATCCAGGAGGTGGAATTCCATTATGTTTGTTATCGGCAAAAATTGTAGCTGATTTAATACCAACGCCATGAAAAACGTTTTCATCCCACAAACCAATACTGCCAAAATTTCTGTTGGTCTTATCTGGTTATTCCATTTTACGGGTTTGTTGGGGATTCTTTTTATTGACCGAGAGTTGTTTTTAGAAACCACGCCTGTCAACCTTTTTATTACGATTATTTTGCTTTTTGTTAATCTTCCCGACGTAAACAAAAACGTGATGTTAGCTGCTTCGTTGGCATTTGTAGTGGGTATGAGTGTAGAACTTTTGGGTGTAAATTATGGTTTGATTTTTGGGCAGTATGTCTATGGCGACAATTTGGGTGTTAAAGTAGGCGGTGTGCCGTTGCTTATTGGTGCCAATTGGGTGATGTTAACTTTTATTACAGGTGCAGTTGGTGCTGTATTTTTTAAACGGGCTGTTCTTTCAGCTGCCTTTGGTGCTTTGCTAATGGTACTTTTGGATTTGGTTATAGAACCCGTAGCACCAAAATTTGATTATTGGGAGTTTGCCAATGACACAGCACCATTGTCCAACTATATAGGTTGGTTTTTGGTGGCATTTCCTATACAGTGGGTATATCAAACGCAAGTCAAACAAAAAGATCAAGCCTTTTCATTTCATTTGGTGTTGATTCAGTTTTTGTTTTTTGGCATTTTTAGCCTTGTACAATGGGCCTCGTAGTTCAACGGATAGAATAGAAGTTTCCTAAACTTTAGATCCAGGTTCGATTCCTGGCGAGGCTACTTTTTTATAAACTTAGAAACTTCACCTTTATTTGTTTTAATAAAATAAACTCCAGAAGTTAGGTCTGAAACTTCAATAGTTTTTTGTGCATTATGCTCTTTTATTTTTTGGCCAGCAGGATTGTAAATGGTTATGGTGTTATTGTCTAAGGTATTTGAAAAATGTAATGTATTTCCCACAGGGTTAGGATAGACACGTAATTTAATGATGTTTTTTTCGTCTATAGATAACTCGCTAGCAGGGACAATAGAAATATAGTTGGTTCCATACCTGCCTGCGCTAAGTTCAAACCCTGCATTGACAGCTACATCTGTTACAAATAACCTAATTTCATAATAATAATTGATGAGTGTTTCCTGCGTCATGTTGTTTGGGTTTTCTGCAAACAACTCTTCATCTGTCATGAGAGTACCTTCTTCATTTAAAACAGATGCGGGTAAATTGATGATGTCTATGGTTGTTGTAATATTTACTCCTGCAGGTAAAACACTTGTGTTTTTTTGCGTTCTCAGCCATTTTTGAGACCATGGGTTTGAAACAGACCATAATACAAGTTCAATTCCATCAATGGGAATATCGACATTAGAAGTGTAGGTAATATTGACGGGGATTTTAGTATCTGATTCAAAAACGTCATCTTCAGACTCAAAAGCAATAGCATCTGGGAAATTACCATATACTTCCGTATTTAGTATCAATGAACTTACCGTGCCTCCAGAATCGGGAAATTCTAAGGTTATGGTGTTATTGTTTTGAAGCAAGGAAATGTCAAAAGGAATTTCGATCATTCCAAAAAAGTCGTCTCTGTTGGATTGGTCATATCCTTTCCAGTTAGTGGGAACGGTAACGGTAGTTCCATTCACTTTAACAATGGGCCTTTTTGAAACATGGTGTTTTCGTCCAATAGCCATTCTCAAGGATGCGAAACCATTTCCAGTTTCTACGTTGTTAAAGCTATAGGAAATGATGTTGTTCGCGTTAATGGGCTTAAGATAACTATCGGAATAATATGATTTTGTTCGAATAAGATTGGTGTAATTTTTTGCACTGTCAAAAGAACATGCAAGGACTACTGTTTCATCTTTTATTAAATCAATACTATTTGGAATTGAACTTGCCGTAGAAATAGTCATATCGGGTAGTTCTTGAGGATATATTTTTAACGATTTGGTTTTGACTTCTGTAACATCAGTAAGTTCAGTTATAAAATCTAAATTAACGGTTTGTGTATTTTCATCTAAGTTATTTAAAGCGATATATAATGTTTTTGTACTTGCATCTAAAAAAGCATGTGATTGAACATCTGGGTTATCACTTTTTATAAAAACGCGCTCTCCTTTTACATCTTTCCATAATTCATAAAAATGTATTCGAGGGGTATATTCCCAACCTGCCGGAGTTGGTTCTCCAATATTGCTGGGTTTCCACAAGGTAGCTTGATAAGGTTGATAATTATTTTCTGCTGTAATATGCCAAGTAGCTTTTCCTGTGATGAAAGGGATGGAGTTCACCAATCGGTTCTCTCTGTCTAATAAATTAAATAGAATACCATTCAATGAGGTCATTGTTTGTGCACTGGCAATGTCACTGTAATCATCTCCATATCCATCTTCAATTGCTCCGTATTCTGTAATTGCGTGAGGCTTGACGGTTCCCCATTTTATATGGCTATAATTCTCTATTAAATCCAAGATAGCCTCGGAGTTACTTCCTGATCGTTTTGTGTCTTGCCCTGTTACATTAATTCCATCGTAAAGGTGCGTAGAAAACCCAAACATATTTGAACCAGCAGTGTCCATGAACATTTTCATGTTTTCATTCCAATGTTCAAAATCATTAATTTCCATAGAAGGCCATGCACTCGAATATCCTAATACTTTAATATTAGACAGGGCAGGGGTTTGATTGATTTTTTTCCCAACTTCATTATAAAGTTGTGCCATCTGAAGTTTTATTCTGTTGTCTTCGGCAATGTTCCAACCAGGATAGAATTCATTTGCATGAACAAATGGTTCATTCATAACTTCAAGGAACTCAGCTGCATCACCATTGCTGACGTAATCTTTTTTATATTCAACGGCCCAGTTCGCTGCCGCCTCAATATCCATTCCGTCAACAAAAGCATTATTGGGATGACTTGTACTTACTACCCCTTTTTCAACGGATTTCACATTATCATTCCCAACTTTATCTGGTGGATAAACACCCGCTTGTCTTTCATTGGCATTATCAGAAGATTCGTTGTAAGCATATCCAAAAGGCCCCCAAAACTTGCGACCACCTGTTACGTTATATTCGTTACGAAAAGCAGTTTCTTATGTACCATTGGCTATATCGTGGATTGAAAAGTATTTTGTTCTGTCTAATGATGAAACATCACCAATAAACTTCTGACAAGACAGATCAATTTCTACATTGCTCGTGTTTTGCGCAGCTGCTGACAAAGCAAAAAATAAAATTATAGTAAATAAATAATTTGTTTTCATTTGGAAAATGATCTCGTTACTAATCTACATCTAAAACTGCCCTAAATCCTGTGTGAATACTTCCTGTGTCAGGAGTAGTTTTCATACGCATCGCATTTCTATATCCGCTACAATAACTGTCATGGCACAAAAAACTACCACCTCTGCTTACGCGTTTTTTAGCATACGGTTCGTTGGAGTCGTAACTTGTTTCAGGGCCTTTAGGATTTGTAGTTGTTTTGTTGTCTAGCGTTTTATAGTATTCTTCGTGATACCAATCTGAACACCATTCCCAAACGTTTCCAGACATATCATATAATCCATAGCCGTTTGGTTGAAAACTCATAACAGGCGCACTTAAATAATAGCCGTCACGAAGTTTGTTTTGATATGGAAAATTACCTTCCCAAGTATTCGCTTTTGGTAATCCTTCATTAAGATTTTCATTTCCCCAAGCATATATATTGTCAATCAATCCGCCTCTACTAGCAAACTCCCATTCCGCTTCTGTAGGCAATCGTTTTCCTGCCCATTTGCAATAGGCAACGGCATCGTGCCAACTTACATGTACTACGGGGTGATTTTCTTTTCCGACAATGGTACTCCCTTCCCCTTCTGGCTGACGCCAATTGGCACCTTGTTTCCATCGCCACCACTGACTTACATCTCTTAATGGAACGGGTCTGTCTGTTGCAACAAAAACAAGCGATGCGGGCGCAAGCTGGCTGTCATCAGGTTTTGGTGTTCCAGGGGGAAGCTCTTTTTTTAATTCTTCCCAATCAATAGTCTTTTCGGCAATTGTAATATACCCAGTTTCTTCTACAAAAGCAGCAAACTGTGCATTGGTAACCTCGTGCATATCCATCCAAAAAGAATCTACGGTTACTTTGTGTTTTGGATATTCGTCGCGCCAAGCTTGATCATCATCGGCACCCATATTAAATGCGCCACCTGGAATCATTACCATTCCCTTTGTTGAAATATTTTCCGTTTGTTTTATCGTGTTGGACGGGGTACTAAATCTTGTATTGGTAGGGGTACAACTATGCCCTGCACTAACATGATCGTCAGATGTTGTTTCCGTCACCTCTTTTTTTGGCTTTTGAGAACAGTTTACAAAAAGGAGTGAACAAATTAAAAAAGCAGCTAAGCGTATTTGCATCTTGCAACAGATTTATTTCGAAAGATAATGATTTGTATGGCAATCTCCAAGCCTTATAGCTGCTTGCTCAGCCGTAATATCTCGTTGCGGATTGGCAAACATTTCATAGCCCACCATAAATTTTTTCACTTCTGCAGAACGCAATAGCGGTGGATAAAACGACATATGCATATGCCAATGCTTGTTGTCTTGGCCATTTGTTGGGGACTGATGAATTCCCGCAGAATAGGGAAATGACGTTTCAAAAAGATTGTCATATTTAATGGTAAGTTCCTTTAAAATGGAAGCATAATCGGCGACTTCCTGTTCTGTTAATTCCAAAATAGACGTAACATGTCTTTTGGGTACTATCATCGTTTCAAAAGGCCAAACCGCCCAATAGGGTACTAATGCGACAAAAGATTCATTTTCTGAGACAATACGTTCCTTAGCATCAAGCTCTTGTTTGATATAATCTCCAAGTAAACTTTTACCGTTTTTATCCCAGTATTTTTTTTGATGTACAACCTTTTTTTGTACCTCTTGCGGAATAGAGCGTTGCGCCCAAATTTGCCCGTGCGGGTGTGGATTTGAACAACCCATAATTGCGCCTTTGTTTTCAAAAATCTGCACGTGATTGATATCTGAACGACTCCCCAATGCTTCATATTCAGTCTGCCATAGTTTGATAACATTTACAATGGCATCGACTTCCATTAGGGGAAGTGTTAATGCATGATTAGGAGCATAACAAATAACTTTACATATTCCAGATTCAGATTCGGCTTCGAAGAGCCCTTGCTGAAGTTTTTCGTCTTTGCTTTGTAGAAGCGCAGCAAAGTCGTTGGTGAAGCTATAGGTGCCTGTATAATTGGGGTTTTTGGCACCACCTGCCCGTTCGTTTCCAGGGCACAAGTAGCAGTTGGGATCGTATGTCAAGCGTTCCACTTCTTGAGGCTTGTGTTTTTTTCCTTGCCATGGGCGTTTGGTGCGGTGTGGAGATACCAGTACCCATTCGCCTGTGAGGATGTTTTTTCTTCTATGTGGGGTGTTGTTAAAATCCATCTATGACTCAGAATTTATCGTTTCTACGCCATTAGAGGTAGCTACCAATATGGAGGTAAGGTTAATGTCAAACTGTTCTTTGTAGGCTTTGCTTGCCAAATCCATAAACTCATTGACAAAGCCTTCTTCCACTAGGTTAATGGTGCAACCGCCAAAGCCACCACCCATCATACGACTTCCCACCACCTGCGGAAGGTCTTTGGAAAGGTCCACTAAAAAATCGAGTTCCGGACAACTGACCTCATAGTTTTTCGACAGTCCTTCGTGTGTTTGGTACATCAGCTTGCCAAAACCCTTGATATCTCCGCTTTGGATAAGCTCAGCAGCCTTTAAGGTTCTGGCGTTTTCACGCGACACAAAAAGTGCGCGCTGATAGACTTTGCCAGAGAGCTTTTCCTTGTAGGTCTCAATGGTTGCTTCTGGAACATGGGCTAAAAATGGATACTCTGGGTAGTCTTTTTGAATGACAGCAAGGGCCTCCTCGCATTCTTCTCTTCGCGTGTTGTACTCACTCGATGCCAGGTTATGCGATACATTGGTGTTCAGCAGCAATATCTTATAAGGCGCAAACTCCGCATCAATCAGCTTACAGTCTAAAGTCTCACAGTTAAGAAGCAACAGCTTTTTACGCTTGCCCATCGTCACCGCAAACTGATCCATCACCCCGCACTTAGTACCCACAAAGTTGTGTTCTGCCATGCGAGAGATCTCGATCATTTCAAGGTTAGAAAGCTCCAAGTCAAACAAATCATTTAAGCCTTTGGCTACCCCACACTCCAGCGCAGCAGATGAGCTGATACCAGCGCCAATAGGCAGCTCACTGGATATCACACAATCAAAACCTCCAAGCTTTCCCGGGCGGGCTTTTACAATGCCATCGACAACACCAAGTACGTAGTTCTCCCAGTGGGTGTCGCTGATTTGTAAAGGCCTGTTGATATCAAAAGTAAAAGCACCCTCATCTTCAGAGTTTACCTTACAAAGGCTGTTGTCCTTTTTTCTAAACCACATGGTGACTTTTCTATCTATCGCTGCAGGCAGCACATGTCCGCCGTTATAGTCGATATGTTCGCCAATCAAATTGATACGACCGGGGGATTTAACAACAACGTTTTGTGATTTGAACATGAATTAAATGATTTTTATAAAACTATGCTATAAAATCGAATTAATTTTTTTTAAAAACCATTTGTAACACAACATGAAACATTTCTTCATTAATTTATAGGGTATACAATTTAAATTTGTTTTAATAACTAATAAAATGAAATATCTATACAGTCTATTTGTTACGCTTTTAATTTTTATAACCCCTTTATTTTCACAAAATATTGATGAATTTGCAATTCCATCAGAAAAAGTTGATCGAATGCAATGGTGGAGTGAGGCACGCTTTGGTATGTTCATCCATTGGGGTTTGTATGCCTTGCCTGCCCGTCACGAATGGGTAATGAGCAAAGAGCAAATATCCAAGAAGGATTATGAAAATTATGTAGAATACTTTAACCCAGATCTTTATAACCCAAGAGAATGGGCTAAGCTCGCAAAAAATGCGGGTATGAAATATGTAGTTTTTACTGCTAAACACCACGATGGATTTTCAATGTATGACTCAAAATATTCAGATTTTAAAGTTACGAACTCTCCTATCGGAAGGGATCTTTTAAAAGAATTGATTGATGCGTTTAGGGCTGAAGATATCAGGATAGGCTTATATTACTCTTTAATTGACTGGCATCACCCTGATTTCTTAGTTAACGAACACATACATCCAGAGCGTAACAACCAAGAGGAATTAGCAAAAGATAAAAATAGAGACAAGAAGAAGTTTCAAATTTTTCTTATGAATCAAATAACTGAGCTGATGACTAACTATGGTCAAATCGATGTTTTGTTTGCAGATTTTTCTTATCCACACAAGAAAAATGGTAAGGGAAAATCATATTGGAACTCAGAGGCACTCTACAAGCAAATTCGGAAGCTTCAACCAAATATTATTCTAAATGATCGATTAGATTTAGAAGAAGAAGGTGGCTGGGACTATAAAAGCCCCGAACAGTTTATGCCTAAGAACTGGGTTACTTACCAAGGGGAAAAAGTACCCTGGGAAACATGTCAAACTTTTTCTGGTTCATGGGGTTATCACAGAGACCAATATACATGGAAAAGCATTAGACAGACAATAGTGATGTTGATTGAGACAGTAAGTAAAGGAGGAAATCTGCTTCTAAATGTAGGGCCAACTGCCCGTGGCCTTATTCAAGAAGAAGCTGTAGAACGTTTAGAGGCTACTCACGATTGGATGAAATACAACAGTCGTTCAATATATGGGTGCACGGCAGCACCAGAGGAGTTTGAAACACCCGATAATTGTCTTTTGACATATAATCCAAAAACAAACAGATTGTATGTTCATGTATTGGAGTGGCCATTTAAAACATTATACCTTCCTGGTTTGGCAGGTAAAGTTAAATATGCACAGATTTTGAATGACGCCTCTGAGCTCAAACTAGGAACACAAAAAGGAGCTTGGCTTGATGATGTAAATAATGAAGACGATGGTCTTAAAATTACAATTCCAGTTCGTGCACCTAAGGTTGAGATTCCTGTTATAGAACTTTTTTTGAAATAATTTTAACCAAATGAATCTAAAGGCGTTGTTTTTTTGTGCCTTCTTTATGAATTGCTACGCGCAAAAACCTGCTCAAAACAAAAACATATACAACCCACCCAATGTTATCATTATACTGACTGATGATATGGGTTTTAAGGATGTTGGTTTTAATGGTTCAGAGGATATTTTGACGCCCAATATCGATAATCTTGCAAAGCAAGGAATTGTGTTTACAAGCGGTTATGTTTCACATCCATATTGTAGCCCATCAAGAGCTGGTATTATGACGGGTCGCTATCAGCAACGTTTTGGGCATGAACACAATGTTCCATTTGACCCTGAAGATAGCACTATGGGTACACCACTAACCGAAATTTTTCTTTCACAAAAAATGAAAGCAGCAGGTTATAATACCTATGCTATAGGGAAGTGGCACTTGGGTAACCACCCCTCACTGTTGCCACATAACAGAGGTTTTGACAAGTGGTTTGGTTTTTCGGGAGGAAATATGAATTATTGGGGTTTTCCGCAAAAAGAAAACCGTATGCACATACAGCGCAATGACACTAAAATACGCCCTGATGAGTTAACTTATTTGACTGATGACTTTACCAATGAAGCTATATCGAACATCAAGAATAATGGGAATAGCCCTTTCTTCATGTTTTTATCTTACAATGCACCCCATAGCCCAGACCACGCTACAATTGAGCACTTAAACAAAACAGCGCACATAGAGTTTGGTAAGCGAAGTGTTTACGGAGCCATGATTGCAGGAATTGACAAAGGGATAGGTCAATTGGTAGATTTACTTACCGATATGCATATTCGAGACAATACCATGATTGTTTTCTTAAGTGACAATGGAGGACGTTTAGATGCTGCAAAGAATGGTCCTTATCGTGGTCATAAAGGAATGCTATTTGAAGGGGGAATTCGGGTGCCTTTTGTAATATCTTGGCCGGCAAAGCTGCCAAAAGGAAAAATATACGACGACCCTATTATTTCACTTGATTTGTTTGCTACATGCATAGCTTCGGCAGGTATTGAGGTGAGTGAAACCGACAAGCTGGATGGCATTAATTTAATACCACTTTTAAATGAAGATAACACCCAAAAAAGAGAAAGAACGCTTTACTGGCGTGTGGCAAATGGCGAAGAATACGCGATAAGAAAAGGAAACTTTAAACTGATCAAAAGTGCGTATAAAAATAAAACCATGCTTTTTGATTTAGAACAAGACCACCAAGAGATTCATGATATTTCGGCTGAAAACCCGGAAGTTGTAGATGAAATGATTACCTTATACCAAAGTTGGAATGCTGGATTAGCTATACCAAGGTGGACCGATCCACACATGGACAATGTGAAAAAAGAGGAAGCGAATACACGTAATTACAGAAGAAAGTCACTGTCCAAGAAAGAACAACCTCAATATGAATAAAAAATTACGTATTTACCACACTAAGGCCTTTCGTTTTATTTTACAATTATGTATCCTGATTTTGATTTCTGTGTTGTCAAATCAAGAGATTTACGCTCAAAATAAATCAACTGAACGTCCAAATATTATTTTTATTCTCACCGATGATCATCGCTACGATTTATTGGGCTGTACTGGAAATGAGATCATTCAAACCCCACATTTAGATAAACTGGCAGCAGATGGTATACTATTTACAAATGCCCATGTAACAAGCGCCATTTGCACACCAAGTAGGGCATCTATTTTTTTGAGCCAATTTGAACGAAAACATGGAGTAAATTTTAATTCAGGAACGAGTGTGTCAGCAGATGCTTGGGGTGATTCATACCCTGTCGTGTTGCGAAAAAACGGGTATTATACAGGATACATTGGGAAAAATCACGTTCCCATCGGGGTTGGCGGATATAAATCGGGGGTTATGGAAGCCTCGTTTGACTATTGGTATGCGGCCCACGGACATCTTTTGTTTTATCCTAAAGAACGACACGAGATTTTTAATGGTGCTGTAAATGATACGCAAGTTGAGATTTTAGGTGAGGGAGTAACAGACTTTTTAACTAACGAACACAAGCTTCAAGGCGCAAAGCACTTTTTAACACGTATTCCAAAAGACAAGCCCTTTTGTATGAGCATCAATTTTAACTTGCCCCACGGTGCAAGCACCAGTACGATGAAGATGCATCCGACCGATCCCGAAACCTACAAAACCTTATATCGTGACAAAGAAATTCCTTTACCAAAATATTACAAAGAAAAAAAGGAAATTAAATCGCCAAAGCTACCTACAGAACTATTGCATGTCAATGATCGACAAAATATCTATGATTTTGTGGACAACGAGCAAGACTTGCGCGAACGAATCATTCGGAATATGCAAGCAGTTACAGGGATAGATGCACTTGTGGGTAATCTTAGGAAAACACTTACAGAACAAAATTTAGATAAAAACACCATCATTATTTTCACTTCTGATCACGGGATTTTTTGGGGTGAAAATGGGTTGGGAGGTAAAGCATTATGTTATGAAGTATGTACACGTGTGCCCATGATTATTTATGATCCGAATGCCCCTAAGAGGAGTCGTGGAATAAAAAGTGATCAGCTGGTGCAAACTATTGATCTAGCGCCCACGATGCTTGCTTTTGCTGCTGCGCCCATCCCCAAATCTTATCAGGGAAAGCCCCTGAATGACTTGATTAATGGGAAGGACATTCCAGTTCGTGAGGTTTTATTTACCGAAAACTTATGGTCTACTCATTTTGGAAACCCACGTTGTGAGGCGGTGCAAGACAAAGATTGGAAATACATTCGGTATTATAAAAATGAAAACTTATCTGCTCAATACTTGATAGATACTGCCAAAAAATACAATGTTAATATGACCAGTATGCTATATGCAAACCACGACCCACAAATAGCCATTTACCAATCTTTTATTGAGGGTCCCCTCAACGGTGAGTCTGCAGTTTATGAAGAACTTTATAATCTAAAAAATGACGCTGACGAACAATACAATTTAGCCAACAGCACAGCATATGCTGATAAACTAAATGAGTTGCGAAATATTTGGTATAAAACCATACGCCAAGCTAGAGGTAATGATGCAATGAATGTAGTCCGTTACACAACGGATAGCGAGGCTGAGCGTGCCCATTTGGTTAAACCAGAATAAGTACACATACATGAGAATAACGATCAGACTACTATATTTTTTTCTTTTTATTAAACTTGCATTGTTTCAGTCGTGTAATCTGCAAATGACTACTGACCCAGTAAGCTTTAATGATGGGTGGAAGTTTAATAAAGGTGCTGTGGAAGGTGCTTTTCAACAAGATTTTGACGACACTTTGTGGCGTGATATAACACTGCCTCACGACTGGGCTATTGAAGGGCCATTTGACAGCTCTTACAATGCACGAAGTGGTGGATTGCCTTTTCATGGAATTGGTTGGTACCGTAAAAAATTTGACATGCCAAACTCCGTTAAGGGAAAACACGTGACGCTTCATTTTGATGGAGCCATGAACAACGCAAAAGTTTGGCTTAATGGCAAGCTTGTTGGCTTCCGTCCATATGGATATATCGGTTTTTCGGTTGATTTAAGTCCGCATTTAAATTATGGAGGATCAAATGTGGTTGCGGTTCAATTGGCTCCAGAAGACTTTTCTTCGAGGTGGTATCCAGGAGCAGGTATTTATCGAAATACTTGGCTCGAGATAAACAATGAAGTTCATGTTCCCAAATGGGGTACTTTTATTACTACCCCAAACATTACCGAAAACGAAGCATCAGTGCGTGTTCTTACAGAGGTTAAAAACATTGCTAATAGTGACAAAGAAGTTAGCTTACAGACTATTATTTATGACCCCAACAACAAAGAAGTGGCTAACAGAAACAGTATGGTTCAAACCAAACAAAACACTACCGTGGAGGCAGTTCAAACCCTTAGCGTTGAAACGCCCATGCTTTGGGATTTAGACAAACCAAACTTGTATACTGCCATGACGAT
The DNA here is from genome assembly GCA_027621175.1 of Bacteroidota bacterium. Taxonomy (GTDB): domain Bacteria; phylum Bacteroidota; class Bacteroidia; order Flavobacteriales; family Flavobacteriaceae; genus UBA7446. Next base: position 30,172 of record JAQCCM010000009.1, on the reverse strand, counting down.
AATTAAGTTTGGCGATACGGTTTTGGATACCTACAAGACGACTTTCGGAATAAGAACCATAGCATATGGTGCTGATTTTGGGTTTAAGCTCAATGATAAAAATACTCGTTTTAAAGGGGTATGCTTACATCATGATTTGGGACCATTAGGGACAGCTGTAAACAAGCGAGCAACCGAACGTCAACTCGAAATTATGCAAGAAATGGGTGTGAATGCCATACGCACCAGCCATAACCCGCCTTCACCCGAACAAGTACAACTTTGTGACCAAATGGGTTTGATGATTCAAGTAGAGGCATTTGATGTTTGGCAAATGGCAAAAGTGGAAAATGATTACAGTAAACATTTTGACAAATGGCATGAGCAAGATTTACGTGACATGATCCGTTCCTTCAGAAATAGTCCTTCTGTTGTCATGTGGAGTATAGGGAACGAGATAATGGAGCAAGCACATAAGACCAAGGGAAGAGAAATCGCCCACAAATTAGCTGATATATGTCGCGATGAAGACAGTTCTAGGCCTGTAACAGCTGGATTTAATTATTATCCAGCCCCAATAAACAATGGGTTAGCTGAAGCATTAGATTTGGTAGGATGGAATTATAAACCGCGAAAGTACGAGGAGGTGGTTCAAAAGCATCCCGATTGGATTTTCTATGGTTCAGAAACAGCCAGTACTGTCAGTAGCCGTGGTACCTATCACTTGCCTATTGAAAAGTATGAGAAGCACGAATCTTTAGAAATTACCAGCTATGATTTTATTGGCCCACCTTGGGCTTATCCACCAGATATCGAATTTGAGGCATTGGAAAAAACACCAAATAATTTAGGTGAATTTATTTGGACGGGTTTTGATTATTTAGGCGAACCTACTCCTTATGGCGGCAAAGATAATTCTACGAATGGGTACTGGAATGGCGATTGGCCTGCACGAAGTTCATATTTTGGAGCCGTAGACCTTTGTGGACTTCCAAAAGATAGATTTTATTTATATCAAAGTCAATGGACTACCGCTCCAATGGTTCATGTGCTGCCGCATTGGAACTGGAAGGGTAGAGAAAACGAAATTATTCCAGTTGTTTCATACACCAATGCAGAGGAAGTAGAGTTATTTGTCAATGGAAAATCTTTTGGTAAAAAGCGTAAGGGAATCGATAAAGCACCTGTTCCTATAAATTTTATTGACTGGGAAGGAGGGCGCTATGAGGGTACCTTTATGTCTCCTTACCGATTGATGTGGGAAGTTCCTTATCAGCCCGGATCAATCGAGGTTGTTGCCTACACCAATGGCGAAAGGGTTGCCAAAAAGCGCATAAATACAGCTGGTGAGCCAGCAAAAATTGAGCTTATTCCAGATAGAGTTGCTCTTCATGCTGACGGTCAGGACATTTCGTTTGTTACAGTGCGTATAACAGATAAAGATGGAAATTTGTGTCCAAATGCTGACAATTTGGTCAAGTTTTCCGTCTCAGATTTGGGAACCATAGCTGCGGTGGGGAATGGAGATCCAGCAACAATGGCAGCTTTTCAATCGAATAGACGCAAGGCATTCAACGGACTTTGTATGCTAATGGTAAAAACCACAAAAAAATCAGGTTTGATTACTGTTCAAGCTACTTCTGACTCTCTTCAAACAGCTTCTGTTTCGTTAAAGGTAGAATAATTTTACGCGTCTTTAAAACGAGCTGTATATTCCGATGGAGTCATCTTATATAAAGTTTTAAAAGATTGTGTGAAATATCCAGCAGTATTGAACCCTGTTCGATACATGCTTTCTTTGGCACTAAATCCTTTTTCTAGATATTGTGCAGCAATTTTAAGCCTGTAGTTACGTACAAACTCTGTTGGCTTCAGTCCTGTTATCGTCTTGATCTTGTTGTAAAAAGTAGTTCTACTCATCCCAATGTTTTTGGCAAGTAGATTTGTTGTAAAGGAAGCATTATCGAGATTACGTTCTATTTCTTCGATTACATTCTGTATAAATTGTTCCTCAACTCCATTAATGTCAACTAAACTTGGTTCGAATGGAGATTTTTTAAACTCATCGTGGATTCTTATTCTGTTTTCAAGTAAAGAGCTTATTTGCATTTTTAACACATCCATATTGAAAGGCTTAATCAAATACACATCTGCGCCAGCTTGAAGTCCTTCCACTCGAGACTCATTTGTTGTTTTTGCCGAGAGCAGGATGAAGGGAATATGATTAATTTGAATGTCTTTTTTAACTTGCCTACACACTTCCAGCCCATCTATTCCTGGCATCATGATATCACTGATTATAACATCTGGGGACTTTTCATTTGCAAGTTCTAGCCCTTTACTTCCGTTCACACAACTAATTACAGCATAATCTTCGCTCAATTCTGAAGCGATGTAGTGGTTTATTTCAATATTATCTTCGATGATTAAAAGCAGGGGTTTGTTATCATTTTTATAGAAAATAACTTCTTGTCTTTCACTGGCTTGATGAATTGGCATCTCTATATTTGTTAATATAAGCTCTTTGTCATCAATCATTTGTTCGGGCGTTAAGTGTGCAGTCCCTAAGGGTAATGTAAGTGTAAATGTGCTTCCTTCATTGAGTTTGCTTTTGACAGCTAATGTTCCACCATGTATTTTAGCTAAGCTATGCGAAAATGATAGCCCTATCCCAACCCCTTTATTTTTTTTGTTTTGGTTATCAGCTTGGTAAAAACGCTCAAAAATATTTTTAAGTTCACTCGGCTTGATTCCTACACCATTATCTGTCACACTTAAGGCGAAATATCCCTCTGGGTAGTTTAGGGTTGGATTTTTCAACATAAGCTTGATTTTTATGCTGCCATTCTTGGGTGTAAACTTAATCGCATTTGACAATAAATTATGCACAATTTTTTCTAATTTATTTAAATCTATCCAAACAAAGACCTTCTTTTCTGGAACATGATATTCTAGTGAAATATTTTTTTTATCGGCTAGAGAATTAAACTGTTCCCTTATTTTTTGGATGGCGCTAACTACATTTATATGAGCGCAAGTGAGTGGTGTTTTTCCCTGCTCAAGCTTTCGGAAGTCTAGCAGTTGTTTTGTTAATTTTAAAAGATAGTCTGCGTTACTTTGAATAGTGTTGTATGATTTTAGACGATCTTCTTTTTTAAGTGAATCAATTTTACTAATGAGTTTTTCTACAGGTCCTAGTATGAGTGTAAGTGGCGAGCGTAGTTCATGCGATATATTGGTAAAAAACTCAAGTTTTGCTGCATTTAATTCTTTTTCTTTTTCTTTTTCAAGCCGGTCAAATTCCAGTTTACGTTTCCTTCTAATATTGATTATTGTATATTGTTTGAAGAGTATTATTACTATCACTAACAAAACGAAATAAAGTATTTTGGTGAGTGTTGTCCAATACCATGGCGGATGTATCGTAATCTTCAATGATGCAGGTTCTTCAGACCAAGTGCCATTATTATTGCTTCCATAAACATAAAATGTATAATCACCTGCGGGTATATTAGTGTAGTTGGCAATTCTTAAGGCAGAGGAAGTTTCAATCCAATCATTGTCAAAACCGTCAAGTTTGTATCTATATTTATTTAGTAAGGGGTTGTCATAATGAAGTGCCGAGAAACTAAGAGAAAAGTTATTGATATTGGCATCCAAAAAAAGATGATCGGTATGCGCTATGCTGTTTTCTAAATATATATCGCCGTCAATGACCTTAAGTGGTTTTACGGGCTCGTACATAACATGTAGGGTTGTTAACACAGTTTTTGGAGGAATATCTGTTGAAGTATTGTTGTTTGGTGTGAAAACATTTATTCCATTAATCCCACCAAAGACCAATTCGCCATCATTTCGTTTAATAGCTGAAATTTCACTCATTTCCGGATTATGCAATTCACTAGCAAGGTAGTATTGAAAGGTTTCTTTTTTTGGATTAAAGGCGATTAGACCATTGTTGGTGCCTACCCACAAGACACCATTGTTATCTTCGGAAATAGAATTGATGACATCATCTGGGAAAAGGCCATTTTTCCGATTATAGCGCTTAAACCCTGTCACGGTACCATCTAGCGAACGAATCATTTTGTTTAATCCACCTCCGATAGTGCCAATCCAAAGGGTTTTGTCTGCACTTTCAAAAATTTGTAAGGTATAGTTACTACCAATACTGGTTGCGTCTTTTGGGTTGTGTTGATAGGAGACAAATGTGCTTTTGGAAATATCGTTGCTATTCTCATCTAATTTGTTTAAACCATTATTTGTCGATAGCCATAAAATGCCATAACTGTCCCTGTAGATATCGCGAATAATCTTTCCAGATAATTGTTTGTTTTCATTCGGAGAATCTATAAATGTGAAGTTAATGTTTTCTCCTTTACCTGTCCATTTCGCTAAGCCCAGACCATGGTCATAATAACCGATCCATAGTTGTTCTTTTCCCTCACCCATTACTGAATGGATTACCCTGTGAAAAACGTTGCTACCATCTCTTTCGGGTTTGTTGTATTTTTTAAAACGAAAAGACTTTGGATCAGCATTTCGGTTTAGCAGAAGCCTGTTTAGCCCTCCATTTTCTGTTGAAAACCAGAGAATGGAGTTGTTGCTATCAATTATGTTTTCGGAAATAGAAAAAACTTTATTTGAACTGATTCCAAAATTATCTTTTGTAGAAGCATATACATTAAAAAAATCGTAACTTTTATTTTTTTGATTTAAAAAACTGAGTCCACCTCCTTCTGTTCCAATCCAAAGGTTTCCAAACTGATCTTCGTGTAAACTTCTAACTTTATTTCCGCCTAAGCTGTTTGAAGCCTTGTCCTTATTAAAGTGACCAAAGCTAAAGGTGTTGTTCGTTTTTTTGTAAACACCCCCTCCGTTAGTCCCTACCCATAGGTTGCCGGTTTTATCTAGATAGATAGATTTAACAGTGTTGTTTTTGAGGGTTAAAAAATCTAATGCCTCAAAGTCTATCGTGTCAACACGAAGCTTACCTTGAACATAGGTCACCGACGATAGTCGATCATCAATTACACACCAAAGTACGCCTTTTGAATCAATAGTAGCTGCTTCATCTGTGACGATGACGGATATAGATGTTGTCGACTCATGTTGATGATAGCTTATGCGATTGCTATATAAATTCCATTTAGAATTGTTAGTGCCTTCCATTTCTTTCACGAAGTAGGCGTCTCTGTGTGGTGTATAGATTATGTTTTGTAAACCTGTTTCTGTTTTGTTGTATTGAAGGGCATATGTTTCTTTACTTGTTTCGTAAAAAACAGCTTTATCTTTGGTGTATATCCTTTTAGCAGTATTTTCCTTTTGTGACTTCTCAATATTTTCTAATAAAGTAAACTCCATTTCGTCAATATTTTCTTTGATTAGTGCATAGCAAATTTTGGACTGGAACTGAACCCACAATACACCATCTTGACTTATAGTAATTCTATTTGCGTAACTGCCCATCTCTGGAATAACTGATGTAAAACTTTTAAAACGTTCCGTTTTTGAGTGGTACATATTTAGGCCTCCATCGAGTGTTGCAATCCACAAATTGCCATATCGATCTTTTTTGATGTCTTGTACTATTCTTCCATTTATGGAAGTTTCATTTCCATTAATGGGCTTGAATACATCAAAGTTGTAACCATCATATTTATTCAGACCGTCATTGGTGCCGAACCACAAAAACCCTTCATTGTCTTGAGCGATACAATTTATGTCGTGTTGTGAAAGCCCATCTTTAGCTGTAAAATTCTTAAAAATATCTGCCTTTTGTTGACTGAAACTTATAAGAGGTAAAAGCAGCAAAAAACGAAGCGTTTTTTTCATTAGAAATATTTTGAGAATTTCTATTTACTAAATTACAGTTTAATATTTATTAAATAGGCAAAATTTCAGAGCTGATAATTACTGATCAGTAATTATCAACACAAAAAAGAACATTACAGAAAGTTTGAAGACCTTGGTTTCATCTAATTTTAAAAATTGGAAAACAATCCTTATTAACAACATCAACCAATGATAGAAATTATAAATATTTTAAAAACCTCAAGCCAAAAGATTTTCCGATTTTCGACATGTACACTCGTACTATTCATAGGCTTTATTGCTCATGCACAAACAACTACCGTAAAAGGGACAGTTGTTAGTGCTGAAGATGGGCAACCTGTACCAGGTGTAAACGTACTTATTGAAGGAACCTCAATGGGATCTTCCACGGACTTTGATGGCTATTATTCTATTGAAGTTCCCAACGGAGCAAAACTTGTTTTTAGCTATATAGGGATGATGGAAACCAAGGTTTTGGTCTCTCAAGCAACGCATAATGTTGTTCTAGAAGTCAGTACTACCGGTTTAGACGAAGTAGTAGTTGTGGGTTACGGAACAATGAAAAAACGAGAGTTAACGGGTGCAGTGGCGTCTGTAAAATCAGAGGATATTGTCAAAACAGCAACATCAGATTTTGCTTCTTCCTTACAGGGAAGAATGGCAGGAGTTAGTGTTCGTCAAGGCAATTCAGCTCCTGGTGAAAATGCGCAAATCACCATTCGAGGTATAACCTCTTTCCAAGAAGGCGGCTCTGGCCCCTTATATGTTGTTGACGGAGTTACCTACATCGAAAATCCAAACATTACACCTCAAGAAATAGAATCAATAGAAGTTCTAAAAGATGGTGCTTCTGCATCCATATATGGTTCAAGAGCTTCAGGGGGTGTTATTCTCATTACTACCAAAAAAGGTAAAGAAGGCTCGATGAATGTCAGCTTGGATTCATATTACGGTGTCCAAAACATAAACTCAGGAATTGCTTTAGCAAATACAACAGAGTCATTGTACATTAACGATATTTTGTATAGATATCAAGAAACGAACCAATTTAATCCGCTGGATTTTAATAAAGATGGTCTGCTATACAATACGGATTGGATGGGTGACCTACAGGTTGACATGGCACCTATTCAAAATCACTCCCTTAGTGTAAGTGGAGGAAAAAACGGACTTACATATAATGTAATTGGTACTTATTTTAGTCAAGATGGTTCCTTGTACAACTCAGATTTTGAAAAATATTCCTTGCGATCAAACACATTTTTTAAGAAGAATAAGCTTAGCGCTCAAGCAAACTTAAGTGTAAATGTGAGCGATCAAAACCGAGAGCCATACGCATTGATATATGATGCCATTAGACTTCAACCATACCGTAAGCCCTTGGATGCAAATAGCGACACTTTTACAATTGGCGGTACTAACCCTGAGAACATCTCAAACTTTGCGGGTAAGTTAAAACAAGAAAATGAAACGAAAATCAACTCCTTTAATGGGAATGTGCGTTTAAATTATGATCTGTTCGATGGATTAAATTTAGGTGCAAACCTTGGAAAATCATTCTACAGTAAAAAAGATCGATTTTTTAATCCAAGCTACATTATTTTTAATGAAGAAGGAGTTGAAAACCCAACGGCCAGTAACTATAATGCTCAGTTGAGGTTAGGTGACGGTATAAATAACAGAAGTATTGCCGAATTTACATTGAACTATAACAAGAGTTTTAAAAAGCACCATTTAAAAGTACTTTTTGGGAATACCTATGAAAAGGCATCCTATGAATTTTATCAAACAGGAGCGGATAATATCTCCAATAACATCACTCCTGTTCTTGGAAATGGTGAGCCGATTGTAGGCACGCACTTTATCAACAAAACAAATAGCATTTCGTACATAGGAAGGATAAATTACAACTACAATTGGAAGTATATGCTGACAGCTGTTGTGCGTCGCGATGGGTCTAGTAATTTTGGATCTAGCGAACGTTATGGCGTATTTCCATCTATTTCAGGTGCGTGGACAATATCAAACGAACCGTTTTTTAAAGATTTGAAAGATAGAATTTCCATGGCTAAAATTCGCATAGGATTTGGTACTACAGGAAGTGATAGAATACCTCCTTATGCGTTCAGCCCTGTTGTTATTTCTAATGTTGATTATCCACTAGGTGGCGGAAGCAATCTGGCAACGGGAATGACTCAGCCAGGATATGCAGATCCTAACCTTAAGTGGGAATCTAACATCAGTAAAAACTTTGGTATTGATCTTGACTTTCAGCGCGGAAAAGCAGGCTTAGTAATCGACATATACGAGCAAGATAAAAAAGATATGTTACTAGCCATTGTTCCACCCATTTCAGCGGGTTCCACACCAGTTAGTGGACAAACATATGATCGATTCCTCACCAATATTGGAAATTTACAGAACAAAGGAATCGAGCTAGCAGGACACTTGAATCAGGACTTTGGTGATGTAGATGTAAAGTTTGGTGCCACATTTACCAAAAATGAAAATAAGGTAATTAGCCTTTCAAGAGAAGGTGAGTTTATTTTCGATGGCTATCCAAACATAGTTCGTACAGGCCAAACAGAACCTGTAGCAGTACTTGAGGCAGGATTGCCTGTTGGTGCATTTAAAGTTTACGAGACTACAGGTACAATTAAAACAGATGCAGAGCTAACTGCTTACCAACAATTGGTGCCGACGGCTCAAAAAGGAGATTTACGTTATGTAGATACTGATGGTGACGGTTCACTTACGGCAAATGACAAAGTGTACAAAGGTTCATATCAGCCAGACTTTGAATACGGATTTACAATTGATATGGATTATAGAGCATTTGATCTTTCAGTCCAACTATATGGCGTTGAGGGAAGTACCATTTACAATGGGTCTAAGCAATTTGCCTATAGTATGAAACGCCACAGAGACTTGGTGTATAGTTGGACAGACTTAAATCCAACATCGAATATTCCAACACCACGTTCGAATATTGAACACCCCAATGTTCAAACATCTACCGACTTATTTTTAGAAGACGGTTCATTCTTACGTGTAAGAAATATTATTATTGGTTATTCCCTTCATGAGGATATACTTAAAAAAATTGGGGTTGATAAACTGCGCATTTATGTAAGTGCACAAAATCCCATCACATTTACCAGCTATACTGGCTTTGACCCTGAAGTTGGAAGCAATAATCCCTTCAATGGTGGATTAGATCAAGGAAATTACCCCGTTTCCGCTACATACCTAACTGGATTATCCATTTCATTCTAACGATATAAACAAGCAAAAATGAAATTATTTAACACATACACTTTATTGATTATTGGAGTCCTTTTCTTTATTGGTTGTGAGGAGGATTATTTAAATATCGAAAACCCCAATGACCTAAGCGCAGCTTCGTTTTGGTCAACAGAAAGTGAGATTCAACAAGGTCTCGTTGCTACCTATGCAGCATTACAGTTACAAGGTATGTTAGGCGGTTCCTCATCTATTCAACACCCTGTTCGATCGGATGTTGGCCGACCAAATAATTGGAACGCAAATGCGATTGGACTGAACACTCTTACGTATAACGAAAATACTCAAATTGTGAGTCACCGATGGCGCGATGCATATATTGGTATTTACAGAGCCAATCAGGTTCTTGCCAACATGGACAATGTAAGCATGAGTGAGGCTGTTCGTATACAAATTGAAGCAGAGGCGAGGTTTTTACGTGCATTCTTTTATAATTCACTCTACAGAGGATATAATGGAGGTAGTGTTATTATTCACACCTCAGTCCCAGAGATGAGAGATGATTTTTATAAAAAACCATCTCCTGCTTCTGAGGTATACGCGCTTATTTTACAGGACTTGGAATTTGCATATCAAAACTTACCGCAATCTTATGACGACAGTAGTGACTTAGGTAGAGCAACTTGGGGCGCAGCAACCGCTATGTTGGGAAAGCTACATCTTAATGAGCTTAACTATTCAATTGCAAAAGAATATTTCAAGGAGATACTAGATTCTAACTTATATATGTTAACAGAAGATATAGGTGATAACTTTGACGAGGAACACGAATTTAATAGGGAGTCCATTTTTGAGGTAGCTTTCTCTATCGATGCTAAGCCTGGAACTTCATACGGAGCTCAAGATGGGCCTACGGGGTCAGAGGCAACAAACCGCGCTATTGGATTAGCGACTACACAAGGCGGAGGTTATCGCACAGTTATGCCTTCATACTATATGACAATGCTCTTTAAAAATGATGTAATGGACATGACAAATCCAATAAATGCTTCGCGAACGGGTTCGGCTCCGTACTCGATTCGGGCATCGGTTTCGGTAGCGATAGCTGATGACGATAATACAACCTTATATCAACGTTCCTCGGAAAATGGAGGGGCATACAATAACAGTGAGGCTTCTTATTTGAAGAAATTTCAAAACTGGAAACTTGAACGCGAAAGCGATCAAAGTATCTCTGGAATCAATGAACGTGTGATTCGTTTGGCGGATGTTATGTTGCTTTATGCAGAATGTGTTCTGGAAGTAGATGGCGCCACTGGCTACTCGGATGCATTAGAGTATGTTAATAAAATTCGTACGCGTGCCGGTGTAGTTCCCTTAGCAGAAGCAGATTATGATGCTGATTCTTTAATGGAGCACATTATGTGGGTGGAACGCCCTCTTGAACTTATGTTTGAAGGACATGACAGTCGTTGGGAAGACCTCACGCGTTGGGGAAAGGTTAAAGAACAATACGAACGTTTGGCAGCTAAATCTTACGTCATAAGCGGCAAGATACTGTTTGAATACGACCCTGCGGTACATGGCACTTTAACTGAGATAAAAGAGTTTGTTGAAGCTGCTGATGTGTATAGCCCAGAAGCACATGATTATTTCCCAATACCGGCAACGGAACTGAACTCAAACCCAGACTTTTTAGATAATTAATATGATAAAAATAAACGAGTTTAAACCAAACCAAGTGATGAAAAAATATATCAAAAATACAGCAACTTTCTTTCTTGCTACGGTCCTAATACTCTCGTGTGAAAAGGATTATGACACACCAGAAGCCAATCAATTTTCGGATGCTGTTGCAGTAGCATCAGGGAATAAAAGAATTGAGCGTGGAAATTCATCCTCCTTTGCAGACTTGTCCAAAGGAGTTGTAAATCGCACATGGACAATTCCTGAGTCAGCAACAATCACTAACTTGAACGGCAAGAATGCATCTAGCTTAGATCTGATTCATGTTCGTTTTAATGAACCTGGAAATCATGCAGTTAATTTGAAGGCTGACTTTCAGGTTGATTCTATAAAGCTTGACACGACCTTTAACGTAACTGTTTTGGATCATATACAAACAAAACTAGAGATCATGTCCATAGATGCTGGTTTTTCTGAAATTATGCCTGATCAAATAACCATGTACGAGGGTGGTACAATCAACTTTAAAGATGCATCCTTGGGTGTGCCAAATCGAAGAAAATGGACTTTGCCAGGAGGTGAGCCGTCCTCAGCAGGAGGGATTGGTATTGAAGAGGACGAACTTGTTAAGAATATTAGCGTATCCTACCCAACAATAGGTACCTATGATTTAACACTGGTAACTTGGCGTCAATACCCAACAGGTGAAAAAGACACTTTGTTTTTTAAAAATTACATCAATGTTGTTAAGAATATAGATCCGCCTACTTTAAAGAGTGTCACTGAAAGTGAATCGGGTGTTCTTCATCTTGCTTATGATTTGCCCTTAAAGTTAACGAGTGATATTGTTTCAAATTTGACGCTTACCGTTGATGAAACAACTGTAGCAATTTCCAGTGCAACAATAAATTCTGACGATAACCGAATTGTAGATATTGCCCCATCAGTCAATATCCTAAACAACCAAACTGCCAAACTTTCTTATGACGGCAATGGAGGGCTTATGCGGATAAATGATATTTTGGCACCTGCGTTCACGGATCAAATTATAAATCTATTCTTACCACCAAACTTAGCCGGTGACGAAGTGTTTGGGTTTGAAGATGGCGGTGCAGGTTGGTCACCACCATGGGCTTGGGATAGTAAAGGTACCACCTCATTCCCAAACGATTTTGCTGCATCGGGTTCGTATAGTTTAAGAATGGAGGTTGCTACAGATCAAAAGGTTCGTGCTTACAGTAAGAAAAATGTAAATCAAGGTAAACTGACTGGAGAGTTTGGTCTTGTAGCAGGGCAAAGTGTTACCCTTGAATTAAAGGTATGGATAGACCCATCCTTTACTTCTCCAGGATTACAAGTTGAACTTTTCCGTTCATCAAAATGGGCTGCGTCAGAAGGTTTCTACGCGGATGTTTCAAACTTACCTAGAAGCGAGTGGGTTACTATTAGCTTTCAAGGAATTAAAAACTTTGAAGTAACAGATACCGAAGACTATTGGATGTCTATCCGATATGCAAAAAAGGGTGTCATTTATATTGATGACGTCAAAGTTTATGAACCTCAATAGGGCACAATATTTTATTTACTACAAAATAATAAAAGCACGGTGAATAAAAAAATATTAAAAAAGCACATTTTTCTTTTCATGTGTTTTATTTTATATCAAGGATATTCACAACGTAATTTAGTTACCGTTGATGCCTCTGTACAACGCTATATAGGAACCGTTTCAGAATTAGATCGTTCCAAGTTTTTTGTGATTCACTCAGCTCCATTTGCGAATAAGCCTATACATAAATCTTTTTATGAAGAATATAATGTTACACCATCAGGAAGAGGTTTTTATGGCCCAGGCATTGATGCAAAAAAAATAAAAGGGGAAGTAGGGGTTTACCCTATTGCAAAGGAAATAAAAGGAAAAAAAATAAAACCTGTAAGGCGATTTGTTGCTACAGAGCATCCCAAAAACCTCTACAAAGAAGGGGTTGATATTGAAGGTCTATCTAATTGGGCTGTACAGTATTTTAAGAACATGGATGATGATAATCGCCCTCATTGGTATGAGCCCATGAATGAACCTTTTGTTCATGCCAAAGACTTTTATGAAGAAAAAGATTGGGATCCTGTAGCTGAACTACGTGTCAAAACTGAAATGTCCAAAATGTACCGTGATATTGCAGCTAAAATTCATGCCGAACCAACCTTGAAAAACATTAAAGTCATAGGCTATGGGGCTGCATGGCCTTCCTTTGAGTTAAAAGACTTCGACAACTGGAAAACAAATATGGGCCTCTTTTTGGATATCGCAGGAGACGAAATGGATGCGATATCTTATCATTTATATGATGGGGTAAATCAGGCTGGACAAAACAACAAGCGTCAAGGAAGCAATAACGAGGCTATTATGGACATGATAGAAACTTACAGTTTTAACCGTTGGGGATATATCAAACCACATGCAATTACTGAATATGGTGGTATTGTGAAAAATGAATTTACTCTAGTGAGCAATATGCAGTCTATTCGTGCACAAAATGCAATGATTTTTGGACTCTTTGACAGGGAAGATCGTTTGGAACTTTCGATTCCATTCAACACAGATGAGGCCAGTTGGCATATAACAAAACAGAATAATTTTTTACCCTATAAAGCGGTTCTTTGGCGTCCTGAAAACATGGGCGTTCCAAAAAGCGAAATTTCGGGTTGGGTATACACCAATCGAATTCATTTTTATGATTTATGGAAAGACGTAAAGGGCAAACGCGTTTTTGTTACCACCTCAAACCCAGACATACAAGTGCAGGCTTTTACAGAAGAAAAACAACTGTACATAGCACTAAACAATTTGGCGGATCAGCCACAAAAAATTGATTTTCGACTTGAGGGAGTTGAAGAAAGCGTACAAAGTATCTATGTAAAATCGTTAACTGTTTTTGAAGATGATTTACCGCGTTATTATGAAACAACAGTTCCATCGATTCCAAATGAATTTTTTCTTGACACTGCCGAAACCATAGTACTGGCGTATACACTAAAAAAACCAATTGATTTCTCTAGAAAAGTTATCGAAACACGCCATTATTCTAAAGAGTTCCTCGTTCCAATTGAGGCGCATAAAAAAATAGGCTATGTTTTTAATAATGTTAAACCAAACAATCTTGTCGCAGCAAGTTTGCGCATGAGTATAGGTCGTTCACACGATTTGTCAAAGCGACCCATAATTAACTTAAACGGTACAATTGTTGATGTGCCGTTTAATTGGAAAGGATACGATCAGGCAAATCGAAAGAAATTTTTTGGTGCTATAGATATCCCCGTTCCAATCGATTTAATTAAAGAAAAAAACAATGTGTACATTAGTTTTCCAGACAGCGGTGGTCATTTAAGTACTTTAATTCTGGACGTTAAAATTCAAAATGAATGAAATATATCTACGTTAAATTAACAATCGTTATACTGTGCTGCTTCTCGTTTTTAGCAAAAGCCCAGAACGTAGTAAATTTTACCGCTACCGAGGGCTTTACAAATGGCGCAACGCTTACTTCTCAAACAAATTGGAGCGCAAGTTCATGGACAGTTAACACAAGTAATGGAGGTATCGTTTCTACATCAGCTGATTGGAAGCGAGCCGCATGGCAAAAAGCATATCCACTTACAGAACCAGGAGACATGATTAAGCTTCGTGTCGAAATAAATTTTTCCGGAATTATAAATGAAGTAAACAAGCCACTGTTTAAAGTTGGTTTTAGTGCATCTGGTGATGTAGAATTTACGAACCCAGTGGCAAATACTGTTTTTTTATCTGTTATAAATGACACTAATTACCCATCTTCCATTCTACATCTTAGGCATAACAATAATTCAAATGCACTAACCCCAGATGCATATTTAGCGCTTTCTACTGTTCAAGGAACAACAAGTTCTGATGATTTAGCCATTGAAATAACACTCACTTTGGGTCAAGACGCTACCACATCAACCATTGAGGCCAAACTAGTAAATCTAACGGATGCAACGGAAACGCCTATTGGTATGCATACTGGAGTAGAAGCCGCAGTATTTAGTGCTGCCCAATCTGGCTTATACCCATTTTTTAGCTCACAACTATTAAGCGAAGGTATGTCCGGAGCGGACATTAATTCGAGCTATTCAGTAAACGTGTCAAAATTAACGGTTGAAGCATACTCAAAAGTTGTTGTAAAACCTACTATAAAACGATATCTAGGCAACATTTCATCTTTAGATAGATCCAAATATTTCAATTTGCATTCTAAAGGTGGCTCCGATATAGAGGCAGATCTATATACAAACTACAATGTAAGTTCACATGGACGCGGCTTTTGGGGGCCTGCAGCAGTTGCTGTACAGCAAGAAGGTCAAGTAGGTGTTTATCCAACTTCAAGTACAGGCACCAATGAAGTAAGAGAAGTGAGTAGATATATCGCAACCGAGCACCCATACAATATATACGAAGAAGGCGTAGACAGAGTTGCTTTATCCGACTGGGTTGTATCCTATTTTAAGAATTCTGTTGGTGTTGATTTACGTCCTGAATTTTATGAACCTATGAACGAGCCTTTTGTCCATGCAAGAGATTTTTACAATGAACCCGACTGGGATCCGGTAGCAGAAGCTCGTGTTAAGTTGGAAATGGCACAAGTATTTAGTGAAATAGGCAGTAAAATTCATGCTGCTCCAGAATTGGCTAACATGAAAGTAATTGGATATGCAGCAGCCTACCCATCCTTTGAAAGAAATGATTTTTCGAATTGGAATCAGAATATGAAAATGTTCATGGATGAAGCAGGTGCTAATATGGACGCCTTTTCCACGCACCTATATGACGGAATTAATCAAATAGGACAAGACACCAGACGTTCTGGAAGCAATATGGAGGCTGTGCTGGATTTGATTGAAAGTTATAGTTTCCAAAAATGGGGAATCATTAAGCCCCACGTGATTTCTGAGTTTGGTGGTATAGTGGGCAATACTTATTCCGATATTAATAATGTGCAATCTATTCGTTCTCAAAATGCGATGCTATTTGGTTTGTTTGAGCGACAAGATGTTACTGAGCTGACCATCCCCTTTACGACGGGAAAATCTACCTGGCATATTACAGAAGCTAACAATTACTTGCCGTACAAAGCTGTACTTTTTAAGCCAGTCCCAATCGGCGTTCCATTGGATCAGGTAACGAGTTGGGAGTATACTGATCGCATTTATTTTTATGAGTTATGGAAAAACGTTTCAGGTGATCGGATTGAACTTAACTCAACCAATCCAGATATTCAGGTTCAAGGGTTTAGAGACGGAAATAAGCTGTATGTAGCCTTAAATAATTTAGATGATTTTGATCGATCCATTTCCTTGCAGCTACAATCGGTTTCAGGTGCAACCCCTAACGATGTACGGATTAAATCTCTAATTATAAATCCAAATGAGTTGGCACAATTCACCGACCAAACCACTTTAGTTTTGCCAGAAAGTTACAACTTGAAAGTCAACGAAACCGTTGTTTTCGAATATACCTACGATACCGATTTTAGCTACGACAATGCGATTATTTTGAATCGACATTACACCAATGAATCAACGGTTCAAGCAATCACCGCCAATTCATCCATGACCTACACATTTTCTAATGTGCCAACGTCCTTAGTTGAATATGCTACCTTACGTATGAGCATTGGGCGCAAACACGAAAAGTCAAAATCACCCACTGTATTTGTTAATGGACAAGCACTGAGCGTTCCTACCAATTGGAAGGGGTATGACCAAGCCATCAGAGATGACTTTTTTGGGATGATCGAAATTGATGTTCCTGTGGAAAGTTTACAGGCTTCTACATCTGTAACACTTGAATTTTCTGACTCAGGTGGACATTTAAGTTCGTTAGTGTTGATAACCCAAACGTATGACCAATCCTTATCTTCTACGGAAAAAGGGATTAGCAGTAATGGAGAGGACAAACTTATTCTCTATCCAAATCCAGCGAAAGCTATCGTTTTGCTCGATCAAAAATATATAGGGAAAGAGCTTAGGTTTTTCACACTGACCGGAAAAGAGGTATATAGAGCTGTATATAATGGAAATGCGGTTGATGTTGGGCATTTAGCCAGTGGGCTTTATTTGGTTCGATGTGGCAGTCTGTTTACCAAACTCGTTATTGAATAAAGAAATCATCATGCAGCAATTTAGGGGTATATATACTGCTGTATTTTTGACGTTTAGCTTCTTATTTTTTGGATTTTCCCAGACCAGTTCACCCTTTTTTAAAAATGGAGACGTTATATGCTTTTTGGGTGACAGCATAACGCATGGAGGACAATACCACGAGTTTTTACAGTTGTTCTATGCTACGCGCTACCCGAATTTAAAGCTGACTTTTCATAACTGTGGTATTTCTGGAGACAATGCAGCTGGTATGATTGATAGGTTTGAAGAAGATGTGATGAAACACAAGCCCACACACGTGTTTCTGATGACTGGAATGAATGACGTACAACGTACACTTTATTTTGAGGGAACGGCAAGCAAAAAGATTTTGAAACAAAGAGCGAATGCCTTGGATGCCTACGAACGGAATACTACCCAATTGGCCGAGAAAATAATCGCATATGGTGTGACACCCATTTTTTTAACGCCTTCTATTTACGACCAATACTCCAAAATAGAACAAGAAAACAACTTAGGCTGCAATGATGCGCTTATTGAGTGTTCCCATCACCTAAAAAAATTAGGGAACAAATACGATGCGCTTGTTATCGATTTAAATATGCCTATGCGAAAGCTCATGGAGCGTGAATTGAAAAAAGATTCTTTGTTTACCATTATCGGAAAAGACAGGGTGCATCCCAGAACGACAGGGCATTTTATCATGTTTCATGAAATCATTTCAAGGTTGGAAAAACCTGGTATAATTTCAAAAATAGCTATTGATCTTTCCCAAAATGAACCCATTAATTCTTCCTTAAATACCACCATAGAAGAACTTCATATTTCAGAAAACGCCCTATTTTTTAACGTTACTGAAAAGTGTTTAACCTTTCCTGTTAGTGATCAAGTGCAAAGCGGATTATCCTTAACCTTGTTTGAAGAAAAGTACAATTGGCATATGCTTCAAGTAGACGGGCTTGAAAAAGCAAATTATGACTTGATTATTGAGGATGAATAC
Organism: Bacteroidota bacterium; assembly: GCA_027621175.1. Taxonomy (GTDB): domain Bacteria; phylum Bacteroidota; class Bacteroidia; order Flavobacteriales; family Flavobacteriaceae; genus UBA7446. Next base: position 12,252 of record JAQCCM010000009.1, on the reverse strand, counting down.
ATCAATTCATTTAGTCATCATGAATTGGAAAAAGGAGTAAATCTTGCCAACTACGAAAATAGTCCCCAAAACATACAGGCTAAAGCGTTACAAAAAATTATTGCGGATTACCGCAAAACATCCTTTCAGCTAAGAATTATCCCTTTTATTAAGTACAAGTACTTACAAAATTACAATGGTCAAGATGACTTAGCAGAGAAACGAATGTATCTGAACAATCAACTTAAAGTAATTGAACAAAAGCCCTATCATGGATATATTAAAAGCAGTATGGAAGCATATTTTGAGACACTGCCAAAAATAGATTCTTTAGAAAAAAGAAAACGCCAGCTTTCTGAACAAATACATTCTATGTACACACCCAGGATGCAACAGTGGAAACTTATTAAAGGCCCAAGCCCTAGGATATGACGATTTGTTCTACACTTTAGAACATTTATGACTACAATTTGTTTGTTATAAAATTATATTTATGAAAATTATTTAAACAAACAATTATGAGAAACGTATACATATTCTTAACAATAATTTTAAGTGCAACAACGCTAAATGCTCAGATCTCAGTAAACTTTACTGAAGCTGAAAATTTTACTGATGGTCCTCTTTATAATCAAACAGATTGGTACTCGACTTTCGAAGGTGATACATGGAATGTTAACACTTCTATAGGAAAAATATACACCCCATTTTCAAACAGGCGTGCCGCATGGGGTAAGCCATTTATTGGTGTAACAGGGGATCAAATAAAGTTTAGAGTTGAGTTTAATTTCACTGGTTCAGTTAACCCAGGAAATGTAGTAGCATTATTAGAAATAGGTTTTATTAGTAATGAAGACATTAATGGTGGGGAACCGACTGTTAGTAACACTATTTATATAATGACAACTCAAGATAATACATTTAATCCTGGGGGATCCTTAATGTTGCATCAAAACTACAGCACAAAATTAAGTGGTAATCCCAAGCTACCAATAAATGATTGTCAAGGGGATGATCTTGCACTGGAAGTAACTCTGGAATTAGGAAATGATGGACAAACTTCCGAAATATATGGGCAACTATTCAATTTAACTGATGGTTCATCTACAGCAATAGGGGCATATCAATCAACTACAACATTTGTTAGCAATGATTTAGTTAGTGCCGCTAAATCTACGGGTGTTTATGGCTATATGAAATCTCAGACAATTACAGATCCAACACAGTCAATTGAAAACTTAAATATTTCTAAGGTCACAATGTCAGGGTACACTTTGTCAAATGAGTTTCCTACAATTCTAGAATTTAATATTATAAAAAATCCTGTTGAAAATGAGCTTATAATTAGTGGGATAAATTCAGATAATCAAATTTCAATTTACTCATTAACTGGAGCCAAAGTTTTAAGCCAAGAGTTCAATGGTAACAATATTGACGTAAGTAACCTCAATGCAGGTCTTTACTTTTTGGAAATACCAGGCTATTCTGTAAAGAAGTTTTTAAAGAAATAATGCCACTACAAACGTAATACCGTTTAAAAGCCACCATTTCTGGTGGTTTTTTTTATTTTTATTGTTATGAAGTATATGTATTTTGTTATAGTGCTTTTGTGCTTAAAATTAACAGCTCAGCATCAAAAAATAGCTATTTATACGGATGAAATGCCTTGTGCTTCAAGCCTACTCACGCAAGAGGTATCTAATACCATTTCGATAAAAGAACGTATCAGAAGTCCACAATTATGGTATTACCCAACAGAAAAATCCATACAAAACACAGCAGCTGTTTTGGTTTTACCCGGTGGTGGGTATCAAAATCTAGCCTTTAAAAAGGAAGGAACAGAGGTTGCCCAATGGCTCAATACGTTGGGTATTAGTGCTTTTGTACTGATGTACCGAACACCCTACTGGGAGTCCACGTCTTGCAAGAAAGAAATTCCCCTTTCAGATGCCAAGCAAGCCATGCGCATCATTCGGTATCGTGCAAGGGAATGGAATATCAACCCGAACAATATCGGGGTTATGGGCTTTTCAGCTGGTGGTCACTTGGCAGCTACACTTTCCACACAGTTCGACTATGGTAACCAAGACAGAACAGATTCACTGTCTTCGTTCAGCACTCGCCCTGATTTTTCTGTTCTTGTCTATCCCGTTATCAGTATGCGAAAAGCCTACACGCATATGGGTTCTAGACAAAGTCTTTTGGGGGAAAATCCTACTAATGAAGACATAATAGCTTACTCAAATGAGCTACAAGTAAAAACCGATACACCACCAGCCATTTTAATTCACGCTTCCAATGATAGGGCTGTTCATGCAGAAAACAGCATCATGTATTACAAAGCACTACTGGAAAAAAATGTTCCAGCAGCTTTGCATATATGGGAAGATGGAGGTCATGGCTTTGGGCTCCACCGTGAAAAAGGCTCTGTCAAATCATGGCCAAACTCGGTCCATCAATGGTTTATCCAGCGTGGGATTCTGAAATATTAATCAAAACGCAAACGACTTGTGTTTTCATAGGCATCGCCTACTATAGTAAGAAAGCGCTCCATCATCTCGTCTCTTTTTTCAGGCATTTTTTCTGCAAGATTGTTTTTTTGAGACACATCCTTTGCCAGATTGTACAACTGATATTCGTCTCCATTGCCTGTTTCAATGCCTTTTGTTAAAAACATTTTAGGTCCTGGATAGGGTGGAATCAAGACCCAATCGCCATGGCGGTAAGCCGTTCTAGAAGTTGCTTCCAACACCACATCTTCTCTACCCTCATTTATCTTACCAAGCAGTAGATTCATGTGGTTTTCGCTATCTAGTTTTGGTTTTTCTTCTCCCATCATACTGGACAATGACGATAGCCAATCCATTTGCGAAATAATGGCATCAGAAGTACCGGGCTCAATAGTTCCTTTCCAATACGTGACAAAGGGAACACGAGTCCCAGCCTCATACAAGCTATACTTCCCGCCTCTTAATTTGCCTGTTGGCGTGTGGTCGCCAAGCTTTTCGATGGCATCATCAACATAACCATCATCCAAAACAGGTCCATTATCACTTGATAAGAATATAAGCGTATTTTCAAGCAAGCTCTCTTGTTCCAGTGTTTTTATCAATTCTCCGATACACCAATCTGCTTCAGCAATGACATCGCCCCTTGGGCCCATTCCAGTTGCGCCAACAAAGCGTGGGTGTGGTGTTCTTGGCACATGCGGTTGTTGAAACCCATAATACAAAAAGAACGGTTTGTCTTTTTTTGTTTTAATATACGTTTGAACTTCTTTGAGAAAATCATCTGCCATATTTTCATCTATCCATCTTGCGCTTTGCCCACCTTTCATATGGCCAATTCGTGGTACACCGTTTACAATAGTTCTGTTGTGTTGCGGATCGCCTTTCATTTTTAGCAAATGGGGCGAGTTCTCCCCCGTTGGTTCTCCGGGAAAGTTTTTTTCATAGTCAATTTTTATTGGATCGTTCACGTCTAAATTATAAACGTCACCGTCCTTAATGTAAACGGTTGGTACCCGATCCTGTGTTGCTGCCATGATAAAGCTGTAGTCAAAGCCAACTTCATTAGGTCCAGGTGAGATGTGTTCGTTCCAGTTCACATTACCTAGCCCAAGACCTAAATGCCACTTGCCAATCACTGCCGTTTCGTATCCATGTTTTCGAAGCATTTTTGGCAAGGTCACTTGAGCGGTGTCAATCAGAAGTGGTGCTGTACCAGGTAAAATCTTGGCATTTCTGTTCCGCCAAGGATATTGACCTGTGAGTAGGGCATATCTACTGGGTGTACATGTAGCCGAAGTGGCATATCCGTTGGTAAACTTACGCCCATTGTTTGCCAAAAAATCCATATTTGGTGTGGATAATTCGGTTGCTCCATAGGCGCTTACATCTCCATAGCCCAAATCGTCGAGATAAATAAAGATAATATTGGGTTTTTCCAATGCAGCTGCATTGTTTTTTGGTTCAGCGCCACAAGAAGCAAGAATTGTTGATAAAACAAAAATTAAAACTACTTTTTTCATAGTGTTGTTTAGATTTTAGTTGTGATTATTACGTCCGTATATTGCGATAAAAGCAAAACACAAGACAGGTAATAAAAATGAAAGATTGATTTCAGAAATCCCGATAATACTGACGTCATTAACAGCATAACCGCCTATGTCAATAATCATTCCTTGAAGTTTTGGCATCAGTGCACCGCCAACAATAGCCATTACCAACCCAGCAGAGCCAATTTTGCTTTCGTCTTCGGTTAGTTTTCCGAGCGCGATTCCGTAAATGGTTGGAAACATCAAAGACATAAAAAACGATACGCCAACCAAACAATAAAGCCCCACGACATTGTTGATCACAACAACACCCAATGTACAGCCAATGGCAAATAGGGCAAACAACATCAATAATTTACCAGCATTGACAAATCGTAGCAAGTAGGTTCCAAAAGCACGTCCTACAGTGAAGAGAACAAACGCAGCCATTTGATAATATCCAGCTGTTACACTATCCATGCCAATTCCTTCGGCGTATTGATAAATATAGGTCCAACACATGATTTGTGCTCCAACGTAAAAAATTTGCGCCAATACCCCTTGGCTATAGGTTTTATTCCTGAAGAGTTTTGTGAATGTATTTCCAATATTGCCATGCACGTCTTCAGCTTTGGAATGGGGCATTTTACTTACTGAAAACAAAACCAAAACTCCTAAAATAACCAATCCTAAAATCACATAGGGATCTCGGATTACCATCAAATCAGTTGACTTGATTAATGTCTTGGAAACTTCGTCCAATACGCTAAAATCAGCAATATCATCAGATTGAAGTTTTTTCAACACATATTGTTGCGCAACAAAAAGCCCAAGAATTAAACCAACAGGGTTAAAGGCTTGCGCTAGGTTAAGCCGTTGGGTTGCTGTTTCTTTTGCACCCATAGCTAAGGCATAAGGATTTGCAGCAGTTTCTAAAAACGCCAGTCCAAAGGTCAATATATATAGCCCCATGCAGAAAAACCAGAATTCTTCTGTAATGGCTGCAGGATAAAAAAGAAGGGCACCTGTGGCATATAAAGCCAGGCCAATTAAAATTCCAGCTTTATAGGAGTATTTTCGCATAAACAAAGCTGCGGGAAGTGCCATGCAAAAATACCCACCATAAAATGCCATTTGTACCCAAGCTGCTTGTGAATTTGATAACTCTAGTACCTTTTTAAATGCCTGAACCATCGGGTCGGTTACCGCATTGGCAAAGCCCCATAGGGCAAACAGTGAGGTTAGCAGGATGAATGGAATAAGTACTTTTTTGGGTACAACGGGAATCGTATTGGATGCTTTCATAAAATATGTTATTAGTCATTCTTTTGAATGAGTTTACTTTGTAAATCAGGGATTTCAGCACAACTCATTTGCTCCATGACTTGAGTTAGTTGCTGTTTAAGCATGCTGATCGTATGGTTTCCACCTTTTTTACCAAGTGCGGACACGCCGTACATAAAGGTGCGCCCCATAAAGCTAAAGTCAGCACCACTAGCCATAACACGCGCCACATCTGCACCACCGCGTATGCCGCTATCCATCATGACGGTTAGTTTTCCTTTATAAAGGGGTGCTATGGTTTTTAATGCGTCAATAGTAGCTTGACCAACATCTACCTGTCTGCCGCCATGGTTTGATACAATAACCCCGTCCAAGCCTAACTGATAAGATTTTTCGACATCATGTACTGATTCAGCTCCTTTGAGCACAAGCTTTCCTTTCCACATATCACGAATTTTTTTGATTTTTTCCTCATTCAAACGGCCAGAAAAAGTAGCATCCATAAACTTTGCCAATTCACTTAAGTTTAAGTTTTTGGGCATATAAGGTTTAAGTATTTCAAAGCTGGGTTGTCCGTTAATTAGCGTTTGTAATGACCAATGCGGTCTTTTGGCTGCATTCATGATGTTGGTCATTGTCATTTTAGGAGGCATAGACAAACCATTTCTAATATCCCTTGGGCGATAGCCAAAAGAGGGTACATCAGCAAGGATGACAAGCACAGGACATTCGGCTGTTTCCGCTCGCTTTAAAATATCTTTGGTAACCCGTTCTTCTGCTGGGTGATAAAGCTGAAACCATGCCTTGCCTTCTGTAATTTCAGCAATTTTTTCAATACTTGCCGTGGTGACAGTGCTTAATACAAAAGGAATGTTGTGTTCAAAAGCTGCTTTGGCTAAAATTTCTGGAGATTTTGGCCACATTAAGCCTTGCAAACCAACAGGTGAAATACCAAAGGGCGCATCATACGTATGTCCAAAAAGTTCGGTTTTTAAACTAGGTGGGGTATAGTCAACCAAATACTTGGGCTTGAGTTCAATGTCTCGAATCCGATCAGTATTCTTTTTAAGGTTTACGTCATCATTACAACCCCCATCCAAGTATTCAAAAGCAAACTTTGGTATTTTACATTTGGCACGTGCTCTTAAATCAGCTACAGATGGATACTTATAATTTACATCTTGTTTCATTTGCGTCTATTTAAATCATAAATTTTTTCCATCAAGACCCATTTGGTACCTTCTGGTGTGTTGGGTAAAGCTTGTTGAAATTTCCACATTAGGGTTTCCCATTCTTGAACTTTTGGATTATCCGCATCCATACTTGCTTTTTTCTCAAAAGAAAATGTATCGTCAACTTCAAGAATCATAAAAAGTCTGTTGCTTGTGTGATATATTTCTGCATTTTGAATACCCGACGCTTTGATGCTTTGGTTGATTTCTGGCCATACCTGCTTATGGTACTTTATATAGGTATCAATCTTTTCAGGATCATCTTTGAGGTCCAAGGCCAAACAATATTTATGCAGTTCAACAGTCATTATTCTTTATTTATAGCCCTATCCAAATGCGTATACCCACCATCTACATAAACCAATTGACCCGTAGTGTGGCTTGAACGCGACGAAAGTAAAAAGGCAACTGTATTGGCGATTTCAATAGCAGTAGTCATGCGTTTCTCTAGTGGGATTTTTTGTGTTATTGATTTCAGCTTTTCTTTTGGATCGTCAAAAGTATTTATCCATTTTTCATAGAGTGGCGTAAAGCATTCAGCTACGACAACACAGTTCACACGAATGGCATAAGGCAATAGTTCGACCGCCCATTCTCTTGTGAGGGCATTGCGGCCCCCATTGGAAGCTGCATAGCCCGAAGTACTCCCTTGACCAGTATCAGCCGTTTTAGAGCCAATATTAACGATAGCCCCCTTGTTTTTTTTAAGCTCCGGAAGCACCAATTGTGCCATCAAATAATAGTGTGCTAGGTTACGTTTGATAGACTCCATAAAATCATTATAATTCCCATGCTCCAGTCCAACTCCATCATTTACTCCTGCATTATTGACAAGTCCATCAATACGACCGTGTTTACGTAAAACTAACTTTACAGCGGCTTCGCATTGCTCGGGTTTGGTGAGCTCTGCATAGGCATAGCCCACTTTAAATCCTTTTTCCTTATAGATTTCAATTGCTTGATCTATGTTTGGCTTATTTCTTCCAACAATAATAGGAATTGCCCCTTCTTCTGCCAATAAGGAAACAATACCCGCTCCAATTCCCTTTGAACCACCTGTTACGATAATAACTTTGTTTTTTAACCCTAAATCCATCTTACAGATTATATATATTAATGGCATTAATTCCCAAAACTTGCGCTTTAGTTTTGGCAGAATGCTGCTCAAGATAATCATTAATAAGCGCGAACACCTTGGTGTAGTCAGCTGCCAGTAAGCAAACGGGCCAGTCAGAACCAAACAGAACGCGGTTGGCGCCAAATGAAGTAAAGACATGATCCATAAATGGCGTAAAGACTTCATCTGAAAACACAAAGTTCTCGGTTTCGGTAACCATTCCCGAGAGCTTACAACTCACATTTTTACATTTGGATAAAGCCGTTATCTGGTCTTTCCATATATTGTTCATCGGAGCTGAAATATTTGGTTTGGCAATGTGATCCAAAATAAATTGTTGTTCGGGAAATTTTTCAACCATTTGAATAGCTGCAGGTAGTTGATGCGGAAAAATAAGTATATCAAAAGTTAGCTTATGCTTCGCAAGTTTGCTGATACCCTTTTGAACATCCTCGCGAAGTAAATAGTCTTCTTTTTCGGCTTGTACAATATGGCGCACCCCTTTGAACAGGGGATCGCTAGCAAAATGCGCCAGTCGGCTTTCTAATTGCTCATCTGTCAAATCTACCCAGCCAACTACTCCTTTGATGAATGGGTTTTGCCTTGCGCATTCCAACAAGAAGTTTGTTTCTTCTTCTGACTGGTCCGCTTGAACTGCGATACATCCACCAACACCATTTTTTTCAAGTATAGGTTTGAGATCTTTTGGAAGAAAATCTTTGCGAATAACTTCCATAGTATCATCTATCCAGGCATCTCTGACCGGATTATACTTCCAAAAATGTTGATGGCTATCTATAATCATTTGTATGCGATACACGTTTGTTTTGAAACCCCTAAACCTTCAATACCTAATTCAACCACATCACCCTCTTTTAAATATCGAGGCGGGGTAAGCCCCAATCCGACACCGAAGGGTGTTCCAGTAGAAATAATATCTCCAGGAAGTAAGGTCATGAATTGACTTATATAGCTCACAACATGTTGGATATTAAAGATAAAGTCAGACGTGTTGCTATTTTGCATTTCCTCACCATTGAGTTTCAACCAAAGATTTAGGTTATTAGGGTCACCAATTTCATCTGGTGTAGCAATAAAAGGACCAATGGGCGCAAAGGTATCGCAGCTTTTTCCTTTTACCCATTGACCGGAACGTTCTAGTTGAAAGGCACGTTCACTAACATCATTATGCAGCACATAACCTGCAACGTGGTTTAATGCATCTGCTTCTGTTACATAAGATGCCTTCTTACCAATCACCACAGCCAATTCTACCTCCCAATCTGTCTTTTGACTGTTTTTTGGAATGATAATGGGATCATTTGGGCCAACAATAGCCGAGCTTGCCTTAAAGAACAGTACGGGTTCTTCCGGAATATCCATACCACTTTCAGCAGCATGCTTGGCATAGTTAAGTCCGACACACACTATTTTGGATGGTCGAGACATAGGTGGTCCAAGTCGAACATCATCTCCTGCTTTTGGACAGTTTTCGTGGTTATTATCCAACCATACTCTTAGGTTGTCAATGCCATTAGATCCAAAAAATGCTCCGTCATAATCTTTTACAAATGCAGAAACATCTAGCTTAGTGCCATCTGCTAGTAATACACCTGGTTTTTCTTCATTGATTGCTCCAAATCGAATAAGTTTCATATTGTATTTATTTTGAGTTTAATGTTATATATCCCCCATCAATACCGTAGTTAGAACCTGTAATAAAGCTAGCTTCATCTGAGCATAAAAACAATGCTAGATCAGCAACTTCTTGGGATTTTCCCATTCGACCTATAGGCTGGGTTTTTGAAAGTTTTTCAAACATTTCCGTTTCATTTCCGGGATAGTTTTTCTTAATAAATCCATCTACAAAAGAAGTGTGAACACGAGCTGGAGATATACAGTTACAACGTATGTTGTGGTCAATATAATCCTTTGCAATAGAATAGGTCATAGTAAGTACAGCACCTTTGCTCATGGAGTAGGCAAATCTGTCGGAAATGCCCACAGTTGACGCAATGGATGCCATATTTAAAACAACACCACCACCACTATCCTTCATAATTGAGATGCATGCCTTTGCACAATTGTAAACGCCTTTGATGTTGATTTCGTAAAGTTTATCTAAGTCTTCCTCTGTGCAATCTTCAATGTTTCCCACGTGGGCTATGCCAGCATTATTTATTAAAATATCTATTGAAGACGATAGAGCAATTTGATTGACAGTGTCGTTAACACTATTGAAATCAGCGACATTGCACTTAAATCCTTTCGCAATAAAACCAGCTTTTTTAATTTCTGAAACTGTTTTATTTGTGGCTTCCATATTCAAATCTAAAATGTGTACGTGGGCACCACGCGCGGCAAATGTTGTGGCAATGGCACTTCCAATACCGCTACCTCCGCCAGTGAGGACAACTCCTTTGTTTTTTAGAGAAAATTTTGTTTTCATGTGTATGTGTTACAGTGATAATCCTCTTTTCCAAGGAATAAAATCGTTTTGACCCAATCTCCGTGCGTTTACTTCAAGCTCGCCACTTGCTACCTTTATAATGTATGATAAAAGTGCTTCGCCACAGCTTTTGACGGTTTCCGTACCATCGATAATGCCTCCTGCATTAAAATCAATGATGTCATTCATTTTGTTGAAAACAGCAGTATTTGATGATATTTTTATAACGGGTACAGCAGGGTTACCTGTAGGCGTTCCCAACCCTGTTGTAAACAAAATAATGTTTGCTCCTGAGCCAGCAAGACCGGTTGTAGATTCAACATCATTTCCAGGCGTACACAAAAGGTTTAAACCAGGCTTTGTAAGCTGTTCTGTATAGTCTAAAACATCAACTATTGGTGAGGTTCCTCCTTTTTTTGCAGCCCCCGCCGATTTGATGGCGTCTGTTATAAGTCCATCTTTAATATTTCCTGGTGAAGGATTAGCATAAAAGCCAGCCCCTAGTGCAGTAGCCTTATCGTTGTACGCTTTCATTATATGTGCAAATTTTTGCGCTTTATCTACATCTACACAGCGGTTTATAAGCTCTTGTTCAACTCCGTTTAGTTCGGGGAATTCAGAAAGGATGGCTGCACCACCCAAACCAACAACCAAATCAGAAACATAACCCAAAGTTGGATTAGCGGAAATTCCAGAAAAGCCATCCGAACCGCCACATTCTAAGCCAATGCTAAGCTTACTCAGCGGAGCTGGTTCTCTTGATGTTTTATTAGCTTCAACAAGCCCAACAAATGTTTTTTTGACAGCCTCGGATATAAATGCTGTCTCTGAACTGCTTTGTTGTTGCTCTAAAAAATACACGGGCTTTTTTGAGTCTGGAGCTATGTATTTTAGCCGACGTTCAAGTATGTCCATTTGTGCATGTTGGCATCCTAAACTCAAAATAGTTGCACCTGCTACATTGGGATTGTTAATGTATCCTGCAAGCAAATTACAAAGCGTTACCGCATCAGAAGTTGAACCACCACAGCCACCTTCGTGTGTAAGAAAATGTATACCATCAACATTTGGAAAGATTCGGTTCTTCACCTTATGCCCATTCTTACTAATAAGGTCTACTTCTAACAATTCCTCTTCGGAAGCACCTGAATTAAACTTGTCTATTAGTAGAGAAATATCAAAACTTTGTTTCGATTGGTTTTCATATCCCAGTCCTTTTAACATGGTTACTTTAAGGGTTTCTATGTTCCTGTTTTGACAAAACACCAAAGGAATTACAAGCCAGTTGTTTTCTGTTCCAACACGACCATCATCACGCTGATAGCCCAGAAAATGTTTCTTTAAAAAAGGGGTAAGGTTTGGTGGAGTCCAGTTATTATTGATGTTTTTTTTGGGAACCACATATGGTTCTGTTTCGTGAATAATATTCTGCCTTGTTATTACTTCGCCTTTGTGAATTTTATTATTTGCCTTGCCAACAATCACTCCATACATATAAACTTCTTCGCCAATAGCAATGTTACGAATGGCAAACTTATGCTTCGCTTTTACGTCAGACACTAGTGCAAAAGAAACTCCGTCCAACTCAACAATATCCCCTTTAGATAAATTTGTCAATGCGACTATTATATTATCTGTAGAGTGAATTCTTAATATTTTATTTGAAAACATTAGTTTTTTCTTATTCAATTTCAAGATAATAAACTATTTAATATCATTTAATTTGAAAAACATATGCAACTTAAAAAAGAACATTTAAACTATTTTTTGGGATATTTTAAGATAACCTTTTTTGGTTCGTTAAATAAAATCTGTTTTTTTTAATTTCAATTATTCTACTTAAAAAATTCAATCTACTAAAAGTTTGGTATACAGACTAACCCACATTTCATGAAGTTGCTGTTTTTTTTCTACCCAAAATTTCCGTCAAGAATTAAATTGAGTTCTTTTATAAAGTTCGAACTCCCGTAAGTTTGGGTCACTAGTCGAACCCGCGACCTATTAAGTTGTGGGTTTGTTTTTAAAATCAAAATTTGAATTCTAAAACCAATCTTACTCCATCAAAAAAGTCCGAACTACTGTATGCTTGGGTCGCCACTAAAATAGCTGTTAGGTCTATATCAAACTGCTTTTTGTAGGCTTTTGCGGCCATATC
>JAQCCM010000008.1 GCA_027621175.1 Bacteroidota bacterium | reverse complement strand
AATGCCTTCTTCAAACGTATGTTCGGGCTTCCAGTGTAGTTCCCGCATTATTTTTGCATTGTCAATGGCGTAACGCTTATCGTGACCAGGGCGGTCTTTGACAAACTTGATTAGAGCTAACGAAGCGCCCTCAGGTCTCCCGAGTGCTTTGTCCGTTTCCCGAATCAAAACTTTTACCAAATCAATATTTTTCCATTCGTTAAGTCCGCCAATATTATAGGTTTCTCCGGGCTTGCCTTCTTCCAAAATGGTTTTTATGGCTGCCGCATGGTCTGCTACATACAGCCAATCGCGGGTATAGTTTCCGTCACCATAAATGGGGATATTTTTATTGTTTACAATCGCTTGAATGCAAACCGGGATAAACTTTTCTGGAAACTGGTTTGGACCATAATTGTTGGAGCAGTTCGATATAAGTACAGGTAAGCTATAGGTTTCTGCATAGGCGCGAACAAAATGATCGGAACTTGCTTTTGATGCGGCATAAGGAGAGTTCGGTTGATAGGGAGACATTTCTGTAAAAAGCCCTGTTTCGCCAAGTGTTCCATACACTTCATCTGTACTAATGTGATAAAACAACCCGCCTGATTGATGCGTAGCTTTAAAGCTATGCAGTAGGTTTAATGTCCCTAAAATATTCGTTTTGGCAAATACAAATGGGTCTGTAATAGAACGGTCTACATGCGATTCTGCTGCCAAGTGAATAACGTGTGTAAACTCATGTGCTTCGAAAAGCTTTTGGATAAAATTCGCATCTGTAATATCACCATGAATAAAGGTGTAGTTATCGTTTTCTTCAATACCTGATAGGTTGTTGTGGTTACCCGCATAGGTAAGCTTATCTAAATTAAAGACACTGTAGGCTTTGTCTTTTACAAAATGCTTGACAACATGCGAGCCTATAAAACCGGCGCCACCTGTAACGAGAACGTTCATTATTCGTTGACCTTTGAAGTAATAATTGCATCAAAAGACATAACTACATAAAACATAGAAAGAAAAATAAACCCTGCAAGAATACCTTGAATCTTTCTATTTTTCCAAAAGGAAACATCTAAATAGCCAACTTCGGGAAATGGTGATATAACATCTACAACATTTACCGCTTTCAATTTTGCTGTGCGAATCAACTTTAATTCTTCCGTGAGCGTCATTTTTCTATTCAATAATGATATTTCTGTATTGTTTTCTGCCTTATCAGACATATACAAGTTTGTACCATTTGAAAACTGCTTATTTGCTTCAACAATTCGTACCTCCTCAAACAAAGACAACAACGAGTCTGTTTGTGTGATAGACACCTGGGTAATCGAGTCACTAAGTTCCAGGTTTTCTAATTGTGTGACTTGTTGGTCTTTAAAATAAGTGACGTCAGAGACTGAGGCGGTCAAGGGGTTTAGTAGCGAGCCAAAAATATCTTGTTTGGTGGACTTGACTGTTAGAATGTGTATCTCTATTTCAAAGTCATCTATTTGCTTTACATAATCGGCATAGGTTATTTCAGTAGCTACTAATGAGTCTAGTCCTGTCACATAAGTGTTATATTCTTGCAACAAGCGCGTTTCCGTTAAAAAAGGCTCTATTTCTATGGTAGATATTGTTGCGGCATCGGTTGCGGGAATGTCAAAAAATGCCCCCAATTGAACAGAATCTTTTTGATAGGCAAGGTCGTTTAGGTACGCTACATTGCTATATAATTGTCTTGCACTGTCAAAGTGCGGTTCAAGCGTTGCTTTTGCGACAAATGTAGGAGGGGAAACCATTTCAATAACAACCCCTGCTATAAAGCCTGCGCCTATCGCAAGAGCAAAAAACACAATGCGTTTACGCACAAAAATTGCGAATACTAACAATGTGTTGAACAAGAAAGTAATAACACTACCTATGGCGTTAAAAAACTTCGTTATTCCTTTTCCAATCGAATTAAATAGAACACCTAAGTCTATTTCCTCGTTTTCTGGGTTTTTTGGTGTTGATGTACTCATACGGTGGTTTTTTGTGTCATTGCTTGCGTACAAGCAGAACGAAGGTTTTTGGGTTTTATTTTATTTGAAATAATTTACTGAGCGAGTCCGCAATTTTTCTATCATTGGTTAATCTAGGGGTTTTGTTTTGACCGCCCAGTTTTCCAATGCTTTTCATGTACTGCTCGAATGCGTCCGCAGGAAGTACTCTAAGTACTAAGGGGCGCAATACTCCTCCCGAAATTAGATCGTCATAATAGGTGTTTTGAGTGCGCATCTCCGTGTCTAATGTTGTGGCAAAGGTAGCTAAATCTATGGGTGGTTTGTCAAAAGCAACCCACCATTCATGATGTGGTAGCCCTTCATCTGGAGTGACCTGTGGTGCCACTGTAAATTCCGACACATGTGCCTGATGCTTTTTAACTGTGTTTTTCATCGCCTGCTCTACCTCTTTACCAATAACATGTTCTCCAAAAGCCGAAATAAAATGTTTGATTCTACCCGAAACAATGATGCGATAGGGGTCTAAACTCACAAACTCAACCGTATCGCCAATGTTATACCCCCACAAGCCTGCGGATGTGTTTAAAATGATGGCGTAATTGACGCCTATTTTAACGTCTGCCAATGAAATTCGAGGTGGGTTTTCTTCATGTATCTTGTCTGCCTCTATAAACTCATAAAAAATTCCTGTGTTTAATTGTAGTAACATTCCCTTTTCATCCAATTGATCTTGAAAAGCAATAAAACCTTCAGAAGCCGGATAAAGCTCAACGCTATCCACTTTTTTGCCAATCAATTCCTCGAGGGCATTCCGGTAAGGTTCATAGTTTACCCCTCCATATACAAACAAAGAAAAGTTTGGGAAAAGTTCTGAAATAGATTTACCAGACTTTTCTTTTAACCGCTCAAAATACATTTTTACCCAAGGCGGAATCCCGCTTATTAAGCGCATGTCTTCGTGTACTGTCTCATCTACAATAGCACCTACTTTTTGCTCCCAATCTTCAATGCAATTGGTTTGCCATGACGGCATTCTGCTGCGTTGTAAATAAGAAGGTACATAGTGCGCCACAATACCTGACAGTCTTCCTGTGGCAATACCGTTTGTTTTTGATAATATGGGGCTGCCTTGCAAGAAGATTAATTTACCATCTACAAAAGAGGCATCTCCAGAATTATGAATGTAATGAAATAAGGCGTTTTGTGCGGTTTTAATATGCGTAGGCATCGACTCTTTGGTGATGGGGATGTACTTTACACCTGAAGTGGTTCCTGAAGTCTTAGAAAAGTACAACGGTTTTCCTTGCCAAAGCACGTCTGCTTCTCCTGCTACCATACGATCTACATAGGGGCGCAACCCCTCGTAATCATTGATGGGAACTCGAGACTGAAAGGCATCATAATTATTAATACTTTCAAAATCATGATCCCGTCCAAAAGCAGTGTTCTTTGCTGTTTTTATCAAATCCATTAAAACCTTTTGTTGGGTTTTAATAGGATTATCTGCCCATTTCTTTGTGGTCTTTACGATGCGTTTTGCCCACTGTTTTGCAATGCGTTGCTTTATGCTCATTGTTCAAATTCAATAAATTCCTCTGGGTTTAAGGCATAGCCATCGCTCCAAAGCTCAAAGTGAAGGTGTGGCCCAGTAGTCATGGTGCCTGAATTTCCTGCTATAGCGATGACTTGTCCTGGGTCAACGGAGTCGCCTTGGCGTACATTTAACGATGCGTTGTGCTTATAGACCGAAATGATATTATACGGGTGGGATAAAATCACGACATGGCCTGTTTCTGTTGTCCAGCCTGCAAAGATCACATTCCCCTGAGCAGCGGCCTTAACAGGCGTGTTTCTAGGCACAACAATATCAACTGCATAGTGCTCCACACTTGCGTCATATCCTTGGCTGATGGTTCCTGTTATAGGGGGAAATAACACAAATGGAATGGTCTGGTTGGCAGAATCCAAAACGTTGTATTTGTCATCTTGAGACACATCTGCACGGAGTAATGAATCTGCTTTGGATGTGGGAAAATCAACATAAATTGTATCCATTTGCACGGAGTCTAATTGGCGTTGAGTCTCCAGCTCTTGTAAGTCCAAATCTCCTCTTAATACCTTATTTACGGAAGCTATATAACGTTGGTTTCGTTGAAGTGTTAGCTGTAAAGAATCAAGCCTGTCGTTGTTTCGAATTGCTTGACGGCGTAGTTCGGAAGAATCATATCCAGGGATATACTCTTTGAGTTGCGTTTGCGAAATAACCAAAAATGTGGCGGCTATTAGCAATACCACAGAGACGCTAATCACAAGAAAAACATTAAGCCTGTTAAGTTTATAGGAAAAACGCTCCTCGAAAGTTTCATCGTGAAAAATAACAAAGCGATAGGTAGCGCGCCACCGTCTCCAAAAAGCTGACTTTTTTTTCTTCTTGTTATCCATTGACTACAAAGATAGGTAGTTGATTTGTACTAAATCACACATCCATTAAATCCATTTACTTTGTTACCTTTGTTAAAAATACAAATTATGTTTTTTGCTATCAGTCCTATTCAAATCCTTGTAATTGCCTTAGTTGTTTTATTGTTATTTGGTGGCCGAAAAATACCCGAGCTAATGAAAGGGCTTGGAACTGGAATAAAAGAGTTTAAAAACGCCACTAAGGAAGAAGAAAAAGACAACGATAAAAAAGAAAGTTAATCTTTTTTTATGCTTTTTATCGACCGTACAATCGCCTCTGTTTCAAATATATAGTCGCGCTTAGCTGTTGATGGAGCAAACACAAATCCTTCCATAACTAAATAACGGTTGTTTGGCTTGTCGTCTAGTAAATACTGTACAAAAGGTCCTGCCATAAAATCTCCTTTTACCTCCCATGTTCCGCGTGTCTCAATGGCTGAAAGTCCGCCTACTTTAGTATAATACACATACGGTTTATAGGCTTCTTCTGTGATTAAATGTGTTCCTTCAAGTCTTCCAGGAACAAATGCTTTTCCCACAGAATCACGAACACGAATAACGTCTTGTAATGGGTTTTTCCAATCTATACTGGTGTCTCTTGGCAAGGTATAAACCAATACATTTACATGCCCTTTTTGTATTTCACGCTGAAACCAAACCGTATTAATGTCCTCTTTAAATACGCTGTAGGCAGAGGGTAATGTAAGGTTAATACCGAAACGGTCTTGCAATGCGTTTTGCTTTAATGTAGATATCCCGATACGGCGTTGGCGCTCTGCTACTTCTCCTTGTTTAAATGAATTAATTATTGATGTTGACTGAGATAAAATCATTTCAACCAACTCCGCTGTCTTTGGCGCGCTAAGTACAGCCATTTGCTGGGGACGCGCATAGCTGTTCTTGTCCGTACGAATCACTACCTCATCACCAAAGCCAACCCACAAAATAGACCTACTAGAGCGAGCAAATCCTGTAAATACTTCGGGTGGCATTTGACGCAAATCAAATAATGGCTCTTGTTGTGGAAGCCCCTCTGCAGGAAATGCAAAGGCAGCCCTAACGGCTTCTCCCACTTCCGTTTCCCAAAGTAGGTTGGGCATTACTACTGTAATCGTATTGATGTTTCCGCTAGAGGGTTTTACAAGCGGTGTTGAGGTGCGTTTACACCCAACTACAATGAGAACAATAAGTAAAAAGTGTAATTTCATTTGCAACAAGAAACAAAAATTACGACAATATAGCTGCAATTCCGGGGAGTGTTTTTCCTTCAAGGCTTTCAAGCATTGCGCCTCCACCTGTAGAAACATAACTAACCTTATCTTCAAGACCAAATAACTTCACCGCTGCCACGGAATCTCCACCACCAACAAGGGAAAATGCACCTGCCTTAGTTTGAGATACAATGCTATCGCCAAGAGCACGCGTACCTGCATCAAAATTAGGAAACTCGAAAACACCTAGAGGACCATTCCATAAAATGGTTTTTGCCTGTTTTACAACAGCATCAAAAGTTTGTTCTGAGGCTGGTCCCGCATCCATGCCTTCCCAATCATCTGGAATTTGATCAATAGGAAATACGTTTTGTGGGGTGTCATTTGAAAAGTCTTGCCCAGCACGAACATCTACAGGCAAATGAATTTTGACTCCTAGCTTCTCTGCTTGTTCTAAAATAGATAACGCTAAAGGCATTTTATCGTCTTCACAAATAGACTTTCCAATAGATCCGCCCTGCGCTTTGATAAACGTAAACGCCATACCGCCACCTATAATAAGGTGATCTACCTTAGATAAAATATTTTCAATTATGGTAATTTTTGAGGACACCTTTGCGCCTCCCAAAATCGCCAAAACGGGCTTTTCACCAGATGACATTACCTTATCTATGGCCTTAATTTCTCCTGCCAATAGGGTACCAAAGCATTTTTTCTCAGCAAAAAACTGCGCTACTATTGTCGTGGAAGCGTGTGCGCGGTGGGCTGTTCCAAATGCATCGTTAACGTACACAGTGCCTAACTTTGCCAGTGCCGCAGCAAAGGCTTCGTCTCCATTGGTTTCTTCTTCGTGAAAACGCAAGTTTTCCAATAACAACACTTCACCTGGCTGCAGGGCAAGGGCTTGCGCTTCTGCCTTTTCGCCCACTACCTGGTCACAGAACTGCACGGCTTGACCCAACTGTTTTTCGAGTGTAGGTACAATTTGATTTAAACTAAGTTTAGAGTCATTTCCTTTTGGGCGGCCTAGGTGCGACATCAACACACAGCTACCCCCTGCTGATAAAATATGCTTAATCGTTGGAAGTGCTGCCACGATTCTTGTCGCGTCTGTTACGTTACCGTTGTCGTCTAAAGGCACATTAAAATCTACGCGAATAAGCGCTCGCTCTTGGTCAAAAGAAAGGTTTTCTATGGTGTTCATGTTGTTTTTTGTTTGCGCAAAAATACAATTTCGTTTGCGTTTTAGATGTTGTGTTTTAGTTAATTTCGGTTTGTATCTTTAGGCATGCATTTTCAGGACATTGTTGGACATCAAAGCCAAAAGAAAATTCTACTAGAGAGCCTTGCTTTGGAAAGAATTCCACATGCACAATTATTTGAAGGAGCAGACGAACAAGGTGTACTTGCAATGGCAATTGCCTATGCCAATGCTGTGGTTTGTGGTACTGACAAAGGCTCATCCGCTACAAGGCTTAAAGCAAATGCTATGGTTCATCCTGATATTCATTTTGTTTTTCCATCCGCTACAACCCAAGAAGTAAAGTCAAAGCCAACATCTAATGAGTTTAGCTCACAATGGCGGCAATTTGTGCAAGAACATCCCTATGCAACTTTATACGACTGGTCCCGTTTTTTAAGCATTGAAAACAAACAGGCTGCTATAAATGTTTCCGATGCGCTACAAGTTATGCAAAAGGTGAGTTTAAAATCCTTTGAGGGCGGTTGGAAGTGTGTCATTATTTGGCACGCCGAAAAGCTCACTACCGCGGCATCAAACAAATTGCTAAAAAGCATAGAAGAGCCTACGTCAAAAACCTTGTTTTTATTGGTATGTCCAGACGAGAATCAGCTACTTGCTACCATTCGTTCACGTTGTCAACGAACATATTTTGGACGTGTTTCTAAACAAGATATTACTGCTTATTTGGTTAAAAAAGGTGCTGATCAAAAGGCGGCTAGTGCATTAGCGGTCCAAAGTAATGGCGCTGTTGGAAAGGCACTTTCCCTTTTTGAACAACAAGAAGATCAAGTACGCTATGAACGTTGGTTTGTGGCCTGGGTGCGTACCGCTTTTCGTGCTAAAGGAAATAAAGGAGTTGTCCTTGAGCTCACGGATTGGAGTCAAGAAATTGCCTCAAAGGGTGTGGAAACACAAAAACAATTTTTGGCATTTGCGATTATGCTTTTCCGTGCTGCACTCATGACACACTACGGGTTAGACCAAGTTGCGCCTTTTTACACAGCCACAGATTTTAAACTTTCAAAATTTGCGTCTTTTATACACGGTGCAAACATTTTAGGGATAATGGACGCCCTTGAAAAAAGCGCTTATCATTTAGAGCGAAATGGTAATGCCCAAATGATTTTCACAGACTTGTCTTTCAAATTGACCCGATTACTGCATCAAAAAGCGCTATAGCCATCTCTTATTTTTATGTAAAGCCCCAATAAGTATTTCTTATTATAAGTGCTGTGTAAAAAGGAGCTTTTAAAGAATTACTTTTTTGAGAGGACATCGTTCTAAGGCCTGTAAGCGATATGCTCGGAAAACGGCTTATTTAGGCTTTTGCAATATAAAGGTCAGTGAAGACGTGTTTTTTTTACTCCAGCCTAAAAGGTTTGAATACAATCCTTTCATAAAACCGAGTACCCAAGCAAATTTAGATTTCTTATACTGTTCGGAAAGCAATGCGATGTAAAAAGCATCCCAAAACATATTGTATGTTTTCAACACGTCAAAACCCGTTTCCTTTGCCAGCGCTAAAATCGACTGTTTGTTATAATGCCATAGATGACGAGGTACGTCATATGCCGCCCAATGTGCCCCATAATGTTTAGCGTCCCATGAATTATGATTGGGTAAGGCCAGTACCAAAACCCCGCCTGGCACTAAGGCTTCGTAAAAACGCTTGAGTTGAATCTGTGGATTAGATAAATGTTCAAACACATGCCAAAGCGTAATCACATCATAATTATAATTGGGCTGTATTTCATTGACTTGTTTTAACCCCTTATTTGAGAGGTTTTTCTTTGCTGTCTCTGAAAAATCAAAAACCCATGTGTTCCACCCATTTTTTTCAGCTTCATGCGCAAATGCGCCGTTTCCTGCGCCAAAGTCAAGCAACTTTCCGCTTGTTCTTGCCTTTGATATCCAGCGAAGCTTAGTACTAATGTTTCGCTTTTTTACCCATAAATACAATCTAGACTTAGCACTTTTTGCTTCATCTACGTGTGAGAGATAATCCTCTTTTGGATAATAGTTTTGGAGTGTTTCGAGAGGTAGTTCTGGTGTGGTTTTCCATGCGTCTAGGGACGCGTCGTGTCTTAAAACAAAGGTTTCGTTGCTAACCAAAAAATCTTTGATGTGTCGTGGTTTCACGTGGAACAATTAACGCCCCATATACACAAGCAATACCGACAAATCGCTTGGCGATACACCGCTGATTCTAGAGGCTTGTGCAATGGTTACAGGTTTGATTTTTGTTAACTTTTGTCGTGCCTCGATAGAAAGAGACTTCACTTTTTCATAGTCAAACTCTTTTGGAATTGGAACATGGTCAAGTTGTGTAAGTTTGTCTGCTTGAGACTTTTCTTTGGCTATATAACCCGCATACTTAATCTGAATTTCTGCCTGTTCTAGCACAGAAGAGTCCATATCATGCTCGGCAACAAAGTCCGCTACTGGCTTATAAGAAAGAAAATCTTCCATAGTAATGTTAGGGCGAGACAACACTTTACTCATTTTTAAAGACTGCTTAACTTTTGCTGAGGCCTTGTTGTCAAGCATTGGATTCACGTCTTCTGGGCATATGCTTGTCTTGGTGAAAAACGATATGAGTGATTTAGCCTTCCCTGACTGTAGCTCCATTTGACGAAGTCTTTCGTCTGATGCAAGTCCTACAGCATGCGATTTTGGTGTTAAACGCACATCCGCATTGTCTTGTCGCAACAACGTGCGATATTCAGCGCGCGATGTAAACATACGATAAGGCTCTTCTGTGCCTTTTGTAATAAGGTCATCGATTAACACCCCTATATAAGCCTCATCCCTGGACAACGTAAATGGGTCTTTTTGATTAACATATTGGTGTGCATTAATACCAGCCATGATGCCTTGCGAGGCTGCTTCCTCATAACCTGTTGTTCCATTAATTTGACCGGCAAAAAACAAGCCTTCTACGGACTTTGTTTCAAGGGTGTGTTTAAGTTGTGTTGGAGGAAAATAATCGTATTCAATCGCATAACCAGGACGAAAAAACTTAACGTTTTCAAAGCCTACTACGGCACGCAACGCCTTAAATTGAATTTCTTCAGGGAGGGAGGTGGAAAATCCATTTACGTATACCTCGACAGTATTCCATCCTTCAGGTTCAACGAAAATTTGATGGCGCTCTTTCTCAGCAAAACGGTTAATTTTATCTTCGACAGACGGGCAATAACGTGGTCCAATGCTTTTGATTCGTCCGTTAAACATAGGAGATCTATCAAACCCCTCACGAAGCAAATCGTGTACAATCGGACTCGTATAAGTCATGTGACACGAACGTTGTTCCGATAGAGGTTGGGTTGACAAAGCATAAGAAAAAGTAGAGGGATTTGTGTCACCAGGTTGCTCAACCATCTTACTGTAATCAAGCGAACGACCATCTACTCTTGGCGGGGTTCCTGTTTTCATTCGGCCTGACTCAAAGCCACGAGACAACAGCCGTTCGGTAATGCCAAAAGAAGCACTTTCTCCTGCACGGCCTCCACCAAACTGCTTTTCTCCTATGTGAATTAAGCCGTTTAAAAATGTCCCGCTTGTAAGTACCACAGACTTAGCTTTAATTTC
The DNA here is from genome assembly GCA_027621175.1 of Bacteroidota bacterium. GTDB lineage: Bacteria > Bacteroidota > Bacteroidia > Flavobacteriales > Flavobacteriaceae > UBA7446. Next base: position 46,695 of record JAQCCM010000008.1, on the reverse strand, counting down.
AATTCCCAAAGTTGTTACAACACCAGCTATAGTATCGCCGTCAAAAAGGAGGTCGGACACCATGTCTTGATAAAAATCTAGATTATGTGTTTGCTCTAGCATATTACGCCAAGCAGCGGCAAAAAGCATTCGGTCAGACTGGACTCTAGGGCTCCACATAGCAGGGCCTTTAGAGCGATTCAACATTTTAAACTGAATGGCTGTATTGTCTGAAACGATGCCGCTATATCCACCTAAAGCATCTATTTCTCTAACGATTTGGCCTTTTGCTATTCCACCCATGGCAGGGTTACAAGACATTTGGCCAATGTTCTGCAAATTCATAGTAACAAGAAGTGTCTTACTACCCATGTTCGCAGCAGCAGCAGCGGCTTCGGCGCCTGCATGACCGCCACCAACAACAATCACATCGTATACGTCATGAAACATAATGAGATCTTTTACGTTCCACGTGGAACAGTTCAATGCATACATCCTCAGCCTCCTTCATTCTTTCTTTCTCTATTTCAGTTTTGTCGTTAAACCCTAAACAATGTAAAAGACCATGAGAAATCACTCTAATAAGCTCGTTTTCAGTTGTTTGTGAAAACTTTTGCGCATTCGAAAACACTCGATCAATAGAAATGGCAACATTAGCAACAATATCTGTTCCAACTGAGTCGTCAAAGGTGATAATGTCTGTTAACGTATCGTGATTCAAATGCTTGACATTAAGTGTGTGTAGAGCATCATCATCCATAAATGCAATCGCGAGGTCTATGGAAGTAGCTTTAAATTTGTTTGCACAAGACGTTAACCAACAGACATATAGCCGTTCGTCGGAAATTGAAAATGACGTTTCATAAATAAACTCAACCGCTACTTGCATGGCGCAAATATATTCATTTAACCCTGTATTAAATATCGGTTCGGTTGTATCTTTGGAAAAAATAAAAGCATGGCTGTAAGAGTTCGATTCGCGCCCAGTCCAACAGGGCCTCTTCATATTGGCGGAGTTCGCACAGCATTGTACAATTATTTATTTGCGAAAAAACATGATGGTGTGTTTGTATTACGTATTGAAGACACCGACCAAAATCGATATGTAGAAGGTGCGGAAACATATATTCAGAACGCATTAGAATGGCTCGGTATTGTGCCTGATGAAAGCCCCAGTGAAAAAGGAGCGTTTGGACCATATCGTCAAAGCGAACGTAAAGATCTTTATATCAATTATATACATCGTTTAGTAGATGCCGGGAAAGCCTATATCGCCTTTGACACTCCTGAGGAATTGGCTGAAATGCGAAGTGCTGCTGAAACGAAAGGAGAAACGTTTATCTACAACTGGAAAAACAGAACGGCGTTAAAAAACAGCCTTTCATTATCAAAAAAGGAGACAGAAGCGTTAATAAAAATAAGAGCGCCACATGTGATTCGTTTTAAAACTTTCTCTGAAAATGAAAACAAACATATAAAACTACAAGATGTAGTTCGAGGAGAATTAGAAATAGATGTCTCCCTTTTGGATGACAAAATTTTAATGAAACAAGACGGCATGCCAACATATCATTTGGCAAATGTTGTGGACGATTATTTAATGCAAATAAGCCATGTCATTCGCGGGGAAGAATGGCTCCCGTCTATGGCATTACACGTGTTATTGTATAACGCTTATGGGTGGAAGCCTCCTGTGTTTGCACATGTTCCGCTTATCTTAAAACCAACGGGTAAAGGAAAACTATCAAAGCGTGATGGTGACAAATTCGGCTTCCCTGTTTTTCCTTTACAATGGGACGATAAAACTCCGGGTTTTAAAGAAGAGGGGTATTTACCCGAAAGTTTGAATAACTATCTCGCATTACTGGGATGGAATCCTGGGGGGGAACAGGAGTTGTTTACGATAAATGAACTCATCAATGTGTTTTCTTTGGAGGCAATTACTAAATCCGGTGGACGATTTGACCCAGAGCGGTGCAAGTGGTTCAATCTACAATATATGCAACAAGCGGATTCATCCATGGTAGCTGCTCAATTAGAAAATGAAATAAAAAATAAAAATGTTGAGAATAGTGTAGTAGATTTAAGTCAAGTTGCAAAACTTATTCAAAACAGATTAACTCTTTTAACCGACGTGTGGAAAGAGGCTGATTTCTTTTTTATTGCACCTGAGGACTACGATGAAAAAGCGCTACGCAAGCAATGGAAGGACGATACTGCTAAAATTTTGACTGCTGTTACTGTACTCATTGGAAGTTCAAAAGATACATCCGCAGATGCGTTGAGCTCCTTAATAAAAGACTATGCAAACGACAACGAGATTGGTTTAGGAAAAATCATGGCCCCGCTACGAATTGCGCTTGTTGGGAGTTTACGCGGACCTGATGTCTTCGAAATTTGTAGTGCTATTGGGATCGAAAATAGTATCTCACGAATTAACGCTGCCATAAAACATATATCGGGTTAAATCACTATATTTAGGGTTTTCTCTAAATTATTTTATTATGGAATTTGTATTCAAGGTTCTTATGGGCTTTTTAGCCGTGGTGTTTGTGTTTTCAGCCGTATTTATAGTTAAACAACAGACGGCGGCTATTGTAGAGCGCTTTGGGCGTTTCCAAAGCATTCGCCAATCTGGGCTTCAGATTCGCATCCCTATCGTTGACCAAATTGCGGGCCGCTTAAGTCTAAAAATACAACAACTTGATGTAATTGTAGAAACCAAAACCAAAGACGATGTTTTTGTAAAGTTGAAAGTTTCTGTTCAATATATGGTTATTAAAGATAAAGTGTATGAGGCGTTCTATAAACTCGATTATCCACATGATCAAATTACTTCCTATGTATTTGATGTGGTGCGTGCCGAAGTGCCAAAAATGCGTCTAGACGATGTCTTTGAGCGTAAAGACGACATTGCGATAGCCGTAAAAACAGAGCTTAACGACGCAATGATAAATTATGGATACGACATCATCAAGACTCTTGTAACGGACATTGATCCTGATGAGCAAGTGAAACAAGCGATGAATCGAATCAATGCGTCCGAAAGAGAAAAAATTGCCGCGCAATACGAAGGTGAAGCTGCTCGCATTCTGATTGTAGAAAAAGCTAAGGCAGAAGCGGAGTCTAAGCGTCTACAAGGGCGAGGTATTGCTGATCAGCGTCGTGAGATCGCGCGTGGTCTGGAAGAGTCTGTGGAAGTGTTAAATAAAGTAGGTATCAACTCGCAGGAAGCATCTGCGCTTATTGTAGTAACCCAACATTACGACACGCTCCAATCTATAGGGGAAGAAACCAATTCAAACCTGATCCTTTTACCTAATACTCCACAAGCTGGATCAGATATGCTAAACAATATGGTAGCCTCGTTTACGGCAAGTAATCAAATTGGTGAAGCGATGAAAAGAGGAAAAGAAAAACAAGAAAAAGGTAAGGCGTAAAAAACGTATTTATTATAAAAAAACCTCAGCAAGAAGCTGGGGTTTTTTTATAAGCTAATGGTATGCGAAAGCGACAACAAAAACACCCAACTTTTTAGGTCTGGAAACTGCCAATGCATGATGCCCGAATTTAACTGAAGTGCATCTGAGAGCTTATGTGAAACTTGTGCCGTTACACGGTTCTGGTTAAAACTCGTGCCTGAATTTTGTAAAAAAACTTCTTCTGTTAAACTTAATGCTGTTTTACTTGAAAGTGGGATTTTTGCCGTTAATCCAAAACGGTAGCGTAATTGAAAATTCTCACCTATCCAACGTTCTTCTAAAAAGAAAGAATTGGTGAGTTTTACATTATGAAGTTGAGTAGAAAAAGCGATCTTTTGATACATCCCATTTTCAGAAAGCGCGCCTATTTTTCGATATCCTGCAGAAACGATTACATTTTCTAATAGCGCATGACTAAAGCCTGCGGTAATAAGGGCTTGATCTTCTTCGAAGTCTAGGGTAAAACTTCTGTGCTGATATTGCGTGTCTATACTCGTTTTGCTATTCAACTTTAATTTGTTTTTGTATATAAGCCACGAGCAAATATCGTTTTGTGCTATTGAAAGAGTGGAAAAAATTAAAAAAAGAAAAGAAATGTTATACTTTAATGCCATCTGAGAGTTTAACTAATAATTCGTTGTTGTCTTGTTGTGCTTTCGCGATGAATTCTCTGGCTTGTGGTGTGGCTGAAATCGATTTCAGTTGTTCTTTCAGCGCAAGAAGAACCACAGCACGCGCACCTACCTTTTTGGTAGCCGTGTTAAACAAAGGCTCTAACTCATCATAAGAAATTTGAGCTGAAAAAGCTGCTATTTGTGCGCTAGCCATTTCTTGTTTTTCGTCTGAAAGATTAGCAAATTTCTTCCCAATCCGTCTCAACTCATCTATGGGCTTAAGCTGATGCTGTTGGGGTTTGGCTTGTTCCGGTTTTTGCTGCTGTTTTTCCCAAGTATCACGCAAACCAACAGTTTTATTGAACACCTTTTTGGTTGAGGTACTCGTTTTATCGCAAACGAAATATCCCAATCGCTGAAACTGAAAACGGTCTTCTGGCGTTGCATCTGCTAACATGGGTTCAGCAAAGGCTGTTTGCACAGATAGCGAATCGGGGTTTATATGCGTCATAAAGTCAACCTCTTTGTCGCTATCGGGCGAAGCCGTTTTAAAAAGGCGGTCGTATTGGCGCACTTCGATTTCTTTGGCGTGTGGAGCAGAAACCCAATGAATAGTCGCCTTTACTTTACGTTGACTTTCCTCGGTGCCACTTCCGCTAAGACTATTAGGGTCATAAGTGCAATGGATGGTGCTAACATTTCCTGCTGCATCTTTTTCTACCGTTTCTGCCTTAATGATGTATGCGCTCTTTAGCCGTACTTCTCCACCAATTTTGAGGCGGAAAAACTTACGATTGGCTTCTTCTTTAAAATCGTCTTGCTCTATATAGAGAGTCTTTCCGAAGGGTAGCTCTCGTGTGCCGGCAGTTGCGTCTTCGGGGTTGTTATCCGTTTGAAGCATTTCTGTTTTATCGTCGGGATAATTGGTGATAACCACCTTAATAGGGTTTAACACCGCCATGGCACGCGTGGCTGTTTTATTTAAATCTTCCCGGACACAGAACTCTAATAGCGAGGCATCGATGACGTTTTCTCGTTTGGCAACACCCACGGTTTCGGCAAACTTGCGCAATGATGCTGGTGTGTAACCACGGCGACGCAATCCACTAATGGTGGGCATACGTGGATCGTCCCAACCCGAAACAACATTTTCCTCGACTAGACGCTGCAGCTTTCGCTTACTGGTAATGGTATAGTTTAGGTTCAACCGCGCAAACTCACGCTGTTTGGGGCGTAATCCTTCAGAAGCCAATTCATCTAAAAACGCATCATATAAATCACGGTGAGGTTTAAACTCTAACGTACACAACGAGTGTGAAATTTGCTCAATATAATCCGACTGGCCGTGTGCCCAATCATACATGGGATAAATACACCATTTGTCTGATGTTCGGTGATGTTTTTTGTTAACGATGCGATAAATAACAGGGTCACGGAGCAACATGTTAGGCGAAGACATGTCGCCCTTAAAACGAAGGGTAAAAGTGCCTTCGGGGTGTATACCGTTTTTCATTTCTTCAAACAAGCGCAAGGCGTCCTCAGGCTCTTGATTACGAAAGGGGCTGTCGGTTCCTGGAGATGTTGGCGTGCCTTTTTGTACTGCCATTAGTTCGGCGGTTTGCCCATCTACATAGGCTTTGCCTTGTTGTATAAGTTGGACTGCCCACGCATACAGTTGGTCAAAATAATCAGATGCATAACATTCCTTATCCCACGCATAGCCCAACCACGTCACATCTTTTTTGATATTGTCAACAAAATGCTGTTCTTCTTTGGCTGGATTGGTGTCGTCAAAGCGAAGGTTTACAGGTGCGTTGTAGGTACTGCCAAGTTCAAAATTAACGCATATTGCCTTAACATGCCCAATGTGTAAATACCCATTAGGCTCGGGAGGAAAACGAAAACGCAAATCCGTTGGCTCAAGCCCTGTGGCTAGGTCTTCGTCTATGATGTGCTCAATAAAGTGCTTAGATGACTGTTCGCTCATCGTAAAAATGTTTCGTACAAAGGTAATTATTTAGGTATACTTCCTCGTTTTAGTTTCTATATTTGGCAGACTATGGGAAAAGTATATGTAGAAAACATTCAGGTGTATGCCTACCACGGTTGTTTGCCTGAAGAAACGTTGATTGGCAGCGACTATCGTGTGGATGTATGGGTAGAAGGCGATTTGTCGGTTTCTGCTGTTTCGGACCAACTCGCAGACACCATTGATTATGTAACGCTTTGCGCTTGTGTGCGCGAAGAAATGGCAACGCCATCAAAGTTATTGGAACATGTGGCGCAACGTATTTTAAATCGCATTTTTGAAGCCAGCGCGCAAGTAAATTTAGCTAGTATTAAAGTGGCAAAGATAAACCCGCCAATTGGTGGGCATGTTGCAAGTGTAGCAGTAGAATTGCAGCAAGGAAGGTAGTGCCTTTTTGAAACAAAGCTCGAGATACAAGTTTTAGTAGATCCGCTTCTCGCTTTGTTCGAAAATGGTACGCATTATAGGTCCGCTACAGAAAAGGTTTTCAATGCGTGTTATTCTTTGTTGGAAAAAGCTTTTCGTCACTATTATATGGCTCGGTGAGTATTGATAAAAAAGTTACAACAAAAAGGTATTCCCATAACTCCCATTTATCTTCTTCTGGTATCGTCAATATTAAAAGAGTGACTAAAACAAAGGCTATAACCTGTTTGTTCTTTGGTAACGGAACGCCAAGTTTATCCACATATTTTTTCACAATACTTGCTTTTTTATATGCCAACGATAGCAAAAAAAAATAAACACCGAAGCAGACAGAAAACAGGTATGAAAAAATCCATTTATTAACCTTTACGCCATTTATTACAAGGTTATGAATATTGGTTTCTTTTTGGGTGTTGTTTTCCACGAAGAAACCACTTGGCGTTGTATTGAAAACACTTTGCCCCCAAGACGTTTCTTCTCCAAAACCAAAAAACAACCCCGACAAAAGGAATATGTTAAAAACAATCCATAAGCCTCCCTTTTGCTTCCATGACTTGATGACTTTAATAAGCACAAAAATGGACATTGTCAGCAATAAGATTGCCGTAAGGTTTTCAATTATACCATCTTCTTTAATGATTTCTTTATACAAACCAATATTAGTAAAATAAAATATAATTACAACTAACGCTAAAAGTGTTAAGCCTTTAGTTGCGGCTATAAGTGTTTTTTCCATTTTTATTATTTGTACTTATTTATATACCCTGGCTTGAACTGCGTTTAATGAAAAAAGGTTTATTTGTTATATATATGAATGGTAACGAATCCCTTTAGTGCATTGATTTACATTTTCTTACTCTTAAGCAGCGTTGCTTTTAGATAAAAAATTAGCTCATATCTATGCGCAAGCCATTTAATTTATACTAAACCCAAATAAGTCGAGAAAATAAAATAATGTTAGGTTATTGGTAGTAGAACAGATTTGGGTCTATTGTTATATCAAAAGTACTAAATAATTTGGTTCTATATATACCACAGTAATGGTCATTTCTTTACCGGGTGTGTTTGGATGCCATAAAAAAATCCTACTTTTGCAACCTTAAAGGCACCGTGGCCGAGTGGCTAGGCAGAGCTCTGCAAAAGCTTGTACAGCGGTTCGAATCCGCTCGGTGCCTCTACTTTAAACGCTCTTGTAGTGTTGCCTCCAATTTTTGCTTTTCATCTGGAAAGGTTCCCTGAAAAATAAAAAACAAACCAAACAGTATTAAAATTACATGTACAAACTGCTTGAGTTTATAAATCACCTGTGGAGTAAGTTTGGTTTTGAGTTGTTTGGCTAGGTATATTTTTATCAAATCAAAGGACAAATACACCACCAAAATGTAAGAGAAAAAAGGCAAAATCTTGCCGTAGTCCATTTGGTACTTCGTACCAAAAAGCACCACCAAACCCAACCAAAAAAGCAAAGTGCCCATATTGATGATATTAAGCAAAAAACCTTTGCCTATGTAAAAAAGATAGTTTCCTTTTTGTAACTGTTCTGTGGCAAAAACGACGTGGTTTTTATTTCTTCGTGTTCGGATATACGATATCAATCCAAACCCTATTAATACTACGCCACCCAACAAAAACCAACTCGGATTCGTTTCTAAATTTTGATGGATGGTATTTGCTCCAAACAACGCAATTAGAATAAATACAATATCTGCGATAACTGCACCAATATCAACGCAAAAAGCATGGCGTGCACCTTTGGAAATACTTGTTTCAATGATAACAAAGAAAACGGGGCCTGTAGAAACAACCAGCAATAGCGAAAAGGGTATTGCTGCTAGAAATTCACTCATTACTAGGTTCTTCTTCCGTAGGTGTTGAGGCTAGAGAAATATTCCCACCAACGGCAATTTTTTGTATTAGTTTTTTGGGTTCACCATAAACGTTTACTGATCCGCCAAACGAAACAGTTACCTCAGCAAGTTCTGTGGCACGAACCGCCGCATTTCCGCCCGCTTTTACACGCACCTCCACTTGTTCAGAATCTAAGGTTGATGCATCCACAACACCGCCAGCACTTACACGATGCTCCTGAATAACAGCTGATCCCTTTAAGTTTACAATACCTCCAGAAACTGTTTTTGTAGTTACTTTTTGAACGTCTAAAAGAGCATCAATTTCTGCTCCTTCTTGTGCTTTTAATGTAATACTCTGCTGAAACAACACATCTTGACAAGAAACAAATGCACCTTCGTTGGCATCAATTTTTTCTAGAGGGCTAGAGGTAAACAGGGCAACTGTGGTATTAAATCCGCTTAGGCGTTTTTTTACTTTCATACGGATAAAAAGACGACCATTTTTATTTTTATATGAAACATATTCTTTGTTTTTTCCTTCTACTAACAAAGAATCTACTTCTGAGGGAATCACCGTAACACGAATACCATCAAACACTTTTAATTCATCAAACTGACCTAAACGAATTGCTTGTGCGTGACTGAGAAAAGACGTTAAAACAAGAAAAAAAACTAGACGCATAAAAAAAGGTTTATCAAATATACAATTTATTCTGCGTGTCCTAATAGGACAAAATCCAAATGTCTTTTAATCGAATCTGCAGCATCAACACGGACAGAAACTCTATCGCCAAGTTGATATATTCTTTTTGTTTTCTCTCCAACAAAAGAATAATTCATTTCGTTATATACATAATAATCTCCTGGAAAATCTTGGGGACGTGCCATGCCTTCGCATTTATTTCCTTCTAGCTCTACATAAATACCACGCTCTACGACACCTGAAATGACACCTGTGAATATTTCTCCGATACGCTCCTCCATATACTTAACTTGCATAAACTTAATAGAGTCTCGTTCGGCTTTAGTAGCAAGAATTTCCATAGAAGAACAGTGTTTCATCATGGATTCATACGTTTCTTGTTTGGGTGATGTATTGTTATTTAAATAGTGTTGTAACAGTCTATGTGCCACCACATCTGGATAACGTCTAATTGGGGATGTAAAATGAGTGTAGTAATCAAAAGCTAACCCATAATGACCAATATTCTGTGTGGTATAAGATGCCTTGCTCATACTTCTAATTGTAAGTGTATCAATAAGGTTTTGCTCCCGTGTATTACGGATATCTTTAAGTAATTTATTTATAGAATGTGCCGTTGTTTCAGCTGAAGCTAAATTCAAAGAATACCCAAAACTACCTATCACCCTTTTTAATTGATCTAATTTTGCTTCATCTGGTTCATCGTGAACGCGAAAAACAAACGTCTTTTTTGGGTCTTGTTTTGCAATAAATTCAGATACTTTTTTATTAGCTAACAACATATATTCTTCAATAAGTTTGTTTGCATCTTTACTCTTTTTTACAAAAACTTCAATAGGTTGTTTTTGTTCGTCTAGCTTAAATTTAACCTCCTCTTTATAAAAAGATATTGCGCCACTTTGCATGCGTTTTTTACGTAAAAGTTTTGCTGTTTTGTTGAGTTGTAAAATAGCATCAACAACAGATGTATCAGCGGTATATGCTTTATTAGATAAGGACATTCCCGCGGGAATTTCTCCTTGCTCGGTTTCTATAATGTGTTGCGCCTCATGATACGCAAAACGATAATTGGAATTGATAACGGTTCTGCCAAACTTTTGATCTCGTACATTTCCAAAAGCATCTAAAGTAAATATTGCAGAAAAAGTAAATTTTTCTTCATTTGGTCGTAAAGAACAGACTTTATTTGAAAGTTGCTCTGGAAGCATTGGAAGAACTCGGTCAACCAAATACACCGATGTTGCTCGTTGATAAGCCTCATCGTCTAAGAGCGTTCCTGGTTGTACATAATAAGACACATCTGCAATATGAATACCTACTTCAAATAAACCCTCTTCTAAGGGTTTAAAAGACAAAGCATCATCAAAATCTTTTGCATCTGTTGGATCAATTGTGAAAGTAAGTACATTTCTATAATCCATTCTGCGCGTAATTTCTGCTTTGTCTAAATGAATATCAATTTTGTTGGCTTCTGCTTCTATATGCGAATCAAACTTGTAAGGAAGTCCATACTCAGCTAAAATGGTATGCATTTCTGTGTCTGCTTCTCCTGCCTCGCCTAATACTTCTTCTATTTTTGCTTGAGGAGACTTGGTTTCTTTCCAGTTTGTAAAAGAAATAAGCACTCGGTCGCCATCTTCTGTTGGGATTTTTGGTTGCCCATCAATAAAAAAATCTACCGTTGATATTTTGGCACTTACTCTAACAAATAATGTTCCATTCTTTTTTTGGAGTGTACCCACAAAACGGGTTCTTTTTCTGGAAATGACATCTACGATTTTTGCTTCTCTTCGCTTTTTTCCCCTTGCAGGATAAACATAAAACTGGACGGTATCACCGCTAAAGGCTTTATTGAATTGATTTGATGCAACCATAACATCCTCATCAAAATCTTCGCTAATTATATATCCAACACCTTTTCCGGAGAGATCTAAAACACCTTCGTGATACTTTTTTCTTGGTTTTCCTTTATAGCTACCTCTTGATTGTTCCTCTATTGATTTCAGTTCAACTAATTTCTTTAAACTTTTTATAATATGATTTCTTCCACTGGCATCTGATACACCTAAGCGCGCGGCAACTTGTTTATAGGTAAACATTTGTGTTGGGTGCTGGTCAAATACGTTTAAAACCCTTTGTTGAACTGATAGAACTTTCTTTTTTTTACCCATGAGAGCAAAGGTACTGTTTCTATGTTCACACAATTCTTTATTCACATGTTAATTAATCATCTTTTATTTTTTTAAATTTAATTTATTTATGATGGTTATAATAGGGTGTTTATAACTGCAATAACTTTTAAATATTTGCTTTAACGTGTTTGTTACTAGTATTTTAATTAAAAAAAAATCATTTTATATATGTTAACAAACACCAAATTATTGTGAATACTTTTTCTATAATTAACAATAAAAACAGTTGTTTAACTCCTCCATTTTCATAATGTCATTTTTTGTCAATCGTTCGCTAATAGTTGTGAATAGTAATAAACAAAACTATTGACAAACCTTAATTTCTTTCAAGGTGAACAGTTGTTGGTTATTAACAACAATAAAATTGTAATTTAGTAGTAAATTTTATCACATGCACATAGCAATTGGCAATGATCACGCAGGCCCCGAACTTAAAAAAAAATTATTTGTTTTACTTACGGAGTTAGGGCATACATATCACAACCACGGAACAGACACTACAGACAGCGTAGATTATCCCGATTTTATACATCCTGTTGCTGCAGACGTTCGCGATGGAAAAGCAGATTTAGGTATTATTATTTGTGGTAGTGGAAACGGGGCAAATATGACAGCAAACAAATACCCTGAAATTCGATCAGCCTTATGTTGGACAACTGAGCTTAGTGCATTGGCGCGTCAACACAACAATGCTAATATTTTAAGTATTCCTGCCCGTTTTGTTTCGGAACAGGTTGCAAAAGATATGGTAAAAACCTTTTTAGCCACAGATTTTGAGGGGGGTAGACACGCAAATAGGGTAAATAAAATTTCACAATGTTGCTAACATGGCAACTTTTTAGCTGGGAAGAACTTACCACGGAAGTGCTTTATACGATTTTAGCGCTTCGCGCTGAAGTTTTTATTGTTGAGCAAGAATGTGCATATTTGGATACGGATGGAAAAGATAAAGAAGCGCTACACGTTTGTGCTTTCGATAAAAATCAATTAATAGGATATGCGCGAGTTTTTTTACACGAATCACCATGTAGTATTGGGCGGGTGTTGGTAAAAAAAGAACGTCGGGGAAAACACATCGGACAGCGATTAATGGAAAAATGTATTGCTCTAATCCCTGCAGAAAAGGAGGTTTTTATTTCAGCTCAAGAACATTTAAAAACCTTTTACGAGTCTTTAGGCTTTACGCAATCGGGGACGGGTTATTTAGAAGATGGCATTCCTCATATTCCAATGTTGCTCATTTCACGGAACGCCAGCTAGAAATAAGCTCTTGCATAGGCTTTTCAAGTACTGCTAAAGTAGGGAGTTCTCGCCCCTCAAAAATAAAAAAACCACTTCCATAAAACACATCGTATGCGTCCTCAGAGCGTAACAATTTAAATTGCTCTCGCATGAGACGTTTAATACGGTTTCTGTCAACTGCCTTTGGAAAAAGACGTTTGGAAACCCCAAACCCTAAAGTTAAAACACCAGACGGATTAACCTCACAAACAAGCTTAATCGGTCTTTTTCGTAAGTGAACTCCTTCAGCAAAAAGTGCCTCTATTGCTTTCTTACTCTTCAGTTGTGTTATTTCGTTGGGTGTTTTCGAAAACATTGTTGCTTAAATCAATATCCGCCATCAACCCAGTTGGGTCTATACGAACTTGTGAAATTTTATCATAAGGAGCATCTATTATAAGAGTGTAGGTTGGACGCGCCCAAGCCCAATCTTTTTCTACTTTCCACTCTGAAACTCCTTCCAAAGGCGGTTTTTGTCCGAACATCATTTGCAATGGAATATAATGTATCGCTTGTTTGCCGTCATTATATAACACCCCTAAATCAACAGGCATCCCCATAGCACCAATCCTTTCTAATATAATTTCCGTTTGTTCTCCCATAGGTTTTACGCTTTTTATGCTGTAATCTATTGTTTTAGTGGTGCGCGTCCAGTCGTTGAGATACCATTCTAATTGAATGCCCGAAACTTTTTCAGCAATGCGTTTAAAATCGTTAGGTGTTGGATGCGTAAATGCAAATTCTGTATAAAACTTTTGTAACGAAGATATAACTGCTGCAGGCCCAATAATATATGCCAATTGACTTAAAAACACCGCGCCTTTATCGTAACTCGCTGTGCGGTAAGCAATATTGGTATCAAACCTGTCGGCGTGCGTGGTTAGAGGCTCTTCCAACCCTTTCTCCACCAACACGCGATAATCATCATATGCCGGAGCAAAAGCCTCTGTGTTTCCGTTTAACCCTTGCTCGCCCAAAGCATCCAAAAAAACGGTAAATCCTTCGTCCATCCAAGCGTATTTAGATTCGTTAAACGCCAGCACGTGCTGAAACCAAGAATGCGCCAACTCATGTGAAGTAACACCATACAAACTATTATAGCTACGCTCGCCTGTAATTAAAGTACACATAGCGTATTCCATACCGCCATCACCCCCTTGTAAAACGGTATATTGTTTATACGGGTAAGGTCCAATGGCGCTGTTAAAAAAGGACATCAGTTTTGCTGTATCAGACTGTAAACGCTTCCAGTTGTCAATGATCTTTGGATTGTTTTTGTAAAGGAAATGAAGCGCCACACCATTAGGTCCTTCTGCAACATCATGGATATAATCGGGATCAGCGGCCCAAGCAAAATCATGAATATCGGGAGCAACAAAGTGCCAGGTCAATTTTTTACCTTTTACCTTTTTGGTTTTCTCTGCATAGCCATGACCCACCTCTTCGGGATTTTGTAAATAACCTGTGCCGCCTACCACATAACGTTTATCAAGGCTTAGTTTTACATCAAAACCTCCCCAAACCCCGTGAAACTCACGTCCAATATAAGGGTTGGTGTGCCAGCCCTCGTGATCGTATTCTGCTAATTTTGGATACCATTGCGTCATAGAAAGGGCTACCCCCTCTTTGCTATTCCGACCACTTCGGCGAATTTGTACAGGCACTTGTCCTTCAAATGTCATAGAAAGTGTAGTGCTCTCGCCTGGTGCAAGTGGTGTAGCAAGTGGAACGACTAAAAGTGTTTCTTCCTCTTGAAAAGACAAAGATTTACCGTCTTGAACAAGAGAGGTGGCGTGTAAATAACCGACCTCATCGGGGTTTAATTTTTCAATGCGTGCACCAATCCGTCTGTCTGGATCAACAATACTTCGAGACCTGACATCCATTTCACTATTGGGTTGAAAGGCATTAAAATACAAATGGTAAAAAACACGCTTCAGGGTGTCTGGCGATTTATTGGTATAGACCAACTCTTGTGTCCCAGAATAGCGAAACTTTTTCACATCCACATCTACTTCCATAGTATAATTTACGTGCTGTTGCCAATAGCCTGGCTGGGGTTGCGCAAAAAGTGATACGCTAAAAAGGATAAGGAAAAAGGGTCTCATAATTTAAATGGGGTTTAAGGTTTCAATAGGCAAAGAGTCCAACAAGCGGACTCCTTTTTCTGTGTGTTGCACGGAAATGATCGGATTGTGAGCATCGTGCTGCAAAAAAAGTAAAAATTGATTATCTGCGGCATTTGTTAAAAAAAGGTGTTTTTCTTTAAGTGTTTCAAGTGGACGCACATCATACCCCATGACATAGGGCAGTGGCAAATGCCCCGCCGTAGGCAAAAGGTCCGCGGAAAACACAACCGTTTTTCCCTTATGCTTGATATGTGGAATCATTTGCTTTTCGGTATGACCATCCACAAATAAAACACCAAAGCCAAGCTCTGTTTTAGAAACAAAATGTGCGTTTGAAGTAGAGACAAAACGCAGCTGTCCACTTTCTTGAATAGGCAATAAATTTTCAGTTAAAAAAGAAGCTTTTTCACGCGCATTAGGTTTTGTAGCCCACTCCCAATGCGCCTTATTGCTCCAATATGTAGCATTTGGAAATGTCAACTCGTAACCCGTTCGGTTTTTATTCCATCGCACCGCACCACCGCAATGGTCAAAATGTAAATGGGTTAAAAACACATCGGTAATGTCTTCACAATAAAACCCAGCCTCTCTCAATGACTTTTCTAGGGTATGATTTCCCCATAACCCATAATGACGAAAAAATTTCTCGTCTTGTTTGTTGCCCATACCAGCATCAATCAAAATAAGTCGATTCCCGTCTTCTATAAGTAATGAGCGTGCTGCAAGCTCAATACGGTTTTTGTCATCGGCAGGGTTGGTTCTACTCCACAGCGCCTTCGGGACAACACCAAACATGGCACCCCCGTCCAACTTAAAATTCCCCGTTTCTATAGCATGAAGCTTCATATTTAACGAAGTTACAAAAGTTTTATCCGTCTATCCTTTTTTTGAGTGCAAGCCCAAACGCAATCATGGCAGTAGCTTCAGCGGGTGAGGCAGGGCGTAAGAACTGGCGCACAATCAATTCTTTGCCATTACACAGAATGTGGTAAAACCCGTATGCGGAAAAAAACGAAATTAGTTCAACCGTAAAGAATTCGCGCACCTTTTCAGGGTTGTTTCCCCGGACATAAAAGTCGTCAGAAAACTCAGGATGCTCAGGAAAATCAATATCGTGGAAACCTGCCAAATACGACAGTTTTTCTAGAAGCATCTCTCTATCAAAGGAAAATACCGGTACAGGCGTAGCAAGTTTTACACGCAACAGGGTTGTTTGAACACTCTCTTTGGCAATAAACACCCCTTCGCTGTATGTGATATCAAACAAAGACACCTGCTTGTTTGGACTTGATAATGTATTGTAAACCCCCTCAACAGACGTGGTTTCGTAACCTAAATGATCACGAAGGAGGTGTTTTTGGGTGTTTGGCGAAGCATTGTAAGACCAACCTTTCTGTTCTGCCAGTGCCTCTAATTGTTGTTGTCGTTTTGTTTTGCCGCCACCAAAAACACGCAACCCTTGTATGGGGCGTAATGTACGTACCGCAAACGGGTGACTAGAGTCGGTTTCATGAACATCTAACCCAATAATTTCAACTACCCCCCCTTTGCGCACAAAAAGCTCCTCATAGTTATGTAAACTTTCTTGAACAGTGTGATCTACAAAAGAACAGAGTGAAAAATCAACCACAACCTTATCGGTCTGCGGGATCATATCCAATTTGGCTTTGAGCTTATAAAAATTCAAAAATGTACAAAAGTGAATTACCCCCACATAATAGCTTTGCGTTTCTGCCTCTTTGTACATCAGGACATTGGGTTTGAGCAGGTTACGCGAGAACAACCAAAACGCCTTGTTAAGCAGTACGTGCACCACAAATGTAGCAAGCAACCCGATTAAAATTCCCGAAATCAAATCGGTGACTAGGGTGGCGATAAGCGTCGTTAAAAAAATGAACAACTGTTCTTTACCGATTTGATACATACGCACAAAAATGGCGGGTGCCGTGAGCTTATATCCGGTATACACTAAAATTGCCGCCAAAGCAGTAAACGGGATTTTCCCCAATTGGGATTGAAAAACAATAATAAACAACAGCAGAAAAACAGCATGGAAAAAGTTCGAAGAACGATTTGTCGCTTGATTGTTTACATTAACCGAACTTCTAGAGATCACCGTACCTACATTCATTCCGCCTAAAAAACCACTAACAATAGTAGCGATCCCCAACGCCTTCATGTCTTTGTTGATGTTTGAACGTCGTTTTTCAGGATCGAGCTTATCTACCGCCTTTATGCTTAATAGCGATTCTATACTTGAAACTAACGTAATAGACAACACAATTCCCCAAAAAACAGGCTCTTTCCATTTAGAGAAATTAGGTGTTGGTACAGAAGTTAGCATATCGTTAGGCAGGGAAATAAGCAGCTTTTTGCTAATTGGATTTCCAACACCAACAACAGCAAAGTATGCATCAAAGCCAAGCGCCAACAGAATAACCCACATGGGAGCAGGAATAAGTCTAAAAAAACGATTGGTTATTTTGCTGTAGAAAAGCATAATCGATAAGCTGACTAGACCAATACCCACAGCATAAAGTTGCCCCGAAGGAGCAACGTTTAAAGATTTTACTAAATCGGGAACACCAACCAAAAGCTCCACAACAGTGCCTTTGGTTTTCATATCGCCAAGCATGACATAAAATTGCTTTACCAAAAGCGTAACTCCTATAGCCGACAACATACCCTGTATTGCGGAAGCAGGAAAAAAATCGCTTAGCGCACCAAAACGTAAAAAACCAAAAAGCAGGAGCACCCCACCTGAAAAAATAACCGCCGATAAGGCATACAAATAGCCTGCTTGCATATCACCATCACCCAAAACGGCCACAGCACTAAGCAGCACAACTACTAAACCATAACCGGGCCCTGTAATAGTTACATGCGACCCACCAAAAACAGAAACGATTACACCGCCCACAACCGCAGTAACTATGCCCGCAACCATAGGGAACCCCGAAGCTACTGCCAAACCAAGCGCCAAAGGCAAGGCAATAAGCGACACAACAAAACCAGCAAAGATGTTTCTATGAAGCCCGGAAAATATGGAAGATTTTGCCATCAGCGTACAATTAAAACATCAGTGGGTAAATCAGATAAAATATACTCGAGATCATGGGGAAAAATTCGATCCCAAAGGCTGTGTTTTTGTGGAGCGTTCATGATCAATAAATCAGCGCGCTTAACACGGGCAAAATGCCCTATGGAATATCCCCTCCGACCAAATATAGGCTGAACATCGTGTCCCACAGCCGTTGTATATGTATTTGGGATTTGGCTCAAAATTTTCTTCACCCGCGAATCTTCACGCAATTTGATACGCTCTTTAATAATATTGGACCTTCTTAACCCCCGGTCGTCATCAACTTTAACCGCAACATCTTCTTCTGAAATTTCTTCTACAATCGTAAGGCGGGAAGCACCAAGCGCGTGCAACACATAAAACGCACGGTAAATGGCTCTTTCTGTTTTTTCATGCGCCAAACCATTTACAACCGCATAGGAACAGGGCTTGCGCTCAACAGAAGGTTTTATAAGCAGCAACACATCACAAGGACATTTTCGTGTAAGTTTTCGCGCCACAGAGCCGATATAATATTTTAATAACCCCTCGCGTTGAAGTGCTCCTAAGATGAGCAAATCTGCATGTTCATCTACGCAAGCGTTTAACAGTACCTCAGCGGGCTGACCCGCTTTCCACAACACAGCATATTTTGGAAGGGACTCTTGAAAAGAGGAAATGATTTTTTGAAGCGCAGTTTCCTTTTCATCGGTATTTTCACCTACATGCACCATTACCAAAGAAGCATCAAACAAGACGCTCATACGAAGCGCCTCGAAAACATTGGCTTTCAAATTCGGAGAAAACGCCACACCAACAACAATCGTGTTATACTCGGTTTTGTGCATACGCTAAAATATAGGAAAAAGTTGGGATGGCCGAAAACAGCCAACGAAGAATAAGTATATTTACAGAAAACAACATAATGTCAATAAATATAAAACGATATCAAGCATTCCTTTTTTTTCTCTTTTTACCATTATTGTTGAGCGCACAGGGTAAGCACCTATTCATTCTCTCGGGACAGTCTAATATGCAGGCATTAAACCCGAAAACATTCACAGAAACCGTTGCTAGCGTATTTGGAGATGAAAATGTGATCGTTGTTAAAGACGCTAAAGGAGGAAAACCTATCAGGTGTTGGTTTGATGATTGGGAATTAAAAGCGTTTGAAAACCCCAAAAGAAATTTACCCAATTTATATACCCCCCTTATCTCAAAAACAAAAAAAGCAATTGGCAACAATCAAATAGCTACAATAACATTAGTTTGGATGCAAGGAGAGCGAGATGCTCGAGAAAGCCTTTCAGACGCATATGCGGAGAATTTAATGCGTGTTTATAAGCAACTTGTCAGAGACTTGAGCTACGAAAACATCAATATGGTTATAGGCAGGCTTAGTGATTTTGATATGACAAATAACGTAGCACCGCACTGGACAAAGATAAGAGATGTACAAGTTGCATTGGCGAACACAAGCCCACGCTTCGGTTGGATAAACACCGATGACCTGAACGAAGGATTAAACTTTAAGGGGGAAGAGATCAAAAACGACTTGCATATGTCTGTTGAAGGGTACAAAAAAATGGGAGTTCGTTTTGCAAAAAAATCAATCGAGCTGATCCAAGATAATATGTAAAGCTAAGCCTACTCGTTAAGCTTGAGCACTGCCATAAACGCTTGTTGTGGAATTTCTACATTTCCAATTTGGCGCATTTTCTTTTTCCCTTTTTTCTGACGCTCTAAGAGTTTTCGTTTTCGGCTGATGTCACCTCCGTAACATTTTGCTGTTACATCTTTCCTAACGGCTTTTACTGTTTCTCGGGCAATAATTTTCGCTCCAATAGCCGCTTGAATAGGAATATCAAATTGCTGGCGGGGAATCATTTTTTGAAGCTTTTCGCAGATTTTTTTACCAAGCCCGTAAGCATTGTCTGTGTGCACAAGCGCAGAAAGCGCGTCCACAGAATTGCCGTTTAGCAATACATCTACACGCACTAATTTCGACTGACGCATTCCTATAGGACTGTAATCAAAAGACGCATACCCCTTAGAAACAGATTTTAAACGATCATAGAAATCGAAGACAATTTCAGCCAAAGGCAAGTCAAACAGCAATTCTACACGCTCTGTTGTTAGGTAGGTTTGGTTGGTTATGATGCCGCGCTTTTCAATACACAGACTCATTACATTTCCTACAAAATCCGATTTGGTAATGATGGTAGCCTTAATAAACGGCTCTTCTACACGATCTACAACAGAGGGATCAGGTAAATCCGAAGGATTATTCACAGTTAAAATATCGTTTGGATTTTTCTTGGTGTAGGCGTGATACGACACGTTGGGTACCGTTGTAATCACGGTCATATTAAACTCCCGCTCCAAACGTTCTTGAATAATTTCCAAGTGCAACATACCTAAAAACCCACAACGGAATCCAAAACCAAGTGCCGCTGAACTTTCGGGAGCAAACACCAAGGAGGCGTCGTTGAGCTGTAACTTTTCCATAGAGGCACGCAGCTCTTCGTAATCTTCAGTATCAATAGGGTAAATCCCAGCAAAAACCATTGGCTTTACTTCTTCAAAACCCTCAATAGCTTCTTCGGTGGGTTTTGCTAATGAGGTAATCGTATCACCCACTTTTACTTCTTTAGCCTCTTTTACTCCGGTAATCAGGTAGCCCACATCGCCGGCAAGCATTTGTTTACGTGGCTCTTGTTTGAGTTTTAGTGCACCAATCTCATCCGCAAAATAATTTTTTTGAGTTGCCATAAACCGCACCTGTTCGCCCTTGCTGATTTTTCCATTAAAAATACGGAAATAGGTTTCCACTCCTCGAAAGGGATTATATACAGAATCAAAAATAAGTGCTTGAAGCGGTGCATTCACATCGCCTTTGGGTGCAGGTACGCGTTCTACAATGGCGCGGAGTAGTGCGTCAATTCCTAACCCCGTTTTAGCAGAGGCATGAATGATTTCATTGGCATCGCAGCCCAACAAATCCACAATATCGTCGGTAACTTCTTCAGGGTTTGCCGATGGCAAATCTACTTTGTTGAGTACAGGAATAATTTCTAAGTCGTTTTCGAGTGCCAAATAAAGGTTAGAAATGGTTTGTGCCTGAATGCTTTGTGCAGCATCAACAACCAAAAGGGCACCCTCGCAAGCGGCAATAGAACGAGACACTTCGTACGAAAAATCGACGTGGCCGGGCGTATCAATCAAGTTAAACACATAAGACTCACCGTCAAGCTCATAATTCATTTGAATGGCGTGTGACTTAATGGTAATACCGCGCTCGCGTTCCAAATCCATGTTGTCCAACAACTGGTCTTGTTTTTCTCTGTCGGTTACGGCACCCGTGGCATCAAGCAGCCTATCGGCAAGTGTGCTTTTACCGTGGTCGATGTGCGCGATAATACAGAAATTTCGAATATGATTCATATTGAATAATCGCCTTAGCGAACAAAGATACACCATGCAAGCCTTGAGGCAACCAAAGTGCCAAAGAAAAGTTATTTTTGACAAAATGAAGTTATGACACATTTACGCAACATCTTACAGGTTTTCTTCGCAACCACTTTTTTGTTTTCGGCTTATACCAAAGCTATTGCCCCAGGATTTTTTGAAATCCTGTTGGAGCAACAAGGTCTTGTACCCAATCGTTTTTATGGCGCATGGGCAACACGCGCTATTATTTCCCTTGAAATCTGGCTTGGTTTAGGGCTTTTACTTCCATATTATTCACGCTTTTTGCTGCGATTTAGTTTTTGGCTCTTGGTTGCTTTTTCGCTTCACTTGGGGTATTTGGTTTTCCTCGGTGACACAAGCAACTGCGGTTGTTTTGGTGAAATGATCAGTATGACGCCTTTAGCATCGCTTGGGAAAAACGCCATTCTTTTGGTCGTAAACGGATTTTTGTTGCGCTACAAATTCAAATTTGGAAAAAAATCATGGCTTACATGGGCATTTCTTCCGGCATTATTTGCTGCTGCGGTGTTGATATGGCCCATACAAACCGAACCCGATGAAGTAGTGTCTAAACTCCCTGCATTTGAGAACACTTCAGAAATTGATTTTGCCACAGGGAATTATTTGGTCGCGGTGCTTAACCTAAGCTGCGAGCATTGCCAAGAGGCAGCACAAGAATTGGCGGAGCTCCAACGCGCAGGCATCGAACTACCTCAAGTAGTTGCTCTGTTTTTTGAAGAGGGCGATACCACCGTTGCACAATTTAATAGCATCACAAACACCAATTACCCCTATCAAATGATAGATGTAAACACGTTTTTTGATTTGATTGGAAGCGCACCGCCGCGTGTGTATTGGGTTAAAAACGGAAAAATGATGCAATTTTGGGACACTGAAATTGGAAAAGGAATTCAAACTACCTTTACGCCCTGATGGTAAAAATTGGCGACATAGCACTAGGCGATTTTCCGCTACTGTTGGCACCCATGGAGGATGTCAGCGACCCACCGTTTAGAGCCCTTTGTAAAGAGCAAGGTGCCGATGTGGTTTACACCGAGTTTATTTCGAGCGAAGGACTAATCCGTGACGCAGCCAAAAGCGTAATGAAACTGGATATTTATGAGGCAGAACGTCCTGTGGGGATACAAATATTTGGCGCAAACCTCGACTCCATGTTGCAGTCCGTGGATATTGTCGAAAAAACAAACCCAGATATTATTGATATTAATTTTGGATGCCCTGTAAAAAAAGTGGTGTCTAAAGGCGCAGGCGCAGGGATTTTAAAAGACATTCCGCTGATGGTTTCCTTGACCGCAGAAATGGTAAAGCGCACGAACTTGCCCATAACGGTAAAAACACGTTTGGGTTGGGATCACGACAGTATTCAAATTGTGGAGGTTGCCGAGCGACTGCAAGACGTAGGCGCAAAAGCGATTTCCATACATGGCAGAACACGCGCGCAGATGTATAAAGGCGCTGCCGACTGGACGCAAATAGCAGCCGTAAAAAACAATTCCAGAATGCATATTCCTGTTTTTGGAAATGGCGATGTAAACTCACCCGAGCGGGCCGTAGAAATGCGCGATGATTTTGGCCTTGATGGTGCGATGATTGGTAGAGCCAGTATTGGAAACCCATGGTTTTTTAACGAAGTAAAACACTTTTTTAAACACGGCACGCATGCCGAACCACCAAGCCTAGCGGAGCGCGCGACCATGGCTCGCCGCCACTTAGAAATGGCCATTGACTGGAAAGGCGAAAAGCTAGGAGTATTTGAAACCCGCCGCCACTATACCAACTATTTTAAAGGCATTTCCGATTTTAAACCTTACCGCCAACGCCTCGTTACCGAAGACCATTCGGCAGATGTGTTTGCCGTACTCGACGAAATAGAAGAACTCTTTGGGGTTGGGGTATAGGAACTACAAAAACCATCACCCCCGAACCACACCTTTCACCACCTTAGCGGTTAGCCAAGAAACCAACGTACTTAATCCTCCAACTATGATGAGCACTGTCCAAAAGGCAGACCACTCCAAGGCTACTGGATACGCCAAATACGACCCTGGAATTTGAATAAAAGGCATGGTTTTTTGAAGCACAACCAATACAAGTGCCACCAAAAACCCAATACCGCCACCTACGCTGCTAAGCAAGACTCCTTGGGTGAAAAACACGCGCTGTAAACTAGCCACAGGCGCACCTAGTTGGTAAAGCGTTTTGATGTTTTCTTTCTTTTCTAGCACGGTCATAATGATGGCTCCTACCACATTAAACAACGCAATCAACACCACTAACGAGAGAATTCCGATAACGGCAACCCGTTCGGTTTGAAGCATTTTATACAAGGCTGGGTTTCGTCCTGTTTTGGTCAGTACGCGGTAGTTATCGCCTAAGGCCCGTTGAAGGCTTTCTTGCACCTTTTGGTCGTCGGCTTGTGGGGCAAGTTTTACGTATAGAGCAGAGGCTTTTTCAGGAGCAATGCGCAACAGCTCTCGCACCATAGGAAGCGGGGCAAAGGCTGTAGTTTCGTCCACGGATTCACCAAGTTGAAACACCCCACGTACTAAGGACGTTTGCGCTCGAAAAGGCTGTTGATTAAGGACACTTTTGCTTTTTTGGTTTGGCACCAAAAGCGTCACGCCTTCGGGGTGGTCATAGGCAGCGCCATCAAGTTGCGACAACACGCCAATGCCCAAAACGACTTCGTTGGTGTTGGGGGCTACCCATTCGCCCACCATGGTTTCGCCAGTCACAACCGCATGAAACAAAGAATCCACACCAATAACATTTGCAAAGGCGGTGCGGTCTTTAAACCGTAGCATCATTTCTTGTGAAAGCGTCGCTGAAACCACCTCAATATCGTCGTGCTTGCGCACGATTTGAAGTGCATTGTCGTTTATATCAAAGAGTTCGGCGGTAGCAGATTCAACATAGATATCCGGATCAAAAGCATGTGTAAACTCTAGCCCAAACTGCCGTAATCCACCAAAAACAGCAAGCACTATAAAAAAGGCAAATACGGCTACTCCCACCACAAAAGCAGCAAAGCGGCTAATAAGGGTAACCGCTACTTTTTTTTGCAGTTCAAAGGTGTAGCGCCATGCCAGTAAGCGAGTAAAGCGCATCTTATTCTTTCAAGGGGTCGTTTTTTCGCGTAAGCGAATGTTCAATAGCATCGATGTATTCCAGCGAATCGTCTAAGAAAAACAATAAGTTTGGAACTTTGCGTAAATCGTTGCGGAGGTGCTGCGCCAAATCGTGTTTTAGCACATTTTTATTTCCTTTTATTGCATCCAAAATTTCTTTGGCTTTATCGTGTGGAAAAATAGATAGATACACTTTGGCTACGCTAAGGTCAGCGGTAATGCTTACTTTGGAAACCGAAAGGACTAAGTTTTTTACTCCTTGTGCGCGAATGGCGCCTTGCAGCAAAGCTGTGATTTCTTGTTGCAGCAGCGCGTTGATTTTTTTCTGTCGTTGTGTTTCCATGCATCAAAAGTACTAATAACGCAGCCAAACCTGTATTTTTACGTGTGGATTTTCCAATTCGTAAAATAGTACACATTGATATGGATGCTTTTTTTGCATCTGTAGAGCAGTTGGACAACCCAGAACTGCGCGGCAAACCGATAGCTGTTGGCGGAGGCTCTGAACGCGGTGTTGTTGCAGCAGCCAGTTATGAAGCACGCCCATTTGGGGTGCGCAGTGCGATGTCGGGCAGGCAAGCCAAAAAATTATGTCCAGAGCTGATTTTTGTGTCGTCAAACGGCGTGCGCTACAAAGAGGTTTCCAATCAAATTCGGGAGATTTTTTATGAATACACCGATTTGGTAGAACCGCTTTCACTAGACGAAGCCTATTTGGATGTGACCCAGAACAAAAAGGGCATGCTGTCGGCAACACAAATAGCCGCTGATATTCGTGCAAAAATTTTCGCTAAGACCAAGCTTACCGCATCGGCGGGCATATCGATTAATAAATTTTTGGCAAAAGTGGCGAGTGACTACAACAAGCCCAACGGTCAAAAAACCATACCCCCCGAAGAAGTGCTTTCTTTTATGGAAGTGTTGGATGTTCGAAAATTCCATGGAATAGGAAAAGTAACGGCTGACAAAATGTACCAATTAGGAATTTACACAGGCGCGGATTTAAAAAAACGAACGCAAGAAGAATTGACGGAAATATTTGGCAAGTCGGGGAATTACTATTTCAACGTAGTACGCGGGATTCATACCAGCGAAGTAAAACCTACGCGTATTGCGAAATCGGTAGGCGCAGAGCGTACATTTTCTAAAAACTTATCGAGTGAAATTTTTATGGAAGCGCGTTTGGCAGAGATTGTAGCCGCACTACAAAAACGCATGGGGAAAAAGAAAGTAGCAGGAAAAACAATAACGCTTAAAATCAAATACTCCGATTTTGTCATACAAACGCGAAGCAAGACACTGCCACTATATATTTCAGACGGCAGCCTTATTTTAGAGGAGGCCAAAAAACTACTGTACCAAGAGGAGCTACAAGATTCCGTTCGCTTGTTGGGCGTATCCTTATCCAATTTCAAAAACGAAAAACAACAACAGCCGCTTGAGGAACAGTTACGCTTTCGGTTTTAAGCTATAGAAACGCGAAGCGTGTTCACTTTTCCTAAATCTGCCACAGGCATGGCCACTAAATTGATAAGGGAATCTCCCTCAACGACATACCCTTTTTCTTTTGCGATTTCATTCACTTCTTTAACCGTACTGTCAGTATCTCCATTCCCTTCATACAAATATCCCTTAACACCCCATATGAGATTGAGTTGTGCTAGAATACGTTTATTTGAGGTAAACACCAAAATAGACGCACTAGGACGCCAAGCCGAAATTTGATAGGCAGTATAGCCACTATTGGTAAGCGTACAAATGGCCTTAGCCTCAATTTCATTTGCCATGATTGCAGCATGGTAACAAACAGATTTTGTAATAAATCGATCATTTTTGTTTTGTGGCGCTCCAAGGGGAACTTGAATATGTGGAGAGTTTTCTACAGCCACAATAATTTTACGCATGGTTTGAATTACCTCTACGGGATATTTCCCAACCGAAGTTTCACCTGAAAGCATCACAGCATCTGCGCCGTCCATAACCGAGTTGGCAACATCGTTTACTTCGGCACGTGTGGGCGTAAGTCCGTCAATCATAGACTCCATCATTTGCGTAGCCACAATTACAGGAATACGCGCAAGCTTCGCATGTTGCACCAATTCTTTTTGTACCAACGGCACTTCTTCGGCAGGTACTTCCACACCCAAGTCGCCACGAGCCACCATAAGCCCGTTACTTGCTTTTACAATTTCTTCTATGTTTACAAGGGCCTCAGGTTTTTCAATTTTTGAAATGATAGGAATATCATATTCGCCGTGCTTTTTTATAAGTTGACGCAAATCTTCAACATCTTGCTTGTGACGCACAAACGATAAGGCAATCCAATCGACTTTTTGTTCAATGGCAAAAACAGCATCTTCAACATCCTTTTTGGTTAGGGCAGGCAACGAAATATTTGTGTTAGGTAGATTTACGCCTTTCTTGGATTTTAATACCCCCCCTTGAATTACGCGTGCTGTAACACTCGTCTTTTTATCTGTTTCAATGACCTCGAAAATAAGCTTCCCATCATCCAAAAGAATACGCTCACCAGCACTGACATCTTTTGGGAATTGGCTGTAGTTCATGTAGATCGCATCCGCGGTTCCTACGTCCACTTTTTCTGTTGTAAAGCGGACTTCTTGCCCGTCTGCTACAAGCGTGTTGGGAGCCATATTACCAACGCGGAGTTTGGGTCCTTGAAGGTCGGCAAGAATGCCCACATGAAAGCCAAGCTCAACATTTAGCTCTCTTATAATTTGAATACGCTCTAGCACATCATCATAATCTGCGTGAGAGAAATTGATACGGAATACATTTACACCGCTTAGCATCATATCTTTGATTACATCTCTACTAGAAGATGCAGGGCCTAGTGTTGCTACAATTTTGGTTTTTTTAATTTTTCGCATGGTTAAAAGGTCAGTTGTTTTTTAATTTTATTGAGTTTTTTTGGTAATCGGTAACACGAAATCACACGACCAATTGCAGTCATTTTTTTTAGCCCCGTGTCTGATAGGTCATTAGCGCAAACCAACAAGTCGGTTTGTTCGAGTTCAGGAAAGAGGAAAAAGCGCTGTTCGCTTTGTGCAAAAAGACTGTTCTCCGATTCGGCTTGAGTTGTGTTAAAACGATTTTCAACGACACGCCAAGTTTGTTGCATAACAGCACAATTGTATTCGTAAACAGCAAAGGTATGGTTTGCTTCGTTGGGCACAAGATCTTTTTTTGTTCTAAAAAGAGATAGCCCAAGCAGCTTGTTAAGCTCAAAAACAAACAAGTATGAAGGCAATGCTGTATGTACGCAAACAACGTCTTGTTCGTCCTCTTCTTCTTCGAAGTTAAGCTTGTGTGTTACCATAGGTTTTGGCTAAGATACGGTACTCTTGTAGAATTTAATCTAGTAAAAACAATGATGTTGTTTTTTTAATGTTTGTTTTGAATAAACTTAATTTGATGTTGAAACTGGAAATAGGCGCGCTTTGACACTTTTTCAATTGCCTTTTTCTTGTTGGTTGCTCTTGCCGTTGCAACAACTTTTTTGTCCAACCAGAGTTTGGCTTTATAATGTGTTGTTTTTTCAGCGCCGTTATCGCTAACGACTTCGTATTTGTAGTGCAATCGGTTTTTTTGAAACCAATCTACCAACAGACTTTTATAGCTTAAAACCTTGTTATGCAACTTGATTAAATCCACATGTGGTGAAATCATACAAGTATGCACAAACGTAGCGCAAGCATCAAAACCGCAATCCAAATATACCGCGCCAACAAGCGCCTCAAACAAATTTCCGTGTACGTCAGGGCCGTAGTTTTTTTGTGGTACGTTTGATGACAGGTGTTGAATCAAGCCCAATCGTTCACCAATTTGGTTTAAAAAATCTCGTCGGACAATTTTAGATCGCATTAGCGTTAGGGATCCTTCGTTATTTTGAGGAAGCTCTTTAAATAGATGTGCTGCAACAATTGTGTTTAAAACAGCGTCGCCTAAAAACTCCAAGCGCTCATAATTTATTTTTTTCCCCTCTGCGTCTGTTTCTTCCATAGAGGTATGCGTAAACACACGGGTATAAAGCGACAAATCTTTTGGATAAATTCCTGTAATACTTTTAACAATGGAGAATAAAGGGTCATGCTTTTTCGAAGAATTCGTTCGCAAAAACCGCTTAAAACCCATACTAGTCCATTTTCTTGAATATAATACAAGCGTTGTGCCCACCAAAGCCAAACGTATTGCTCATGGCAACCGACACTTCTCTTTTTTGTGCGGTATTGAAAGTGAAATTAATATCTGGGTCAATGTTTTCATCAGCCGTTTGGTGGTTGATGGTTGGGGGAACAATGCCGTGTTTGATACTCAAAATAGACGATATGGCTTCAACAGCACCAGCCGCTCCAAGTAAATGCCCCGTCATGGATTTGGTAGAATTGATATTCATGGAATATAGATGGTCTCCAAAAACTTTCTTTAACGCCTTAGTTTCAGCAACATCTCCTAGCGGCGTGGATGTTCCATGCATATTAATAGCGTCCACGTCAGCGATTTCAACACCGGCGTCAGCAATACAGTTTTCCATAACACTAATAGCACCAAGTCCTTCGGGGTGTGGCGCTGTTATGTGGTAGGCGTCTGCAGAAAGACCCCCGCCGGCTACTTCGGCATAAATGGTTGCGCCGCGTGCCTGAGCGTGCTCTAGGCTTTCTAGGATAAGCGCTCCTGAGCCTTCGCCCATTACAAATCCGTCTCGGTCTTTGTCAAATGGTCTTGAAGCAGTTTTAGGGTCGTCATTTCGGGTTGACAGTGCTTGAAGGGCGTTAAATCCAGCAATACTTGCTTTTGCCACGCCAGCCTCTGACCCGCCAGTAACCATAACATCGGCATAACCCAAACGAATATAGTTTAAGGCGTCAATAATGGCGTTGGCAGCAGAAGCGCAAGCCGAAACGGTTGCAAAGTTTGGCCCCCTAAAGCCGTACTTAATTGAAATCATTCCAGGCGCTATGTCTGCAATCATTTTAGGAATAAAGAACGGATTAAATCGAGGTATCTCGTTGCCTGCTGCAAAATTTAGCACTTCGTTTTGGAAGGTTTCTAACCCGCCAATTCCAGAGCCCCAAATCACACCCACCTTAGACTTGTCTATAGCTTCTAGATCTAGTCCAGCATCTTGAATGGCTTCATCTGAAGCAACCATAGCATACTGCGTAAAACGATCCATTTTACGCGCTTCCTTTCTATCAAAATGCTCTAGAGGGTCGAAGTCTTTGACCTCGCACGCAAATTGAGTTTTGAATTTAGATGCGTCGAAATAGGTAATGGGTGCTGCACCGCTTGTTCCTGCCACAAGAGCATTCCAATATGCATCTCGGGTATTCCCAATTGGGGTTAAAGCACCAATTCCAGTTACGACAACGCGTCGCCTAAGCATGAAAAATGATTAATTACTTTTTTCTATGTATTGTATAGCTTGACCAACAGTAGCAATATTTTCTGCTTGGTCATCAGGAATTTGAATATCAAATTCCTTTTCGAACTCCATTATAAGTTCTACAGTATCTAATGAGTCTGCGCCCAAATCGTTTGTAAAGCTAGCTTCCGTAACTACTTCGTTTTCATCAACTCCTAGTTTATCTACAACGATGGCTTTTACACGTGATGCAATATCAGACATAATTTTGGTTTTAATATTTTGGA
The DNA here is from genome assembly GCA_027621175.1 of Bacteroidota bacterium. Taxonomy (GTDB): domain Bacteria; phylum Bacteroidota; class Bacteroidia; order Flavobacteriales; family Flavobacteriaceae; genus UBA7446. The sequence continues at coordinate 16,656 of JAQCCM010000008.1, read as the reverse complement.
CAAAAATAGAAAAACTTTACGCTTCACGCATTTTTATTTAAAAATATTGCATTTTAAGGAGGTTAAACGAATACAAGTATAAATGCGTAATTTTGTAAAAAATCTGAAAACCTTTGAAAACGATTGTAGTTTTCGCCTCGGGCTCTGGTACAAATGCCGAAAAAATCATCTCCTATTTTGCGGAGGTTGAAAACGTTTCCGTGATTAAAATATACACGAATAACCCCAAAGCCGGAGTGATTCATCGCGCAAATACGCTTGGTGTGGCAACACGCGTTTTTGATAGAAAAGCGTTCGAACAGGATGTGTTGGTAGAATTACAAGAGCAAAACCCGTCATTGATTGTCTTAGCTGGGTTTTTGTGGAAAATACCACAAAGCTATATCGAGGTGTTTCAAAATAAAATCATCAACATCCATCCGGCACTATTGCCAAAATACGGCGGAAAAGGGATGTATGGCGCATATGTTTTTCAGGCTATTGTGGACAATAACGAGCTAGAAACAGGGATTACGATTCATTATGTAAACGAACATTACGACGAAGGAGCTATAATTTTTCAGGCGAAAACATCGGTAGACACTTCTGATACTATAGCTGAAGTAGCGCAAAAAACGCATGCGTTAGAGCATGCCCACTTTGCACCCCAGATTCATCAATTGCTACAAAACGGATGAAACAAGTTCACCTTTACACGGATGGAGCAGCAAGCGGGAATCCCGGACCGGGGGGCTATGGGCTTATTTTAGAGCTTCCAGGCACAAATTATAAAAAGGAGTTTGCAGAAGGATTTGAACACACTACAAACAACAGAATGGAGCTTTTGGCGGTAATCGTTGGATTGGAATTGCTAAAAGAATCACCGGTGGAGGTTACCGTTTTTACAGACTCCAAATACGTTTGTGATGCGGTGGAAAAAAAGTGGGTGATACGCTGGGAACGCGAAGGATTTAAAAAGCAAAAAAACCAAGACTTGTGGCTGCGGTTTCTTAAAATTTACAGAAAACATCACGTACGAATAACGTGGATAAAAGGTCACAATCAGCATCCACAAAACGAACGCTGTGACGCACTTGCGGTTACCGCATCCAAACAGCATAACAAAAAAAATGACAAAGGATACATAACAAGCACAACATGAAAAACAACAAATTGGTTATCGTTGGAACAATGGCTTTCGATGAGATTATCACGCCATCAGCGGAATCGGGGAAAATTTTAGGAGGAGCAGCCACCTACATCGGCTTAGCGGCGGCATTTGCTGATGCTGACATTGCTGCTGTTTCGGTGGTAGGAGAAGACTTTACCGAAGAACAGCTGAATCTACTAACAGAAAGAGGGATTGATATTTCAGGTGTTGAGCAAGTGCGTGGAGGAAAGTCTTTTTACTGGAAAGGCAGGTATCACGACAACATGAATAAGCGCGACACACTTGATACACAGCTTAACGTATTGGCAGATTTTAACCCAGTTGTGCCAGAAGCCTATCGTGACGCCTCAGTGGTTATGCTTGGCAACTTAGATCCAAACGTGCAACAAAAAGTATTGGATCAGCTTTTACCCAACCCAAACCGAACCGTACTTTTAGACACCATGAACTTTTGGATGGACTTGCAATGGGACACCTTATTAAATGTCATTAAGCAGGTAGATATCATAACCATTAATGATGAAGAGGCCATGCAGCTTAGTGGAGAAACCAATTTGGTTTTAGCAGCAAAAGCCATTCATAAAATGGGCCCAGCTTACGTAATCATTAAAAAAGGCGAACATGGGGCATTGTTGTTCTACAACGACCAACCCTTCTTTGCCCCCGCGCTTCCTTTAGAAAAAGTTGAAGACCCAACAGGTGCTGGCGATAGTTTTGCCGGTGGACTATCTGGCTATTTGGCAGCACAACAAAAGGTCGATGCAAAAGCTATAAAGGAGGGGATATTGCGTGGGACAGCAGCAGCTTCCCTTTGCGTTGGTGCCATGGGCACATCGAATTTAGTCCAGGCAAGCAGTGAAGATTTTTTGGCGCAACTTCAAAAACTCGAACGTTTACGAAACATAACGGCATAAACAGTGAAACTACCAGTAATTTTATTTAATTTTGTGCAATGAGTGATGCCATCAAGCACGAGTGCGGAATAGCCTTAGTTAGGCTTCTCAAACCCCTAGACTATTACAAGAAAAAATACGGAAGTTCTTTTTATGGACTTCAAAAAATGTATTTAATGCTTGAAAAGCAACACAACCGCGGGCAGGACGGCGCGGGGTTTGCGAGCGTAAAGCTTGATATGGCACCAGGCGAACGCTTTATGAGCCGTGTGCGTTCATCAGACCCGCAACCCATCAAAGATATTTTCGGAAAAATCAACCAACGCATCAATGGCGTTGAGCAATCACTCGAAAAGCCAGTTACGTCACCAGAAGAATTAAAATCTGTTTTTCCATATGTAGGCGAGGTGATGTTGGGCCATCTTAGGTATGGGACTTTTGGCAATAACACCATTGAGAGCGTTCATCCTTTTTTGCGTCAAAACAACTGGATGCACCGTAACCTAATTGTTGCAGGGAACTTTAACCTAACCAACGTAAACGAGCTTTTTGACAACTTGGTCACTCTTGGACAACACCCAAAAGAGAAAGCGGACACCGTTACAATAATGGAGAAAATAGGCCATTTCTTGGATGACTCTGTTTCAAAACTGTATAAGAAATTAAAAGCCGAAGGTTTTGACAAACAAGGAGCATCTACCGAAATTGCAAGCCGGTTAAATATTGGAAAAATCTTACGCAGAGCTTCTAAAAACTGGGATGGCGGCTATGTTATTGGCGGCATGTTGGGGCATGGCGATTCGTTTGTTTTTCGTGACCCTGCAGGGATTCGCCCAGCGTTTTATTATCAAGATGATGAAGTGGTTGTGGTTGCCTCTGAGCGCCCAGCAATTCAAACTGTTTTCAATGTGCCTATTGAAGCAGTTAAAGAAGTGAAGCCTGGCAATGCGATGATTATCAAAAAGTCTGGAAAGATTATCCACGAAGAAATAAATACACCCACGGAACGGCGCGCGTGCTCTTTTGAGCGGATTTATTTTTCAAGAGGCAATGACGCAGACATCTATAAAGAACGCAAGACGTTAGGCCGGTTGCTGTTTCCAAAAATTTATGCGTCTGTAAACGGAGACTTGCAAAACACAGTGTTCTCCTATATCCCAAATACGGCTGAAACCTCTTTTTACGGCTTGGTACAACGTGTTCAGGATTTTATGCTAGAGGAGTCTGAAGCGGCCATATTAAAGGAAGAAAACCTGTCTCCTAAACGACTTAAGGAGCTGTTGTCGCCCAGACCACGTATAGAGAAGGTTACCATAAAAGATGTGAAGCTTCGCACCTTTATTACTGAAGATAGCAGCAGAGATGATTTGGTGGCACACGTATATGACATTACTTACGAATCTGTAAAGCCAAACGACAATCTTGTGATTATAGACGACAGTATTGTTCGTGGTACGACACTACAAAAAAGCATTTTACGCATTTTAGATCGCTTGAAACCCAAAAAAATCACGGTAGTTTCTAGCGCACCACAAATTCGTTATCCCGACTGCTATGGCATAGATATGGCTCGATTGGAAGATTTAATTGCTTTTAGAGCAATGCTAGCGCTTCTTGAAGACCACAACAAAACACATCAATTGGCGGAGGTATATGCTCGCGCCAAAGCAGATATGGAAAAAGAAACGCATGAAATTGAGAATCATGTAAAATCGCTTTACGATCAATTTACAGACGATCAGATTTCAGAAAAAATTTCAAGTATGCTGCGAACGCCAGAAATTAACGCAGAAGTTGACGTTATTTTTCAGTCTGTAGCCAATTTGCACCAAGCTTGCCCGAACAATACGGGCGATTGGTACTTCACAGGGCAATATCCAACACCAGGCGGTAACAAGGTAGTAAACAGGGCTTATATGAACTTTTACGAAGGGAAAAAAGAACGTGCTTATTAAATTTCAATAAAAAATTAATTTTTTTTCGTTTTTGCTTTGAAATGTTAAAGGAGTTCGTATATTAGCAGAGCCATAACATAAGTAGGTTAAGTTCATGGTAAGATTTGGGGCAAAAAAGGTGGATTCTTTCCACCTTTTTTATTTTATACAAAAAAAGAGGGCTTTTAGCCCTCTTTTCTGTTTTAATAACGAATTGATTATTAGCGAGATGCGTATCGTTTGCTGACTTCACTCCAGTTAACAACATTAAAGAATGCTTCTATATAATCTGGACGACGATTTTGGTAATTCAGGTAATATGCATGCTCCCAAACATCCAGCCCAAGTATGGGTGTTCCCCCACATCCGACGTTTGGCATCAGGGGATTGTCTTGATTTGGTGTGCCACAAACGTCTAGACTGCCATCTTTATGCACGCAAAGCCAAGCCCAGCCTGAACCAAATTGTGTTGCAGCCGCTTTTGAAAAAGCGTCTTTAAAGCCATCAAAAGAACCAAAGGCTTTGTTGATCGCTTCGCTTAATTCATTAGACATTTCTCCTTGGTCAGGTCCCATTACTTCCCAAAATAAGCAGTGGTTGTAATAACCACCTCCGTTATTTCGTACAGCAGCGTTGCTCATGTCTAGCCCTGAAAGAATGGCTTCAATACCGCTGCCTTCTAATGCAGTGCCTTCAATAGCATCATTAAGTTTTGTTGTGTATCCGTTGTGGTGTTTGCCATGGTGTATTTCCATGGTGCGTGCGTCAATATGTGGTTCTAATGCATCTAATGCATAAGGTAGAGAAGGAAGTTCAAAAGCCATTTTTATGTTTTTTTAATTTTGCACAAAGTTAGGCATATATTCCTATATTTAATTTGTACTATCAGACCGCTTCATGCCTAGCACAAAAATATCACCATTTAAAATTTATAACGCCTCTGCTGGTTCAGGAAAAACACACACTCTTGTGCGTTCGTTTCTGTACCGATTACTCAGTAGTCCCTATCCAAATTATGTACAGCGCTTGCTCGCGATTACGTTTACCAACAAAGCGGCACAGGAAATGAAGCAACGTATTTTAGAAAAACTGGAGTGCTTTGCAACCGGGATAAAAAAGGCTGAACAGGATAGCATGTTTGAGGAGCTTGTTGGACTTTGCGACATTTCACCAGATGAATTACACCAACGCGCAAAAAAAGCATACCTATATATACTACATCACTTTGGGCAGCTCAATGTATCTACCATTGATAAGCTCACCCATCAGATTGTAAGAACGTTTGCACGTGATTTTGGACTCAATACGCGCTTTGACGTTGTTTTAAATAGCAAAGACTTTATGGCAGAAGTTGTAGCTAGAGTTTTAAGTGAAGCGGGGGATGATAAAAAACTTACCGCAACACTTGTAAATTATGTGCTGCAAAAAGCAGACGCATTGAAATCGTGGGACATAACAAACGAGGTATCCGACATTGCCCAAATGTTTACCAATGAAAATCATATGCAGTCATTAGCACTTTTATCAGAGATGCCAATGGACGCCTTTACGGCATTAGACAAGAAAATATTTGATCAAATCAATACCATAAAAAAGCCATTTGAGGAAAAAGCTACAGCTATAATAACCGCTTTTAAGCAATCGAATCTTGCGGATGCATTTTTTCCAAACACCTCATTACCGAAGTTGTTGCTTTCCGTACAGCAAGGAGATTGGGATAAAGCGGAACTGAATAAAACCTTACTGAGAGGCATGGAAACAGGGGTGTTTTTAAAAGCAGCAGCAAAAAAACATCAGGGTTTAATAGAGCCTATTACAAGCGATATTGTAGATTTTTTGGAGTCTTACGCAAAGTATTGGCGGCAGGTTTCTCTTTTAGAGTTACTTCGTAAAAACATCGTTCCACTTTCGCTAATGCAGCGGATTGGTCAAGAGTTAAATAAGTTGCAAGACGAACGCAACAGTCGCTTACTTGGATTTTTCAACAAGCACATTTCAGACAATATAAAGGATACGCCCACTCCATTTATATATGAACGCTTGGGTGTTCGGTATCAGCATTTTTTTGTGGATGAATTTCAAGACACTTCTGAGCTACAATGGGCAAACCTACACCCCTTGTTTTCACACGCGATAGAGGGAGAACAACGCAAAGGCTCGTTGGTCCTTGTTGGTGATGCCAAACAATCTATTTACCGTTGGCGCGGTGGTAACCCAGAGCAGTTTATGAAGCTCACAAACAAACAAGTGCCTTTTACAACAAAACCCAGCGTTGAAAACTTACCTACAAATTATCGGAGCGGCGCAAACATCGTGTCGTTTAACAATGCGTTTTTTACAAAAGCCGCACAATACTTACCATTAAAATCACAACAAAAACTATATACAGCGTCCTGTAATCAGTTGGCAAAAACCAAAACAGGCGGTTATATTACGCTTTCTTCCATTGAGGAAGAAAAGCAAGACGAAAAGGGCGAGGCATATCAAAAAGCAGTGGTTGAAAAAGTGAATGATTGCATCCTTCAAGGCTATCGGAAAAAGGACATTTGTGTATTGGTAAGAAAAAACAATCAAGGAGTACAAATCGCCAATGCCCTAACGGAAGCCGAGATTCCGATTACGTCCTCAGACTCTTTGCTTGTGGGACAAAGTTTAGAGGTACAGTTTCTGATGCACCTGGTCAAACTCCGGCTAGAGCCTAAAAGCCGGTTAAGCCAATATGCTGTTTTGGAACGATTTGCATTGCGGCAACAAGATCCACACGCTTGGACACAGCAACAATTTCACCGTCCTTTAGGGGTTGTGCTTATGGAGTGCACAAAAGGAAAGTTTGATTTTTCTGTTTTTCAGCAGTTGCCCATGTATGCTGCGCTAGAGTATGCGATTTGGGCATTTTTATTGACAGACAAACTAACGGCACACCTCCAGGCTTTTATGGATGAAATAGCAAAGCTTCATGCTAAAAAAGAAGCAACAGCAACACAAGTTTTATCGCATTGGGAGCAACAAAAAGACAATTGGACTGTTTCCCCTCCAGAAGATAGAGACGCAGTTCAAATTATGACGATTCACAAAGCAAAAGGGTTGGCATTTCCCGTGGTAATTCTCCCTTTTTCAGATGCGGCCTTTATGAACAGAAACACAACATATGCTTGGTACCCATTGCCAAAAGATGTGTATGCGCCTTTTCATGAGATGCTACTCCCTGTTAGCAATAGACTTAACGCAATGGGAGAGGGCGCCAAACAAACTTATGAAAAGTACTATTCACAAGCGGTAATGGACACGATTAACACCCTTTATGTGGGAATGACACGACCCATAGAGGAGCTGCATATTATAACCCAAAAAGGGAAAACAGAGAGCCCGCCGAATAATTTGGCAGATGTTTTTGCCCATGTGTTTCCAGACGTATTAATTAAAAACTTAAGTTTTGGTGATCGAAAAAAACCAGAAAACGTTGATAAGCAAAAAGAAACCATCACAACCCCATGGACCTTTAATTTAGCACACACCATAAATACCACGCCAAAGGCACAAAATAAATCAGAAGAGGCTCAGTACGGATTGCTTTTTCATGAAATTATGGCGCATATTGAAGTACCACAAGATATCGATTATGCTATTGCACAGTCAAAAGCAAAAGAATTGTTAAGCGAAGAAAAATACATAAAGCTGGAGCAGCAAATCGAATCGGTTGTTAATCACAAGGGCTTGAAGGCCTTTTTTGACCCAGCGAATAGCGTGTATTGCGAGCGTCCGCTTCTTACGGAATCCGGAGAAATGATTAGACCAGATCGTTTTGTGGTAACAAAAAACAACGAAGTTCTTTTATTGGACTATAAAACAGGGGCTTATAATAAAAATCATGAGACCCAAATCAATGCGTACGCCACAGTTTTAGAAAACCGTTTATTCTTAATTAAACAAAAGGCACTTGTTTATATAGAAGCACAGGTTGTATTGAAAGAAATTTAGTACATTTGGGGCAACAAATTAATCTACTTATTATGAAATACCATGTATATATCATGCTGTTGTGTATAGCATTTTCAACAAATATTTTTTCGCAAAACCAAGATAATCCTTGGAAGCTTACTGTGGGCACAAACGCTGTAAACCTACTCCTAAAAGGAAAAGACAAACAAACACATATTTCTCCAAACTTTTCATATTTGGAGGTTTCGCGCTACATAGGTGCAGGCTTTTCTATCGACTTAGCAGGAACCCTGAACAACTTAGAACGCGAATCTGGCCAAGAAGACTTGTATTACGGCATTGATTTAGGAACATCCCTTTCTGCCAATCAATTTATTGACCTTGGGAAATTTGAGCCCACACTCCGCGGAGGTATAGGTCTTGTTGGAGGAGTTAGTGGCATTGCTGTTAATGACGACGACTTTTTTGTTACATACGTAGGGGCAGGCCTTAACTACTGGTTTAACGACGCTTTAGCGCTAACACTGAAAACGACGTATAAAGCTTATTCTAAAGAGGTTGACGGCTTGATTGGGAATGAGAACGGAGGCGAGAGTCACTTCCAACATTTGCTTGGCCTTTCTTTTGCCTTAGGTGGCGAGAGCGACTCTGATAAAGACGGGGTTAAAGACAGCGAAGATGCATGTCCAGAAATAGCTGGTCTTGAAGCCTTAAACGGGTGCCCAGACGATGACGGAGATGGGATTAAGAACAGTGATGACGACTGTCCAATGAACGCAGGTTTGGCGGCTCTTAATGGATGCCCAGATGCGGACGGAGACGGCATTAAAGACTCAGAAGATGCTTGCCCGAATGCAGCAGGAATAGCATCATTAAACGGCTGTCCAGACAGAGACGGTGATGGTATTGCTGACAAAGACGACGGTTGCCCAAGAGAAGCAGGCCCGTCTTCTAATAACGGCTGTCCTGTTGTAATTGAAAAGCCAGAAACACCAATAGTCACTACACCAGAGTACCCGATCTCGTTATTATCAAGTTTTGTGGTTTCTTTTGATTCTGACCAACACGATGTGAATTCACTTCCTGAATTAAACAGTAAACTAAGAACCGTTATCAATGTTCTAAAGTCAAATGTTGACACTAATATCAGTATTGAAGGACATACGGATAACACGGGACCAGCATCGTACAACAAGACGCTTTCTGAGAAAAGGGCTAAATATGTTATGAAGCAGCTGAAAGATTCTGGAATCAGAGCAAGTCGTTTAAGTACAAAAGCCTATGGGGAGTCTATGCCAAAGACAAGCAATTCTACTAAAGAAGGTCGCGCTGCGAACCGCCGCGTTGAAATAAAGGCAGTAAAATAACGATAAGATTTATCATAATAATATAAAACGCTGTATAAACACCGCGTTTTTTTATTAGTTTTGCACAACTTAATATATTATTAATAAAATGAAAAATTATTTATTTACAGCGCTTATGCTGGTTAGTTTTACTACTAGTGTTTTAGCACAAAACGACACTAACCCTTGGAAATTAACTGTGGGCACAAATGCAGTTAACCTATTACTTGATGGGAAAGATAATGAAACACAGATTTCCCCAAACTTCTCTTATTTGGAGGTTTCAAGGTATATTGGTTCTGGATTTTCTGTTGATTTGGCTGGGACTTTGAATAACCTGAGCCGCGAATCTGGAAGTGATGACCTTTATTATAGCCTTGATTTAGGCACATCTCTTTCTGCGAATCAAATTATAAACCTCGGAAAGTTTGAACCTACCCTACGTGTAGGTGTTGGTCTTGCAGGCGGTTTGAGCGGAATTTCCCCTTTAAGCGATGATTTCTTTGTTACGTATGCAGGTGCAGGTCTAAACTATTGGTTTAGTGATGCTTTTGCACTTACATTAAAAACCACCTACAAAGTGTACTCCAGAGAATTTGATGGTCTTATAGGCAATGACGACGGAGGAATTACCCATTTACAACATTTGGCAGGTTTCTCATTTGCTTTTGGTGATGGCGATACTGACAGAGATGGTGTTAAAGACAGCTTGGATGCATGTCCAGAAGTGGCAGGTCTTGAAAACTTAAACGGTTGTCCAGATGACGACGGAGATGGCATTAGAAACAGTGATGACGATTGTCCTTTAACAGCTGGATTAGCTGCACTTAATGGTTGTCCAGATGCTGATAACGATAGCATTAAAGACAGTGATGATGCATGTCCAAATGTAGCAGGAGTAGCAGCACTAAATGGCTGTCCTGATGCAGACGGTGACGGCATCACAGATGCTGACGATGCATGTCCAAATGCAGCAGGAAGTGAAGCACTAAATGGCTGTCCAGACGCTGACGGAGATAGCGTTGCAGACAAAGACGATAAGTGTCCAGCAGTTGCAGGTCCAGCGTCTAACAACGGCTGCCCAGAATACCCACTTTCTATGTTAGCAGACTATGATATTACCTTTGATTTAGAAAAGTACAATATTGATTCTCAAGATGTTGAACGTCTTTCAACAGTACTTAAAGTATTATTGGCAAACAGTGATGCAAGTATTAGCATCGAAGGTCATGCTGATAACACAGGTGAAGAGTCGTTTAACAATCCGCTTTCTAACAACCGAGCTTCATCAATCAAAGATTACTTAGTAAACCTTGGTATAGATGCAAATCGTTTAAGCACAAAAGCATTTGGCGAGTCTATGCCAAAAGCAAGCAACAAGACAGCAGAAGGTCGTGCGATTAACCGTCGCGTAGAGTTCAAAGTAGTGAACTAATTACAGACAAAATAATGTATAAGAAAACGCGGTGAATTCACCGCGTTTTTTTATTTTAGGGTATGCCTAACTCCTTTCTTGGAAGTGTTGTACAAAAACTAGAGGCCCAAAAGATACATTGGGCGAACGTCTGCTTTGTATTGCCCAATCGCCGCGCTCGACTTTTCCTGCAGCAGGAATTAATTCAAACACTAAAGGGTCCGCTTATTTTACCAGAAATGATAAGCATTGACGACTTTGTGGCGTCCATTAGCACACTGCAGCCCGCAACAGAATTGCAACAACAACAGGCACTATACCAAAGTTATTGCGCAACACAAAACTCAAAAAAAGCAGATTCGTTTGAGACTTTTTTGGGGTGGTCTTCACCATTAATGAAAGACCTTAATACCATGGATCAATATCTGTTGGAGCGAAAACCATTTTTTTCGTACCTCAATTCGCTGCATAAGATTCGCACATGGGGCGAAAATCAAGATAAAATTATTCAAAACTATACTGCTTTTTGGGAGTTGTTGCCTCGATTGTATCAAGATTTTATTTCCAGGTTAGAACAAACAGGACATGCAACGCCCGGGCTGTGTTATCGTTTAGCCACATTACAGCTAGAAAGCTATCTTCAGCATAAAAATGCAACAACGTTTATTTTTTGTGGATTTAATGCATTAAGCCCAAGCGAAGCGCTGATTATTCAAGAACTTTTATCACAGGAACGCGCCCAAATATTTTGGGATATTGATAAGCAGATGCTCGAAAATGAATACCATCAGGCAGGAGCATTTATTCGAACGTATGTAAAAAACTGGAAAGCTTATACGAATACGCCTTTTAGCCAAGCGCATCACGTTTTTGAATCTGCAAAAAATGTGCATGTTATTGAGGTACAACAACAGGTAGGACAGGCCAAACAGATGGGAGCCTTATTAGCAAAGATGCCTGCAAATCAGGACTGGTCTAAAACCGCAGTGGTTCTTGCAGATGAATCGCTTTTGCTACCGCTTTTATACGCCCTTCCGGATCGGATAGACCAACTTAATATAACAATGGGCTACCCCTTAGAGCAGCACCCTATGGCGATGTTTGTTACTGCTTTTATGAAAATGGTTATTCGAAAAACACCCAAAGGCTTTTATTATAAAGACGTAGAAACATTGCTTTCGTTAACCGAAACACAAGTGCTTTTTACTTCTCACGACAACACATTTTGTACCGCCCTAATAAATGAAGCAAAAAAAGAGCATCGAAGTTATTTAAGCCCTGCATTTATTAGGAAAATGGCACCAGAATCTGCTTTAGAATTGGTAACACAGCTATTCCGAGAAACGCCGGCGCCTGAGCAATGGATAATGGACGTGCTTGAAATACTGCCTACATTTTACAACGTAGAACAAAAGCAGGGACTTGCAGCGGTTTATCGGGTTGCCGCGGAAAAGTTTTTGACATTATTTCATCAGATCAAAGAAATATTGGTCGCATTAGAGGAGGAAATTACCTTTACATTATTACGCAGTTTGTATGTGCAATTAAGCACAGGGCAAAAGTTGAATTTTGTTGGGGCACCACTTGAAGGGCTCCAAATTTTAGGTGTACTAGAAACCCGTACCATTGACTTTGACCATGTTCTTGTAGCGGGTGTTAATGAAGGCATTTTGCCAAGCCAATCTGGGCAATCGTCGTGGATTCCGTATGACGTTAAAAAAGAATTTGGACTTCCCACTCAAGAAGATCAAGACGCGATTTTTACCTATCACTTTTATCGCCTTATGTATCGTGCTAAGGAAGTTTATTTGCTCTATAGTGGCACTACGGATGGCATTCAGGTAGGCGAACGGAGCCGGTTTATCCGTCAATGGGCGCATGAACGCCCTCCATTACATCACTGGCAGGAGTACATTCAAGATGTAGTATTTATTTCTCCCGTAAGCCAAACCAAGTCTATACCTAAAACCCCATCAACACTTAAAAAACTGTATGCGCTAGCCGAGTATGGATTTTCTCCATCGGCACTTAATTTGTATGTCAAAGACGGATATGCCTTTTACAAGCGTTACTTGCTTGGTCTAAAAGACGAAGATGAGCTGGAGGAATCTTTTTCTTATCGCACCTATGGCACCTTAGTTCATAATTGTTTGGAGACCCTTTATTCCCCTTATGTGGGGAAAACACTTAAGGAGTCTGATGCTGTGGACATGATGAACAATATTGATGCTGTTGCTGATAGGGTTGTTAGGGAAATTTCCCCTCATGATATTTCAGGAAAAAATGTACTGGCATTTTCCGCAATAAAGCGGAATATTGAAAATATGATTGCCTTTGAGAGACAAGAAATTGCCAATGGGAATATCATAACATTATTGGCTCTTGAACAAAAACTAGAGACTTCTTTAACTATTTCGGGGATCAAAGAAAAAATTAAAATAAAAGGAACGGTGGACCGCGTAGATTCTTATAACGGTAAGATTAGAGTGCTGGATTATAAGACAGGAACAGTAGGGAAACTTGGTATAGCAGATTGGTCTTTATTGACTACAGACCCAGACCTTGGACAAGCCCGCCAACTTTTGCTATACGCCATGCTTTGGAATGATAAGCACCCGAATCAAAAAGCAAATCAGGCTGGAATTATTTCGATGAAAAGTTATAATAAAGGGGTTAAATATGTAGGTGATCAAGTCTCACCACGAAAGATAATGGCAGACCTTACGGAAGAAAATATGGAGCAGGCAGCTGCCGTATTTGCGCAAATTATTCAAAGATTATTTGATTTGGAAACGCCTTTTAGCGAACCCGAAGTTTAGCGGCTATAATTACGTACAACAGCTAAGCCATAACCGATATAGGACACCGACTGAAGACAAACGCCAAGCGCGATAAGCGGCATGATGGATGGCAATACTTTCATCACTTTGGTTATGCTTTCTAATTCCATTTCGCTTAAATCATCGAAGTTGGGTTGTTGTTCCATAGCAGCCTGAATGATTTCAGGGTCTGCAATCATAAAACCAATAGAGGCAAGAACACACAAAACACCTGCAAGGGCTAAAACGCCGCCAAACATGACCACGGCGTATGAAGCAATCCCTTCCAGTTTACTTACCGTTTGTTCTTGTTTTAGCTTTTGGCACGTAGCCCAAAACCAAGCGGGTACAATCCCCCATAAAAGCCCTGCGACAACAGACCCAGAACTTAAAACAAGTAGAAACTGAATTGTTCCTAAGATAAATCCAGCAAAAAAAGAAAATTTAAGAAATCGTGACATCACTAAGCTTTCTTCAAAGATATAAATACTTAATTTAGTGTGTTACAAAAGTGGGATATTGCTTACTTTTGTGCCCAAGCAGGTCCTATAGCTCAGTTGGTTAGAGTAGCTGACTCATAATCAGTTGGTCCCTGGTTCGAGCCCAGGTGGGACCACCAACATACCCCTTCTTTACGGAGGGGTTTTTCTTTAGACGACTTAGCAAAGAACTTGATGTAAAGCTACTAATTCTTGGCAACTATTTGGCAACTGCTAGTTTTTTGGTTTAAATAACAAATAAAGTATTATGCCATAAATGACTACAGCAATGCCCACTATAACTTCCTTTGATATGTCTAATTCCATATCCAAATATAAATGTCTTATGCTAACTTATCAATAACCTCAACTGTAAAGTGCTTCTGCTCTTGAGCTTCGTAATCTATTTTTGGTTTAGTAAGCGTATATGCGAGCAGTATTCTTAGTAATGCTAACTTTTCATTAGTATCTAAGTCTTGTATGTTTAAGTCTTGTATTAAGTAGTCTGTTAAGTTGTTTAGCTTATCTCGTATCTCAGTAGTATACTTAGCTTTACCTCTCTTACTCTTTTGTCCTGCTACTCTTGCTGTATTGCTATTAAAGGGCATATAGTTAAATTATGTTTCTATAACATATAACGTAAACAAATATATATTGGATGTTTATAAGATAGTTTTATCCTGTATACAACTTTATATATAAAGCTATTTGTAATAAGAAGTATTTAAGTAGTAGGAAACGATATATTATCTAAACACATAAACATCCTACAATATATTGTTAAAGTAGAATAGTTGTTAATGATATATAGCAATTATGATTTACTGTAATGCATTCCCACTACCCACCAAAGTTACAACCCTTAAGATGTTAAGTCAAGTAATACCTTTCCACAATAATGGATATTTATGAACGTATATGTAATCTTTTCCTACAAGGACTAAACCATAGGCATATCTTCTTCTTTTAGTTCGGCTATTTCTAATCCTCTTAAGTAGGTCAGGGATACATTTAAACTTGAGTGCCCCATAGCTCTTTGCAGCTTGTGTAATGAAACGGTTCGTAATATTTTTTTTATACTTTTACTAGATGAGGTTTTTGTTACTAGTATTTCCCTTGTTATGTTTCTCTCAGCTACATCACCAAACACTTAGTGCTAGTGGTGGTTCCTCACAGTATGTCATTTACTCTACAGGTCAATCTTCAGTAATTGGCAATACCTCATCCAGCGGAAATTTGGTTTCTCAGGGATATGTTCAACCCATATCAGGCTCATATTTTATTGAGCAGGTATCAATGGATATGAGTGTATCTATCTATCCTAACCCTTTTGAACAGCAGTTTAAAGCACTGCTTGATAATAAGTACAACAACATACAAGTAATTGTTCAAAATACACCAGGACAAATAGTTTACAATAAAACCTTTTCAGACTCCAAAGAACTCGTTATTGATATTCCAAATCTAGCTGCTCAAACATACCTAATAACTATTCAAGCTGACAAAAAGATATTTTACGCTAAACTCATCAAACAGTAATGAAGAAATTAACTTTACTTATAACCATACTCATTGGCACTAGTCTCTATGCTCAAGATGTTTTTCTTGAAACAGGTATGAACTTCACCTCATACGACTATAAGAATGCCAATGGTGGCACTACAGACAATATAAAATCAGGAAATGGACTATTTTTAAGAGCAGGACTTGGTTCAATAGGTTATAGAGGTATGTTCTCTTATGGTATTGCACTTAATAAGTATAACGCAACTGGTGGGAATGGCTTCGACAAGTATGACTGGGATGTAACCCATCTAGGCGGCTTTGCTCAATGGACAAACTATTTTGGGGATGATGATTCCTTTTTTTTTAATGTGGCATTCGATTTGTCGTCAATGATTGATGGTAAACAAACTTTAGGAAGTCAAACATTTAAATTATCTGAATACGACGAGTTTAAAGGAATATGGGGAGGACCAAGGGGTGGTTTTGGTTACCAAGTTATCTCTACAAATAACACATTCTTAGAGGTTGGATATGCTATTCAAGTAAGTCTTAATTTAAGTGGGGGGTCAGACGAATCACTAAACTTTACTACCCATCAACTGGGGATTAAACTAAACTTACAATGATATGAGATTACTTTTCACCATCCTTTTATTGTCAGCCATTAGCTTTGGTCAGGATAGAAATGGCATAAGCTACCAAGCATTAATTCTTAATCCTACCGGAGAATCACTTCCAGGTAAGGACAATGACTATACACCGCTTGCTAATACTGATATCTGTTTAAAGTTTTACATAATTAATAGTTCGGGCAATTATGAATACTCTGAATTACAGACAGTTAAAACAGATGTCTATGGAATGGTAAACCTTGTGATTGGAACAGGGCAGCCAGTAGGTGCTGTAACCTGGGGCGCTGTGGCTTGGTCTTCTGAGGATAAATCTCTACGAGTTGATATAGACTTTTCAGGAACTTGCTCAAACTTTACAATGTTAAGCAATCAAAAACTTAATTACACTCCTTTTTCTTATTATGCAGTAAATTCTGGAGCTGAATCTTTAGTTGCTGCCTTAGAAGATGTTGTTGACACCAATAAAACAGCAAGCGATACAGCAGATACAACGCTACAAACCAACATAGATGCTGTACAAGCAGATGTAGATGCAAACGAAACT
>JAQCCM010000030.1 GCA_027621175.1 Bacteroidota bacterium | reverse complement strand
TGATGACGATGATAACGTAACAGTGGAGGCAACACAAAAGGAAAGAACGACCAGCTTTTTTCAAGCATTAAATACCAGAGATGTGTTATAATATCCATGTATGCCATTTTTGAATACCCAAAAATTTTTTCAAGAGCAGCCTGTATTTCAACGCATTGGATGGGCGTTGCCCCAAACAAGGATGGAGTGTATGATAAGAGAGTTCCATTATCAATTTTTGATTATATGAAGGATCATGTTCCAAATCCGAACAATCATCGTCTTTGGTTTGACTATGGAAATGCAGTGGGTGATTTAGATAGTTATTATGTTGATTACGCTGTTCATGTCGATTCTATTTTTAATAACAAAGGGTATGATTCTAAAAATTTTAAAAATATTCTTTTCAATGGAGAAAAACATAGCGGAAAATCATGGAATAAGAGACTAGATCAGATTTTTGAATTTTTATTAAAGGAATGATATTTAAATCAAATGTATAAACACCTAGCGTTGCAACTTTAAAAGACGCAGCTTAGTTGTATTTTAGTATTCTTAAAATTTATAATAATTGAAAAAAAAGATAACCCTAAAGCAACTGGCTACTGAGCTAGGCGTGTCGTTTTCGACCGTTTCCAAGTCATTAAATAACAGCACGGAAATCAGTCAAGAAACGCGGGAGCGCATCCAGGCTTTTGCCAAGTTTTATAATTATCGTCCCAACAATATCGCCTTAAGCTTAAAGAACAAAAAGACCAAAACCATTGGTGTTATTATTCCTGAAGTGGTACACCATTTTTTCGCTATGGTGGTGCGTGGTGTAGAGCAAGTAGCTGTTAAAAGAGGATATAATGTGCTTATCTCACTATCTAACGAATCTTTCGAGAAAGAAGTTATTAATATGGAGACTTTTGCCGATAGTCTTATTGGTGGTTTTATCATTTCCCCATCAAAAGAAACCTTGAAAAAACAAGACTACCACCACATTCATCAAACCATGGAAGAGGGGATGCCAGTGGTACTTTTTGATAGAACCGTACCAGAAATAAATTGTGACAAAGTAATTGTCAATGATGCTCAAGTTGCCCAATTAGCTACGCAGCACTTGCTGGACAAAGACAAAAAAAACATTTTACTGCTTACAACAGAAGACTATATAAGTGTTGGCAGACTTCGAACCCAAGGCTATATTAAAGCACTTAAGCTTGCAGGCATTCCACTCGACAACAAACTGATTATAAAAACAGAAGATTCCAAGCGGTCTGATATTATATTACCCGCCTTAGAAAACGAACTGAAAAAAGCTCTTAAGGAAAGCCCAGAAATTGACGCCATTTTAGCTGTAAATGAGATTTATGCCGCAGCTGCGATGCGTGTTATACGCGAACTTGAATTAAATATTCCAAAAGACATTGCATTGATATGCTTTACGGACGGTGTGATTTCAAAATACGCAACACCACCATTGACAACAGTAAATCAACACGGCACACAAATTGGAATTGAAGCGGCTAATCTATTTATTGACAGACTTGAGCATGAAAACATCTCCGAAACCCCTATAACCAAAGTGGTAGCTTGTGAAATTGTTGAGCGTTTTTCAACATAAATTTTTATATTTGTCTTGTCAAAACAAACACACTTCTTCATTTTTTTGTTTTGATAAGCTTTGCTTATCGTAATTTAATTTAGAAATTATGAAAAAGCCTCTCTTGAAGTTCTGGGATATCTGGAATATGAGCTTCGGTTTTTTAGGAATTCAATTTGGATTTGCCTTACAAGGTGGGTTTATGTCGCGTATCTTTCAGACACTAGGTGCTGCAAAAGACGACATTCCGCTATTGTGGATAGCAGCTCCATTGACAGGCCTCATTGTGCAACCTATAGTAGGATACTTAAGTGACCAAACGTGGCATCCACGCTGGGGACGAAGAAGGCCTTTTTTCCTTATTGGAGCGGTGTTGAGTTCTTTTACACTGTTCTTTGTGCCGCACTCGCCCGTCCTTTGGGTAGCTGTGGGCTGTTTGTGGATTTTAGATGCATCTATCAATATCAGTATGGAACCCTTTAGGGCTTTGGTTGCTGATAAACTCCCAGACCAACAACGTTCCTATGGATTTGTAATTCAGACCCTAATTATTGGTATAGGAACATGGATTGCCAGTAATTTACCTTGGATGGTTTCTGAATTAGGCGTGAGTGATGCAGCTGCAGCTGGTGTTATCCCCATGAGTGTGAAAGTTGCATTTTCAATTGGTGCTTTTGTTTTTCTGGCTAGTATCCTATATACAGTATTTACCACTAAGGAATATCCGCCTGAAGATTTAGCAGCATTCAAAAAGAAAAAAGAAGATGGAAATCTTTTGGGTGAGGTTTTTGCTTATATCCGCACCATGCCCAAAACAATGATTAAACTTGGCGTTATCCAGTTTTTTAGTTGGTTTGCCTTTTTTGCCATGTGGAGTTTGGCTAATCCAGCCCTTACGGAACATGTCTACCAAGCCCCTGCTCCAATTGAGGCAAGCTTCGACTTCACAAATCCCACTGAAGAAGCCGCATTTCAAACCCAGAATACTGCTTTTCAAAAGGCATCTAACCTAGTTGGTTCCAATATGGGTATTTACGGGCTTTCGTCTATGGCTTTTGCTTTGCTTTTAAGTTTTTATACTGCCAAGCGAACCATTAATAGGCGTCTGATTCATATGGGCTCCCTTTTTATTGGTGGATTTGGATTTATTGCCATGTATTGGTTTCCCGATCCAAGCCTTTTAAAGTATTGGTTCGCATGCGTGGGCATTGCCTGGGGTAGTATACTATCCATGCCGTATGCCATGCTTTCCAGCGTAGTTGATCCTGAAAAAATGGGCATAAGCATGGGGGTATTCAATATGTTTATTGTTTTACCACAAATAGTCGCAGCCCTAAACGGGGTCAATTTTGCGGCAAGCCTATTTGGTGACACAGCTATTTTTGCATTGGTCGCAGCCGGAATCTCCCTATTTATATCTGGGTTTTGTAATCTTTTAATCACAGAAAAAAATGCCATCAGATACCATGCATAATATCCAAGCAGTCATTTTTGACCTCGATGGCGTAATTGTAGACACGGCTCAATTTCATTATAATGCATGGAAAACCCTTGCTTCGGAATGGGATTATGCCCTCAAACACGAAGACAACGAACAGCTAAAGGGTGTAAGTCGCATGGATTCTGTAAACAAGATAGCGCAATGGGCAAATGTTCACACAACACCTGAACAACTGCTGGATGTAGCACATCGAAAAAATGAAATCTATTTAAATTTATGTGCTCAATTAACACCAGAACATATTTTGTCTGGAATTTCGCCCTTAATTGACGCACTCAAAGCAAGTGGCGTGTTGGTGGCCCTAGGTTCTGCCAGTAAAAATGCGCACTTTGTCCTTGACAAACTTGGATTATTGGATGTTTTTGATGTCATTGTAGACGGGAATGATGTTTCAAAATCGAAACCCAACCCTGAAGTTTTTCTAAAGGCCGCACAAAAAATGGGTGTATCGCCACAACATTGCGTGGTCTTAGAAGATGCCCCAGCAGGAGTAGAAGCTGCTTTAACCGCCAACATGAAAGTAATTGGATTGGGCGATGCCAGTGAACTACAGAAAGCCCACTTGGTACTAGACAACGTAAAAAACCTATCGTTGGGACAATTAAATCAAATTAAAATTAAGGGAGTAGCATGAGAGTAAATCACATTGTCGCAGACCCATGGAAAATCGTAGAAGATTCGTTTTACGCAGATCATGTTGAATCGGCTGAAAGTATTTTTAGCCTCGGCAACGGTGCGATGGGGCATCGCGCTAATTTTGAAGAACAGTACACAGGCCAAAGTTTTCAAGGAAGCTATGTTGCAGGCGTTTATTATCCAGATAAGACCAAAGTAGGTTGGTGGAAAAATGGATACCCAGAATATTTTGCCAAAGTACTTAATGCACCCAACTGGATAGGAATAGATGTACTTGTTAATGGCGAGGTTCTAGACCTTAATACAGCAACGATACACAGCTTCAAAAGAGTGCTTGATATGCAAAATGGATTGTACACACGTGAGGTTGTTGCGACAACACCTAGTGGTACCAAGCTAAAAATTCATGTCGCCCGTTTTCTAGCCATGTTCCAAGAAGAATTGGGCTGTATCAAATACAGCATCCAGCTTTACGATCAAGCTGCTAAAATAACAGTTAGTCCTTACATTGATGGAAATATCAAGAACAAAGACAGCAATTGGGATGATCCTTTTTGGGCGTATATGGGTCAAAGCAGAGATGTAAATTTTGCAGCACTACATACCAAAACAAACAAATCCAACTTTGATGTTTGCACCTACCAAGCGGTATCATTTCAGGTTGATAATGATGAGTTAAAGGCATTTAGTTGCCATGAAGAAAAAGGACGCATTGCTTTTGAGTGTCAAGCCAACTTAAAGGCAGGGCAAAAAATAAGTGTTGAAAAAATGGGCGGATATTGCTCTTCGCTACAACAACCCCAAGAAACCCACCAAAGCCATGTGAAACAAATTGCCCAAAACGCACTTAACAAAGGCTTCGATGCCTTACTCGATTTGCAAAAAACACACTGGGACGGCATTTGGAAAATGGCTGATATCTCCATTGACGGGGATGTGAAAGCCCAACAAGGAATACGATTCAATATCTTCCAACTCAATCAAACCTATACCGGTAAAAACGCATTGCTTAATATTGGACCAAAAGGATTTACAGGCGAAAAATATGGCGGCAGTACCTATTGGGATACCGAAGCCTATTGCTTCCCTTTTTATATGGCAACCAAAAATGAATCGGTAGCAGAAAACCTACTCAATTACCGTCATAAACATTTACAAAAAGCTATAGAGAATGCAGCCAAATTAGGTTTTAATTCAGGAGCAGCCTTATATCCAATGGTAACCATGAATGGTGAAGAGTGTCATAACGAATGGGAAATTACATTTGAAGAAATCCATCGGAATACTGCCATTGCTTATGCGATCTATGCTTATGAGCGCTACACAGGCAAAACGGCCTATGTCGAAACTATAGGTATTGATGTATTAGTTGGAATTGCTAGGTTTTGGGCACAAAGGATGAGCTTTTCTGAAGACAAAAACCAGTACGTTATTTTAGGTGTTACTGGACCCAATGAGTATGAAAACAACGTCAACAACAATTGGTACACCAACTATGCTGCCAAATGGTGCTTGGAATATGCGGGAACTAGACTGGAGCAAATCGCCAAAGAAAAACCAAAAGTACACCAAGCCATTTACGATAGACTTGGCCTAAGTCAATCCGAAGTGTTAGATTGGAAAGAAAAAACACGTGGAATTTACCTGCCTCACGATGCCAAACATGACGTATTCTTGCAGCAAGAAGGCTTTTTAGACAAGGACTTAAAAGAGACCTCGCTAATTCCTGTTGAAGAAAGGCCCATAAATCAACATTGGTCATGGGATCGGATTTTGCGTTCTCCTTATATAAAGCAGGCAGATGTATTGCAAGGATTTTATTTTTTTGAGGATCATTTTTCTAAAGAACAGTTAGAGAAAAATTTTGACTTTTATGAACCATTTACGGTTCACGAATCCTCACTTTCGCCATCAATTCATGCGGTTCTTGCTGCTGCATTGGGAAGAGTAGAGCAATCCTATGAATTTTATTTACGCACATCACGTCTTGACTTGGATGACTACAATGCAGAAGTTAATGAGGGGTTACACATAACATCAATGGCAGGAACCTGGCTGAGTGTAGTTGAAGGTTTTGGAGGTATGCGTATTAAAAACAATGCGGTCTATTTTTCGCCACAACTACCCAAAGCGTGGACTTCCTTCTCTTTTAAAATCAATTTTAGAGGCGCTATTCTTGAACTTTTTGCTTCTACATCCGAGTCACGAGTAACCCTGATTGAAGGGGAACCTTGTGCTGTATTTTTGAATGGAAAAAGTGTTTCCTTAACTCCTAAACCTGTCTTATCATAAATTTTTATATGAAAAAATTAGTCCTCCTTTTTGTTTGCTTAAACCTTAGTGCACAAGTCAGTAAAGTTGAACCCCCTATGTGGTGGTCGGGTATGCACCATACCAATTTGATGTTAACCCTATATGGAGATGACTTAGCTGAATATGAGGTTGCGTCAAATAATCTAACAATTACTGATGTGGTACGTTTAGAAAGTAAGAATTATTTATTTGTTTACTTGGACCTTGCCACTACCAAACCAGGAAATTATCAATTGGTTTTGGAACATTCCCAAAAGGCGTCAATTCAAATTCCTTATGAACTCATGGAAAGACGTGAAGGTTCTGCCGAACGTAAGGGATATGACAGCTCTGATTTTATTTACCTCATCATGCCCGATCGTTTTGCCAATGGCGACCCTTCTAATGATGCGCATCCTGAACTTTTGGACAAGCCCAACAGAAAAGACCCATGGGCCCGACACGGAGGCGATTTGCAAGGCATTATTGATCATTTAGATTATATAGCGCAATTGGGTGTAACAGCCATTTGGAATACGCCTGTTGTCGAAGATAACAATCCTAAAGATTCGTATCATATGTATGCCGCAAGCGATGTCTATCAGATCGATAGGCGCTTTGGGTCCAATGATTTGTATAAAAAGTTGTCTGGGGAGATGAAGAAAAGAAATATGAAACTCATCATGGATTACGTGGTAAACCATTGGAGTCTTGAGCATTATATGATAAAAGATTTGCCTGCTCCTGATTGGATAAACCAATGGGATACCTATACAGAAACAAGTCATGCAAAGGAAATTTTCACTGACCCTTATGCAGCTGAATCAGATGTAAAATTATTGGTAGACGGGTGGTTTGTAAAATCCATGGCTGACCTTAACCAAAAACAACCTCAGTTGCTGAGCTACCTTACACAAAATGCAATCTGGTGGGTTGAGTATGCCGACCTTTCTGGATATAGGGTAGATACGTATCCTTATAACGGCAGAGATGAAATAACGCAATGGGTAAAAGCCATTATGGATGAATACCCTAACTTTAGCATAGTAGCCGAAAGTTGGGTGATCAATCCAATTCACCTTTCCTATTGGCAAAAGGACAGCCCCATTGCAGCTATGAGTGGTTTTAATTCGCAAGTAACCCACGTGAAAGACTTTGCTTTGTTTGCAGCTGTACAGGATGTATTTCAAGGGGATACTCCATGGTGGGATCAAAAAATGAATAAAATATATAAGGTGTTTCAAAACGATTTTGTCTATGCCAACCCCAATGATTTGATGGTTTTTTTAGAAAATCACGATACAACACGTATTAATGAAATAGCATCCGAATTCCATCAATATAAACTGATAACCACCCTACTGGCTACGGTTAGGGGTGTGCCACAAACCTACTACGGTACGGAAATTAATATGCGGGGCGCCAAAGAAAAAGGGGATGCGGATTTACGTAGGGACTTCCCTGGTGGATGGCCTAGCGATACGCGAACTGCTTTTAACGAAGCAGGCAGAACCGCTGTCGAAAACAACTATTTTGATTTTACCGCCCAGTTGTTCAATTGGCGAAAAAACGAACCCGTCATTCACTTTGGAAAGACCATGCACTATGCGCCTCAAAATGAAGTGTATGTTTATTTTAGATATACCGATAACAAGACTATCATGGTGGTGCTAAATGCGAACGAAGAAGACCAAACGTTGAACATGCAACGTTTTAACCAACGAATTGGCAGTGCTCAAATAGGAAAAGACGTGTTTAGCAAAGCAGTCATTCCTTTGACGGGACAGCTTCCAATACCTGCCAATAGCACCAAAATAATTTCTTTTAAAACCCAATAGTTATGCGTACCCTGATTGCCATTTTTATATCCATACTCTTTTTAACCGCATGTAATTCCTCCAAAGAAACCAATACTCCGGTTTTTTCTGATGAATTTCTGTCTAAAGCGGTTATCTATGAGGTTAATATTAGACAATATACCCAAGAAGGAACCTTTAATGCTTTTGCGGCACATTTGCCAAAACTCAAAGAACTGGGCGTTGATATATTGTGGTTTATGCCCATCCATCCCATCGGAGTTAAGAACCGAAAAGGATCGCTAGGAAGTTATTATTCCATAAGTGATTACCGTGGTATAAACCCAGAATTTGGTACACTTGAGGACTTTAAATCTCTAGTTGATGCAGCACATGATTTGGACATGCTTGTAATGATTGATTTAGTAGCAGGGCATACCGCTTGGGATCATCCGTGGATTGCTGCGCATCCAGAATGGTATCTTAAAGACGACCAAGGGAATATTATACCTCCAAATCCAGACTGGACAGACGTTGCCGGACTAAATTTTAAAAATCAAGATATGCTTCAAGCCTTAGAAGACGATATGGCGTATTGGGTTTCAGAGGTTGATATTGACGGATATCGCTGCGATGCCGCTTATAATATTTCCATTCCTTTTTGGAAAAAAGCGATGGCCAGACTAAACAGTATCAAGCCAGTGGTGATGCTTGCCGAATCGGACGGAAACCACAAGGGCGGGTATCCACTTATTGAACTCTTCCAACTCTCATACGATTGGCCTGGTCATGCTATGCTTAATAGAATAGCTAAAGGCGAAATGAAGGCAATCGATTTGAAAAACCACCTTAAAAGCGTACAACAAAATTACAGCCCCGAGCATGCAGTCATGTCGTTTACGACCAACCACGATGAAAACTCATGGAATGGAACTGTTTTTGAGCGATTGGGCGATGCAGCAGAAATCATGACGGTATTGACCTATGTCATGCCTGGAACACCTCTCATATATTCTGGTCAGGAGTATGGTTTAGACAAGCGGCTAGCATTTTTTGAAAAGGATTTTATAACCAAAAAAGAGTCGTCTTATATGACGCTCTTTACAAAACTCAACACATTAAAAAAGACTTCGAACGCCTTAGATGTTGGTAAGGATGCAGCCAGCATTAACTTACTTGAAAATGCGAATGCTGACGTAATTATTTTCTCTAGAAAAAAGGGAGATGATACGCTTGTTTTTGTTGGCAATTTATCCAACGTGCCACAGCAAGTTTCTCTTGCAGACGACAGCACCTATACAGATGTTTTTACAGAAAAGGAAGTCCAAATAAACAACCTAAACTTAGGTCCTTGGGCGTATAGACTGGTCAAAAATTAAATAATAAAAACCAATAGTTACCCATGCGTTTATTTCAACTTATTTTAGGGATTATACTTATTGCACAACCTGTTTTGGGACAGCGTTGTCTTTCGCCAAACAAGGAGATTTCGGTTGCGTTTTCTGTGAGCGAAAAAGGTGCTCCGACATACCAAATTCAATACAAGCAAAAGCCAGTTATCTTAGAAAGCAGTATGGGCTTTGAACTCGTTAAGGATGATGATTTGATGGAGGAATTTAAGGTGCTGGATGTTATCTACGACACAAAAGATGAGCTTTGGAATCCCGTTTGGGGCGAGGAACGTGAAATCCGAAATCACTACAATGAAATGCTAGTGATGCTACATCAGCAAAAAACCAATAGACGAATGAACATTCGCTTCCGAGTTTTTAACGAAGGGGTAGGCTTCCGATACGAGTTTCCACAGCAAGCAGATTTGGGACATTTTATTGTCAAGCAAGAACGTACAGCTTTTGCCATGACTGGCGATCACATAGCTCACTGGATACCAGGCGATTACGACACCCAAGAGTACGATTATACCACATCTAGGCTTTCTGAAATAGAAGCTCTTTTTGATGTTGCACTAACTGGGAATGCCTCACAAGAACAGTTTTTGAAAACAGGTGTGCAAACTTCTTTAATGCTCAAATCAGATGATGGCTTATATATAAACATTCATGAAGCAGCACTGATAGATTATCCTGCCATGCACCTAAATTTAATTCCTAAGACGCTCACTTTTGAATCTTGGCTAACTCCAGATGCTGTAGGAAATATGGCATATATGATTGTTCCTCACAATACCCCATGGAGAACCATCATGGTTAGTGATGATGCGCGGGATATATTGGCATCTAGAATGACGTATAACTTAAATGAGCCCTGTGCTATTGAGGACACCTCTTGGATAAAGCCCATGAAGTATATTGGGGTTTGGTGGGAAATGATTACTGGGAAAAGCTCATGGAGTTATACCAACGATTTGTCAGTAATTAAATTGGGTCAGATAAATTATAACGAAACATCGCCTAGCCCCACGCATGCAGCAAATAACGAAAATGTCAAACGTTATATTGATTTTGCTGCTACACATGGATTTGACGGAATTCTTGTGGAGGGTTGGAATACTGGTTGGGAGGATTGGTTTGGTCATTCCAAAGACTATGTTTTTGACTTTGTAACTCCTTACCCTGACTTTGATGTCAAAATGCTGAATGCGTACGCCAAAGAAAAAGGCGTTGAACTTATCATGCATCATGAAACTTCATCCTCTGTTCGCAATTACGAAAGACACATGGACATGGCATACCAGTTTATGAAAGATAATGGCTACAATGCGGTAAAAAGCGGGTATGTTGGCGACATTATCCCAAGAGGGGAACACCATTACAGTCAATTTATTGTCAACCATTATAACTATGCCATCAAGAAGGCTGCTGATTATCAAATCATGGTAAATGCACACGAGGCAGTGCGCCCAACAGGCATTGGACGTACTTATCCAAATCTTGTAGCAAACGAATCTGCACGAGGAACTGAATTTCAAGCCTTTGGTGGCTCCAAACCCAATCATACAACCATACTCCCTTTTACACGATTGATTGGCGGACCTATGGATTATACCCCTGGAGTTTTTGAAATGGACATTAGCAAACTAAATCCCAATAATAATTCGCACGTAAACACCACCTTAGCAAATCAACTTGGTCTTTATGTGGTGATGTATTCGCCATTACAAATGGCGGCTGACCTTCCTGAAAACTATGAACGATTCATGGATGCGTTTCAGTTTATAAAAGATGTAGGTATTGACTGGGACAAGTCTGTTTATTTAGAAGCTGAGCCAGGAGAATACATTACTATTGCACGAAAAGAAAAGGGAAGTAATGATTGGTTTGTTGGAAATAGTAACGGCTATAACAAACGGAAAGCCGTTGTAGATTTATCTTTTTTAGATAAAGACAAAAAATATATAGCAACTATTTATCGTGACCACAAAAATGCAGACTATAAAACCAACCCACAAGCCTACGTAATTGAATCAAAAAAGGTTACTTCTCAGACTGTTTTAAAATTACTTACGGTTCCAGCTGGTGGTTTCGGCATCAAAATAACACCACGTGAATAACAAAAAAAAAGCCCCATATCGAAACCCAAAACTTTACTTGTATTTCTTCTAAAACATTGCTTGAAAAAGTGGATGTTGACCTTTTTTTTTCTGTAAATGTTTTAATGAGAACTTAAAACTATTTCAAATAATTAACTTTATATAACAAATGGTTTTGTTTGGTAACAAACGGATTTTAAAGGATAAACTAGCGTTTCTTTCTCATACGATTGTAATCAATCAAATAGTTTATTCTTAAAGAAAGTTGGTGTTCTATGGGGGTTTCAAATAGATTTTTTAAACTCATATAATAATCTAATGCCGAGGCATTATTTAAATCAAAAAGCTGGTTTCTATATTGCAACACCATATTACTTCCGGGAGCAAACCACCATTCAAAATTAACGTCGAGGTTCCAAATATTGAAATTCGTGTTGGGGTCGTCTTCCAAAATAGCATAATCCGCGACTGCCCTTCTGCCATTACCTTACTAGATTTTAATCGGCATTGCCGAAGAAAGTACAAAAAGCTCCTATCATGGGGCTCTTGTCTTATTGTATTGAATGAAATGAACGTATTAACC
>JAQCCM010000029.1 GCA_027621175.1 Bacteroidota bacterium | reverse complement strand
TAGTACCATAGATGTCAACATCTGGACATTCCTCAGCAATAATTTCTAAGAACAATAAATCGCCATTACTGATGGCAACAGGATGTGTACCGTCAATGGCTTTCATGGCTTTGGCGGCATCGTTCATCAACTTATACATTGGACGTCCGCGGTTTTCTCCAACGGCTTTGCGTTGGTCTTCCTCGTCTGGAAAATCTTCGGTTTCAGCACCTGCCCAAAACAAACCGTAATTGTTTTCGTTTCCGAGCAAGAACATCAATAAACCAGGGGTGTTTTTATATTGCGCTGCCAAAGCGGTTACTTCAGCCATGAGCATTTCTTGCACATCTTCGTTTCTGTAATCTGTTACAGGAACCCAAGCGCCATCAATCGTAAGGCCGTAGCGACCAAAAGAATGGTTTAAAATGGTGTGTATTCCGTAATTCTCATAGATGTGTTGAATCCATTTGGGTTGAATACCCGTATATGTTCTTATGGTATTAACGCCCATATTTTTGAGCAATCCCATTTCAGCATCAAGTGCTGCTATTATAAAGTCATCTGACTGATTCCAAAGGCTAAAAGAATAATTGGTTCCTCTTGGAAAGTAATCCCAATTCATTCCATTGACCATAAAGT
The DNA here is from genome assembly GCA_027621175.1 of Bacteroidota bacterium. Lineage (GTDB taxonomy): Bacteria > Bacteroidota > Bacteroidia > Flavobacteriales > Flavobacteriaceae > UBA7446. The sequence continues at coordinate 11,487 of JAQCCM010000029.1, read as the reverse complement.
CTTTTCCATCGACTACCAGCTTGGTGCCGTTGTTGGAGTTTGCTACCTCAACCTTTGTGGATTGAGCAAAACTCAAAGCAGCTACAAGAGAGAAGGTAAATGTTAAAATCGTGTTTTTCATATTTTTGATTATTATCGGAATTTTATTAAAATGTATTCCATTAAAAATTTCTTGCTAACCCTAACGTCATATTAGAGTTAGCAAAAAAAATTATAATTTACTTTCTTACAAGCGTAAATGACCACCAGCCACTTCCGTAGTCAATGTCTATTTCTAAGGTATTCCCATCTGCAGAAAGCTCAGCTAAATATGTAACCGAATTTGGCGCATCCGCTGGACTTGCTAATTGGCTTGTATTTGTAGCCTTTGCCAACCCTAGGAAAGCGCCTTTACCGTTTAATGTAATTGTTCCAGCAGCTGCATCGTATGTATAAGTTGCCGCTGTAGATGCATCATGTGGAAAGACTGGTGCTCCACAAGCCTCGGGATTAGTCCCTTGCCATGGCTCTAACCAAGTGTCAGACCCTAACACATTTTCAAAAGAACCATCCGCGTTAAATACATATTCGTCGTCAAACAAACAAGCTCGTGTTGTTACATCGGCAGTACCATTTGACCACCAACTAACATCATTCTTGTTCGGACCAACACCTAAGGCGCCAGCAGTTGGAGATAACTTCCAAGTGCCTTCAATTAGTGAAGCGGGTGTTTCAGGTTCTTCCACAGCATATATAACCGTATGCTCTTTCGTAATGGAAACATCTTCTTTTCCGTCTAAGGCAGCAGTTACTGTAATGGTGTATGTTACAGACTCTGCTGGGTAGGTATAGCTTACCATAGGTCCGCTGGTTTGAAAAACATCAGAGTCGTCAGTAACAGCTGGATCACCAAAGTCAACCGTATATACAATACGTCCATCTCCAGGAACTGTAGTAGGAAGAACTCCTGTTTTAGTGCCCTCGGCGTTAAGTGTTGCTACGGTAAAGTCTAGACCTGCAATAATGCTGAAGTCTTCTTCTTCTGTACAAGCAAAAGGAATGCTTAGTAGTAGGAATGATAGGATGTAAATCCCTTTATTTAATCGTTTCATTGTTCTCTGTTTTTTTTGTTAATTTTTTAATATCCTTGGTTTTGTCCCCAACGCTCTGTGGCAAGTGCCAAATTCAATTCTATCAGTGGAATTGGGAAAATTTCATTTTTGTTTTCAGTAAAGCTGTCAATGGCAGCAGCCGCTTTTTTGGTACGGACTAAATCGAAAAAGCGGTGGCCTTCGCCGGCCAATTCTTTGCGTCTTTCCGTATAGATAGCATCTAATAATGCCCCTTCGGAAGCCGTATAATCTTGGCTGTTATCGCCATATGCACGTGCTCTTACTTGATTGAGGTAGTTTTCGGCATCAGCACCTCCGCTTTGCGCCTCAGCTTCAGCTGCCATAAGCAGCACATCAGCATAGCGGATAGCGCGGTAGTTGTTGTCATAGTTAAGTGGATCTGATCCAGCTCGTGATGGTTCTTTACGTGGCATATATTTCTTGTTAAATAAGCCCGTATCGTCTCTTCCCTGAGAATATCTATCCTGATCTTCTCTTAGGTCATAAAATGTAACGTCACGTCTTGCATCTGATTCGTCGAACATATCATATAGCGCAACTGATGGCAAGCAAAAGCCCCAACCTGCGTCATAAACAGGGTCGTCATATGGTGAACGTGGTCCATTAAACTTTGGGAAATAGGTTCCGTTGCTTCCGTTAATGTTGGTCCAACTTGCTGGCATCACGCTTGAATATTGAATTTCAAAAACAGCTTCCGGGCCATTTTCTCCTTCAATTTCAAACATTTTAGCATAATCATCGCCTGTTGTCAAGGCATATTGACCACTCGTTATCACTTGTTTAAGTGTCGTGGCAGCATCGCCAAACTTAGTTGCATCATAGGTGCCGTGATACAAATAGACTTTTCCCAAAAGAGCTTGCGCAGCACCTTTAGTAGCTTCAAAAGGCATGTCTTGCGTTACTGGAAGGTTTGGAATTGCCTCCAACAAATCAGCTGCAATGGCTGCATAAGCGGTTGGTATATCCGCAATACGTTCCATTGAAAACTCATCGCCAGTAGCTATACGCTCATCAGAAATGCGAGTACTTCCACCACGATCTTCCGTTTTAAGCGGTACGTTTCCAAAAAACTTAACGAGTTCAAAGGAAAAATAAGCACGTAAAAAATAGGCTTCAGCAATAACTTCATCTTTTCCTGCAAATTCAGTTTTGTTTTTATTTTCAAGCACATAATTTGCACGGTTTAAACCCGCGTACATCAATCCCCAAATATCACGCAACTGATTTTCATCGTCTGGAGTGTGAATCATTTGATTGATATTTTGCAGTGTAGGCTGATCGTAATTAAACGAATCCCCACCTGCTGCATAGTCGTCCGAGGCTACCACACTGACTAGCGTGTTCCAAAAGGTCGCTTGCAATAAATCATAAGCACCAATAAGGGCGTCTTTATATTCTTTCTCTGTGTTGAAAGAATTGTCAGCATTTGTACCATCAGGTTCTACTTCTGTAAATGTGTCGCTACAGCCTAAAGAACTAAGCAGTATAACACTCATTATTATATATGTTATTTTTTTCATGGTGACTAAAAATCTAAGTTAATTCCCAATAAATATGTCTTGGCTACAGGATAGAAACCTTTGTCTATACCACCACCTAAAGCGGCGCCATTATTGGCTGAAGGATCATATCCCCTGTAATCTGTAATAGTAAATAAGTTGTTTCCAGAAACATATAAGCGTAGCTTTTTAATGCCTGTATTTTCATTCAACAAACTGGCAAAATCATAACCCAACTGAACATTCTGCAATCTTAAAAAAGAAGCATCTTCTACATGGAAGTCAGAAAATTGATCGGTATTGATATTAGCTCCTGAGACAGCTCTTGGTATGGAGTTGCTTGTCCCCGCTCCTTGCCATCTTCTTAGCATATAGGTTCCGCGATTGGCATATAAATCCTTACGCTCATAGTCACGTACTAGTTCATGACCAAGGGAAGCAAATGCATAGGCATTGAAATCAAAGTTTTTATAAGTGAAACCTAAGTTAAGCCCCATTTCAAAGTCTGGAATTGGATCGCCGATATTGGTGCGATCTGCATCTGATATTTTACCATCTCCGTTTGTATCTACAAAACGTAAGTCTCCTGGAGCAATATCCCCAATGGTACTGTATTTTCCGCCATCAGCAGCTGCATCCAAGGCATCTATTTCCGCTTGTGTTTGGTAAAGACCATCCGTTTTATAGCCGAAGTAATGTCCTAAAGCAAAGCCTGGTGCCATACGGGTAATACCCGTTTGGCTAATTCCAACTCCGTATTCACCACCAACAGGTGTCGTTCTGCCATTAAGCGATAACACTTCGTTTTCAATACTTGTAAAGTTAAAATTGATGTTATAGTTAAAGTCATCCCCTGCAGCGCCATAATAGCCTAATGCAACTTCAATACCTTGATTTTGAACGGTCCCCGCATTTACAAAAGGAACACCTGAGCCAGGCGCACTAACGCCTGTAAGAGCAGATGCCTGTGGGCTTAGTAATAAATCCTTTGTTTTTTTACGGAATGCATCTGCAGTAATAATGAGCTTTTGATCAAACAAGCGTAAGTCCACCCCAATATTTGCCGTTTCTTGTTCTTCCCATTTAAGATTTTCATTTCCAAGCGTACCAGCTGCTTGACCGTATAATAAATCGTCAATGGTATTTACATTATTCCCTGGGTCAACAGTTGCTTCTCCATTAAGACGCGTTATATAGGCAAATGGAGCCGCAGTACGGTCGTTTCCAATAATACCGTAACTACCTCGGATTTTAAATTGATTTATCCAATCGATATTTTGCATAAAATCCTCTTCTGAAATGTTCCACCCTATAGAACCTGAAGGAAAGAATCCAATATTGTTCCCGTTTTTGGCAGAAAATTTAGAAGACACATCGCGTCTAACAGCTGCTGAAAACAAGTATTTGTCTTGGTAGCTATATTGTATGCGTGTGAACGCAGAAGAAAGTCGATTGTCAAACCAATCTCTTCCAACAGCAAGTTCGGCTTCATTAAATCTTGGCGTAATAACCATTCCAGCATCCCAAACGGTTTGTCCCGGCTGGTTGGTTCCCGTTGTTGTTCTTCCTGTATTACCAAAAAACAGTCCCTCTGTTTGGTATAGTGATGTCCCTAGCAAAACTTTAAGATCGTGAACGTCATTGAAGGTATTGTTATAAGTGATATAATTATCCCACATCCAGTCTGTGTAATTGGCACCGTTGTCAATTACCTCGTTACCAATTACGTTAGCAGCTTTGCCATTACCATAATTTTGCTCTGGTCTAAACACGTCATCTAGAACCGTAGCATGGTTGTAATTAAATTTTGAAGTTGCTGTGAAGTTGCTCCAAAAGTTATACTCCAATCCAAAAATACCTGACAAACGTGAGCCCCTAGACGTATTATATGTGTTTGCGATTTGAGCAACAGGATTTATAAGTTCAATTTGTGATACGTCATTTGCCAGCGCATAGTCTCCGTTTTCATCATAAACTGACATGGTGGGGTTTAGGTTCACCGCATTGTAAAGCACTGCGCCAATCCCATTCTCTGCAAGGTTTTGCTTGCTTCCTTCAAAATAAAATACATTGGCACTTAGCTCAAGGTTCTCTAAAATATCATATTTGTAATTCATTCGAGCGGTAATACGTTCATAGTTATTACTGCTTCCGCCTACAATACCGTCTTGGTCTAAGTAAGAAACGCCAAAGGAGTAGGAAGATTTTTCGCCTCCTCCATAACCAGAAAGGTTAACTTCTGTCATGGGCGCAACTTCGAAAACTTCGTCTTGCCAGTCGGTACCTTGCTGAGGATAAACATAAAATTTAGTTTGATCAGCTGCGTCATTTACATATTGTGCAAAATCAAAAGCATTCATCAAATCAAGTTTTTTACTTGTGGCTTGAAGTGCAGTGTAAGAGCTTAACTGAAAAGTTAAATCTGTATTTTTTCCACCAGACTTGGTTGTGATTAAAATAACTCCGTTCGCCGCTTGAACACCATAAATACCGGCTGTAGCATCTTTTATAATGTTAATCGTTGCGATGTCATTTGGATTAATAGCATTCAAATCCACAATTCGGTTACCATCCACCAAAATAAGCGGTGAGTTGTCACCATTGGTGGTAATCCCACGAATTCTGATATTGAAGCCGCTACCTGGAGAACCTGATTGTGAAGTAATATTCACCCCGGGTACTTGTCCTTGAAGGGCTTGCTCAGCTCGTACTGGATTAAGTTTCTGAATGGTTTTAGAGTCAATGACGCTAACAGCTCCTGTCACTTCCTTTTTTCGCTGAGAACCGTAGCCAATAACTACAATTTCATCCAAAGTATCTGCTGCTGTGGTTAAAGAAACAGAAATGTTGGTGTTGTTGCCAACGGCAACTTCTTGGGTTTCGAAACCTATATAAGAGATGACTAGCGTTGCATCGCTTGAAACTCCTGCCAATTGAAACATCCCGTCAAAATCGGTAGTTGTTCCAATATCAGTGCCCTTTACCAAAACAGTAGCTCCAGGAAGTGGAGCACCACTGTCGGCTTCAGTTACCGTACCACTAACTTGCTGGGCAAATGCAATGGTAGAGGCCAGTAAGGCAACTGTTATGTTAAGAAATAGTTTATTCATTGTTAAATTGATTTTGCTCAAAAGTAACAGGATTACATTGTTAGATTGCAAAAAAGCACCTATACAATATATATACAACGCAAAAAAAGAGGTTATAAATTACCAGTTCTACAATGAAAAGTAACAGGATTACATTGTTAGATTGCAAAAAAGCACCTATACAATATATATACAACGCAAAAAAAGAGGTTATAAATTACCAGTTCTACAATGAAAGGATATACTCTGTTAGATTTTGGTCGTGAAGAAGGGTCATTTTTTTGCGTAATCTATAGCGTTTTATATCTACACTTTTTACTGAAATGTTAAGTAAAGGGGCTATTTCTTTAGAAGACAAATTTAATCTAAGGTAGGCACAAAGCTTTAAGTCGTGGTTGGTAAGTGCAGGGTGTGATTCTTTTAATCTTTTTAGAAAATCTTTATCCGCATTGTCAAAGGCTTGCTCAAAAAACTCCCAATCATCGTCGTTTTTTAACGAACGCTTGATGGTGCGCAATACGCGCGAAACGGTTGGGTTTGCAGCAGCTGGCTCTAAATCATTAAGCAAGGCATTCATAAATTGGTTTTTCTTGATCATTGCCATGGTAGAAATTGCCAGCTCCTTGTTTTTTTGCTTAATGTTATCTTCCAACTGTTCGTTTTTGATGCACATGATTTCCTCATTTTGCTTAAGCGCCATCAAATTTAACTTACGTTGGTTTTCTTCAATAAGCTTTTCTTGCTCGCTACGATAGTACTTGGCATAGCGCAAATTAAATAACCTAAAAATACCAAACATCAACAACGCATATACAATTAATGCAGGAGTTGAAAAATACCATGGCCGGTAAATTTTAAATGTCGTTTTATGTGTTTCAGCACTCATCACATCTCCCACCACAGCACGCGCATTTAGCGTGTAGGTTCCAAATCTAAGGTTTCCAAATGTTGCTGTAGCATCCGTTGTCCATTCCGACCATTTTTCAGAGTAACCATCGAGTTTATACTGAAAAAGCGGCTTGTCGGAAATATTGTTATTGGCGATAAAATAGCGTGCAGATATAGAATTAAAATCGGCAGAGAGTTTCACTTTGGCATCCACTTGTAGTTGTTGCCTTGTGTTGGATTTGTTATATGCCTCAAGTTTATTGAGCATGATGCTGGGCGCATAGGATTGTATTTTGGACGTATCAAAAACAAAAAACCCATTTGACGTTCCAATAAGGTATTCGTTTTGAGATAGATGACTGATATTTTCAAAACCGGTGTTGGTTTTCCTTATATCGTAAGAAAGGGGGTATTTGTTTATAATAAATTCACTTGACAGTGCGCCTTTTTCTGCTCGAATCAAATTGTTACGCTCAAAAAACCAAAGGTATTTTTCTCTGTCTATCACCATTTTGGCAGAGGTAAAATTACTTTGTTGGAACAAGGTGGAAATGTTATCATTTTTTGCAAATAGGTTTTGATTTACATCGTATTCAAAAAATCCATATTTAGAAAAGTAATATATATCGCCCTGAAAAGAAATCATACTACTATACAGGCTCGTAGGTACATTTGGAATTTGAGCAACAGAAAGAAATTTTTTCTTTTTATCATCTAACAACAATTTAAACACCCCTTTATATTCGTGGCTGACTAATATCTCATTTGGGTTTAAAACCTCTAAATAGCGAGAAGACATGGAAAAATCTTGAATGTGGGTTAGGTGACGTAAGGTATTATCCTTTTTTTCAAAAAGATGGATGCCATTATACGTCCCTGCAATAAGCTGGTTGTTGTTTAGTTGCCGAAAGAGCCATACACCGCCTCCAGTATAAAGAGGATTTGCTATGGTACCTGTGATTTCAAAAGCCCCCTTGTCGTGACCACAAACTAAAGTATTATCTAATTCTTGTAAAGACCATACCTGGCCGTCTAATCCCACAATAGGCTTCAAGGGAACATTGGCATCTATAGGTTTGTAATACAAGCCTTGATTCGTACCCACATAAAGCATATTACCATAAACCTGAGTGGCATAAACGGTACCTATTAAATCTTTATCAGAGCTATAAAAATTAATAGGTGAGGACAAAGGGACATAAGAAAGTCCGTTGTCAAGACCTAACCATAACCCATTTTGATTGTCAACAGAAGCAGCAAGTACCGTATTATTAGATAATCCATCTTCTGTACTGATGTGTTGAATTAACGCACCCGTTTCGGAAAGAATGTAAGCGCCATTACTAATTGAGCCCAATACCAATTGCCCATTTTTTGTTTTGGCGAAAGTGTACAATACATCCTCAGCAAGTATTTTGCTCAGGGAAGGGTTGTAAGGTTTTACAATATTTTGTTTCAAAAAAAAGCCCTCTTCCCTTGTTACAATCAAAATGCCATTCGGGGAATTGCTTAGACCAATAACCTGGTTGTTTCTTAACTGATCTGCCGATAAAAAAAGAATTCCTTTTTCATTTATGATACTATAAATGGAGAGGTTATTGTCCTGATAATAAATGTTATCGCCCTCAACAAAAACTTTTAAAATACCCGAAACAGGATTAAAAGTAGATATCCCTTGTGAAACTTGATCGTAGATAATTAATCGATCTAACGTTTGAAAAACAATAAATTGTTTGTGAGGTACAATATTCCAAACTTGTTCGTCTTCAATCATACTAAAATTAAGGTTTTTAGCTATTGACCTATAAGAAAGTATGCCGTTTTTCTGGCGAAGCCAATACCCAAAATCCATATACGAACCTGTATATACGGCTGTTGAATTTACAAAGACAGACCGCATGATAGAATTGTTTGGTGTAGGGTGCAAATTCCAGTCTGAACCATTGAATTCTAGTAGCCCAAAATTGTTCGCTACATAAACTCTATGCTGCGCGTCTTGAGAAATTTTCCAATTTTGACTTCCTGCGTTGTAAAGTTCAGGTGGAAAATTTTGTATAGGTGGATGATATTGCGAAAACAAAATATTTCCCCATAAAACAATGATTATCAGTTTCTTAATATTATTCAAAAACAAAATGCTTAGATTATGTAGATACAAACCTAAGCATTTTGAACAAAACTGTACTTACAAATCTTTACCAGAAGAATGCATATAGAAATGCTGTAATGATTACTACTATCATGGCACCAATGTTAAAGCTTGGTGAAGTAGCAAAAAGATTTGATGTTAAGTTAATTCCTTTCGGGTCGTTACCCTTACCTTCTGCGGCACTAATCCCTACAATAACGCCAATAGACAACAAGGTGGTTAACAGCATTTGTTGCATAAAAGGAATGTCAACAAATACAGAAGCGTTAGACCAACCATTCGGAGCAATTTTGAAATACATCGCAATAGCAATAGATAAGATTACTCCCCAAATTGCTGCGTTATTTGTGGCTTTCTTATAAAATAATCCCATTAAGAAAGCGGCTAAAATCCCAGGACTTACCACTCCTGTATATTCTTGAATAAACTGGAAAACTTGCCCAAGACTTCCAAGTTGCGGTGCCAACACCATAGCAATAACTAGCGCTACTAATCCTGTCAATCGACCTACTCGAACCATTTGTTTGTTGGTCGCTTTAGGACGAAATAATGATCTATATATATCCATTGTAAATATTGTTGATGTGGAATTTATCATTGATGCCAATGAAGACACAATGGCTGCTGCCAATGCAGCAAGAATAAGACCCTTTAGCCCTGCTGGAATAAAATTCTTGATAAGCCAAGGCGCAGCGTTATCATTTGCAATATTTCCTGCATTTCCAATAAACCCTTCAGATGCTAATAACTCTCTGTTAAGTTCTCCTGCTGGATCTAAGTTCATCACATAAGCAATTATTCCCGGAATAACTACAATTACAGGAATTAACAACTTCAAAAATGCTGCAAACACAATCCCTTTTTGCCCTTCTTTAAGGCTTTTTGCTGCAAGTGTGCGTTGAATTATATACTGGTTAAATCCCCAATAGTAGAGGTTTGCAACCCACAAGCCACCAATCAATACGCTTAAGCCCGGCAAGTCAAAATAAGCGTCTTTGCCATTAGGCGTAATAATTTCTCCTTTTGAAAGAATCATTGAAAACCGTTCAGGCACGGCATTGTACACGTAAAGCAATCCGTCAATGGCACTGCCAGAATCTGTAACATTGGATAGTGCAAAATAAGTCATCAGCAAGCCTCCAAAAATAAGCAACACTACTTGTACTACATCCGTCCAAGCTACTGCGGCCAAGCCGCCCCAAAGCGAATACGCTGCAGCAAACAGCCCCAATCCAATAATACTGTTAAGTAAAATACTACCGTCCCCAGTACCAACAATAGTGTCCAGGGCTTTTCCACCCAAATAAAGCACTGTTGTTAGGTTTACAAAAACAAACAAGGCAATCCAAAAAATGGCAAGAATGGTTTTAAGATTACTGCTGAATCGTTTTTCGATAAATTCTGGAATAGTATAGAGTCCTTTTTCAATGAAAATAGGTAAGAAATATTTCCCAACGACAAGTAAAGTAATGGCAGCCATCCATTCGTAAGATGCAATAGCAAGACCAAGGGCAAAGCCTGATCCAGACATTCCAATAAATTGCTCTGCTGATATGTTAGCGGCAATAAGTGATGCGCCAATAGCCCACCAAGGCAAGGATTTACTGGCTAAAAAATAATCTTCTGCACTTTTTTCGGTTCCTTTTTTTTGGCGCGAAACAAAGAGTCCGATACCTAAAATAAGTAGGGCGTAAGCTATAAATATGCTAATATCTAGAGATGAAATATCCATTTAATTGGTTTTTTTTTGGTTTTAATGTGCATAAAAATACATTAAATCTTCCAACCTAGACGCAAACCAATTTTAATCACAATTAGTTACTTTAAAGAACTATTTATATTTTAACAAAAAAAATGAAAAACAGAAGAGACTTTTTGAAAGAGGTATGTCCGACCGTGGCATTTGCATTTTTTGGCATCAGTTTTTTAGAAGCTTGCAGTAGCGGCTACGACGATGAAGTGGAGATTTCAAACCCTGGTAATGGTGCTGGTTCAGGAAGCGGCACTGGCGGAGGAACCAACACAAATGGGTTCACCAAAAATGGAAACATGTACACCATAGATATTACACATAGCAATTTTACCAGCCCCCCATCAAACATGGGCACGGGATTAGGTAGTGTAGGTGGGTGGATGAATGGAAACAACATTGGAATTCCTGCATTGTTTTTACGTATTTCAGAAACCACAATACAAGCGTACTCAAACACATGTCCTTGGCATGGGCTAAAAAACGAATGGGTATTAGAAAGCGCAAGTACTTTTAGGTGTAATCACCAACAAAATAGATTTAACACGGAGTGCACCAGTTCTGGATCAACCAGTCCAGTTAATGGAAAATCTTTAAAATGTTATAACCCTACTTTAGATGGAAACACCCTTAACCTTACAATCAGTTAATTTTCGTAATTCATCATTTGTTATAATAAATTGAACAAATGTGGGGAAACAACCATTAAATATTCCTTTTTTTTGTTACAATAAATAGTCCTACATGCCTTCTTTAGAAGAATATACTGATCCATTGGACAAGCGATTGAGAAAACACTTGCTTCGAAGAGCCTGTTTTCAATACTCAAAAGATCAACTAGATGACCTTGCTGGCAAAAGTGCTGCTGAGATTTTAGACAGCTTAATTGTGTCAAAAACCTATACATGGGAGTGGCCCTATGACTCCATTACTGTATGTCTTCAAACTAAAGTGGACTTTTGTTAAGAGAGTGTTTAGTTACAAATTCAAAGATAAAAGA
>JAQCCM010000002.1 GCA_027621175.1 Bacteroidota bacterium | reverse complement strand
ACTTTACTCTTTTAGGCACTCAGGGGCTATAGAAATCTTTAAGAGAACTGGTTCGTTAACCAAGCTTCAAAAGGCTATGGGTCATTCCTCTATAAATGTAAGTTTAACTTACTTAAGAGGTCTAGAAATATCTGAACTGACAGAGGAGGATATGCCTATGGTTTAAAACATAGATTTTATGTTTATCATTAGCTTTTTTATTGAGCTGCTATTTCCATATTCAAACCTGCAGTATCAAAATAACACAACAACATAACTATTTTACCATTCTCCCATTTGTAATTAAAATTTGCTGCATTTGAGTACCGAACACCTGTTTTATTTCCTGTTCCCATCCAAGTGAACCATTCATTAGTCCAAACATCTTTGCCGTACTTGGTTTGGGCTGTTATATTTGGAAGTTGAATGTCATTGAAAATACTATGATGTCCTTTAAAACCAGCTATTAGAGTTTGCTTGTCCATTTTAGAATTGTTTAAATACACAACAGCATCATCAGCAAATAATTCATTCCATAAACTAAAATCATTTTCAACATAAGTTTGATTAAGCTTTTTAACATTTAAGGTTAACTCATCGGAATCTTTTACAGTAGCGACCGTCTTTTGAGCAAAGATTAAAGATGCTGAAAATAATAAAGTTATTAATACTAATTTTTTCATTTTAATTGATTTATAATATAGCTAAATTATAATATTTAATTCATGATTGCAATGTAATTTTGTAAATGATTCTGCAGGAAACTAAAAAGGCCTTAGGACACTCTTCTTTAGCTGTCAGTCTTAACTATTTAAGAGGTTTAGAAGTAGCTGAATTAAAAGAAGAAGATATGCCTATGGTTTAAATGTAAAAAAAATAGTTTTGAAATTCTTTTCTTTATATTGCAAAAATTTAAAACAAAAAAATATGAAAAATTTATTTCTATTAATGGCTGTAATATTAGTTACAGCTTGTCAACAAAAAGTTGAACCAACAGTTTCTGACGAAGATATTGTCAGTGCTTTAAAAGAAAATGCTGTAAATCTTCAAGAAGCTATTCTCACACGAAACTCAGAAGAATTTAATAAGTATATTGATAAGAACATAGCTTTTTCAACAGGAGACTCAAACTTAAGCAAGTTTTATACAATGAGTACTGAAAATTTTGACGTTGCGCCAGCAGTTAAATGGGGAGATTTTGATTTATATGACATCAATGTCGCTCTTTCACCTGATTCAAGAACTGCCGTACTAACCTTTTACGCCAAAGGAGATTACACAGTAGTAGAAGGAGATAATGTCGATTATAGTACAAGAGCCTCTTCGGTTTGGATTGCAACAGAAAATGGGTGGAAAATAATGCATTCAAACTGGGCTCCTTTTGGAGGAGGGAACGGAATACCTAATAATTAGTACAAATTATTAAATATTGAGGGCTATAACTTTCAACTAAAAAAAGGAATTACAGTGATGTAGTTCCTTTTTCTATTAATCAATATATCACTTAGTTTTACCTATAAAAGCGTTTAACAAACAGCTATATCTGTGTTGTCTTATGACCTATGGATGCCTGTCAAGACCTCATCGTGAGATTATAGAACTAACGTGGGGATACTTTACAGAGGATTTAGCCTACATAAAACTCTTTGGGGGCGTTTTAAGAGGGTTTCTAAGCTGCTTGAACAAGACCAAACACTTTACTCTTTTAGGCACTCAGGGGCTATAGAAATCTTTAAGAGAACTGGTTCATTACACAAGCTACAAAGAGCTATGGGGCACTCAAGTTTAAACGTATCCCTGACCTACTTAAGAGGACTTGAAATAGCCGAACTAAAAGAAGAAGATATGCCTATGGTTTAGGGGGGCTATCCCCAAAGCTGCAAGTTTCGTGTGGGGTTTCTGTTGGGAGGGGACTCATCTCTTACACACACTAACTTAATGCTATATTTGTATTTATAGGTGGTTTATTTTTTGAAAGCTTAAAATGTGGTGTTTTAGTGGGAGGGGTTATACACTGATTCCTTTTTATAAATAAGAAATTTTACAAACAACCACATTGATCAATAATAACTATTAAGATGGTTAATAAAACCTTCTAAGTTGTTGATAAGTAACAGGTTAAATCCTTCGTAGATCAAATTGGTGTTTTTATATTTGTTTAATACTCAATCATGGACGGAAAGATTAACGGTAGCATGATTGTTTTATGGGTTACTACGGGATCTATACACAACCCAAATATGGCATTAAGGAACGAGTATTAGGTATAGCGGGTGATTAGACACTTGAAAGTTAGTTCCAAGCTGAGGGGCTCTAATGTTCCATCTCAGACATTTGATAGTGGAGCATGTAAACGTTTATTTGAACCATTAATTTATCAATAGGAGTGATGAAGAGCGTAACATCTCTAGTGGGATTCGTGCATTCTTCATTCTCCTGAGAAGCATTGCTGAGTTGTTGTGGTACTCCACTCACTACTAACTACAAACATTAGACTACAGGATTACAATCTCAAGTATTACAACTATTAAGTTATACTTCATACATTGTTATACACCCCTATGTAGTGGTATACACAGTATAAACAGTGTGGTAATATGAAACAGTGTTTACAAACAGTGTTTTTCCGTCAATTTACTGATTAAATCATCTACTTGCTTTTTGGTATAATAGTCCTTATTCATTACAACGAGCTTAGGACTTATATTTAATATTTTATGTCATATGCGGAGCTGCTTGCACACATACTGAATAATACCCCTCTATAGCTAAGCAATGCGAAACAAATGACAGTGATTTAGTTCAGCGCAATGAGTAGAATATTAGCTCAATGCGCTTATTGTTTGATGTGGTTAGTGTGGTTACAAGGATAAAATATTCTTGAAGTAGGTTTAATTAATTTAATTTTATATTTGAATAAATCAAAGTTCAATGAAAAGATTACTTTTTTTATTTATCCCATTATTTGTTTTTAGTCAGCAGCGTGATCCTCGTTCTGATCAGTTCAATTTTGTTCCTGGAGAATTAATTGTAAAGCTCAAGGATGATGTTGATGCAGGCATTGTCTATGCTTCTGTTGGGCAGACTCCACCTGCAGGTAAACTTGTTGCTAAGAATAGTATCAGCAAAGAGGTGTCCAGGATCATTGGACTTGATGCTGCTGTAAAGAGTCAGGAAGCTTTATTTTCAAAAGAATCTGTAGATAATAGTATTCGTTTAAAACAGCAAAAAACACTTCAGCGTGTTCAGCAACAAAGACAACTACAAGCAAACAGCACTGGGGGTAGTACATCTTCCTCTGCTACAAAGGATGAGCCAGAAGAGTTTCTATCACTTAAGAATGTTGTAAAGCTTGAACTAGAAGATAAAAACGCTAATATTCTTGAGCTTGTAGAAAAGTTAAAAGACAACCCAAACATTGAATACATAGAGCCTAACTATATCTTCAGCATCAACGACTTTGAGATTGCTTCTGATATTATTTATGACAAAGATCTATCCCCAATATCCACAACAAGTACTACTGTACCTAATGACCCATTATATAGCCAACAAACAAACATCACACAAACCAACATTGATGATGTGTGGAACGAATACACTACAGGCGATGGTTCACAAATTGTAGCTATATTAGACACAGGGGTTGATTATACCCATCCTGATTTAGCAGCAAACATCTGGATCAATGAAGCAGAATTAAACGGCGTGGAGGGTTTTGATGATGATGGCAATGGCTATATAGATGACATTCGTGGTTGGGATTTTATAAATAATGACAACGCACCACTTGATGATAACATGCATGGTACACACGTAGCGGGTATTGTAGGAGCCGTTGGAGATAATGGAATAGGCGTTTCAGGTGCAGCTTGGAATGTTAAATTGATGCCTATAAAAGTATTTCAATCCAATGGGGTTGGTAACAGCACTACCATAGCTGAAGGTGTAAACTACGCAACTGCAAACGGAGCCACTATCCAAAACATGAGCTTTGGATCATACGCTGAGTCCTCTACGCTAAAATCTGCCATTGAAAATGCCTACGCATCAAGTTTATTGGTGGCAGCTGCTGGTAATGATAAAATATGTATTGGTCCAAGACTATGCCCTGACAAAACCCCTAGTGCACCTCTCTATCCTGGAGCCTATACTTTTGTTTTGGGTGTAGAGGATGGAAATGGAATTTATGACAATTACGATCAAGATGGTCCGATTTATTCAGGGTATTCAAACTTTTTAAACTACGAGGTTAAAGCACCAGGATCTGGCATTATGAATACAGTTCCTAATGGAGGATATAGAGCGCTTACAGGAACATCTATGGCAACGCCACTTGTTGCAGGAGCAATGGCACTGTACATGCAACAAAAACCTGATGACTCTAAAGAGCTGATTTTTGGAAATCTAATTAACACAAGTGGTCAAAATGTAGATATCAAAGCAGCTATTGATGTAGTACCAACTCCTGTGCTTAAAGTTTTAAGTGCAGACATAAAAGATGAGATTAACGATCAGAACAATAATGGTTTTTGGGAACCAGGGGAAACATTAGAGTTGTTTCCGATGATTAAAAACTATTGGGGACCAACAGATGATGTTCGGGTAGGGATTGAATTTTGGGAGTTTGAAGATACGTCTAAGGCAGAGATTTTAGAGAGTGAGATTGCAATTGGCTCAATTTCTGCTTATGCCAATCTTCAAAAACTTGATCAGTCACTCAAAATTAAACTAGCTGATAACATTGCAAACAATGTAAATATCCAATTTAAAGTAAGTGTTTGGTCTGGAGATAATCAAGACTATTTGTCGTCACAGAAAATTGTTGTGAATGTTAAAAATTCAATATTACTGTTTGGTATTTATGATACTGATTTAACATTGGAAAAAGATAAAGAGTATTTAGTAAGTGATAATTTAGTTATGAGAGGCTCTTCAATATTAAAAATAAACCCAGGTGTAATATTAAAAATCGCAGATAATAAAACATTTAACGTCATAGAGAATGCTAAATTATTGGCTATTGGAAATAAAAATGATTTTATCACATTCACAGCTGAAGATAATGAGTGGAAATCTTTTAGTCTTAATACTAATTCAATTTCAGAATTTAAATATGTGATATTTGAAAATATAGGGGGCTTTGATTCTTCATGTCAATCTTTCTTTCCTTGTCCAACTGGTCAATTAGCTATTTATGAAGATGTTATTATCAGAAATTCTAGAGCATACTATGGCTTTAATGGAGATGTAAGTTCTGTTAATTATAACTCAACATCTAAACCTACATACAATAGGGTAAATTTAGTTGAAAACTATATGGGTTCTATGATAACAGACGATAGAAATTTATTATCCGAATATATGAAGGATATTAATATTATTAACAATAGTGGATCTTTTGGTATTGGTGCAATTTCTGCAACTTCAGATGGTAGATCTTTCTATAATAACATTTCAACAAACTTAATTAATAACTTTAATTCTAATGGTAATTTAAGTCAAAGTATAGTAACAAGTAATAGCACTCAAAATGGAGTAACCACAGGATTTAACATCTATTTAGGCAGTGCTAATGATGATATAATAAATTCAAATATTTCAGATCTATTAACTGAGGGTAGGACAGGTTTAATTGAGCGAAAAGACATCTCAAAACTACCGCACGAAGGCTCACATGGTATTGTTTGGAAAGTTCTTGTTAACGGTAAGGACGCTCAAGATGAATATGATGAGATGGATCCCATTGGTGTAGGCACCCATGAGTTTAAAGTTTATTTCAATCGTGAGATGGACACAAGTGTTGATCCTCAGATTTCATATGGTGTTCGGGAGCCTTACAATCAAAAGATTATTTCAGAGCAGGGGACTTGGTCTACAGACGGAAAAATCTACACAGTCACCCACGATGTAAACATTGGTGCAGCTGATGGGATAAACCGAATCCGTGTTCAAGATGCAAGAGACCTTGATTATTTTGAGATCCCTGTTGAGGATTATAGGTTCAACATGCTTGTTCAATCCGCTGGATCGGCTTCTACTGGTTTTATGGCAACAGCTGGTTTGGGTGAGATTACCTTGAATTGGACTCCACCTTCGGAGTCTGATTTGAATGATGTACTAGGGTATAATATGTATAGATACACCGCTAATGAAGACGGAACGTTTACAGACCCAGTAAAAATCAATGAATCACTTATTGCGGATATCACGTTTAAAGACTATGATGTAGCACGTGACACCCAGTATTTTTATAAGTACAAGATCCTTAGAACAAGCTTTGAAGAAACAGATTATTCAAATGCAGTCTCTTCTCAGCTACTCACTGCCGCTCTAGGGGATAGTAACGGTGATAGCAGTGTAAACCTTATGGATGTTGTAAATACTGTTGACTATATCCTTGGAAACAATCCCACTCCATTTGTTGATTATGCTACGGATGTGAACAATGACTCTTCAGTGAATGTGCTGGATGTGGTGGGTATTGTGGATATGATACTAAACCCAACAACAAGTTCTGTTAGATTAAATGGAGAGCCTATTAATTACGTCTCTAATGCTCCCGTGGGAGAGGCTGAACTGTTTTGGAGGGATAACGACCTTTATGTTAAAACAGACAAACCTATCTCAGGATTACAGCTTTCGTTTGATGGAGATTTATCCTTTACTGCTTCTGAGCTGTTAGAGGGATATGAGCTGAATAACTTTATGATAGATGATAAAAGAGTTGTGATGGCGTACAGCTTTGATGGCTTCCAGATCACGCCTGGTACACACAAACTATTGTCCACTAGCAACAAACCACTAGATGTTACTGCTGGAGCTATGGCAACAAGCTATGGAGAGAGTATTTTTGTTCTTTACAACCAAGGTGCTATCTCTCACATAGATGCACCACTTCAAACGGACAAGTTAGAGGTGTTATCTGTATCGCCTAATCCAAGTAATGGACTCATAAAGCTTCACTACTACCTTCCAGAGCAGATGGACAACCTAAGTGTTGGGGTGTTTGACCTAAGCGGAAGGCTGATGTGGAACAGTGGCAGTTTTAAAAACACAAAAGGACATGCAAGAGCATCACTTGACTTGCAAAAACTCAGTACAGGCACTTACATCATGATGATTAATGCCAATAGAAGTGGAGAGACTAAATTTAATCACACAACTAAAATCGTTATTGAATGAGAGTAGTTCTTTTACTACTCCCATTCTTTGTTTTTAGTCAGAACACATTATCGGGTGGTAGTCTTAACGTAAATGAAAACACCTCTTTTGAGTATGAGATAGGGCTTGATAATGATTCTGCTGTATCTGCACTTCAATTTGACATAGATATAAATCAAGATGCGTTTACTTATGGAAGTAACCATACATTGACCACTAGGGCTTCTGGTTTTACTGTATCATCAAGTAACCCCTCTGATAACATTATGAGGGTTGTGATGTATTCATCATCTGGTGGTGTTATTGAAGTTGGATCTGGTGCCATCCTAAAGTTGGACTTAAGTTCTAAAACACTTCCAAATGATTACCCCTTTTCGATTTCAAATGTGGTGCTATCAGACGCTACAGGAACTGAGCTAAGTAGTAGTTCGTCTAATGGCACTGTCTCTGTTAGAGGTGCGCACTTGAATGTAAACACAACTAGTGTAAATTTTGGAAGGGTGCCTATTGGAAATAATGAGCAGCGCTCGATATCAATTTCAAATAACGGAAATGAAAACCTTACTATTTCAGCGGTTAACCTTTCAAGTCCACTAAGTTTAACTTCAACGTTTCCCTTGACAATAACTCCTGGCGGGAGTCAAAGTGTTTCAATTGCACTTGATTCTAGTGAAAAGTATGATGCATCATCTGAGGTGTCCTTTACAACTAATGATAATGACGGATTACGGCAACTTCAAAAAACAACTGTTAGTGCAAATGTATATGCCGTGAATGAGATACACATTGGGTCAGGTTCTGGAGAGATCCACACTGATATTAGTATCCCAGTTTCAATCAATAACATGGAACCCTTTAGTGGCTTTCAGTTTGATCTAACCCTTCCACAAGACATCAATTATGTTGAAAATTCAGTAGTGCTGAGCACTCGAAAGAGTGACCACTCCGTAAGTGGAAGTCTGATAAATGCAAACACCCTTAGAGTGATTGCATACTCAAATACTAATGCTGAATTCAGCGGGTCAGATGGTGAGGTTATGATCCTTAAATTAAAACCAGAAGTAAGCTCTGGGAATTACAACTTAATTATTTCCAATCCAATTATCTCAAATATAACCCTTGGAGATATAGAGTCGGACAGTTACAATGGATCTGTTCAGATAAATGCTCCAAACCTGGTTACCAACCCAAGTTCAATATCATTTGGAAGGGTTCCCATTACCGAAACAAGACAGCAGGTTATAAGGCTTACTAATAACGGATCTGCAGCGCTTAACATTAGCGGTATTGTTAAAGATGTTTCTTTGTTTGATATCGATACTGCAACTCCGTTCACTATTTCTCAAGGAGCACACAAAGACATAACACTAACCTTTACACCCTCTTCAAATGGAGATGTAGATCAAGATATATCAATTAGACACAATGGGTCTACTGAGCAGAATATCATCAATGTAACTGCAGATGTTTTTTCTCCTAATTATCTTTCAATTGATGATATAAAGGTTTTAAATGGAGAATCTTATAATCTATTATTTAGACTGCACAATTATAACTCTGTTAAAGGTGTTCAAGTTGATATTGATTTTCCGCAGGGGTTCTCTTTTGACTTTTCTAACATGGTAATGTCAAGCTCTACAACAAATTTTTCCATTTCGAGTTCTAGCTTATCCAATGGTAATAGAAGAATAATTATCTATAACACCTCAGGAGAATCCATTAGTGCAGGAAGTGAAGTGCTTTTTGAACTTCCTTTTTCAGTTAATAATGACACATCATACAATGACTATACTTTAACATATTCCAATGTTGTTATTTCAGACCAAAACAATCAAGATGTTTCAAGTGAAACGTTAACATCTGGTAAAATTAGTGTCGTACAGTCTTTGTCAGTCAAAGACTTTACTGATTCGATTCAAGTCTATCCAAATCCATTCTCAGAAAAAGTCATCATATCCTCTGAGAGTTTAGTTGATGTAAGTGTATACAATATCCTTGGTAGTCAAGTACTCAAAGAGAAGTCTATTAGCGTTTTAAACACCACGTCACTAAAGCAAGGTGTTTACATATTTAAAATAGAATACCAAGGCTTAGAAACCTATGTGAAAATGGTGAAGTAATATGTGTGTCTTTCATCATGTTTAAAGCCTAGATAGATTGGTTTATATGTCTAAATGTCAACTAACTCTCGAAACTGAAAACAATCTTAAAATCAATAGGGGTGGATAGTTTAATTTGCTTTTCCTGGATTTTTTTTGGGTTTTTACTGTCAGTTTTACTGTCAGTTTAGTGTGTTTTTACTGCCAGTTTTATGTATATTTGACACTTAACCTTGGTAGTAATTATTGTAAATAATTAACTATTTATGGTGCTTTTGATGTTGTTAAATTTTCCTTAAACACCTGATATACTTGAGTTTAAAGCAAAAAAAAGAGTCACCATTTCTGATGACTCGATTGTAGCGAGAGGGAGACTTGAACTCCCGACCTCCGGGTTATGAATCCGACGCTCTAACCGGCTGAGCTACCTCGCCAAAGCGGCGCAAATATAACAATTTGTTTTTCCTTTTTGTCGCTGTTTTTTTGCCTTTTCTTTTAAAGGTCGTTTTTAATCTATATATTGGACTTTTTATTTTATATGTCAAAAACAAAAATAGAGCTTGAATTTATTATTCAAGCATCGCCTCAGCTACTGTACCAATACATGCACACTCCTTCTGGGCTTTCAGAATGGTTTGCCGATAATGTCAATGCACGCACCGAAAAATATTCTTTCTTTTGGGATGACTCAGAAGAAGAAGCACTTTTATTACGTAAAAAAGCAAATGAATTTGTCCGCTTTCGTTGGCTTAACGGAGATGACGATCAAGACGACTGTTACTTTGAAATGCGCATTGTTGTGGATGAGATTACCAAAGACGTTTCTGTTGTGGTAACCGACTTTGCTGACGAAGACGAAGTCGATGAGACCAAAATGCTTTGGGAAAGTCAGATTGGAGATTTAAAGCAAGTTTTAGGCTCGGCATAAGTATATGATAAACCTAAACGGCGCACTGCAATCTGCAACTTCGCCACCTTTTTCAGTTCATAATCGTGGTTTTTTATACGGAGATGCTGTTTTTGAAACCCTTCGTTACAGCCAAAACCACCTCCATTTTTGGGAAGACCATTATTTTAGACTTATGGCTGCCATGCGTGTCTTTCGCATGCATATCCCTATGACTTTTACTCCCGAATTTCTTGAACAAGAATGTTTACGTGTGGTAGAGGCCCAAAGTATTGCATCGCCTTCATGGCGCATTCGATTATCGGTTTTTAGAAATGATGGCGGCGTGTATTTACCTACATCACGTGATGTGAGTTATGTCATAGAAGCCAAGCCTATCAAAGAAGAAACATATACTTCAAAAGAAAGCTACAACGTAGAATTGTTTAAAGACTATTACGTGCAAAAAAGCATGTTGTCAAATCTAAAATCAAATAACAAAGCCCTACAGGTTATTGGTAGTATTTTTATGCAAGAACAGGGTTTTGATAACGGTATTTTGGTTAATGACGATAAGGAAATTGTGGAATTTCTGAACGGAAATCTTTTTGTTGTTGATGGAGCTATGCTTCGCACACCCCCTTTGACTTCCGGATGCTTGGACGGTATCATGCGCAAGCAAGTAATGCGATTGGCTAAAAAGCAAAACATTTCCTGTGTTGAAGAAAAAATATCTCCTTTTGATTTGCAACAAGTTCAAGAGGTTTTTATGACCAATGCTATTACTGGAATTCAACCCGTTTCTTCTTATCGAAGAACCGACTATCAAAATACAATTACGCTTCAATTACAACACGCATTAAATGAATCGGTCAGTTCAGTCCAGGAAAAGTAGGTGCATAGGCATATAGCGAAAGCTCGCCACCCAACCCTCTAAGAACACTTCCCCAGAGTTGCTCCTCATTTTCAAAAAGGTTGAAGTTGTTTTTAACCAGTATCCACGCATTTGTTTTGACCTCTTCTGTCAATTGCCCTGCATTCCAACCAGCATAGCCGAGTAAAAACTTAATTTCATTAGTGGGTAGCGTATTGGATAGCAAAGCTAATTTTATGTCATCTAAATCGCCTCCCCAAAAAAGACCATTGCCAAGTGGTTTTGCATCTGCAACATCTTGTTTGGTGTGGACGTAAAACAATGTATCGTCATCTACGGGACCGCCCTGAAAAACAGGAGCGTCAACACCTAGTTCAGGTAGTAAATCGCTTAGGTTGTAATGTGTATGTTGATTTACAACGAAACCCATAGAACTTTCATCGTTGTGTTCCGTCATAAGCACCACGCTGCGCCCAAAAGATTGGTCGCCAAGAATGGAAGGATGTGCCACTAGAAGTTTACCTGTCATCACACAAATCTACATTTTTCTGGAAAGCTATACCCATTGAGCAAAGCAGCAGTATCCATACTTTTCTTATTTGGCAGTTGAAGTTCATCTAAATACACATAGCCGTCGATTACGGACACATAAAGTTGCCTGTCTTCAATAGTGATAATGCCTGGCGGATGTACCGGAGTACTTGTCATAAAACGTGCTCGTTTCAGTTTAACATATAGTTCCTCATTGGGAAATGCTAATACGCTCCATGCAGTAGGGAAAGGATTCAATCCGTGGATGTGATTTACAATTTCTTGACCGTTTTTACTCCAGTCTACTCGCGTGTTTTCTTTTGTTAGTTTTGGTGCAGGAATTAGATTTTTAGCCATAGGTTGTGGTATTGCTTCAACAGTTCCCGTAGCTAAAACATCCAACGTCTTTACAATCATTCCTCCTGACTTTTCTTGCATGCGCTGACTCAATTCCCCCATTGTTTCTTCTGGTTTAATACGCATGCTTTCTTGTAACAAAACAGCACCCGTATCAATTTTTTCGTCAATCAAAAAAGTAGTTAATCCAGATTCTTTTTCTCCATGTATAATAGCCCAGTGAATGGGTGCAGCACCCCGATAGTGTGGCAATAAAGATGCATGAAGGTTAAAAGTGCCAAGTTGCGGAATTTTCCAAATCACTTTTGGCAGCATTCTAAATGCAACCACAACAAAGACATCCGCTTTGAATGCTTTTAGCTGCTCAATCGTATTTGTGTCATTCAATTTTTCGGGTTGAAGTAATGGGATACCTTGCGCCAAGGCCTCTTCCTTAACAGCCGAAAAACGTAATTTTTTACCGCGTCCAGCAGGACGATCAGGGGTTGTAACCACCGCCACAACATCATGATGGCTTTCAATAATACCACGTAACCCAGCTACTGCAAAAGCGGGTGTTCCCATAAAAATCACTCGTAATGATTTGTTCATTTTAATCTGTAAAAATTTATTTTTTCTTGCACAATAATTTCCTCATCTACTAAAAATCCAAGCCCATCAATAACGTGTTCTCTGCCGAATTTTGATTCTATGACCAGTTGATTCAAAGATACCGTTTCTCCATTGGTAAGTATTTTTTTTAACTCCTGAATTACTTCACGAATTGAGGTGTTGTTTTTCATGCAATTCGAGCAGGATTCACATCTATTTTTTGTTTTTTCGCCAAAGTAATTTAAGAGTTTTTTCCGATGGCATTTAGTCGTGGTACAGTATTCCCAAACCGAATCTGCTAATCGCTTTTTTTCCCGTTTAAAAGTATCCATTTGCTTGAGCACATTTCGCAGGGTTATGTTATCCTCTCTTGGCGAAAGAAACTGAATGGCGCTATCAACATGCAGCTGCTGAATGTTTGCCGTTCCATTTTGCTCCATCTTTTTCAACAACGCAATGCACTGCTGCAAAGGCAAATTACATTTCTTGGCAGCATCATATAAGTTTACAGATTGCATGCTCTCTGTGATTCCGCCAATATTTCGAAGTAAATAATCAATTAAAATATTACTTTTTGGATTGCTGTTTATTTCAAGTTTAAGTGAAGTTTTTGGTGTGTTGTATTGCGTGAGCGATAGCACCTGTCCGCGCTGTAAAAGTTCTAACACATGAAAGGTTGTTTTTGGGTTTACATCATATCGCTTGCAAAACAGATTTAAATTAAACTCCAACAATTCTTGCGGTAATTCGCCATAGGCGATATCAAAATACAGGCATAAATACTTGTATGTTTTTTGGATGGCATCCCTCGGTGGAACACTAGCCATGAGTCTATCCCAAAGTTTTCTTTGGTCTTCAGGTCCTACAAAAAGCGTAGCTGTTGAAGTATTTCCGTCTCTGCCACACCGTCCCACTTCTTGATAATATTGCTCCATGCTAAATGGTAAAGTGGCGTGCACTACTCGTTTTACGTTTGCCTTGTCTATACCCATACCAAATGCCGTAGTGGCAACCATTACAGGTGTTTTTTCTTGCATCCAGTTGGCAATTCGCCATTCTTTTTCAGTAGCACCTCCATGAAAAAAAGCCGATTTATGCCCCATATTATTCAGGTGATTGCTCAGCAACTCAGCACTTTTCCGCGTGCCTACATAAACAATACTTGGCAGTCCTTTGGGTTCTAAAGCTGCGGAAATAGCATCCAGTTTATTTGAATTAGACGCTACACGCAATTCAATATTTGGTCTATCAAACGAACCAATAATTTTTTCTGGCGCTTGTAGTTCAAGGGTTTTACAGATGTCTTCCCTTACGTCTGCAGTTGCAGTTGCTGTAACCGCAATGGTTGGAATATCTGTTAGTAGATTTTTTAGGGAGATGATTTCGCGGTAGGCAGGTCTAAAATCGTGCCCCCATTCCGAAATGCAATGCGCTTCGTCAATGGCAAGTAGCGAAAGTTGCATTTGAGATAAATGGGCTTGAACCAAGGGGTGCTGCGCTCGTTCCGGCGATAGGTATAGAAATTTAAAATTTCCAAACTTACAATTGTCTAACGCCCTTACAAGGTCATCCTCTTGCATAGGCCCCGATAAATGCATGGCACGAATGCCTTTCTTTTGAAGCCCCTCTACTTGGTCGCTCATTAACGCAATCAGTGGACTAATCACCACGCAAACCCCGGGTAATACCAACGCTGGTAATTGATAACAAAGGCTTTTTCCTCCACCGGTTGGCAATACTACCAAACAGTCGCGTCTATCCAGAACTGCTGAAACAGCTTCATACTGTCCCGTCCGAAAATCGGAAGCACCCCAATATGTTTTAAGCGTGTTTTTTACAGTTACAGTCATAGATTTTTTAAAATAAACGCTAGGCGCTGGGCAACACTTACAAGAGGCACTTCAATGCATTTCATGCCAAAGGTAGTATAGGTTTCTACTAAAGCAATATGAAGTTTTTTAGCTTCGTTAAAGTCTTCTTCCCGTTGTTCATCTTGCTCAAAAATAGCCTCCCAAGGCGGGAAAATGAATACCTTGTCGTAGGTAAAATTCTTACAATCTTCCTCCATACCACAAGGCACATCGTCGCCTAATTCATGTAAATACGCCACTACGTCGTGTATTCCACGGTCATACAGTTGCACAGGTGTGTTACTTACTTTAAAATAATCATGAAGCCTGTTTTCAAAAATAGTCTCGCTAAAAGCCAATGGATTTTCCAAAAAAGGACGCTGGGTTCCATTGGCTTGAGATGCTGAAATGACAGCCCTTGAAACCTCCTCGTAGCACGCTATTTCAGGGTGATTTACACAGTTAAGTAGTGTGGTTTTTCCACTTGCGGGCGAACCGGTAAAGACTACTTTTTGTTTTTCAAACATATACAAATGTCGGGATTTGTAACCGTTTGCAAAACTGTATCTTTGCAAGATGCAACAACCTGCTAAAGACCAGTCTTTTTACGAACGGTTTCACCAACAACTTTTAGATACAAGTTCATGGCCAAGCGTGTATGTGTTTAAGTTTATTGTGCCAGCCTCCGGTAATGCTCAAAAAATTCTTGAAGATTTATTTTCCAAGGATGTTGTCAAAATAAGTGTTCGCGTTTCAAGCAAAGGCACATACAACAGCATTTCCGTTCAAGGGACTTTCGAAAACCCAGCTGTAATTATCGATAAGTACAAGCAAGCAGCTAAAATTCCAAATATCATTCAGCTCTAATCTTTTTTTAGTAGTTTTACCTCATAAATATTCTTCACTTGATAGAAAATCTCCAATACAATAACGAACGCTCAGATTTAGCGATTCCAGAATACGGTCGTCACATTCATAAAATGATTCAGCAAGTAATGGCTGAAGACGATAAAGAGCAACGAAACAAACAAGCCCAAGCCATTATTGGTATAATGGGAAATCTAAACCCACACTTACGTGATGTTGCTGATTTTCAGCATAAACTTTGGGATCAATTATTCATTATGTCTGACTTTGAGTTGGATGTAGATGCACCTTTCCCAAAGCCAAGCGCAGAAGTATTGGCTGCACCTCCGGCCCCGCTAGACTATCCACAATCCTATCCGAAATACCGTTTTTACGGCAATAATATTAAGGGAATGATTGATGTTGTTGTAGACTGGGAAGAAGGCGATCTTAAAGAAGCCTTGGTTTATGTGATTGCCAATCACATGAAAAAATGTTTTTTGAATTATAATAAAGATACGGTTGAGGACCATGTTATTTTTAACCATTTAGCCGAGCTTTCAGGAGGAAAATTAGTGCTTAGCAGTGAACATGTAACCCTTACCGACTCTGAAAACCTCATTCGCTTGACAAACAAACGATTTGGTAAAGGCGGAGGTGGTATACGAAGTAAGCACAAAAATTACCGAAATCCTAAGCAACAACGTCGTAAATAAATGGGAGCTTTTAAGATTACGGGCGGTGTACCTCTTTCGGGAGCTATTCAACCACAAGGAGCTAAAAATGAGGCACTTCAGATTTTATGTGCTGTTTTACTTACTCCAGCGCCTGTAACCATAAGCAACATTCCAGATATTATTGATGTCAATAAGCTTATTGATATACTCATTCAATTAGGTGTTAAGGTTGAAAAGCACAATGCAGACACCTATACATTTCAAGCTGACCATGTAGATATTGACTACCTTCAATCTGACGATTTTAAAATTGCTGGTCGTGGATTACGCGGATCCATTATGATTGTTGGGCCTTTACTGGCTCGTTTTGGAAAAGGATTTATTCCCAAACCTGGTGGAGATAAAATTGGTCGTCGCAGATTAGATACGCACTTTCAAGGATTTATAAAACTTGGCGCAACATTTCGTTACAACAAGGAGGAATATTTTTATGGCGTAGAAGCCGATGAACTTCGAGGCACGTATATGTTGTTGGACGAAGCCTCTGTTACGGGGACGGCAAATATTGTGATGGCCGCTGTACTTGCCAAAGGAACCACCACCATTTATAATGCTGCTTGCGAGCCTTACTTACAACAGCTTTGCAATATGCTGGTGCGTATGGGAGCCAACATTTCGGGTATAGGTTCTAATTTACTTACGATTGAGGGGGTTGAAAAACTTGGCGGAACAGAACATCGTATTTTACCCGATATGATTGAAATTGGCAGTTGGATTGGACTTGCAGCACTAACGCAAAGTGCACTTACCATAAAAAATGTACATTGGGAATATTTGGGTCAAATCCCAGATGTATTTCGTCGTTTGGGCATTACAATTGAGCAAAAAGGTGACGATATGTTTATCCCCGCACACACCGATGGTTTTGAAATTCAAAGCTATATCGATGGTTCTGTGATGACTATTTCTGATGCACCCTGGCCAGGTTTTACACCTGACCTTTTGAGTATTGTGCTCGTAGTAGCTACACAAGCACGTGGTAGTGTGTTGGTGCATCAAAAAATGTTTGAGAGTCGCTTATTCTTTGTGGATAAACTCATTGATATGGGGGCGAAAATTATTCTTTGTGACCCACACCGGGCTAACGTAATTGGGCATGATTTTAAGTCATCGCTTAAAGCAACAACAATGACCTCTCCCGATATTCGTGCTGGTATTTCCTTACTTATAGCAGCCCTTTCTGCCAAAGGCACAAGTACCATCTTCAATATAGAACAAATAGATAGGGGGTATCAAAATATAGACACACGACTTCGTGCTTTGGGTGCTCAGATAGAGCGAATTTCATAAAGCTAGCGTTTAGAAACCTTATTGTTGCTAATACCTTTTTGACGGGAACATTTAAATCGTCCAACTTCGTCTGTTCGCTTTTTTAAATGTTTGGTTTTTCTTCCTTGAACTCTTTTTCGCCATAACTTAAAACTATTTGGTTTCATGTTACGTCGCATAATGGTTATCACCTCTTGTTCCTTTAGTCCAAATTGCATTTTTATGGCATCAAACGGGGTACGATCTTCCCAACCCATTTCAATAATCCTATCAATTTCTATTTCTGTGAGTTTTCTTTTCATGCGTCCATAATATTTTCTCTGTCAGGCAACGTATGTGTTGCCACAATACGCCTACTTTCATGGCGGACAATGGCATTGCGTCGCATTTGCCATAAAACGTTTGAGGCATACTTGTAGGTTTTTTTAATGTCTATGATTGGTTTTGGGTAATTTTCCCCTAAAACAAAGCCATAGCCCTGTAGTTCAATTTCGGTCATGGTCCACGGTTCAAGTACAAATGCCGTGGGCAATTCTGCTAATTCAGGAACCCATTTTCGAACAAAATTTCCATCAGGATCGTGTTCTAAGGCATTTTTTGTAGGGTTGTAAATTCGCACCATATTAATGCCTGTTTCTCCTGCTTGCATTTGAAATTGTGGGTAATGGATACCGGGTTCAAAATCTAAAAACTGACGCCCTAAGAATTGTGCGCCCGCTTGCCAAGGTTGCCATAAATGATGGGTGAAAAACGATACCACCATGGCACGCATTCTAAAATTTAAATATCCCGTCTCTACCACACAACGCATACACGCATCCACTAATGGATAGCCGGTTTTGCCTTGTTTCCATGCGTCGATAAAGTTTGTGTTTATGGATTTGTTTATGTTGTGATACCCTTTATTTACGCTTCTAAACTCCATTTGAGTTTCCATTTCAAATTTTTGAATAAAATGTGCTTGCCAGCGCAGTCTTGACGTAAACGCATTGATTTGGAAGGCACTTGCTCCTAGGGTTTTTGCTTGTTTTGCCCGTTGCCATACATAGCGTACAGAAAGATTTCCCCATGCCAAATAGGGCGACACACGCCCGCAATGTAACCGCGCTGCCTCCGGTTTTGAAATCGACTGTTGGTATTTTTTATGACGTGTTTTTAAGAAGCTTTCCAAGTAGGCTATCCCTTTTTTAGTTCCTCCTTCTTGAATACCCGCTATTTTTTTGGGTTGGAGCGCCTGCTCTTTAAGTTGTATATCCTCAATAGGCACAAAATCGTTTTCAGTAGCCGTAAATGGTTTTATGGATTGCATCATATAGTTTGTCCAGTAGTCCCGCCAATGTGCTCTGTTTGCCAATCCACGAAAGACCCCATTATTGATGTGCTCTACCCAATGTACTTTTTTTGAATCACACCATTTTTTTACTTTTTTATCTCTATCATAAGTACAATTTAAGCCTGTTTCTTGCATCGAAAAAAGCGTTTTTATATGCCAGGTCTTGCCTAATTCCTCCAATACCTCAGTAGCTTCACCACGAACACAATGTATTTTGGTTTTGTATGGATTTAATTCTTGATTTAGATTTTCAATGGATTGCGCAATAAAGTTCCAATGCCGTTTGTGATAGTGCGGGTTCTTCTCCAAGCTGGGCTCAAAAATATAAAGTAAGAGGAGGGGAGTGTTGGATTCAATAGCATTTTGAAGCCCTTCATTATCTAGGATACGCAAGTCACGCTTAAACCAAAAAACATGTATTGTTGGTTTAGAATGCATCTGGGTTTTCTATAATTTCATAGGCACGTGCCTTAATTTCTGCCAATTCTTCAGGTTTGATTTTCCCTAGTAAGTTGAACATCATCCCCATCCTGTGATTCCCTTTTAATTCTTCTTTTTTATCATCCAAGAAGTTCCAGTATAGGCTATTAAATGGACAGGCATTTTCACCCGTGCGCTTCTTTTTGTCATAACTACAATTGCTGCAGTAATTACTCATTTTATTGACATAAGATCCCGACGAGACATAGGGTTTAGTTGCCACTATGCCACCATCGGCATACTGACTCATGCCGCGCGTGTTGGGTAATTGTACCCATTCAACAGCATCTGCATAAATGCCCAAATACCAGTCATCTACTTCATCGGGATGGGTTTGCAATAGCAGCGCAAAGTTTCCCGTAATCATCAAGCGTTGAATGTGGTGTGCATAAGCGTTTTCCAAACTATTGGTGATACTGGTTTTAAGACAATTCATTTTGGTCTTTCCCGTCCAATAGAAATCAGGAAGTTTTCCAAAATTATTCAACTCATTTTTTTGTTTGTACTCCGGCATTTCTTTCCAATACAAGCCTCTGATATATTCGCGCCAACCTAAAATTTGACGTACAAAACCCTCAATTTGCGAAAGACTTATCGCTTCATTATTTCGGTAAGCGGCAATGGCGCGCTCAATTACTTCATCGGGGCTGATGAGTTTTATGTTTAGACTAAAAGAAATCCGGGCGTGGAATAAATTCGTTTCATCTTGATGCATAGCATCTTGATAGGTGCCAAAATCTTGTAGCAAATGGTCGCAGAAATAGTCTAATTGATGTAGTGATTCTTCGCGTGATACCGCAAATAGAAAAGATGTCGGATCAAATGTTCCAATGGTGTCTATTTTTGCTGCAACTACTTGATTGTAAATTTCTTTAGCCAAAGTCATATCAGGCTGATAGGGCGGAGGTATGGTGCCGCCTTTCCACGTATTTCGATTGAATTTATCGTAGTTCCAGCTGCCGCCTTCGGGTTGTCCGTCCACCATGAGATATTGGTGTTTTTTTCGCATATAGCGATAAAAAAACTCCATAACCAACCCTTTTTTGCCTTCATAGAATTCGGCTAACTCGGTTCGAGTCGTCAAAAAATGTTCTGTATCGCAAGTTTTTACTTTGATATCTAGTGATTTTCCAAATTTTTTGAGTTGTGCGTCTAATCGAAATTCATCTGGTAGTTGGTAGGCGAAAGAAGTTGCTTGGAGTAATTTAAGCACTTTCTCGATGTTTTTTGTCAAGTTTTGGAAGTTGTTGGGGTCATCAATGGTGTAGTAGATAACGGTATGTCCGTCTTCCTCCAGCTTTCGTGCAAATTGGCGCATGGCGGCAAAAAAGGCAACAACTTTTTGCACATGATGACGGACATAATCTGTTTCTTGACGCATTTCAAACATCACATAGCACACCTGATTATTGGGTTCCATAAACCAGCTGTGTTCTTTGTTGAGTTGATCGCCAAGTATGAGTCGTACTTCCATTAGAAAAGTGTTGTTTGTAGCCAGGTTTTTTGGTAGGTATTGTTGGGGTCGTAACGTTCTGCTTGCCACGAAATATGGAATTTCCTGTCTCTTGGGTCATTGCCCACACCTGCATTATACATCCAGTTTCCATAATTACTATGCACATCATAATCAATGAGCATCGCTTCAAAATAGGCCGCGCCAATACGCCAATCCAAATACCATTCTTTACTGAAAAAACTCGCTACGTTTTGTCGTCCGCGATTGCTCATAAAACCTGTGCAAGCCAATTCGCGCATGTTTGCATTGACAAAAGGTTCGGGTGTGTTACCCTCAATCCATTTTTGTACACGTCTTATATCCGTTTTCCAATCGTAAGATTTATCTAAAATTCCTCCTATTTTAAAAATTTTATCTCCGTGTTTTAAAGAGATGTATTTAAAATAATCACGCCATATAAGCTCAAATATCAGCCAATAGGTGGACTCGTTTTTTGCAATTGTTTTCTCGTATTTTTTTACTTCTGCATAAATCGATCTTGGCGATATAGACCCAAACGCCATCCAAAGTGACAGCTTAGAGCTGTATTTTTTTCCCAATAAACCGTTTCGTGTTTTTTTATAGAAAGACAATTGCTTGGTGTCCCAAAAATATTCTTGGATACGTGCCCACGCTTCCGTTTCCCCTCCTGAAAATGGAATGGCAGTTCTTGCGTCTTTGCTGGGGTTTTGATAGCCTAATTTTTCTAGGGTAGGCAACTCAGGACTTTCCTGTATAAGATTTTCAGTTGGCATGGGATCAGGAATCCCTATCGGAGGTCTAACGTGACTTTGTTTTTCACATTTTTTTCTAAAGACGGTAAACACCTCTGGAATATTGGAAACTTCCATAGGAATATCGTCAGGATGAAATAAAAACTGATCGTAATTCCAGTGCGCTTTGATGTTATTAGGGATTTGTGCTACATCATTTATTTCTTCTTGTGTCCATTCCCGCTGTCCGTATAAGTCTGTGACCTGATATTGTTCTTGAAGCTGTTGTAAAGTTTGTTTCAAATTTCCAACGGAAACCCATAACGTGATGTTAAGCTTCCTCAAATCTATTTGCAGTTGGGCTAATGTTTGTAGCAGAAATTGCGCTCTAAAGGCTTCCATTTTTTTGAAACCCCATGGCGTTTCCTTTAACCATATTTCTGGAATATGATAGAATCCAATTACATGATTATGTTTCGAGGTGGCTTGTGTAAGTGCTTGTTGATCTCGGATACGTAAATCGTTCCTAAACCAAACTATTGCTGTTGTTTTTGCCTTCTGCATCTTTCGCTACAATATTTTACGTGTTCCCAATTCTTACTCCATTTCTTACGCCATACAAAAGGAAGCTTGCATACCACACAAATTTTTTGGGGCAAGTGTTCCTTTTTTACGCCTTTCATGTTACTAACCCAGCTTTGTAGGTTTGCAAACAGCGTTCTCTGGCCATTTTATGCTCCACCATTTGATTTGGATAAGTCAAGGATTGATACTCTGGCACCCATTTTTGAATGTATTTGTGGTCTTTGTCAAACTTTTTTACTTGCTCTGTAGGATTGAATACGCGGAAATAGGGAGCTGCGTCTACGCCGCTACCAGCTACCCATTGCCAATTCCCTACATTACTGGCTTGCTCATAATCAAGAAGTTTTTCAGCAAAATAGGCTTCGCCCCAGCGCCAATCAATAAGCAAATGTTTGCATAAAAAACTACCTACAAGCATGCGGACGCGATTGTGCATAAAGCCCGTTTGGTTAAGCTCACGCATCCCCGCATCTACAAGCGGATACCCTGTTTTTCCCTCGCACCATTTTTTAAAATCTTCTTCGTTATTCCGCCATTCAATCCGGTCATACTGCGGTTTAAAACTCGATTGTGTTGTATGCGGATAATGCCATAAAATCTGCATAAAAAATTCTCGCCATACCAATTCTTTTAAAAAAGTAGGCTGCGTGCTTTTACGGGCTTTTTCAATAACTTTTCGAATAGACACTGCGCCAAAACGCAAATAGACTCCCAATTTACTTGTGCTATCCATGGAGGGAAAGTTTCGTGTGTCGTCATAAGCATCCATCATGCTTTTGGATTCGTTCGAAGTTGGGATTTCATGTTGTCCTTTAAAAAATCCGAGTTCTTTCAAAGAAGGAATATCCTCAAATTCAAACTTAAAAAGATTGTCAAGCAAAGTTTCAGAAGGAAAATTTGGCACGCCCATTTCTTCCATTTGAGCTAGCCATATTCGAGAATAAGGGGTATAAACTTTATACGGTGTCCCATCTTTTTTGAGTACTTCGTGGGGTGCAAAAAGAACTTGGTCCTTAAAGGTCTTGAACGTAACTCCAATTGCTGCTAGTTTGCGTTGTATTTCGGCGTCTCGTTCTCTCGCGTATGGCTCATAATCTTCGTTGGTGTAAACAGCAGTAATGTTATGCGCTTCACACCACGCTGAAATACAATCTGAAGGATTTCCTTTTTTGACAAGCATTCCGCTACCATGTGCTCTGAAAACACGGTCTAACTTCGAGATGTGTTCATGGATAAAACTTACACGTGCATCGTTTTTGGGGAGCTTGTCGATGATGTTTTCATCAAAAACAAATGCGGGTAGTACCTCATTTGCATCTGAAAGTGCATAAAATAACCCTGCGTTATCGGCTTCACGTAAATCGCGACGAAACCAAAATAATATCATCCATTTACATTTAAAGATGACATACCGCCGTCCAAACCTAATACTTGCCCTGTCATCCAGCTGCTTTTATCTGACAATAAAAACGCTGCCAATTGTGCCACATCTTGTGTGGTTCCAATGCGTTTTAGCGGATGTCTTAGTGCTGCTTTTTCCTTTTTTGCATCGTTATTTAAAAACCGATTTGCCAAAGGCGTTTCTGTTATAGATGGTGCAATAACATTCACTCGAACTTTGGGCGCCCATTCTGCTGCCAAGGAACGTCCAAGACCCTCTATAGCTCCTTTTGAAGCCGCTACACTTGCGTGAAAGGGCATACCTGTTTGTACAGCAACAGTGCTAAAAAGCACCACACTTGCTTGCTCACTTGCAGCCAATAGCGGTTGTAATTGCTGTAATGTTTTTACTGCCCCCATTACATTGATGGAAAAGTCATCTGTAAATGCTTCTGGCTTTAATCCTTTGAATGGACGCAAATTGATACTGCCAGGGCAGTATGCAAATCCGTCTATTACGGCAGGAAGTTGGTCTAAAGGTAAGGTGTCTTGAAGCACATCAAAAGGAATGTGTGTCACGTTTTTTCCAGCCAAGCCTTCGTTTGTTCTAGATGCTACAATAATGGTTGCATCTGCAGGAAGTTCGTCAATAATTTGGCTGCCAATACCATAGCTTCCGCCAATCAATAAAAATGTTTTACTCATGATGTTGAATTAAAAATTTCGTTAAGTGCTTTTTCTCTGTAATCAAAAATATGCTTGACCTTTGCGCGCACAAAAAGCACATGCGCCAACCAACCCAATGGACCAAGGGGTAGCTTATAATCTACGATATCTTCCATCACAACACCGCTTTCCGTTTTTTTAATAAAATGCTTATGATGCCAAAAAGTATATGGACCAAATCGTTGCTCATCTACAAAATACGCACCCTCTTCTACATGTGTTATTTCAGTTACCCACCTAAAAGGAATTCCCAAAAGTGGCGTAAGACGATATTGGATAATTTGACCCGGGAACATCTTGCGTTCTGCGCCAGAAATAATGTCAAACCCCATATAATCTGGGGTAATGCGTTTTAAGTTTTTAGGGTCAGATAGAAACGTCCACGCTTGTGTCATGGTGGTGGACAATTCTTGTCTGGAGGTGTATTGGTACATAGCGTTGTTTTACGCAAATATACCTTTTTTGTTTAAGCTTGTAGCACAAAAGTTAAACAAAATTTAGTCTTTAAACCTTTTTTTTAATGCTTTTTCGGTTTGGATAAGGGCAACAAAAGGCAATAGGGTAACAATGATTATAGCCGCCCATACATGCCAATTTTCAGGAGATATTAAGATAAATGGTGCGCAGGACAACAAACTGTAATACCCCACCTGTTTCATGTATTTGGCTGATTCAACTTGCGCATAATCCCAATGCTTTTGACTTTTTTTAGAAAGACTCGTTCTGTATCCGTAAAAATCATTGATTTTTTTCGGTGGAAACCGCTGCATTAACCAAGCTGTGATGATATATATAACACCACAAAGAAAACAAACAAGGGTGGCGGGATTAATGTCCATTTTGTGAAGGTACAAAAACCTTAAATACTGCAACGGCAAGTGCCATTCCTACAAAAGGAGCTGTAAGGTATAGCCACATGGGTTCCCAATGGTTTCCAATAAGCGCAGGGCCTAATGACCTCACAGGGTTCATGGAGGCGTTGGTTAGCGGCCCAGCAAACATGGCTTCTAATAAAATGACACTACCCACTGCAACTCCAGCGACAGGTCCAATTTCTTTGCTCCCGGTGCTGATGTGTAAAATCACGAGCATTAAGAAAAAAGACAACAGTAGTTCTAACCAAAAGGCACTCACATGTGGAATAGAGGGTATGGTAGCACCTATTAGTTCACTTTCAGGAAGTAGCGCTTTTACTGCAATACTTGCTGCAATCGCACCCAATGCCTGGGTGATGATATAACTAGGTACTTTTTTCCATTCAAAGCGTTTTGCAAGAGCAAAAGAAACAGTAACCGCAGGGTTGAAGTGCGCACCAGACTGCTCGCTAAACGCATAAATCATAACCATAACAATAAGCCCCCAAGTGATAGCAACGCCCTCGTGAGCAACAGCTCCTGTGGTTTCGTTTACCGTCATGGCGGCAGTACCACAAAATACCATGGCAAACGTTCCAATAAATTCAGCATAAAGAGCTGTGAATTTTTGCATTTCACAAAATTAGCGCATTACAGTTTAGCTTAATGTTATATTATTTGGGTGGTAGAAAGCAATTCAAAGGTTTTGTGTGTGGGTAAGCCTACAACGTTGGTGTAAGATCCTTCAATTTTTGCAACACCAACAAGTCCAATCCACTCTTGAATGCCGTAAGCGCCAGCTTTATCAAGTGGTTTATAGGTGTGCACGTAATGTTCAATTTCTTCTGTAGTGAGTTTGCGCATGCTTACTTTTGTAGTGTCGTTGGTGCATTTTTGGCTATCTATACCACTCAAACATACCGAGCTGATAACTTCATGCGTTCTCCCCGAAAGTGATGAGAGCATTTGCATGGCATCATGTTCGTTTTTTGGTTTTCCAAGTGCCATGCCGTTGTGCCAAACAATGGTGTCAGCTGTTAGCACAAATTCGTTAGGCAATAATATTTTTTGTTGCGCTTCACCTTTCAGTTTTGCCAAAAAATCAGTGATGGCTGCTCCTTTCAAATCTTGAGAATACACTTCATCAACATCAAGTACACGTTGTTCAAATGGAATATTCATCTGTCTGAGTAATTCCACACGCCTTGGCGATCCAGAACCTAAATACAGTTTTTGGGTCATTTGCTATCGTTGCGTGCGTTTGTAAGTGTTCCCCATTTCCCTTGTACTTTTAACACTTGTTCGATGACATCGCGCACACAGCCTTTGCCGCCATTTTTGTGTGAAACATAATCTGCTGCATCCAAAACTTCTGGGACGGCATCGTTTGGACAACATCCCATGCGCGCCAAATTCATCGCAGCAATATCAGGAATATCATCGCCCATAAAAAGTATTTCATCATATGAGATGTTGTGCTTCTCGGCATATTCTGTCAATACAGGGCCTTTTTGATGTGCTCCCAAATACACATCACCTACGCCAAGCTGTTGCAGTCGAAGTCGAACAGCTTCGTTAGTACCACCAGAAATTATAGCAACACGAAAGCCTGCGTGTAGTGCTGCTTTTACGGCATATCCGTCTTTGGTGTTCATAGTACGTAACATTTCTCCATCAGGTAGAATCGTTATTCCGCCGTCGGTAAATACGCCATCAACATCGAAAACAAAAGTGGTAATGTGACGAAATTCTTTTTTATAGCTCATGTGTTATGTGTGTTAAAAATAGATTGACTTAAAATACGATAGAGTTCAGCGTCTTCTTTTTGCAAAATAGAAAGATGTTTTTGTTGCGTAATGGCATCATTTCGTTTGGCTGGACCAGTTTGTAAGGTTGTTGCTAGATTTGAAAAGCTTCGTTCAAAGGTTTCTCGTATGAGTGGCTGCAGTATAGAAAAAGGGAGTGCGGCTTTTGCTGTAATGTTTTGACTTACCCTTATCAGGTGATTACAGAAATTATTGGCAAATACCGCAGCTGTATGCAGTTGTAATCGTTGGTTTTCATTGATTTGATATACGCTTTCGCTTAGTTGAGATGCCAGTTTTTCGAGGATTTCTATATCTTCTATGTTCGTTGTTTCAATGCAAATGGGAATAGTACTCCAATTCACAGTAATGGACTCTTTAAAGCTTTGCAATGGATAAAAAACGCCTTTACGTTTTATAGGATTTAATTCATCTACAGACACCGCACCAGCGGTATGCGCTACAAGCACATCAATGTTTTTGAGTTGTTGTGCCACAGTTGAAATCGCATCATCGGAGATTGCAATAAGGCACAAATCGGCTTCTATATGTTGTTGGTATTCTGTGTAATAGGGTATGTTTAAACTTGGTTTTGGAGGTGTGCTTTTTCTGCCAACCCATTGCACGAGTTCAGTAGTGCTGCACTTAGTTAGAGCATGAACCAAATGAATAGCAAGGTTTCCCGTGCCGATAAGTGCTATTCGCATCATGGGTCAAAATTACAAATAAGTAAATACTTAAACGTGCGTTGCTGTAATTTCATTAGGTTTGCACAAAATTATGCTTATGAAAACAAACCAGACGTTTACGATGATCAAACCAGATGGGGTTGCTAACGGCCACATCGGTGCAATTTTAAACAAAATAACAGCTGCTGGCTTTCGTATTTCTGCCCTGAAAATGACACAATTAACAATAGCTGATGCAGAAGCTTTCTATGCAGTTCACAATGAAAGACCGTTTTTTGGAGAGCTTGTTTCTTTTATGACAAGTGGGCCCATTGTTGCTGCCGTTCTTGAAAAAGAAAATGCAGTAAACGATTTTCGTACACTGATAGGAGCTACAAATCCTGCAGAAGCTGCAGAGGGTACGATTCGTAAGCTTTATGCTACTTCTATGGGAGAGAATGCTGTGCATGGCTCAGATAGCGACGAAAATGCAGCTATTGAAATCGCCTTTCACTTTTCGGGGAGAGAGCAGTTTTAGCGCAATACCAGTTTTTTAATGCAATTTTTTTGAAGTCCTTCGTTTAGCATGGCAATAATATTGTCTTTGCCATAACTGAGTTCTTCCCGAAGAACCGATGAGGTAAGTCCCACATAGAGTATATCGCCAGATAGGCGTATCGATTCGGTGTAAGCTTGTACACCAGAACCTAAAAGCTCTGCCCAAAGGGTTTCAAGTTTTGCGTTATCTAAGCCCGATTCTAGTTTATTCGCTTTGGTAAACTGTTGTAACACTTCTCCAATTCCTTGCGGTTCGTCTTTTCTAGTGTTCATGGCTCAAATCTTCTGTAGTGAAAAACAACACCTCTACCATCTTTCAGTTGTAGTTCGTTTTCGTTTAGCTGTACAACTTCTTCTTGCCAACTGTGCTCTTTACGAAAATAAGTAATGATACATACTTTTTCTTCAAATGAAATGGTGAAATTAACTTTGTCGTTGGTTTTGTTGAATTGATTGTTGGGTAGTGGTTTTAATTTTTTCCTAGATCCCTTTTGTTCATTTAATTCAAAAAAATCTACTTCTACCGCACCTATATAAGGTCTGCTTTCACCGTTTGGTGCTTTTGCTTCATTAATAACCCAATATCCGTTGAGAAAATCCAAACTTTCTTTGGTCACTTTGGGTGCGCATCCCAAAAGCAACGCAAAAACAATAAAATAATAGATTTTCATAACTGATGAAGTTCAAAGGGTTGTTTTGTCTGTTTGATGACATTTGCAGTTCGTTCCGGGTGGGTATCTGTAATAAACAATTGCCCAAAGGATGATTCGTGAACCAAGTTAATGATTTCGGCAACGCGTTGTTCGTCAAGCTTGTCAAAAATATCGTCTAAAAGTAACAGCGGTGTTACGGCAGTTGATTTTTTTAACATATCAAACTGAGCTAATTTAAGTGCAATGAGAAAGGATTTTCGTTGCCCTTGGCTACCAAATCTTTTAATAGGATAGCCATCAATTTCAAAAGCTAAGTCATCTTTATGAATACCTACGGTAGAGAATTGCGCTTGTTGATCTTTAGTGGCAGCAGCTTTTAGCAGTGCATTAAAATCACCATCTTTTAACTGGCTTTCATAAACCAATGTAGCGCTTTCATTTCCTCGACTAATCGTGGCGTATCGTTTTTGAAAAAGCGGTTCGAAAGCGGTTAAATAATCAATTCGTGCATGGTGGATAGGTGTGCCAAGCTGGACCAACTGATCGTTATAAATGCTAAGCGTTTCCTGTGCATCATGAGCAAACCGCCCCATTTGTTTTAACAGTGCGTTTCTTTGTTGTAGTATTTTTTGATATTGAATAAGCTGCTGCAAGTATGTTTTATCTGCTTGTCCAATGAGTCTATCAATAAAAATTCTTCGTGTTTGGCTACCTTCGTTTATTAAATCCACGTCAGCGGGTGAAATCATAACTGTTGGCAGTAAGCCGATGTGCTCTGAAAGACGGTTGTATTTTTTTCCATTCCGAATAAATACTTTTGATGCTTCACGCTTTAGCTGGCATTCAATGCGCTCGCTGTTGTTTTCACGAACAAAGTGTCCTTCAATGCGCATAAAATCTTCATCATGATTAATGGTATGCGCATTTATGGAAGAAAAATAGCTCCTGCCCATAGCCAAATGATAAATGGCATCTAAGGTGTTAGTTTTACCTTTTCCATTGTTTCCAACAAAGCAATGAATGGGTTTTTCAAACTGGTATTCCGCAGCGGATACGTTTTTATAATGGGTAATATGGAGGGCGTTTAGCCGTAAACTATTCATGCCAAAAAGAAAGATGCGAATATAGCTACCAAAATAAACAATTTAGTGGCAGGGTGAATTGAATAAAAATTTTATTTTTGCCTTCATAACTTTTGAAACATGGCGACGTACAAAAAACGCGGAGGTAAAAACAAATCGGCACAACAAGCCCCAGAACAAGACAGTGTCACAGCTGAAGTGTTCACAACTCTTGATACTTCTGCAGGACGTGCAGAGGCATGGGTTGCACGATATCAAAATTACATCCTAACAGGTATAGGCGCTATTGTGGTTATTGTACTCGCTTATTTGGCGTACATGAGCTTTGTTTTAAAACCTCTTAATGAGGAATCTACAAATGCAATGGCGCAGGCGCAGTCTTACTTCAAACAAGGAATGCAAGACCCTACAGTTCAAGATTCACTTTTTGTACTTGCACTTGAGGGTGATGGAGTGGCACCTGGCTTTGTTGAAATTATTGAAAATTATGGTCGTTCAGATGCAGGTCAATTGGCAACATACAATGCGGGTATGATTTCTTTACAGCAAGGCGATTTTGATCAAGCTATTGCTTATTTGGACAATTTTTCTACTGCCGACCCTCTTCTTGGCGCACTTGCGTTGGGTGGTATTGGAGATGCTTTTACAGAGCTAAATCAACTAGAAGACGCGCTAGGCTACTATCAAAAAGCGGCTTCTTTTGCTGAAAATAATTTAACCACACCCCGCTTTTTATTGAAAGGCGCACAGGTGGCTTTGGCAGTTGACAAAAATAGTGTAGCCCTAGATCTTTTAGAAAATCTCAAAGAAAATTACGCTTCCGCACCAGAGGCGTCGAAGGTAGCTGTTCTGTCAGCACAAGCAAAAAATTAATATATGGCTACTGCACAGCATGGCACATTAAATTTGGAATCCCTTCCGAGTGCGAAAAAACTTCGTGTTGCTGTGGTTGTTTCAGGCTGGAATGCGTCTATCACTGAAAATCTCTATCAAGGTGCTCTTCATGTGTTAGCGCAAAAAGGATGTACCAAAGTGCATCGTATTGACGTTCCAGGAAGTTTTGAGTTGATTTACGGGTGTAAAAAAGCGGTACATGGAGGTTTTGATGCTGTTGTTGCACTGGGAAGTGTGATTAGAGGGGAAACAGCGCATTTTGATTATATGTGTCAGGCCGTTTCTAATGGAATAAAAGACTTAAATCTTTTGGGTATTTCGCCTGTAATTTTTGGAGTTTTAACCGACGATACTATTGAACAAGCTCAGGCTAGGAGTGGAGGTGTATTAGGAAACAAAGGCGCTGAGGCTGCTGCTGCTGCCATCGAAATGGCGCATCTTTCTATTTAAAATACTTTACGGGTACCCACAACATACCAAAGCACTCGCCTTTTTCTTTACCAAGATGTTTGTGATGGATTTTGTGCGCACGGCGTACGCCTCGCGCATAGCGGTTGTTCGCATTGCGCCAAATTTTAAATCGTTGATGAATAAAAATATCATGCACAAAAAAATAGGCGAGACCATATGCGAATATTCCAATTCCAATGGCAAGCCCTGGTGCAAAGTTATATTCGCCCCAAAGAATGACACATCCAGCACTGACTACAGCATAGAAAATAAAAAATAAATCGTTGCGTTCAAACCAAGAATCATGGTTTTTATGGTGGTGGTCTTTATGTAATGACCAAAGAAAACCGTGCATGACGTACTTGTGTGTAAACCATGCCATAAATTCCATTGCAAAAAATGTAGAGAAGAACACAAAAATTTGGGCAACAATACTCATGTATGTTTTTTAGAGGACATTAAATTGATAACGAATAAACGAACGTGCAAGCACATCTGCTTTTTGGTAGTTAGGTACTCTTATACGCTTTGATTTTATTTGAGTCGAAGGAACTCTTTTAAGTTTTTTAAGCAGACGCATATAGTATTTGTAGGCGGTATATACGCCAAATTTTGCATCATCGGGGAGCCTAAAAATACCAGAAAGGCCATTTTTGAAATCCGCTTCTATTTCTGCAATAATAAGTTGCTTTGAATTTTCATCAAAACAA
Organism: Bacteroidota bacterium; assembly: GCA_027621175.1. GTDB lineage: Bacteria > Bacteroidota > Bacteroidia > Flavobacteriales > Flavobacteriaceae > UBA7446. Next base: position 160,636 of record JAQCCM010000002.1, on the reverse strand, counting down.
TTCATGTCAACATTTGGGAAATATGTACGCTCAAGGTGATCGAAATCGTCCTTTAAGTCACGTAAAAAATTAACCTTTTGAAAGGCAGACCCAAGTGCCATGGCAGATTCTTTAAGTGTGTCAAAGAGCAATTCATCTCCTTTGACAAAAACCTTTAAACACATCAAGCCAACCACATCAGCAGAGCCGTAAATGTATTGTTTGTAATCTTTTTCAGAGTTGTAGACTTTTTTAGATAGATCCCATTTCATGCTCTGCATAAAAGCATTTATGTGCTCACGATCTAAATTGTATTTATGCACAGTTTCTTGAAAGCTATTAAGGATAGGGTTTAAACTGATTTTATCTTGAAGCGCATGTTCTAAATCTTGCTCAAAACGCTCAAACAAAACAGGTTTGTCGTATTGGTGAAATGTATCGACGATTTCATCGGCAAAGCGTACAAATCCATAAATATTATAAATATCTTGCCGTATTTCGTTAGATAGCATACGAGTAGCCAGGGAAAATGATGTGCTATATGACTCTGTAACAAGTTTGCTACATTGGTGGGACACCTGATCAAAAAGCGTTTTCATTTGAAAAATTTTGTTAAGTGTAAATATAACAGAAAATATATATACTTACTGTTGACACTTAAAAAAAACGTTTAATTTTTTTTAAATAAAACTCAACATTTTAATTACATCATCTATGGAGTTGAAAGTCCGTATTTTGTTTGGCAGCTCTCCCTTGATAAACTGAACTTGATATCCTAAAACCCATAAATCACATTCAATGTTTTCAATGATTTCAGATGAAAAAGTATTTAAATACGCATTAATTTTATCTTGACCTGGTTCAACCGTAAAATAGGATAAAAACGTAATAGGCTCTCCAATATCTACAAGGTTTTTCAGGCTTTCAAGTGGAACGGACTGACCTAAGAAAACACATTGAAAACCGTTGTTAAGTACTTCGTATTGAAGGTACAACAAACCAAGTTCGTGAATTTCGTTGTCTGGCAAATACAAAACAAAACGTCTGTCTTTTCTTTTGGTGTCTTGCAATTGAAGTTCTTCACACATCGAGTGAATTTTTTGCTTTACCAAACTAGTGATAAAATGCTCATGCGATGGGCTGATGGAATTCGTTTGCCACAAGACACCAAGTTCGTTCATTAGAGGAACAAACACATTTTTGAAGATTTCTCTAAACGAAAATTGTTCAAGAAGTTCGTTGAATGTTTTGGTAAACAATCGCTGATCAAAGTTTATCATCGCAAGCTTAAATAAACCAATCGACCAATCGTCTGCAGATTTGTTAATTGTTAGGTTGTGTACGTTTTCGGCTACTTCTTGTGGCGATAGTCGTGCGATTTTAGAAATCTTATAACCGTTGTTGTAAAGCAGTGTAACGTTTAGAAGTTTTTGAAGATTTTCTAAGTCATACATCCTGATGTTGGTATCAGTACGCTCAGGCTCAAAGAGGTTGTACCGCTTTTCCCAAATGCGAATCGTGTGTGACTTTATACCAGAGAGATGCTCAAGGTTTTTTATGGCGAAACTATTTTTTACGCGATTCATTTGTTTAATATTTTTTTAACAATTTTAAACAAAGTTATAAAAAAATTATTTATAAAACATTGAAAATGTTGCAAATAACGTGCGCACGAGAGGAATCGAACCTCCACGGGATATAACTCCCACTAGGCCCTCAACCTAGCGCGTCTACCAGTTCCGCCACGTGCGCTTTTGGAAAGAAGTGACTTGGCTGGGGTTCGAACCCAGGACCCTCTCCTTAAAAGGGAGATGCTCTACCAGCTGAGCTACCAAGTCATTTTTTGGAGGTGCAAATATAGGCGCATTTTGACTATTATTCAAAGATTAAATTCCGCTAAATTTGCAAGACATAATTATTGTTAGATGCAAAACGATTTTACGAACCAAAAGAGTATCATATTGTTAGGTTATATGGGCTGCGGAAAATCTACTGTGGGCGCTGCCCTTGCCAAGCAACTTCAGATGCCTTTTGAGGATTTGGACGATCAAATCACATCGACATATAAGTCCTCTATCGCTGAACTATTTCAAAAAAAAGGGGCTAAAGGATTTAGGGAAATTGAACATCAAATGTTACTAAAAACTTTAAGCAATCCGACGAAAAGAATACTTTCTTTGGGTGGCGGAACGCCATGTTATCACGACAATATGAATCGTATTAATACTGCTACACCACATGTTTTTTATCTTGAAGCGACAGCTGTTTCTTTAGCTGCGCGTCTTTTTCCACAACGTGAAACCCGTCCTTTAATTGCGCATACTGAAACGGAAAGCGAGTTAAAAGAATTTATTGCCAAACATCTCTTTGAGCGGCAGTATTATTACAGGCAGGCAAACCAACGCATTTCCGTTGACAACACCTCGATTCAAGAGGTTGTTGATGCTATCGCAAGCTTATATTAGTGATGCTGTAAACGTTCCGTTTGTTACCTTAACCACTATGTTTTCGTTGATTGAAGTCGAAAGAGATACGCCTTTAAAATCCGCTTTTACAGGAAATTTCTTGTGGTTCCGATCAACTAAAACAGCTGTTTTACATTGTTTTAATGGAACATTCAAAAAGTGACGTACCGCATATATTAACGTGGTTCCAGAGTGGAGCACGTCATCGACTATGGTTACCGATTCGTTCGCATATTCATTTTCATGTAGCGAGGTTATTACGGGCATCAATGGATTTTTTTTGTCAATTGTAATTTGGCAGCGCACTATTTTTTTGGAGGAAATTTGCTCTAGAAAGTCTGAAATACGCTCCGCTACAGCATAGCCATTTTTCATAATTCCCGCAATCACTATGGTGTTGTTTGCGCTATTGGCTTCTAAAATTTGATACGCAATGCGTTCAAGTTTTTGCTCAATCTGTTCAGCAGTTAAAATCACGTCACTCATACTACAAAAATACGCATTATCTATTAGGCATCCTCATCCAAAAAGTCTTCCAAATCTCTACGGTCTTTTTTGCTGGGCCGGCCAGTACCTTTTATCCTGGATAGGCGTTGATTTTCAGCAATAGCTTCATGCAAGGCAATGGTTTCTTCATCGGTGATGTCTTTGCTATATTGAGAAACTAATTTTGGCCCCACACGACTTTTGGGTAAATCTAGCACATAAATCTGTTTTACAAGTTGGTTCTTACGTATGGAAATTTTATCTGAGATATAAATCTCTCTAGAGGGTTTTGCGTTTTGACCTTGCACTTGGACATAGCCTTTTTTACAGGCAATGCTTGCCGAACTCCTCGATTTGTAAAGCCGTACTGCCCACAGATATTTATCTATTCGCATAGTTTATGGTTTGACATTGAAAAATGCACGAAAATTGTATCTTGCACCTTAAATCTTATCGATGAACAAACTAACGCTTTTTTCAGGAATTTTTATAATTATCATTGGTTTAACTTCGTGTGAACCTGACCAAAGAGGAATAAATGTACCTGCTAGAGATTATCTAGACCAAAGAGCCGTAGATAACGATTCGCTTCTAACCTTTCTAAAAAATCGCTTTTACAATTACGAAGCGTATCAAACTGCGGCGACTAACGAATTGGTAACCTTTACAATTGACACCATTAAAGGTACAAATGCAAATAAAATCCCTCTAATTGACCAAGTAGAAGAAATAATAGTGCAAGTAAAAGACAGCGATGATGTATATTACGATCATACGGCCTATATTCTTCCATTAAGAGAGGGTGTGGGTACATCTCCAACCGCAGCAGACAGCATTTTTGTAACTTATAAAGGCATGTTGTTGAATTTGAAAAAATTTGATGAGCGAACTTCTCCCTTGTGGTTTGAATCTCTGAGCGTGGTTAGGGGCTTTAGTGCTCTAATGCCTTATATAAAAAAGGCATCAGCGCCTACAGTAAATCCCGATGGCACCTACTCTTTTGATGGTTTTGGTTCTGCAGCGGTTTTTATGCCTTCTGCTCTCGGGTATTATAACAGTTCACAAACAGCTTCTATTCCACAGTATTCCCCCTTGATTTTCGCTGTAGATTTATACACCTACAACACCACAGATCACGACGGCGATTCAGTTCCAACATACTTAGAAGATTTAAATAGAGATGGATACTTTGATGACGATACAGACAGCGACGGTGTTCCTAACTATCGCGATGTGGATGACGACAACGACAAAGTTCTGACGCGTAATGAGTATGATAAAAATAACGACGGAACACCTGACGATACTGATAACGACGGTACTCCTGACTATTTAGATAAAGACAATTAAGCTTTTCTGCTCATTACTTCTTTTGATTTTTTTACAATTGAGGCTGTGTTTAGTCCATATTTTTCCATCAATTGTGCTGGTGTTCCAGACTCACCAAACGTATCTTGCGTAGCAACAAACTCTTGAGGAGTAGGATGTTGGGTAGTAAAAACACGAGCTATACTTTCGCCAAGTCCACCGAGGTAATTATGTTCTTCACAACTTACTACAGCGCCCGTTTTTCTAGCCGATTTTAATATCAAGGCATCATCTAATGGCTTGATGGTGTGTATGTTGATCACTTCAGCGCTGATGCCCTGATCGTGTAGAATTTTAGCTGCTTCTAAGGCTTCCCAAACCAAATGGCCTGTTGCCACTAGAGTTACGTCAGTACCCTCTTGTAGTAGGATTCCTTTTCCAATTTCAAAAGGTAGATCGCTCGTGAAATTTGGGACCGCAGGACGTCCAAAACGTAAATACACAGGTCCGTTATGTGCCGCAATAGCGTGAGTGGCTTTGCGTGTTTGCTCAAAGTCACAGGTGTTAATTACGGTCATGCCTGGAAGCATTTTCATTAAGCCAAGGTCTTCTAGGATTTGGTGTGTAGCACCATCCTCACCCAAGGTAACTCCAGCGTGAGAAGCACATATTTTCACGTTTTTGTGCGAATATGCTATCGATTGACGAATTTGGTCATACACGCGTCCCGTTGAGAAGTTGGCAAACGTTCCTGTAAATGGAATTTTTCCGCCAATCGTCATACCTGCAGCAATCCCCATCATATTGGCTTCTGCAATTCCAATTTGAAAAAAGCGTTCAGGATGCGCATCTTTAAATGCATTCATTTTTAGGGAACCGGTAAGGTCTGCACAAAGTGCAACCACATCTGGATTTGTTTTACCTAACTCAGCAAGTCCAACACCGAATCCAGAACGTGTGTCAATTTTTTCTGTAAATGTATATTCTTTTAATCCCATCTTAATAATCCCCTAAAGTTTCTTCGTTTTGTGCAAGCCCTGTTGCTAATTGTTCGTCGTTTGGCGCTTTGCCGTGCCATGCGTGTGTGTGCATCATAAAATCTACACCATTCCCCATCACAGTATGCAACAGTATGGCTACAGGTTTTTGCTTTCCACTGGCCGCTTTGGCAGCTTCCATTCCTTCTATGATGGATTCAAGGTCATTTCCTTTTTCCACTTCAAGAACAATCCAACCAAACGTTTCAAGTTTTGAGCGTAAGTCGCCTAGTGGTAGTACATCGTCAGTACTTCCGTCAATTTGTTGTTTGTTGTAATCTATTGTAGAGATAAGATTATCAATCCCTTTCGATCCTGCATACATAATTGCTTCCCAATTTTGCCCTTCTTGTAGTTCGCCATCTCCGTGTAGGCTGTAAACGGTATGCGCATCTCCATTCAACTTTTTTGTTTCAGCAGCACCAATGGCGACAGACATGCCCTGACCTAGTGATCCAGAAGCTATACGCACTCCCGGAAGACCTTCGTGTGTAGTGGGATGTCCTTGTAGTCTTGAATTTAATTTTCTGAATGTGGCAAGCTCAGCAACAGGGAAGAAACCACTTCGTGCTAGCGTGCTATAAAAAACAGGCGATATATGTCCATTTGATAAAAAGAAGAGGTCTTCATTTTTACCGTCCATATTAAAATCTGTGGAATATTCCATGACATGGTTATAGAGTGTCACAAAAAACTCTGCACAGCCTAAAGAACCGCCAGGGTGACCCGAATTAACTTGATGAACCATACGTAAAATGTCGCGGCGAACTTGTGGAACAAGTTGTTGAAGCGTCTCTAATGATGCCATTGGAATAATTTTGCACAAAAATATACGATTGTAGCCAAGCAATCATTATAAAATTAAATTAATTACGAATCAATAATCAAAAAAATGTGCTAGTTCTAACCGCAAAGGGTTGCGTATATTTGGCACGTGAAATTTTCTTTAGAAAAAACTGATGTAGGCTCAAAGGCTAGGGCAGGGGTACTTATCACTGACCACGGAACCATCGAAACGCCCATTTTTATGCCGGTTGGTACTGCGGCGACGGTAAAAGGGGTGCATCAGCAGGACTTGGCGCAAGACGTGAATCCGGATATCATTTTAGCCAATACGTATCATTTGTATTTACGACCTACCACTTCAATTTTGGAGCAGGCTGGGGGCATTCATTCGTTCATGCACTGGGACAGGCCCGTACTTACAGATAGCGGAGGTTATCAGGTGTATTCCTTGTCAGAAAACAGAAAAATTACGGAAGAAGGGGTTACGTTTAAATCGCATATTGACGGTTCAAAACATGTGTTTACTCCCGAGTATGCGATTGATATTCAGCGTACTATTGGAGCAGATATCATCATGGCATTTGATGAATGTACGCCCTACCCATGTCCGTATGACTATGCCAAAAACTCTATGCATTTAACACATAGGTGGCTGGTACGTTGCCAGGAGCATTTTGCCAAAACGCAACCCAAATATGGATATGAGCAAACGCTTTTTCCCATAGTCCAGGGAAGTGTTTATACCGATTTACGTGAACAATCTGCGGAATTTATAGCCAATACGAATGCTCCTGGGAACGCCATTGGTGGCTTGTCTGTAGGAGAGCCAGCGGAGGAAATGTACGCTATGGTAGATGCGGTTTGTGCCATTTTACCGGAAGAAAAGCCACGGTATCTGATGGGTGTTGGAACCCCTATTAATATTTTGGAAAATATTGCATTGGGAGTTGATATGTTTGATTGCGTAATGCCGTCTCGTAATGCCCGCAACGGCATGCTTTTTACCTCCGAGGGTACCATAAATATCAAAAACAAAAAATGGGAAAATGACTTTTCGCCCATCGACCCAAACGGCGCAAGCTTTGTAGACACGGCTTACAGCAAAGCCTATCTGCGTCACCTATTTGCTGCAAACGAATTACTTGGAAAACAATTGGCAACCCTACATAATTTGTCCTTTTATTTATGGTTGGTTCGTGAGGCTAGAAAACATATTTTAGCGGGTGATTTTGCATCGTGGAAAAATACCATGGTGCACCAAATGGACAATCGTCTCTGACCATGAAGTTATTAGACCGCTACATTGTAATTAAATACTTGAGCACTTTTGTTGTCATGTTGGGTATGTTTATTCCCATAAGTGTATTGGTTGACTTGTCTCAAAAAATTGACAAATTCAAGGAGAACGAACTCACACAATCTCAGATTTTATCGCATTACTACGACTTTATTTGGGTGTTTGGCTATATGCTTTTTCCCATATTTTTATTCTTGTCCGTCATTTGGTTTACCTCAAAACTAGCAAGTAATACAGAGGTCATTGCTATTCTTTCATCTGGTGTGTCGTTTTATCGCTATTTGCGTCCCTTTGTCCTTGCTGCTGCTTTTATTGCGGTCTTAGCGTTTGGAGCAAGTATGTTCTGGTTGCCTAATGCAAGTGAACGTTACAATGATTTTAAATACTTGTATATTAATAAAGGTTCAAAAGTTCGTCTTACAGAGAATATTTATAAACAACTGAGTAAAAATGATTTTATTTATTTGAGTAATTATAACGCGAATAGAAAAATTGGATATAATTTCACTTGGGAGCATTTTGATGGCGATGAGCTACAATACAAAATCAAAGCGCAAAATATTAGATGGGTAGAACAGGATAGCTTGTACAGACTATCGCAGTTTTTTCAACGCAGTATTGTTGATGATACTGAAATCATTCGAAAGGAATCTCGTTTGGATACTCTTTTTAATTTTGATTTGGATGAATTGGTTCCTATTACCTACAAAGCACAAACCCTTAACTTTTTCGAATTGAACGATTACATTAAAGTAGAAAAAGAGAACGGCAGTCCGCTTATCAACCATCACTTGCTAGTTCGTCATAAGCGATGGACGATTCCTATTTCCGCTTTTATTCTAACACTTATTGCGGTTGCTGTGGCTTCTTTTAAAAAACGTGGAGGTATGGGAATCAACCTTGCTTTGGGAATCATTTTAGCGTTCCTTTACATCTTTTTCGATAAAATTTTTGAGGTAATGGTAGAAAAATCAAACTTCACTCCATGGATAGCGGCTTGGACCCCAAATGCCATATTTGCTATTTTATCAGTTTATTTGCTTCGTTATGCAAAAAGATAAATTCTTAAGTACAATACACTTTCATTTTATTGTCATCATTTTTGGATTCACGGCGGTATTGGGTGCGCTTATTAGCATTTCTGCTATTCCATTGGTCTGGTATCGCATGACACTTGCTACTATTGGTTTGGGTGTTTTTTTATGGATGCGCAAGCATTCGTTTCGAGTTTCAAAAACCATTGCTTGGGTTGCCATTGTTAGTGGTATTCTTATTGCCTTTCACTGGATTACATTTTTCGGAGCGGTTAAAGTTTCAAATGTTTCTGTTACGCTTTCTGTACTTTCTTCTGGTGCATTTCTTACTTCGTTGTTGGAACCCATTTTTTACAAACGAAAAGTCATAGGTTACGAAGTCTTATTTGGCTTACTCGTTATTATTGGATTGGTATTGGTTTTGGGCGCTGATGGTGTACATCTAAAAGGGTTTATGTATGCTGGAATATCCACTGTTTTAGCTGTGGTGTTTACGTTGGTGAATGGCAAATTTGTAAGCAAGACAAATCCTTATGTGTTGTCTTTTTATGAGCTTCTGGTTGGTGCATTAGTCGTTAGCGTTCTTTTGGCTACACAAGGGGCATTTACCCCCGCTTTTTTTGATATTTCCCCTCAAGATTTCTTTTGGTTATCACTGCTTGCATTTGTTTGTACTTCGTACGCTTTTGTAGTTTCCATTGTGGTGATGCGGCATCTTACACCTTATTCTATCATGCTTGGTATAAACATGGAGCCTGTATACGGGATTACTTTGGCTTATGTGGTTTTTGGTGAAAAAGAAGCCATGTCAACTCCTTTCTACATAGGCGTTTTATGTATTTTATCTGCTGTGATTGCAAATGGAATTCTCAAGCTAAGACGGACAAAAAAAGCAAAACAAGTAGGTAGTCAGATATCAATTTAAGTATATTTGCTATGTATAACAACCACACTATGGAGTATTTGGACTTTGAGCAACCTATTAAAGAGTTAGAAGATCAACTACAGAAATGCGAGCTCATTGGAGACGAAAGCGATGTAGACGTTACGGATACCTGTGCAAAAATCTCGGAACGTCTTGTTGATTTAAAAAAAGAAATTTACGGCAACCTTACCGCATGGCAGCGTGTACAAGTTTCACGACACCCATCCAGGCCCTATACCTTAGATTACATAAATGCCCTAACAAAAGGCAGTTTCTTGGAACTTCACGGAGACAGAACGGTTAAGGACGATAAGGCTATGATTGGTGGTTTGGGAAAAATTGGGGATCAAAGCTTTATGTTTATAGGTCAGCAAAAAGGGTACAATACCAAAACCCGACAATACCGAAATTTCGGTATGGCGAATCCAGAGGGGTACCGTAAGGCGCTACGCTTAATGAAGTCTGCTGAAAAATTCAACCTTCCTGTTGTGTGTTTTGTAGATACACCGGGAGCATATCCAGGATTGGAGGCTGAGGAACGTGGGCAGGGTGAAGCCATTGCGCGTAATATTCTTGAAATGTCCCGACTTAAAGTACCTATTATTGTCGTCATTATTGGCGAAGGTGCTTCTGGGGGTGCACTTGGAATAGGCGTTGGTGACCGTGTGTTTATGCTCGAAAACACGTGGTATTCCGTAATTTCCCCCGAATCTTGTTCTTCTATTTTATGGCGCAGTTGGGAATACAAAGAGCAAGCAGCTGAAGCCTTAAAACTTACGGCCAAAGATATGAAGCGTCAAAAATTGATTGACTCAATTGTTAAAGAACCCTTAGGCGGAGCACACACAAATCGCGATGCCATGTTCGAGACCGTTCGAAAAACCATTTGCAAAACCTTTGCGGAGCTTAAAGACAAACCTACAAAAGACCTGGTGCAAGAGCGTATGGAAAAGTTTTTTGCTATGGGAGTTTATGACGAGTAATGTTTGGCTTATGAACAATTTTGTTTGTGTTATTAACCGCTTTTTTGTTCGTTAGTTTTTGCGATTTCCCCGTTCTATATAATACAATTCATGTAGTTTAGTGTCATGGAAAAAATGAATCCTAATCCGTCTGTAGTTTCTCCTGCAACAGTAGTACCTATGGAGCGCGGAAAGCTGCCACCACAAGTAATCGATTTTGAAGAAGTGGTGCTTGGCGCCATGATGATAGATAAAAAAGGGGTGGATGGGGTAATTGATATTTTACTTCCGGATGCATTTTATCGCGAAGCGCATCAAATTATTTTTACCGCTATGGTCAAGTTGTTCGAAAATTCAGAACCAATTGACTTGTTAACTGTTTCAGCACAGCTTAAAAAAGATGCTAAATTGAATCAAGTTGGTGGTGATTTTTATTTGATTCAGCTTTCCAAAAAAGTATCTTCCTCGGCGCATATTGAATATCATGCGCGTATCATTCTTCAGAAATACATTCAGCGCAGTTTGATTAAAATTTCAAGTGAAATTATTGAGGAGGCCTACGATGAAACCAAAGATGTTTTTGACATGCTTGACAAAGCAGAATCAAAACTTTACGAAGTCTCGCAGGGGAATTTAAAGTCGTCAACGACAACGGCGCAAAATCTTGTGATTCAGGCCAAGAAAAAAATTGAAGAAATTGCTAATCAGGAAGGAATGAGTGGGGTGCCATCTGGTTTTTTTGGGGTGGACAAACTTACTTCGGGGTGGCAAAATAGTGATTTGATTATTGTCGCAGCTCGCCCAGGTATGGGTAAAACAGCGTTTACCTTATCTATGGCACGGAATATTGCCGTTGAACAAAACATTCCGGTTGCCTTTTTCTCTTTGGAAATGTCATCCGTACAATTGATTACGAGATTAATTTCATCTGAAACGGGTCTTTCATCTGAAAAACTGCGTACCGGAAAATTAGAAGATCACGAATGGAAGCAGCTCAATGTAAAGGTGTCTGCTTTAGAAAATGCCCCTTTATATATTGATGACACTCCTTCGTTATCTATATTTGACCTTCGCGCTAAAGCACGACGTTTATCGTCACAGTTTGGTATTCGAATGATTATGATCGATTACTTGCAGCTTATGACGCCAGGGGGAAGTAGTAAAGCAGGAAATCGTGAGCAAGAAATCTCCACGATCTCTCGGAATCTTAAAGCCTTGGCAAAAGAATTGGAAATTCCTGTAATTGCGCTTTCGCAACTTTCTCGTGCTGTTGAAACGAGGGGTGGCAGTAAGCGTCCGCAAATTTCAGATTTGCGTGAATCAGGAGCCATTGAGCAAGATGCCGATTTGGTAACATTTATTTATCGTCCTGAATATTACAAAATTGATGAGTGGGACGACGAGGAACGTACGCCTGCTGCCGGACAGGCAGAATTTATTATTGCTAAACACCGAAATGGTGGTTTGGATAGTATCCGATTGAAATTTATCGGAGCATTAGGTAAGTTTGATAACTTGGATTCGTTTGACGCACCAACAGAGTTCCAGTCCAAGATAAACTCGGATGAATCGTTTCAAACGCCTCGCATAGATCCAAACGATGCGTTTGATTCTTCGTCAGACGACGATATGCCGTTCTAGTTTCTTATTTTACTTTATCAACCACCGCCTTAAATGCCTCTGGGTGGTTCATGGCTAAGTCAGCCAATACTTTACGGTTTAGTGCAATGTTATTGGCATTCACTTTACCCATAAATTGTGAGTATGACATACCATAAAGACGCGCACCAGCATTGATACGTGTAATCCATAATGCGCGGAAACTACGTTTTTTATTTCTACGGTCGCGGTATGCGTAAAGTAGAGCTTTTTCAACGGCGTTTTTAGCAACCGTCCACACGTTTTTTCTTCTACCAAAGTATCCTTTGGCTAGTTTTAAAATTTTCTTTCTTCTTGCTCTAGAAGCTACAGAGTTTACTGATCTTGGCATGATTTACAAATTGTGAAGCAGGCGGAGTAACTCACTTTTAAAGCCGACTTCAGGTTATTATTATTTTAAACGAAGTTGTTCCTTGATATTGTCAGCGTCGCTTTCGTGAACCAAACCACTTTGGGTTAGTTTAAGCTTACGCTTCTTAGATTTTTTTGTCAAAATATGACTCTTAAACGCATGCTTGCGTTTGATTTTCCCTGTACCTGTTAGCTTAAAGCGTTTTTTGGCACTCGACTTGGTTTTCATCTTAGGCATACTACTTCCTTTTTTATTTTTTCGGATTGATTAACATAATCATCCGCTTTCCTTCTAACTTAGGCAACTGTTCTACTTTGCCATAATCCTCCAAGTCTTGCGCCAATCGCAGCAACAAGATTTGGCCTTGTTCTTTAAAAATAATCGAGCGTCCTTTAAAAAACACAAATGCTTTTAGCTTTGCGCCCTCTTCTAAAAACTTGATTGCGTGCTTCTTTTTAAACTCGTAATCATGCTCGTCGGTTTGTGGTCCAAACCTTATTTCTTTCAGCACCACCTTAGAGGCGTTTGCTTTCATTACCTTTTCGCGCTTTTTTTGCTCGTAAAGGAACTTTTTATAGTCGATGATTTTACACACCGGTGGAGCAGCGTTTGGTGAAATTTCAACCAAGTCTAACTCCAACTCACCTGCTTTTTGCAGGGCTTTTTGCAATGGATATACACCCATTTCAACGTTGTCACCAACCAAACGTACTTCAGGCACCCGAATCTTTTGATTGATTCGGTGTTTATCTTCTTTTATGATTCGAGCAGGGCCTCTGCTTCTTCTTCTTCTTATTGCTATAACAAAAGAATTTAGTTGGTTGTAAATATTTCAATTTCTTTTGCAGCTCTATTTTTAATCAGTGTTGCAAAAGTATCTAGTGGCATAACCCCTAGGTCGTTTCCTCCGTGTTGTCGAACTGAGACGGTTTCTTGCGCAGCTTCTTGTTCGCCTATGATGACCATATAGGGCACCTTGCTCATTTCAGCTTCGCGGATTTTTTTACCAATAGTCTCATTTCTATCATCCACGAGGGCGCGAATTTCGTTATTTTCTAAGAATTCTGAAACTTTTTTAGTGTATTTTTCATGCTTTTCACTCACACAGAGCAATTGTACCTGTGTGGGCGTCAGCCATAAGGGGAAATTTCCGCCTGTATGTTCAATTAAAATGGCTACAAATCGTTCCATACTCCCAAATGGGGCTCTGTGAATCATCACCGGGCGATGCATTTCGTTATCACTTCCTTTATAACTAAGGTCAAAACGTTCAGGTAAGTTGTAATCTACTTGAATGGTTCCTAACTGCCAGCTTCTACCTAATGCATCTTTAACCATAAAGTCAAGCTTAGGACCATAAAATGCGGCTTCGCCAGTTTCAACAACATAGTCAAGTCCTTTCTGCTCGGCAGCGTCAATGATGGCTTGCTCTGCTTTTTCCCAAAGTGCGGTATCGCCAATATACTTTTCTGGTTTTTCGGGGTCACGTATAGAAACTTGCGTTTTAAAATCTTTAAATCCGAGCGCGTTGAATACATAAAGCACCAAATCAATAACACCCATAAACTCATCGTTGAGTTGTTCGGGGGTGCAGAAAATATGTGCATCGTCTTGAGTGAATCCACGAACACGCGTTAGTCCATGTAACTCACCACTTTGTTCATAACGATATACGGTACCAAATTCTGCCAAACGTATGGGTAGATCACGATAGCTCCAAGGGGAAGCGTTATAGATTTCGCAGTGATGCGGACAGTTCATGGGTTTAAGTAAAAACTCTTCGCCTTCGGCAGGTGTTTGAATGGGTTGAAAGCTATCAGCTCCATATTTTTCGTAATGTCCAGAAGTGACATAAAGTTCTTTTTGTCCAATATGCGGGGTAACAACCTGATCGTATCCCGCTTTGTTTTGCGCTTTGCGCAAAAACTGCTCGAGTCGCTCGCGCAGTGCTGCCCCTTTGGGCAGCCAAAGCGGCAAGCCCTGACCTACTTTTTGTGAAAACGTAAAAAGACCTAATTCCGCTCCTAATTTTCTGTGATCACGTTTTTTAGCTTCTTCTAAAAGTTCAAGATGCTCAGTAAGTAATTTTTGTTTGGGAAAGGATACCCCGTAAATGCGGGTGAGTTGTTTGTTGTTCTCATCGCCACGCCAATATGCCCCTGCGATATTGGTCAGCTTAACGGCTTTTACAATTCCTGTGTTTGGAATGTGTCCACCACGACACAAATCGGTAAAATCATCATGATCACAAAACGTGATGGTGCCGTCTTCTAAGGCTTCTATCAGTTCGGTTTTGTACTCGTTTCCTGCTTCTTTATAAAATGCTAGGGCTTCCGCTTTAGAAGATGAGCGCATCTTAAACTCGTGTTTGCCACGTGCAAGTTCCAACATACGTTTTTCAATAGCTCCCAACTCTTTTTCCGTAATGGTGTGTTCCCCAGCGTCTACGTCGTAATAAAAACCACTGTCAATAGCTGGACCAATGGTGAGTTTTATTCCTGGGTAAAGTTGTTCTAGGGCTTGCGCTAATAGGTGCGCGCTAGAATGCCAAAAGGCTTGTCTTCCTGCTGCGTCGTTAAAGGTATAAAGCACCAAGTCACCGTTTGCAGTTAGGGGTGTTTTTGTTTCAACCACCACTCCGTTGTAAGCTGCTGAAACGATAGCACGTGCCAATCCCTCGCTAATGGCTTTAGCTACATCGAAAGGAGTGCTGCCGCTGGGCATTTGCTTTACGGCGCCGTCGGGTAAACGAATGTCAATTACTGAACTCATATAGTTGGCAAAGATAAGCGGATTGTGTAAGTGTTCAAGAACTTTTTAAAGGATAATCGTTAAATAGGATTACTCTTCATTAAACAGCCCTTTTACCATGAGCTTAATCCCCCAAAAACCTAGCGCAATGGCTGCAGCACACATCAAAATGGCTACACCCAAAACAGGAATATAGAGCGGATGATCTTGATTTTTAAACGCAGAGGTTAATACGGTTGGCCCAATAAAAGCCAGCACAATAGCATAAGCCATGGCACGTAGTCCTCGAAACAGATTTCGTTTGTTCATCAGTTTTCTGTTGCGGTAAATATAAAGCTATCTCGTTCAACAACCCTAAAATAGCCCAATGGAAATGCATCTGGGTCAGCGGTGTTTTGGATGTTTCCACGCAACGTAGATTTTGCCGTAGCAAAAGGACCACCACCATCTTGTCCTGCATGGGAAATAAGCACCTGCATATACGTATAAAAATCTTTATCTACACCCATTAAATACACTGGTGTAGGGGTGTTTTTTGGAAAAAACTCATCATAATAGAATGAAAATGTGAGCTGATTCCCATTGTAGAACACATCTCTTGTTACAAACAAATTATTATAGCCAAAATCCATAATGTAATAATTCCCTAACTCAGGTCTGTCTGTAAACTGTACAATAGCTTCTACTTCCTCATCTGAAAACACGGTATTCTGTCCTTGTGTTATGTTGTCGATTGTGGTAGATAGTACAAGCTTTTCCGTGGCGGTATAAACCACATCATCAATCACCACTTTTATTGTAAACACATCACTTTCAGACACTTGTATGTTTTCAGCACTGTAGCGTCCAGTATCGCCCTCAACCGCTTGAACGCTGGTGTTACCATAGTGTAGCGAAACATCTGCTCCTGAAATATGCGAAATTGTATTTGAATAAAAGGCTGCAGTTTTAGTCAATACAACTTCTAGTGTGCCTTGCGTGCCTGCAACAGGTCGCCAAAGCATGGCATCGATTACCACGTTTTGCTCGGTATTGGGGAGTTTAACATCAATAGGATCTTCGCAACTCCAAATCAAGAATAGACCAAAAACAAAAATTAACTTTTTCATTAGAATTGAATATTATATGTTACAGAAGGGACAATACCAAATATGGAAAGCCTATACGCTTGATTGTTTCCCGTTTCACGGTCTTGCTTAAAACTTATAGTGGCAGCATTTCTGCGATTATAAATGTTGTAAATACCAAACACCCAGCTTCCTTGTAATTTTCTTACGCTGTTCTTTTTGGGTGTTAATGTGGCAGCAATATCCAACCGATGATAAAAGGGTAGGCGTTGCGCATTCCGTTTTCCATAGTTTGGCACACGGGTTCCCATAAATTCATACTGTCCAATAGGATAGGTTACAGGTTGCCCTGTTTGTGCTACAAAATTGGCGTTCCATTGCCACTGTTTTGAAGGTGTATAGGTCACACTCATACTCAAATCGTGGGTTTTGTCATAGGGCGCATTATACCAATCTCCGTTATTGATACCGGGATCGTTCTGACCAAAACCTTTGGTTTGTTGTTCTGCTTTGGATAGGGTGTAAGCCACAAGCCCAGTAAGCTGGCCTTGTGTTTTTTTGAAGAGTACTTCGAGCCCGTATGCGCGTCCTTTTCCAGCCAATAAAATCCGTTCTAAGGCTTTGTTGGCTACCAGTTCTGCACCGTCAATATAGTCGTAGCGGTTTTGGGTGATTTTATAAAAACTTTCCACTTCAAACGAATTGCCATTATCACGCTCGGTGGCATAGCCAACCGCCCATTGGTCTCCACGCTGTGGTTTTAGGTACTTGCCACTTGTGGTCCATACGTCAAGTGGAGTAGGTGAGGAAGTGTTTGAAATTAGATGTAAGTACTGATGTATGCGCTGATAACTTGCTTTCCACGCACTTTTTTTGGTGCGATAGGCAAGCGTAAACCTAGGTTCTATGTTTGTAAACGACGCGGTGCTTTCTGCATTGGAATAGGTGCCAATAGGCGTTGCTTCTTGATAAATCCCGAGTGTGCTGTTGTATGTGATGGGTTGATCGTTGGCATAACGCTCCAGTCCCGATTGCGCTAATCGGTTAAATTGATTTAAACGCAATCCGTAGCGTAGTGCTAGTGCTGGCGATAGCTCATGCTCCGCGCCTACATAAATAGCCGTTTCCGCTGCAAATTTTTGTTGAAGCTGCTTGTCATTAAAGCCCGAGCTTTCAGTAAGGGGTCTAATAAAGCCCGGATTGAAATTGTAGTATGTGGTTTGAATCCCAGTCTCGAGAGATAGTTTCTCAGAAACATTGTAGCTTAAATCGTATTTTAAGTTGAGGTTTTGAATTCCGGAATCCCAATCAAATCCAACAAAATCCAATGCCAACCCGTAGTAGTAATCGCTATAAATAAGAGATAAATTTCCAAACACTCGATTTGAGAATAACGTATTCCAGCGTACATTAACCACCGTGTTACCGTAGGTGTTTTCGAAAGTATTGTCAAAGGCTACCACGTCTCTGCCAAAATAACCCGATAGCAATAGGCGGTTTTTGTCATTTATAGGAAGTGTTATTTTCGTATTCAGGTCGTAGAAATAGGCAATGTTTGATATATCAAATGCGTTTAAAAACAGATGGGCGTAAGTGCCTCGGCCCGCCACTAAAAACGACCCTTTTCCAAGTGGTCCTTCAAGAAGCCCACGACTTGAAACCACACCAACGCCACCGTTAAAACGCACACGGTCTTTTGTGCCTTCTTTTTGATCTATGCGTAAAACAGAAGCAGTTCTTCCTCCGTAAGAGGCAGGTATGCCTCCCTTGTAAAGTTGTACATCTTTTATGGCGTCTGTATTAAAAATAGAGAAAAACCCAAACAGGTGCGAGGAGTTAAAAACAGTTGCTTCGTCTAACAGGATTAGGTTTTGGTCTGCGCCACCACCACGTACATTAAAGCCCGATGCCCCTTCGCCAGCGCTCGTAACGCCAGGCAAAAGTTGAATCACTTTAAGGATATCGGATTCGCCCAGAACTACGGGAGTTTGTTTGATGCTGTTGGATGAAAGTCGATTCACACTCATTTCGGGTGCGCGCAGTCGAATGCGCTCCACGTCTTCAGTTACCACTACTTCGTCCAGTTCCTCCGATTGTGGTTCCAGCGAAACATTGAGCACTTGATCACGGTCTAAAGAAACCTCAAGGATATTCGTTTTAAAGCCAAGATTTTTAAATACAATGCGGTAATTCCCTTTTGGCAGTGTAAGTGAATACACCCCATAATTATTGGTAACCGTTCCTGAGGTTGTGGATTGCGCATAAACGGTCACACCCAGTAAGGTTTCTTGTGTGTCGGCAGCTGTAATGGAGCCGCTAAGTGTATAGGATTGCGCATAGGAAGCGAATCCCACACTTATTAAAATAAATAATAGATAGCGTAGCAAAGCAATTTTTTGCAAAGATACGCATCCAAATTTATGCAGATAAAGACTTGTCTAAATTTTCTTTAATGGCAGCAAGAAATTCTTGTGTGGTCAGGTAATTTTCACGCGTCATTTCTTCTTTGTGAATAAGCATCGCCAAGTCTTTGGTCATTTGACCTCCCTCAACCGTTTGGATACACACTTCTTCCAAAGTAGTACAGAACTCAGCCAAATCACGGTTGTTATCTAGTTTAGCACGGTGTGCTAATCCACGTGTCCAAGCAAAAATGGATGCAATGGGATTGGTTGAAGTTTCTTTTCCTTGTTGGTGCTGGCGGTAATGACGTGTTACGGTACCGTGCGCAGCTTCAGCTTCTAAGGTTTTTCCGTCTGGCGTAACCAATGTAGAAGTCATTAACCCTAGCGAGCCAAACCCTTGTGCCACAGTATCAGACTGTACATCACCATCATAGTTTTTACATGCCCATACAAATCCGCCACTCCATTTCATGGCAGCAGCCACCATGTCGTCAATCAGTCGGTGCTCATAAGTGATACCCAATGCTTCAAATTGATCAGCAAATTCATTTTCGAATACTTCTTGGAAAATATCTTTAAAGCGTCCATCATATGCCTTCATGATGGTGTTTTTTGTTGAAAGATACAACGGCCATTTTTTGCTGATGGCTCTGTTCATACACGAACGTGCAAATCCATATATAGAGGAATCAATGTTGTACATGCTCATGGCTACACCACCTTCTTGGAAATTATACACCTCCCATGTTTTGGCTTCGCCACCATCTTCGGGTGTAAAGGTCATGGTGAGTTTCCCTTTTCCTTTGATTACAGTATCCGTAGCACGGTATTGATCCCCAAACGCATGACGTCCAATACATATCGGTTTTGTCCAACCCTGTACATATCGTGGCACATTGCTCATGATAATAGGTTCGCGGAATACGGTTCCGCCTACTATATTACGGATGGTACCGTTAGGAGAGCGCCACATTTCTTTTAGCTTAAATTCTTCTACTCGGTTTTCATCGGGTGTGATGGTAGCACATTTGATTCCAACATTATATTTTTTGATCGCTTCTGCGGCATCAATGGTAATTTGGTCGTTGGTTTCATCTCGTGAAGTAACACTGAGGTCGTAGTAAAGAAGCTCTACGTCTAAATAAGGAAGGATAAGTTGTTGTTTAATAAAGTCCCAAATGATACGTGTCATTTCGTCTCCATCCATCTCTACAACGGGATTAGCAACGTGGATTTTGGCCATGGTTTTTGATTAAATTGGGTGCAAATATACACCCCGATGCGGTTATAAAAAAACGACAACTTAAATTTTGAACTGCGCTGTTTGTTAGTAACAAAAAATAGGCAATAGGCAATAGTGAATAGGTATAGAACCTCAAAGCATTGACGACAAAGACCTATTTTTTTTAGATCTTAAATAACCATGAACATTAAATAAGCTCTGGAGGCTATTTAAACTGACGTTCCATGAAACGTGCTTTTTTACCTGTAAGGTTGCGGAAGTAGTAAATGCGCTAATGACGAACTAAAATACTACGTCTTTTGAGACAGTCTCCAAAAAGTTAGGAGAAACCCCAAAAACGTTTATTTAAATAAGTAAACGGCGTTAAACGAGCGTAAGCTACTATTTAAACTGACGTTCCTTGATACGTGCTTTTTTACCTGTAAGGTTGCGGAAGTAGTAAATGCGCGAACGACGTACTTTTCCTCGGCTATTCACCTCAATTTTTTGAATTCCCGGAAGATTCAAAGGGAAAATACGCTCTACACCCACCGTACCCGACATTTTGCGGATGGTAAAGGTTTTGGTTGCGCCGCTTCCTTTAATTTGAATAACAACTCCTTTGAAAAACTGAGTTCTTACTTTCTCGCCTTCGCGAATTTCGTAATAAACAGTGATGGTATCTCCAGCCTGAAAGCTTGGAAATTCATTTTTGGGAACAAACTCGTCCTGTACATATTGTAGTAAGGCCTCCATTGTATATGGTTTAAATTATCGCAAAGAAACATACACGTACTTCGCC
Organism: Bacteroidota bacterium; assembly: GCA_027621175.1. Taxonomy (GTDB): domain Bacteria; phylum Bacteroidota; class Bacteroidia; order Flavobacteriales; family Flavobacteriaceae; genus UBA7446. Next base: position 140,099 of record JAQCCM010000002.1, on the reverse strand, counting down.
AGCGGTTTCTTAGCGGGTGGCAAATATACATTTTTGTGTGTAGTTCTACAATATGACTACTTTTTTTATGAAAATTAATAATTAAACCATCAAAAGTAAGATTTTTCTTACAAGTGAAAATCCAGACTTTTAATGTCTGTTCACCCCCTTTCAACGTAGTTTCACCACTTATTTCCCCTTGCAAATCCTTCTCAACGCCAATCAGGTACACCCCTAAAATACATTTGTATCAAATAATTTTAAGAAAGGTATTCTAAAAATATCGTCCTGTAAAAAACCAATTTAACTAATTTGAAACAAATTTACCCAAAATACTTAGCCTTATTTTTCTTGCTTTACACTGGGTTTTCTGTTGCCCAGGTCAAAGTCCTTCGCGCTTCCCTTTCTTCTTCAGTTCGAGATGCACATAATATACAAGTAGGCAATTTTAAAGTACAGCAGAGTATTGGTCAAATGGGCATTACAGGACCTATTAACCAACAAAATCACGCAGTGTTGCGAGGGTTTCTACTCCCTCAGAATGCCTTAACTAACGAAGCAAATGTAACGGACTTCGATTTGCTGGTTTATCCCAACCCTTTTGTGGACTACCTAGAGCTGTCTTTTAGCGCCAATGTTTCTGGTGATTTAGAGTTTAACCTTCATGACGTTAGCGGTCGCCTGATAGTGCAGCAAATTTATGACGCTAAACAAAAACAACGAATAGAGTTAAGGACCCTAGCTCAGGGAGAGTATATCCTAAGTGTTGAAGTTATGGGTAAACGCTTTACACGAAACCTTTTAAACTATAAATTTTTAGATAAGGAATAAATAATACTAATATGAAAAAACTTGTTTTCTCCTGTTTTGTCATCTCCTTGTCATCCTATGTCATCCTATGTCATCCTGAATTTATTTCAGGATCAACGAGACACTGAAACAAGTTCAGTGTGACATGCTGGATCAACGAGACACTGAAACAAGCCTGCCTGCCGCCCGCCTCAACCGAACGGGCATGGCAGGCAGGTTCAGTACGCCAGACAGAATCCATCCACCCACGTCAAACCGAAAACTCTTATATTTATAATCAACCCCAAACATCCCTTCCATGGCGAAACGTTACTATCACAACTACTGGGTATATATCCTAGCTAACAAACCCCGAGGTGCATTATACATTGGCGTTACGGGAGGCCTAGATGATCGTATGGAACGTCATATGAGAAACGAGGGCAGTAAATTCACGGCAAAGTACAATGTAAAGCAATTGGTGTATTTTGAAGAATTTCAATATGTATTGGATGCCATTGCTCGGGAAAAACAATTAAAAAACTGGCACAGAGCGTGGAAGATTAATTTGATAGAAGCGCGTAATCCGAATTGGGATAATTTATGGAAACCGTTAGGGAGACCCTGAAACGAGCCTGCCTCCCGTAGGCAGGTTCAGTATGCCAGACAGAATCCATCCCGTTTGTCATTCCGAACTTGTTTCGGAATCAGTGTGACACTGAAACAAGTTCAGTGTGACAAGCAGGCAGAGTCCATCCCGTTTGTCATCCTTTGTCATCCCGTTTGTCAACCTCCTTGTCAATCTGAACTCGTTTCAGATTCAATTCAGGATCATTTCAGTCATTCGCTAAACGATGAGTAATACGCTTATTTTTGATTGAGTTCTTTTGCGCTTTGGTGCACTTTTTCTCCCAAGGATTCTTTGTATGCAATCATGGCTTCTCTTAGTGCGGGGTTTTTAACACCAAGAATCTGACACGCAAGCAGTGCAGCATTTTTAGCGCCGTTTAGCGCAACTGTAGCTACAGGTACTCCGCCAGGCATTTGTAAAATAGAAAGCACAGAGTCCCAACCGTCAATGGAGTTGGAGGATTTTACGGGAACACCAATCACTGGAAGCGGACTTGCAGAGGCTACCATTCCGGGCAAATGCGCTGCGCCTCCCGCACCCGCAATGATGACATCAATGTCCTTATTATGTGCCGTAGTGGCAAATTGCATCATTTTTTCTGGTGTTCGGTGTGCAGAAACAATATCAACAAACGTGTCTATTTCAAATAATGCTAAGGTGTCGATGGCTTCTTGCATGACGGGAAGATCGCTTTTGCTTCCCATAATAACAGCTACTTTCATATCATTTCGCTTTTAGTTGAAGAACCGTTTTGAGTTCTTTTATTTGTTTAAAAATACCATTTAAATCATCCCCTGTTAGGGTAATATGCCCCATCTTACGTTGCGGCTTTGTTGTTTTTTTACCATAGACGTGCAGTCTGGCTTGTGGTGTACTTAAAACCGTTTCAACACCCTTATATGTAAATGTTCCAGTAACATCAGCAGGGCCTACTACATTGGCCATAATCGTAGGCCGGTAAAAATCAGTTTTACCTAGGGGTGCATCTAAAATTGCGCGAAGGTGTTGTTCAAACTGAGAGGTGATGCAACCTTCAATACTTAGGTGACCGCTGTTGTGAGGGCGCGGAGCTACCTCGTTAATCCAAAGGGCGTTGTTTTCGTCAACAAAAAACTCCACCGCCAAAAGACCAACATGCTCCCAAGCAGCCACCAATTCTTCAGCAATCTTTTGTGCTTTTTCTAAAATGGAAGGGTCTAGTTCTGTTGGGTAATACACAAATTCCACTTGATTTGCGGTAGGGTGAAACGCCATGCCAACGGGTGGGTAAAGCGCTACTTCGCCAGAGGCACTACGCGCCACAATAACTGAAATTTCTTTTGCAATAGGCACAAGGTCCTCCACGATGCATTCGCTGTCTGGCAGTGCATCTATGGCAGTGATGTCATCACATTTCTTTACGCCAAAACCGTCGTAGCCAAAACGTGCAGCTTTCCAAATACAAGGAAATGAGATCTTTCCATTTGCAGCCGATTCTTGTAGTTCAGCTTTGTTTACAAAGGCAACATAGGACGCCGTGGGAAGATTTTGCGTGGTATAAAATTCTTTTTGCGTGCGTTTGTTTTGAATCACATCTAAGGTTGCAGGTTTGGGATACACGCGTACACCTCTTTTTTCTAATGCGTATAGCGCATCTATGTTAACATGCTCAATTTCAATTGTCAATACATCTACATCTTTTCCAAAATGCAATACGGTGTCGTAGTCCATCAAGTCTCCCTGAACAAAATGATGGCAACTATTCCGAGCAGATGCTTCAGGGTTTGGATCGAGAATATGTGTGCGAATATCCCACCGGCGCGTAACATCGAGAAGCATTTTGCCGAGCTGGCCTCCACCCAAAATACCGAGGGTGAAATCTGAAGAAATAACGTGTTTCATAACCCCCACAAAGGTACGGATATTCTGCAATGTGTTCACACAGTAGGCGTACTGCTTAAAATAGGATATCTTTGTCCTTTAAAATTACGCATGAAGAATATCATTTTGTTTGGAAAACCCGGTGCAGGAAAAGGAACACAAGCCGCGTTTTTAAAAGACACGTTTAACCTTTTTCATATTTCTACGGGAGATGTGTTTCGGTACAACATCAAAAACGAAACTTCTTTGGGAGTTTTAGCAAAAGGATATATGGATAAGGGCGAATTGGTTCCAGACGAAGTAACCATTCAAATGCTTGAAGATGAGGTGTTAAAACATCCTAAAGTTGCTGGATTTATCTTTGATGGATTTCCACGAACGACTTCACAAGCGGAGGCTTTAGATGCCTTTTTAACTAAAAACAATATGGCAATTGCTGCCACATTAGCGCTCGATGTAAGCGAAGATATTTTGGTGGCTCGCCTGTTAGATAGGGGAAAAGACAGTGGACGTGTTGATGACCAAGACGAAGAAAAAATTAGAAATCGCTTTGCGGAATACAATAAGAAAACAGCACCGCTTATTGACTATTACACCGCACAAGGTAAATTTCATACCATAAACGGGGAAGGCTCTATTGCGTCTATTGCCAAGCAACTTACCACCATTGTAGAACAACTGTAATGACGGAAGGGAATTTTGTAGATTATGTAAAAATCCACGTTAGTTCTGGTAATGGGGGGAAGGGATCTACACATTTTCACCGGGAAAAATACATTACAAAAGGCGGCCCAGACGGCGGTGATGGCGGTCGTGGCGGACACGTAATTCTTCGCGGCGACAAAAACTTGTGGACGCTTGTAACGTTTAAGTTTAAGCGTCATTTTAAAGCAGAACACGGCTTTCACGGAAGTAAAAGTAGAAGTACGGGCGCAGATGGTGAGGACCTCATTGTTCCGGTTCCTTTGGGAACGGTCGTATTAGATTCCAACACGGGTGAACGCATTGCAGAGATCACATCCGAAGAAGATGTTATTGTAGCGCCAGGAGGTATGGGCGGTAGAGGAAATTGGCATTTTAAAAGTCCTACAAATCAAGCGCCACGCTATGCACAACCAGGAAAAGAGGGCATTGAACGTGACATTATATTAGAGTTAAAAGTATTGGCAGATGTGGGGTTGGTTGGATTTCCCAACGCTGGAAAATCTACCTTATTGGCTGCGTTAACGTCTGCAAAACCCAAAATTGCAGATTATCCGTTTACCACACTAAAGCCTAATTTGGGCATTGTTCAACACCGTGACTTTACTTCTTTTGTAATGGCGGATATCCCCGGTATTATTGAAGGAGCCGCAGAAGGGAAGGGGCTAGGGCATTATTTTTTGCGACATATTGAGCGCAATAGTGTGCTGCTGTACGTTATTCCTGCAGATACGAAAGATATTAAAGAAGAATTTACTATTTTAAACAATGAACTAACACGGTATAATCCCGAGTTGTTGGACAAAAATTTTATCGTAGGTATATCAAAAGCTGATTTGTTGGACGAGGAACTATATAGTGCTATTGAATCAGAGTGTAAAGCAGCTTTTAAAGATATTCCTTTCGTTCTGTTTTCATCTGTTTCGCAACACGGCATTGCTACATTAAAAGACAGCCTATGGCATTTGCTCAACGCATAGTTTTTTTATTTTTTTGCGTGACAGCTACTTTTGGACAACGCATTCCCCAATCTCTTTTTGAACCCATCGAGATTGCTGCTGCACAAGAAACGCGTATACAGGAACTAGATACCATAACTGAAAAAACAAGAGCACAGCAGGAAGAGTTAGCCATGCTTTATGCTTCCACAAAAGATTTTGAAAACGCTTTTGAGCTATTAGCTGAACTGTGCGCAGCATATCCTGAAAATTTTGATTACCAATTCTTGTATGGTGGTGTTTCTGGAATCTTGGCTACAGAATTACCACGGGTTAAGTCGTTGCCTTATGTCAGTGCCATGAAAACGGCATTTGAAACTGCAAGTACTTTAAAACCTGAGGCAGTTGATGTTCAAATCGTTTTGTTAGAATTATACACTGAACTTCCTTTTATTTTAGGGGGGAGTAGTAAAAAGGCATGGGAGAAACTAGAAATTGTAAAATCTTTGTCTGTTTTAGAGGGGTTTTTGGCTGAAGGCTATTATTTCCGCTCAACCAAAAAGAATAAAGAGGCCTTGGTTGCGTTTTTAAACGCGATTAATGAAATTCAGGCCTGCAATTTCCCTTCTGATTTGTTACAGGACTCCTATTATCATTTGGGTATTCTGGCGTTTTATTTACAAAAAGACATGAGCAAAGCATCCTGTTTGTTTTCAGTATTTATTGAAAAGCATGACGGTGGTGCTGCTTATCCCAAATCTTTTGCACAGCATTATTTGAATAAAATTTCGAATCCAGAAAATATCGATGCTGAAATGGAGTCCACTTTGATGGAATATGATAAGCTCAGCGCGTGGATTCAGAATAATTTTAAGCAGTAGCGATGATTCTTGTTTATACGCCTGTTGTTAAACCTCGAATTCGATATATTTTCAAGCATTTTTTTGGGAGTAGAATGGGAGAGGAGCTCTCATTTACTTCTGATTTAAGTGCGTTTATTGCGCATAATGGCCCAAAGATGTCGTATGGCAATACACCACTAGGGAACGAGTTTTTTATTGCTGCGCATGGCTTACTTACCGAGCAAGGTATTCAGACTATAGACTTGCAGGTTTTTGATTGGGAAGGGCTTCCTGCCTTTTTTGCTACACAAAATAAAAGTACTTTGCCTTTTGATTTTTTTGCTGCTGCATTTTACTTGATGTCTCGCTATGAAGAATACCAACCTTATGTAGCAGATGCATTGGGAAGATTTGGTTCATCGCAATCGTTGGCAAGCAAACACGACTTTTTGCATCTACCTCTTGTGGATTTATGGTTTGAGCGTTTTGTGTCTATTTGGGATGCCTTTTTTCACACCTCGCATGCGCAAGATTCCGTTTCGAGTGTATCCCTTATAGTGGACGTTCCACAACTATTTGCCTATAAATACAAATCGTTTTTTCGGTCTTTTGCGGAAGGGATTCAGGATTTTTTTCAATTCCGTTTCGCATCAGTTTTTGATAGAATTTTAGTACTTCTGGGTGTTCGTGAAGACCCGCTGTCGAACATAAATCATTGGATTGAAGTGCTCATGCAAAAGATAGATTCGATCCATTTTTTTGTGCTATTCACCAAGTTAGGTATTCATGACAGAAGTTTAAGTGTTTTTAATGTCACACATCAACAAGAAATAAAAAGCATTTCAGATTACGCACCAACGGCACCCTTAGCATCATTTGAGTCATCTATAGACAAGAGCTCACTTGGGGTTGATATATCGCGTTTTACGGACTTAATACACCGTCCAATTACATCCATTCGACAACACAAATTGATGGTGCAATTTCCACACACATATCGCTTGTTTTCGTCTCTTGGAATTAAAAATGATTATTCCATGCAGTATGCAGATGCGCCTGGATTTCGCGCAAGTACAGCCTTTCCATTTCGTTTTTACGATTTGGGTGACGAGCAACAAACTCCGCTGACGATTCATCCTGTTTGCTTAAGTGAAGCACATATTCGAAATCAGCGTTTTTCTAGAAAGATGCGTCAGCTTTTTTTATCATACCAAGAACGTTTAGATCAAATCCACGCACCTTTTGTGGTAGCACTAACAAACGAAAGTTTTAATTCACGTTCCAAGAATGCAGCTTTCTTGTCGACACTAACTAAAATGCTATCACATGAATAAGCAGCAGATTAAAGCCCTTTATTTTGATTTGGATCACACGCTATGGGATTTTGAAGCGAATTCAGCCTTGGCATTTAAATCGTTGTTTAAGGAGTATTCTATCGACCTTGATTTAAACGAATTCTTAGCTGCTTATATTCCAAACAACAATGTGTATTGGAAGTTGTACAGAGAGGGAAAAATAGACAAAGAAACCTTGCGGTTTGAACGTCTTAAAACGGTTTTTGATAGGCTTAACTTTCCAGCAACGAATTCCTTAATAGACGATATGTCTGATGCCTATATCCAAACATTACCAGAATACAATATGCTTTTTGATGATGCTATTGAAATATTAACAGATCTAAAACAGCACTACGCTTTGCATGTGATTACCAATGGCTTTCAGGATGTGCAGTATTTCAAAATGCGAAATTCAGGATTGTTGCCGTTTTTTGATACGGTGACAGATTCGTCTTCTGTGGGAGTGAAAAAACCAGACCCCAAAATATTTGAGCATGCGCTAAAGATTGGTGGCGTTTCTGCTCATGAATCTATAATGATAGGTGATAATTTGGAAGCCGATATTGAGGGTGCGTTGGCAACAGGCATGCATGCGGTGCATTTTATGCCATTGGAAAAAAAGCATCCAACGCATTATATCGAAATCGAAAAACTACACGAACTGAAATTTTTGCTTTAATTATTTTGCCTGTGGTATTCGTATAATACCAGCGCAGTTGCTACAGAAACATTGTATGAATCAAGGGTCTCGTTAATCGGTATTTTAATTTGCTCGTCGCAGAGGTTGAGGATGCCTTTACTAATCCCTTTATTTTCATTTCCCATAACAATACCAACCGATTTTTTAAGGTTTGTATCGCTGATAAAGTGTGCTGCCTTTTCGGTACAACCCATAAGGGTTATGTCGTGTGATTGTAGCATATACATGGCATCTTTGAGGTGACTTACCCGAATGATAGGGATGTGAAAGGCACCGCCCGCAGAGGCTTGAATGGCGATGTTGTTTAGCGGAGCAGATCCCGTTTGCCCAATGATAATACCACTTGCTCCTAAACCAACAGCCGAACGAATGATGGCGCCAAAATTCCGTACATCGGTGACCCCATCCAAAAGCAAAAAGAGTTGTTGTTGACTGGTGTCAATGATATCCTCAAGCGTGGCAAATTGAATTTCTCCGATGAGTGCCACAAAGCCTTGGTGGTTTTCTTTGGTGTGTTTGTAGAGTTTTTGCTCAGGCACAAAGGAAATAGATATTCCTGAGCGCATAACTTCGTCCTTTAGTTTTTTGGCCGTTGGTGATTCTAATCCGTTTTCTATGAGTACTTTTTGAATTCTTGAAGGGTCTTGTATGGCCTCCCTCACGGCGTTAATTCCGAAAATGTTTTCTTTTTGCATATGTCAAAAATAAAGAATATATTTTTAAGTATTAATTACTATATTGACGACATATTTTGTTATGAAAAAATTTATATATCCTTTATTATTCGTTTCATGCTTTCTTTCTGCACAAACATCTGGTGGTGCTACAGACATTGAAGAAGCCTTTAATTCTTCAAGTATTGTTGTAAATGGCCGGGTGGTTGAGAAAAATGCTCACTGGGATGTTGATCGTAAAATGATTTATACTGTTTACAAAATTGAAGTATCCAAATTATTTAAAGGACAAAGCGGTAGGTTTCAATATCTCTTGACTGAGGGTGGTGCAATTGGATTAGAAGGGGTTGTAGTGAAGCCAAGTTTAAAATTACAAGTTAATTCAACAGGTTACTTGATGCTCAAAAAAGCACGAAGCATCAAGCTTTTTGGTTTTGATCATGACCAACCTTTGATGGAAGTCTATCAGAACATTTCTGGTTATTTTGATTATGACTCATTCTCAAATAGTGTCATGTTGTCGGATTACAAAACGACTACTAAAAGGAAATTTGAAAAAAAGCTATTGCAGATTTCAAAAAAAAAAGCAAAAGATGTAAATTTCGATTTAGAAAAAAGCGCATTTAATGCTTTTGATATTTCTCATAACGTACAAGTCGTTAGTGCCACTCCAACGAATATAGTAGCTGGGAATAAGGAAGTTCTTACAATAACGGGATCAGGTTTTGGAGACTTTATTATTAACAACAATCACGGATATGTTTCATTTAAAGATGCTGATTCTGGAGGATCAAGATGGTTATCTTGTTTAAAATCTCAAATAGTTAGTTGGTCTGATACAGAAATTAAGGTAGAAGTGCCCTCAGATAGTGGTTCGGGGAGTTTTCGTGTGACGACAGCCGATAACACCAATTTTGAATCTTCACAATTACTTACCATTCCCTATAGTATTAACACATACAGGTATTCAATTGGTGGAGATAGCGATGACGAGGTTGAATATCCAATTTATCATACAGGCAGCATGTCAAGCAACGTAACTGATCCCAATGCTCCATTACAAGACAATATACTTAATGGTGCATATCAATTCGTTTTAAATAAGGATTTTCAAGAAAACACAGCGGCCAGAGAATCATTCGAAGATGTACTTATTGATTGGGTGTGTACTACTGGTCAAAATTTCGAAATTGTTAATGAGGTAACAGAAATATCATCAGCAATTAGTGATGATACAAATGTGATTACATTTTCTCAAACGAATGCATTGGGTGTCACATATTCTTGGTATTCTGGGTGTATAATTAACAATGGCACTGACGCACAATTTGCTTGGAGTGAAATAGATATCATTTTTAATGATGCTCTAGATTGGGGTTATGAAAGCGTTTCTAACTCACAATATGACTTCAATTCCACTGCTAAACACGAGTTAGGTCACGCACTGGGTTTTGGACACAATATCGATAGTAGCTCACTTATGCATTATAATAGTGGCAGGGGACCAGGCACTTCTTCAATAAATCAATATTTACCTGGTTCTGAAATTATTCTTGCAAGAGATATATCAACATCAATGTGTGGAGTTATTGACCCTCATTCTGTTTCTGAATGTAGCTCAATTGATCCTAATCTAGATTCAGACGGTGATGGTGTAACAGACATTTTCGATGATTGTGATAATACTCCTGCTGGAGAATCTGTTGACCGTAATGGATGTGCAGCCTCTGAATTAGACTCAGATAATGATGGTGTAACAAACGATATTGATCAATGTCCTTCAACTCCTTCTGGTTCAGTAGTGGATGCTACAGGATGCGCAGATTCTGATAATGACGGAGTCAATGATTACTTAGATTTATGTCCAGATACGCCTCTTGGAGCAGAGATTGACAGCGATGGTTGTGCAGATTTCCAAAAAGACACAGATAATGATGGCGTTTCAGATGACCTTGATCAGTGTCCATCTACCCCTCAGGGCAACGATGTTGATGTATATGGTTGTACGGTTATTATCTTAGCAGCAGATAATTTTGAGGTTAAAGTTACTTCAAACTCATGTATAGGAACTCAAGATGGATCGATATCTGTTTCTGCAAAAGACACTTCTTTGAGTTATTTTGTAACCATTGATGGAGTAGCGTATGGGTTAAATTCGAATTTAGGATATGCCAAAACCGTTGAGAATTTAGAAATAGGGACTTACCCTGTGTGTTTTACGCTAAGCGGACAAAATACATTTGAGCAATGTTATAATGTTATTCTTTCACAACCAGAACCACTTGCTGTAGCCGCCATACAGTCCAATTTAGATGACTCCCTTTACCTGAACCTTTCAGGTGCTCAATCATATTACATGGTTCACAATGGGGTTAGTAAAATAGTTGCCTCAAATCAAATAACAGTTGCTTTGGATAAAGGTATCAACACCGTTCAAGTGTTTACCGATTACGAATGCCAAGGCGTTTTCGAAGAAACTTATTTTATTAGCGAAGATGTCTTCTTTTACCCCAATCCAACAGACGGAATAGTCCATATGTTTGTTGGTGGTAATGATGCTGAAGTATCATTTATAGTTCGGGATATTCGAGGAAGTATCATCCAAAACACAGTTAAAACTCTTTCACAAAGTAGAAAAGTTGATTTTAATTTAGGAGATAACGCTAAAGGCGTTTATTTTATAGAGGTGAGTGCTCCCACAGTAATGCAGACGCTAAAAATTGTCAAAAATGAATAAATACATGCTTAATTCTAGACTTTTAACTCTTATTGTTTTAATAATCGCATCTAGCTGCTCAAAGGATGATGGGCCAAAAAACCCTGTTTCTGCTCAGTTAATTTTCCCAAATAATGGTGAAAACTGCAATACAGGTACTTCAATAAATTCCACTCAGACAGCAGTGGAGTTTTCATGGAACGCAGCAGCAAATGTTACCAATTATTTTTTGGAAATCACAAATATTGAAACAAACAAAAAAATCAAACGTGCTGGAATTGTTCAAACATCAGCCGTTATAAATTTGGATAAAGGCTATGCCTATTCTTGGTTTGTCACATCTACCTCTGAAGAATTTCCAACAGAAAGGCCTGTTAGCGATACGTGGCGTTTTTACCTTCAAGGCGATGGAGAGACTAATAGCGCTCCTTTTACAGCACAACTTATCACGCCAGATCCTGGAAAATCAATTCAGTTAACTGACGGAAAGTTTAATTTAGTGTGGTCTGGTGAAGATCCGGATGGAGACTCGATGACCTACACATTATATGTTGACACTGTGGACGGTTTGCAAACCCCACCAGAAAATCAAATAAATTTAAGTGCATCTAATTTAAGTGTACAACTAAATCCGAACACCATATACTACTGGAGTGTTTTTACTGAAGACACTAAGGGTAATAACTCCCATTCACAAGTACAAACATTTAGAGTTATTGAATAATTTACTTTTCATACATTTTTTACAGAGAGTTTAAAAACAATTTAGATGACTTTGCGGTAAAAAAAAATCCCTTCTCAATCGAGAAGGGATTTAAATAATCATTAAAATAGTTTGTTAATATGCAGCTATTTCATAACTCATATTTTCTTCTGCGTCAGTTGTTTTTGTAATTGTAGCAACCGGATAGAAACCAGAAGAACCGCTTGCCATAGTAAATGCAATTACATCTACAAAACCTGTTATTGGGTGCGTAAAATATATTTCAGATGGTACATCTGCAGCTTCTTGTGTATATACATAACACCATACAAGATATACTCCGTCTGCGGCTGGGTAATAAGCGTCTGAATCATTATCAAAAAAGTCACCTTCAAAACGGCTGCCAGATTCTGCAATTTCGTAAAAAACACTCCCATTAGCGTTTGTTACATACATATCAAAGTCATTCGCATCAGGATTTTTCCAGTCCATACTAATCATAACAGCGTCATCGTCCGCATCACTCATGTAATCTGCATTTACGGCAGTCAGTATAGCTGGCGTTGAAGCAGAAGCTACATAAGGATCGTCACCTTCCGCAAGGGCGATTCCAGTTACATCGAACGTAAAACAATCTGTTGCTCCGTCCCAATCTAGTTCATCTAGTTCAGTATTAAAATCAGCAGCATTAATTGTTCCCATTCCACTAGTTTTACCAGCTTTAATAAGGGCTGTTCCAGTTGTTGTTTCAGCCAAATGCGATAGTGGCCCTCCACATTTGTTGATAGAAGCTACGGTTACAGTAGCGTCTACTGAAAGAGCACTTTCTATAGCCACGGTAAACCCTACATTCGTAGTTGCGGCAACTCTTTCTCTGTCCAAAGTTAGCGTAACGTTAAGGTCTTGCTTTACTTCATTATCTGTATATTCTATAGAATAGCTATCGTCTTCACAAGAGATGAAAATCGAAACTACAATGAATAAAAAATATTTTAAATTCTTCATCTTAATTAATTTTAGTTAGAGTAATAGTTAATACTACAGGAGACTGACCACAATCACCCAACACGTTGTCAGTGAAGTTAATGGTGAGAGTGGAGTCATCGCTTTCATCGTAACTTAACGGAGTTGCACCACTTATGACCAAATCTGTGTTACAGAGTAGATTAGTAGAAAGGTTGTCTTTTGCTGTTGCATTTCCACAAATGAAATCAATAGTAAAATCCATATCAGGTTGACCAAGGCCATAGACTTCTAAATAGTTAATTTGAAAAGTTCTTTGATATACAGATGATTCTTCTAAAGTTACTGTTTTAGGTAACGAAAAAGGTTCTCCATATGTCCCAGTAGACATATCACCTGAAACTTTATAATCACCAACATAAAGATTAGATGGTATAGGACAAGCTAAAATGGCATTAAAACTCATTGCACTCTTGTATGAAGCATTTGAATTTAAATTACCTTCAGTAAAACCAAGAGATGAATTGTCTTTATCATTTCCGTAATCTGGCTTTGTTCCATAAAAAACAGTTCCGTCATTCCTGGTTGCTGTTCCATAAAATTGAAAAAAGTCACCCATGCTAATATCAGTCACATCTATGTCAAGAGCGGCTGCAAAATCCTCTACTGTTAAGTTGAGATCTGTAGGAAAACTATTCGTTGACCAAATATCTTCAGCAGAAATTTGAACACCGCCAATTGTAGCTTGTAGGTGTAATGAATAACTTGACGTATTTCCATTGACATCTTCAAGTTTTCCTGCGATACCAAATCCTTCAACTGTGTCATATGAAGTAGGTGGTAAACTTTCAAACCGAACCATAGCTCCGTTTTCAAGCTCATGAATGGCAGGATTTCTAAATGTACTTTGGTCTGTACATGATACTATAATCATTGCGACCAATAAACTATATATGTATTTTAAATTTTTCATTTGTTTTATAATTAATTGATAAAGCCTGCTGGATTCGTATCCCAGAAAACTTGGTCAGATAGTTTTTTCTGTTCAAGTGCCGGATTGTCATTAGAATTAATTTCAGACGAAGGCAAGAAGAAGCTTCTAGGAAAATCAGTGTTTTCAATAACCGAATTACCAAGTACAGGATAGCCAGTTCTTCGGTAGTTATTGTAAGGCTCTACACTATTACCAAAAGAAGCAATGTAAAATTCTTCAATAACTATGGCTAATTTATCTTCATCGCTAGCGCTGTCATAATTGGTTAATACTTCATTAACGTAAGCATCAACATCGGCAGTAGCAATTTCTTTGCTAGCAAAAGTTCCAACTTTATCAAAAGAAAGTTCCATTCCTTTTTTAAGTAGTGCACGTGCATCTCCACTAACACCCATGGTTAAAACAGCTTCTGCTAACCAAAAATGCGTAAATGATGCAAGGATGATGGGTTGAATTCCGGCTCCACCAAGATTGACAGACTCTAAAGTTGACCCACCAGTACCTTGATCAAAAGCTCCTCCGGCTGGATATATACCCCAAGTAGATCTGTAAACACCATCATTAGGAATTCCTTCATCATCTGCATGATCTCTACCCCAATATCCATCACCTAAGTAACAGTACTGAAAATCCGAATCTCCATCACATGGAAGTAAAGCACCGTCTGGATCAATAGTCATTGGATCTTCAAGTGTTTGTCTGTAAATGTAGTAAGGTAGTCTTGGATCATTTATTGACTTACCATTAATAAGACGATTCATAAAATCATTTGACATATAATCATCTGCTGCTACAATATAATTGGTGCTGAAACCGTAGTGACGTGCGTCAGGGTTGGTTTCTTTACTGTTAAAGTATATCTGATAGTCATCTGTATTTTCAGATATAAAGTCTCCACCTGTAACAATGGCTTCAATAGCACTTTTGTTGCTAGTTCCATCACCGTCCCAATCATCGCCAGCTAAACGTGTTTGTACATACATTTTAATTTTCAAAGTATTGGCCAATTTTTTCCAATTAGCTACATCTTGATAATAGATATCTTCATGAGTAATACTTCCTTCCTTATCTAAGTTTGCTAAAGCTTCATCTAATTGTAAAAGCATAGCCTTATAAATATCCACCCCTGAATCTAAATTGGGTTGAGTGAATTCTGGATTTACAGCTTCACTGTATACCGCTGTCCCTATATAATCAACAAGATTCACATAGACCATGGCTTCCAAAACTTGTCCAATCCCCACATGAACTGGAAGATTTTTCTCTTTGGAAAGGGTTTTTAAAAGCTGTAAGTTAGAAGTTAAGGAATATGCATTGTACCAAGCACCGTCCATAGCTTCTTGTCCCGCAGATGATGCATAAGTACCAAACTGATTGATTTGCCGAACTACTCCGCTTGTTATACCACTTAATCGTACGTTTTGAATACCGTTGCTAAACATTAGACCATTTAAGATATAGTTTGGATCAGCTGATTCAGTTGTAAGTTGATTTGGGTTATCATTGATGTCCAAATCGGTGGTTTCGCATGACGTAACACTTACTAGTGCAAGTGTGCAGAAACCGAAAATATATTTTTTAATTTGATTTTTCATAGTAATAATATTAAAAGGTTAATTTAACACCCAACGAAACTTGCTTATAAGATGGGTCATTCTGGTAATCTAATCCCTTGCTATTAGTAGCTCCATCTGTATTAGCACCCAATACCTCTGGGTCCAAATTCATGTATTGCGGGAGGTTTGGTGCATTGTAAAAAATGTTGTTTGCTTGCAAGGTGAATAATGCGCTACCAATTGGTAAATTTTCTAGAACCTTGCTTGGCAATGCATATGACAAGCTTATGTCACGTACCCTAAATACAGAAGCATCAAAAACAATATTTTCATCTACATCCATCAAGTTTATAAAGTATAAATCGTTGGCTCCAATCTGTATATTGTTTTTAATTTTATCGCCGTTAGAATCAAGAACAACCTCTCCAGTGTTAGGATCGCCTATAACACCGGGGATGATGTAGCTACCTTCTCTATCCTCAGTATCTCTTGTAACTCCTCGTCTTAAGAGGTTAGAGGCAGATAGTGAATAAATATCACCACCATGTGTATATTCCCATTGAATTCCAAAAGTGAAATTTTTATAGGACAGTGTATTTATGTTAGTAAAGTAGAAATCTTCATTTGGATCTCCAATAAGTTCATCCTCAGCTCCAACATCGTCACTTAATATGATTTTACCCGTATCTGGGTGGATTAACAAATTCCCCGCATCATCTTTCATTGCATATGTACCTCTAAAAACTCCATAAGGTTCTCCTTCAATAGCGTGGTTAACTCCATCTGCAAATTGAATACGGTCTACAGGAAGTTCTTTAACAGTAGTTTCATAAGCTGTGAAGTTGTTAATCATTGACCAGCTTAAACCACCTGGTGTTTTAGGCTTTATGATGTTTAGTGTAATAGCAGCTTCTATACCGTCAGTGTCTATTCTACCAGCGTTAATGGTGGTAGAAGAATACCCTGTAGATGTAGGCAAACTAGATGCTAAAATTTGATCTTCAACAATTCTCTTATAAACAGAGATATCAAAATCAATGGTGTTGTTAAATATTTTTCCTTCAAAACCAAATTCATATTCTTTTAACAACTCTGGTTTTAGGTTTGGATTAGGTAAGAAATCACTAAGACCGTTGTATGAAACAAGTTTTCCATTAAAAGGATTTATCCAAGCATTAGGCTCTGCATCCAATGTTGGTTTTATTAAATAAGGATTCGGGAAGTTTGCGGATGTACCGTAACTAGCCCTTAGCTTATAGAAATTTCCTTTGTTGTCAAAACCTGGTGTGTCTGATAAAATATATGAAAGAGATGCACTAGGGTATAAAATTGACCTGTTTTCTTCTGCAACTGTAGATGCCCAGTCATTTCTGGCTGCCACTGTAAGGAACAAGTAATTTTGAAAATCAAGTTCAACCTGACTATATATACCTAAAGTATTCTGCATACCTAAGTTGTCAACTGGTGTTGTTTCTCTAAAATTATTGTGGTTGATAAAATCAAATACTACTTGGTCTTGACTAGTCAACCCTGTATCTGAAGCTACTATATTTTTTGATTCAAAACCTGCTGTAGCTGAAAAACCCCAATTATCTGAAAGCGATATGTTGTTAAAGTTTGCATACGCTCTGTGTGTAGTTACACGATCTTTATCTTCAAAAGTGTTCATGTAACCTAGTGGATTATCTGCACCTCCTTTGTTCTGGTAGTCTCTGTTTGTTTCAACGAGATAGTCGTTACTATACAAATAGGTAAACTTTATTTTATCGCTTAAATCATAGTCCAATTCCGCTTTCATAAACAATCGGTTAGCATCTTCTTTAAATTGAGAATATTTTTGTTGCCATCTTGGATTTGTGAATGTAACCCTATAGTAGACACTTGAACCGTCATTAGGGTCTTCAAAAGGCAAATTTTGTATATCTAAGTTTCTTGGTATCCAAGTAAGAAGATCGAAAAAGTTTCTCGTCGGTCTTGTATCTATTGTTTTGCTGTATAAAACACTAGTGTTTAAACTAAACTTATTGCTAAGTTTTGTTCTAGATCCAAATGAAAAGTTATCACGAATAAACTTGTTTTCTTTTACGTAACCAACTTGGTCAGATTTGCTATATGAAAAATTTACAGAGCTCTTTTCAGTAGCATTGGAAATCAAAATAGATGAAATTGTACCTATTCCCTTACTAAAAAAATCTTTTACGTTGTTAGGTTGTGCTCTGTAGATATCTGTAGCACCTTGATATTCTGGAAATGAATTTGCATAATCTGGGATATTAAGGTGATGCGGAACAACCTGTCCGTTAAACTTAGCTCCCCAGTTACCAAAAAAGGTGGTGTTTATATCGTTATCTGCTCCTTGACCGTAAGTATTTTGAAATTCAGGAAGGTTTGAAACCTCTAGCATTGAAGTTGTTTGTGAAACTTCAATTTCAAAACCTTTACTCTTACTTACTCCAGAACCCGTTTTTGTTGTGATTACGATAACCCCGTTTCTACCATCTTGACCATACAATGTAGAAGCAGCTAAGCCTTTTAGTACAGTGGTAGATTCAATGTTGTTCGGGTCAAGGTCAAATGAACGATTTCCCGTAATAGGTGCACCATCAACAATGTAAAGTGGTTGGTTAGATCCAGAAATTGAATTTTTTGATCGAATGATTACGTTAGCATTTGACCCTAAGAAACCACCAGATGCGTTAATTTGAACCCCTGGTATCTTACCAGTTAAAATTCTTGAAACGTCAGTTTCTGGTTTTCGCTCAATATCCTTTGATGATATGGTTGTAACTGCATAACCAATAGCTTTTTCTTTTCTTTTAATTCCCTGTGCGGTAACAACTACCTCATCCAATGAATTGCTTGAAAGTGTTGCGTTGACTGTAGTAGCGTCAACGGAAACTTCAGCTGCAGTATAACCTACAAAGCTTATTACAAGAACGTCACCGATTGCAGCGTTAATTGAATAAATACCATCAAAGTCAGCAATAGTAGCCGTAGCGGTTCCTTTAACCAAAACCGTGGCTCCAGGAAGTGGCAGGCCATCAGCGTCTGTAACAGTTCCTGTAACGGTTTGTTGTGCTATAGCAACTTGAAACACCATCACAATAGACAATGTTAAAATTTGAATAAATTTAGTTTTCATAATTATTTTGATTGTTAGCAACTCCAAATATGTTAATTAATTGTTAAATAAACAAATTTTATTTGTGAGTTTAAATTTAAAACTGTTCAAACTAACAACTTACATCGTGAATCAGCGAATTAATACATGTTTAAAAATGTTGCCGCTTGGTGTTTCTATTTCCAAAATATACCTGCCTGAGGCCAAATAGCTTACGTCAAAACGCAAAGAGCTAAGCGAAAACACGTCTTTAGTGGTGCGCTTAACCTCACTTCCACTAATGCTAAGCAATCGTAAGCCTCGGAAAGGTAGCTTGTTGTTTACTGCTGTGACAGTAAAGTAAGCTTCAGCAGGCATAGGCGCCAACAAAAAATTGTTTTTGCTGATCTCTGTTAAAGATTCCTCGTTTGTTACAACTAGGCCGGGCCCAGAAAGAATCAGCGAAAAGTCCTGACTCCTATTTATTAAGGTACCCTTATGACTTATTTCAATTTTATATGCTCCACCTAAGTTTTCAGATATGTTTATATGTTCTAAGTTATCGGCGCTATTATCACCCAAAACAGCAACGGTTTGTTGTACGTCTGTTGGTAATTTCCAAGGGAAATAGGTCGTGTTGTTCTGGATTATTCTTAAGTCTAGATCGTTGACGAGTGTGTTTGTAGCATTTTCTTCCGCTTGTGGATCGTACCAGCTGAGTGTAGCCGTCAGAGTTCCTTGATTAAGTGATTGAAAATAAAGTGTTTTTGTCTCACGTTCATTAAGTTCAAACTCCACAATAGTATTGCTTTCATCAGCATCTTTTTGGATAAGCGCAGCTGCTTTTTCCATATTTATGGCTCCATATCCTGTTTTTGTATCAGGTCCAGTGATGTCTAGATCGCCCCATTGCGAAATATCATCTGCTGTGTGACAAAGCAAGGCTTTTACGGTAGCCCCACGCATATAGCCATTGTGGGTTTGTTTGTATAGTTGTTGCAACAATGCCACAGCTGCTGCTGCGCCAGGCGAAGCAAAAGAAGTACCACTTGAAGCTTCATAATTATTTGTAGCTTCTGGATTGTTCTTATCCCAAATTGCAGCACCCAAATTTTGACCAGCAGCGCATATTTCGGGTTTTATTCTAAAATCATTGGTTGGGCCTGCACTGCTAAATCCTGTTGCGGTAAAATTTTCGCTGTTGTTATTCATAGAAAAACTTCCTACCGTAAGGACGTTTTTGGCAGTAGTTGAGCCTGTAAGTTGATCCAAACCCGCAACAGCCTGACTGGGATAGGATTTATACCCATCGTTTCCTGCTGCTAAAACGTGCAGGTAATTTGGATACGCAAACGCTATTTGATCTATGAAAGAACTCCATAAACTGTATCCGCCAATTTCTTCACTTTCAAGTAGAAGCGAATTGTTTTCGTCCAGTAATGGAATGCCATAAGAATGATTGGAAAGAATAAAATCCGTGTTATTATTGGTTTGAAGCTGTTCAAAAATCTCGTAAACATCCCTATGCCAATCGTAGCTATACACTTTTGCTAATTGAGGAGCAATCCCCGATATGTCGAAGTTGTCGTTTTCTAAGATGCCTTTAGCCAATATAATGGACGCTACGGATGTTGGATGCCCGTGCCATATGTTGGCTGCTGTGGAATCTGCGATTTCTATAGGAACTTGGTATCCATTAAAATTAGTACCGCCGGTAAACTCGTCATGAGCTGCAAAAATATGCCCCGCATCCCAAATACCTATATGGATGCCATCCCCGTTTAGACTTAACCCAAGCGTACCCGTAGGAGCAAGGGCATCGGCCTTAATGGCCTTTCGCGACGAACGTTTATTGGTGCTGTAATACAAGGGTGTTCCTGAGTTCGATACCCAATTTGGACGGATATATTTCCCGTTTTTGTCTTTTTTTAACCTTGAGTCTTTGGCAGCGATTAAGCTGTCAATTACGTGGTTTTGCTCCGACATTGTACGTTGCAAACGATCTTTAAGCGCTTGCTTTTGTTGGGCTTTTTTTTCTTGTGGCGTTGGGGTAGTACTTCCCCCCGTTAATGACACGCAAGACACAAAAAAAAGCAATATGCCGAAAAAGGCAAGTTTCTTTTTCATGGTTCTAAGGTAAAAAAAAACCCGCCAAAGTGGCGGGGGGGTTAATATTTATTAGATGTTTTTAATCATATCCAGAGTTTTGTATCATATTAGAATTGGCATCCATTTCAACAAGTGGTATTGGTAATGCCAATCTGTAGTCATTGGCAGGAACTGCCTTACTTATATTTTGTAACTGATCCACAATTGGAATTCCTTTTCCAGTCCTTGTTAAATCAAAAAATCGGAAGCCTTCAAAAATTAACTCACGTTGACGTTCAATTAAAATCTGATCTTTAGTTAATGTTCCTGAATATTTTGGTATGCCACGCTCGTTAACCAACTTATTTATTTGTTCTAAAGCCTCAGTATTTTTACCTTGTTCCATAAGTGCCTCAGCATAATTTAAAAAAACTTCTTCTATCCTAATCACCGAAATGTTGTCGTAGCCTTGTAATTCAGGGTATTTTCCCATGTTACGAAATTTTTTCCCTTCGTATCCAAAAACTCCATACCTAATATCCGCGACAGTATCAAAAATGGATTTTACAAATGGTAAGACTTCAATGTCTCCATAGTTAACTCCTCTATAGATGTATCCTAGCCCATTAATGCCGATATTGTCAGTACTGCTAAAGGCTAATTCAAAAATCGAATTTGAGGTATTGTCGTTTTCAAAACTAGCCACATAATCAGTTGATTTAGCAATAGTATATTTTCCTGAATCTATTACAACTTTTGCAGCAACTTCTGCTCTATTCCAGTCACCCATATACAGAGCTAATCTACTTTCAAGTGCTTTTGCAGTCAGTTTTGAAGGATACTGCTTGTCATTAGAAATAGCATCATTCATCATGCTGTATGCACTGTCAAAATCCTTGTATATGTTGGAAACCGTTTCAGCTATAGTATTTCTTGGGGGAATGGTATTTTCCCCTTTGTAATTAGTAACGTATGGGACCCCTAGTTTTCCACTGCTAGCATATTGCTGTCCATATTGGCGCAATAAGTCAAAATGTGCAAGACCCCTTAACAAATATGCTTGACCTTGAATATGTTTTGTTTTATTAGCCTCTCCATCAATTTTTGATAGATCAACATTTATGATAATATTACTTGAAGCAATGACAGCATAAGCTCTACTCCAAATACCTCTATTATTTGAAGGTATATATTGAAGAGTTCCTTCTGTTTGAAAACGTCCAGAATTTCCATTTGCAAATACATGATCGCCCCTAATTTCGTCATAAATAATAAAATATCTTCCGTAATAATCAGATTGGGTCATTCTGTTTAAAGCTCCTTTTAATATTCCTTGAAGGTCTTCAAAATTGTTAATACTTACACCAAGTTCTTTTTCTTGGGCCAGCGTTGGGTCTAAATCGTCTGTAGTACACTGCGTTGAGCATACTAAAGTTAGAATAAAACTTATATAGAAAATTATTTTTTTCATTGATTTAAAATTTAATGTTAACTCTTAATATGAAATTTTTTGTTGGAGGGTTTGTTAGTGAGGCAATACCCTCAGCTGAAACTTCTGGATCGTACTGAAAGTTTTTGTCTTTTACCCAGGTATATAGATTTAAACCTCGGACATAAACTTTAAGGTTTGTAATGCCTACTTCACCCAATGCTTTGTTGTTTAAATTGACCCCAAGTGTTAAATCACGTAAACGTATATAGTCACCATCATATAAAAAGCGATTGTGGGTACGCCATGGTGCTGTACTATGTGTGATTTTTGGTACATCAGTCTTATCACCTGGTTTTTGCCATCTTTTAAGTAATTTATTTATTCCGTTATAATAGTCGGTACTAAACCTACCAGAACTATTTGTATAACGAGTCCAATCTTCCCAGACCTTATGACCACCCGCATAGTTAGCTTGTGCGCTTAAGAAGAAATTTTTGTAGGTAAAATTTATATTAATACCAGCTAATAATGTAGGAATAGCCCCTTTACCTTGAAAAGCACGTTTTGCTTTGGTAAAATCTTCTGTTGTAGCCTTGCGAGTTTCATCAGTGTAATAGAGTGCATTTCCATTATCAGGATTTACGCCTGCATAATTTACCATGTACCATTCATAAACAGTTTTGCCTGTGGCTACTCGGCGGGTTGTATTTGTTATATTTATCTCTTGACCTTTTCCATCCTTAGCGAGCTTAGTTACGATATTTTTATTAGTTCCTATCTGACCACTCAGAGTAAGTGTCACGTCATCTTTACTAATTATGGCGCCCCCTAACTCAACTTCAATTCCGCTATTAATCATTTCGCCTATATTTTTATTTTGCTGATTATGACCTGACGTTCTCGAAAGTGGAACTTCTTGAAGCATGTCTTCTGTTTTACGCTCATAGTAGTTAAAAACACCATTAATGCGGTTATCGAAAAGGTCAAACTCTAATCCTGCTTCAAATGAGCTAGCAATTTCCCAACGTAACCCTGATTGTCCGTATGAAGAGGGGAAAACAGCAGCCGTTCCACCATAATCAGAGCTAAACCCTAGTTTTGATTGATAGGTGTTTAATCCAATTCCAGCGTTTCCAGTAAGCCCATAAGAAGCACGCAACTTAAGGTTGTCTATAAATGAGACATTATCCAAAAAGTTTTCTTTGTGAATGTTCCATCCTAATCCAACTGACCAAAAATCTCCCCATCTTGTATTTGGGTCAAAACGTGAGTTTCCTTCTCTGCGGTAGGAACTATTAAATAAGTATTTCCCTTTGTAATTGTAATTTAATAACCCTAAGTATGAACCTAAATGCCAGTCAGAAAAACCACTTCCTATAGCAGTCGGTTTACCTGCGCTATCTAGATTCGTTAGCCCATCGGCAGCAAATGATTCTCCATTTGCTGAAATCCAAGAGCTTCTATTGTTTTGATATTCTTGTAAGGCTGTAAAACTAAATGAGTGATCATCAAAATTAAGATGATAGTTTAATGAGTTTTGGATGGTATAAACAGTTCTATTTAAATCAGCTACAGTAGCTTGACCACCAACGTCAGCCCCCCCGCCATGTGTTCTGTTGGAATAAACCTTATAGTTAATACGTTGGTTATCAACACCTAGGGTGTGTTTGAATATTAAGTTATCTATTGGTGTATTCCATGTGATTGTATTATTTGATGTGATACGAGTTACCTTAGAAAGGTTTATATCATTTTTAGCTAAATAAATTGGGTTATAGTTACCACCCTGTTGCTTGAAATTATAACTACCATCAGGGTTATATGGGCTCCATATAGGTGGGCTAAAGAATTTTACAGCGCGAGCAGAAGCAAAATAGGCACTTTGTTCTAACACCCCGTCTTGTTCTGCATATCCTACATTGTTTTGTGTGTTATATCTAAATGCATCACTGAGTTTGATGTTAAAATTCATTGTACCTGTATATCTTTTGGCCGAAGCTCCAATTACAGTTGCTTCTTGATCCAAATGACCAAATGAAATGAAGTAACTGATGTTTTCATTACCGCCAGTTGCAGATATGTCATAAGTTCGAATGGGGGCATTTTTATTTGTTATGTAATCTTGCCAACGCGTTTCTTTCCGGCCACCATCATTCCAAACTTTGTATCTTGTACCAAAAGTTTTAGGATTTTTTAGATAAAAGTTCTTAGCATCTTCTAAATTACTAAGGTTGTTTTTTGTCCCATAAGTGTTTAAAATTCCCTCGTAGTAAAGCATTTCTCGCTCTGCACCGGTGAGCATTTCAGGACCATTAATTGCATCATTCTGAAAGCCCATGCTAGTTGATAATGATATGGTCGGTGTTCCACCTGACCTACCTTTCTTGGTAGTGATAACTATGACACCGTTTGTTCCTCTTGCACCATAAGGAGCAGTTGATGAGGGGTCTTTTAAAACTGTAATAGATTCAATACTTTCAGGGCTTATATTTGCTAAAGGTGAAAAAGTTGATCTTGATGTTGAACGCTATAGTCCAGAGTTATTAACTGGGACTCCGTCAATTACAAAAAGTGGTTCATTAGATGCTGTTA
Source organism: Bacteroidota bacterium (assembly GCA_027621175.1). GTDB lineage: Bacteria > Bacteroidota > Bacteroidia > Flavobacteriales > Flavobacteriaceae > UBA7446. The sequence continues at coordinate 115,503 of JAQCCM010000002.1, read as the reverse complement.
CAGAACTTCTACCTCGAATGCGAATGTTTTGAACTGAACCTGGTACTCCAGAAGTGGTAGAAAGTGAAAGTCCCGCTACTTTCCCTTGGAGTACTTGGTCTGCTGATGTTACAGGAAAATTATTAATCTGATCAGCTCCAACTTGTACTGCTGAACCTGTCATTTCACTTCTGTTTTGGGTACTATACCCTAAAACCACCACCTCATCCAGTGCATTATCAGTCTGCAAGCTTACGCTATGCGTTGCGCTACTTACCACTACATTTTGCGTAGTGTAGCCTACATAGCTAAATACAAGGGTTTGCCCTTGTGTGGCACGAATTTGATAGTTTCCATCAAAGTCAGTGGTTGTTCCTGTGTTTGCGCCTTGCACCACAACGGTTGCACCGGGTAGGGGTTGATTGTTTTCATCCGTTACGGTACCAGAAACGGTTTGTGCGTATAGCGCCGTACTCATAAGCGCTAAAACCAGCACTCCTATATGTTTCATGTAGTTCATATGATTTTGGTTTTAATAGTTAATTAAGTTCGAAGTTTCTCAATTGACTCCTAACTACAAAACCAAAAACACTGAAATAGCAAGGTTTTAGTCCAAAAAGGGCGTTTTTTTGCGAATTCCGTTAAAAACATATTTACCTTACTTTGAAAATCGGTTTTTTGTTAAAATTATGTTAATGAGGCGGTGTTTTTTGGCTGGCTGAATGTTGTGTCCCATCAAGCTCAATGCTGACAAATTGGGCTTGTCTGTGATGCTATCAAAAAAGCTATATTTTGTCAGTCTGAAGTTGCCTACCGCAGGCAGGCTAGTTTCAGATTTAACCATGCCCAAAAGGGGTTTACTGAAATAGTTCTCGATACATTCCGACGTTCCGCCGGAACACTCGAACTGACTTGAAAGAAATGCTATACCTAGTCCACAACTTTTTTTAAGGTAGCCATTCGATCTAATTTTCCTGATTTTGTGAGTACAAAAGCCTCAACGCAAACCACTTCTTTGGGGACATGGTGTTTGTCTGCGCCCAATGCCTGAGTTACGATTTCCAGCGCCGCGTGTTTTTCTTTGGTATTTCCTGCCAATACAAGAATTAATTTCTCGCCCAGTGTTGCATCTGGAATTCCCGCGAAAAAGAAAGGGGTATCCAAAAACGGAGCTAACTTTTCTTCCAACTGCTCTGGGAATATTTTCTTTCCACCCGAATTAATGACAAAGTCACGTCTGCCCAGTAATCGAAATGATCTTTCAGCAACAAGCTCCACAACATCATTTGTGCGAATAGCTGTTTTTGAAATATAAGGCACCGTCAATATCAAACAATTATCAGCATCCATGTCAATGCCTATATTTGGCATTGCTGTAAAGGGAACAGGAGGATCGCTAACAGGCCGTGTGGCCACATGGGTGAGGGTTTCTGTCATACCATAGGTTTCTATGCAATGCGGATGCTTTTTTGCCAAGGATTTGCGTAATGCAGCAGGAATGGGTGCACCTCCTATGAGTATTTTTTTTATATCGCCTAACAATTCAAAAGTTGCACTGGCTTGTAGGGGAATCAGTGCAGCGAAATCGTAGGTTTTGCCTTCTAGGTCAAGTTGAGTTTTTGGAGCAATGAGGTCTAAATCAAACCCGATAACCATAGCACGTACCAACATCATTTTTCCTGCTATATACTGTATGGGTAAACAAAGTAAGGCGGTATTGCCCGGCGATAGGTTAAAAAAAGCAGCGGTTTGTTCCGCAGACGCTTTCATAGCAGCTTTGGAAACTTCCAATGGTTTTGGTACTCCAGTAGAACCCGATGTATGAACGGTTATGGTATCCTGGTCTTGCAGCCATGCTTCCAAAAACAACCCCAATTCTTTTTGTTCGCTATCAGTGGATTTTTGCCATTGTTTGGCTGCCGCAAGCAGGCTGTTATGGCTGTATGCTGTTCCGTTAAGTCGAAATTGTGGGTGTAATTCCATTTTAAAAATGATACTTCCAAGATAGGGAATTGTCGTAACGCAAAACACCTGCTGTTACTACCAACGGACTATCGATGTTATTTGTGAACAGGCTACCAGTTCCAAGTCCTTGCGGTGTGAAAGTTTGTAGCGATGCCGTCCATTGTGCAATGGCGTTTAGGCCAATGTTGCTTTCAAGAGCAGAGGTTACCCACCACGATATATTGCGTTCTTCCGCAAGACGAATCCACTCCTCTGACGCAGCAAAACCACCCAATAAACTGGGTTTTAGAATGATATATTGCGGTTTGATTTTATCCAACAATCTACTTTTATCATCGTGTTGCAATACCCCAATAAGTTCCTCGTCTAGGGCAATAGGCAAGGGGGTTTTGGCGCATAAATCGGCTAATGCTTCGGGTTGCCCTGCAGCTATGGGTTGCTCAATGCTATGCAAATCGAACGTTGCCAAAATCTTTAATTTATCTAAAGCCTCACAAGCAGTAAAAGCACCATTGGCATCCACGCGGAGGGTTACTTCCTCAGCGGAATAGCGTTCTCGAATTTCTGTCAACAATTGACATTCTTCAGCAAAATCTAACGCCCCAATTTTTAATTTGATGCAATTAAACCCTGCATCTATTTTGTCAAATACTTGTTGGCGCATAAAGGCGATATCACCCATCCAAACCAATCCGTTTATAGGAATGGGCTGCTGATTACGACTGAACGCCGTGTCAAACAATTGAAATGGCGTAGGGGAATTAAAGGACAGAAGCGCCATTTCCACGCCCATTTGTATGGAGGGATAATTGGCACACAGCGCCGAGGTATCTTCTCCCGCTTCTAAGGCATTACACACGGCTGCCAATTGCATCTCAAAATCAGGCACGTCATCGTAACTAAGCCCTCGAAACAATCCACATTCGCCTACACCACAACGGTTTCCATCTATAATTTCAATAAAATAGGTTTCTTTTTGGCGCAAAATCCCTCTAGAAGTTCCACTAGGACGTTTAAAATCAAGTGTATATTTTTTAAAATCTACCTGCATTACATCAATATTTGGGTAACAAGTAGCAGTAAACTTAGCACAAAAGTGGTGAGTGCAAGTGGTTTTAGTAATACATCAAAACCGACATGGTTTGTTGTTTTAAAGGTTTTAATGAGTTGAAAAAGCAACGGTATCACCACAACAATAGGGCAGTAGCGCCATACCGCATCAGCGGTTTGTGCCAATCCAACCCCCAAACAGATACTCCCCAGAAGTAAAAGTGCAGCATGGTAGGTTTTCGCAAACCCAAAACCCAACAGCGAAGCGATTGTTTTTTTACCCACAGCAGCGTCGTTTTCCATATCGCGCATATTATTCAAATTAAGTACACCCACACTCAAAAGGCCTATGGCTATTGCAAACCAGACGATATGAGGGGTCAATACTTTGGTTTGTAAAAAATAGGAACCCATAACTGCCAGTCCTCCAAAAAAAATAAAGACAAACAAATCGCCCATGGCATGATAGCCATAAGCACCTTTTCCGGCGGTGTATTTGTAAGCTGCAAAAATAGCGGCAATACTAAGACCCAAAAACACCAAGCTACGCTGCATTTCTTCAAATCCAAACGCCAATACAATGGTGCAAACGGCGAGAAATAATCCAATAATACCTGTAAGTATAATGCCGTTAAAAAGTGTTTTTTTGGAGAGTAGATTTTGTTGCAGTACACGTTTTGGTCCAATCCTATTTTCGTTGTCCGTGCCTTTTACACCGTCGCCATAATCGTTTGCGAAATTGGATAAAACTTGAAAGGCAATTGCTGTAAGCAATGTGCCTCCAAAAAGGATCCATGAAAAGTTAGGGTGTTGCATCGCCAATGCATTGCCCGCTACAATTCCTGCCACCGATAGCGGCAGCGTGCGCAGCCGCGCGGCAGATATCCAAATCCGAAACAACGAGGGTGTAACCACTATGGGAATTTAGGGTACTGCTTAAAGTTAGGCGCTCGTTTTTCTAAAAAGGCATTTTTCCCTTCTTGTGCTTCGTCCATCAAGTAATACATCAGTGTAGCATCTCCAGCAAGTTGCATCAATCCGTGTTGTCCGTCTAGTTCTGCATTCATACAGCGTTTAAGCATACGCAATGCCAAAGGACTGCGTTGTTGCATAATTTGACACCATTCTACCGTTGTGTCTTCCAAATCAGCAAGTGGGACCACCTTATTGATCAAGCCCATATCTAAGGCTTCCTGTGCCGAGTATTGCTGACATAAAAACCAAATCTCACGTGCTTTTTTCTGCCCTACGTGTCGTGCTAGGTAGGATGAGCCAAATCCGCCGTCAAAACTTCCCACTTTAGGACCTGTTTGTCCAAAAATAGCGTTCTCACTCGCAATAGTTAGATCACACACCACATGCAATACATGTCCGCCACCAATGGCGTAGCCGTTTACCATGGCTACTACCGGTTTTGGAATTTCTCTTATTTTTTTGTGCAAGTCCAACACGTTTAGCCGTGGTACGCCGTCTTCGCCCACATATCCACCAACGCCTTTCACATTTTGGTCACCGCCACTACAAAAGGCCTTCTCGCCAGCTCCTGTAAATACCACTACGTCAATGTCTTCGCGTTCTCGACACACGTCCATCGCTTCTAGCATTTGATTGTTCGTTTCAGGACGAAAAGCATTATACACCTTTTCGCGATCAATGGTAATTTTGGCAATGCCTTTGTAAAACTCAAAGCGGATGTCGCTATACTCTTTTATGGTTTCCCAGTTTCTCATAGTCATAATTTAATTTTTTGTATTTGCCATTGCTCTAAAATAGTTCAACAGCACGGCGTCGTTTTGTTTTCTTGGTGTACAAATTTCTAAAATTTTTGGTTGTTTGGAAGGATTAAAAAATCCACGCAACGCTTGCTTTAATCCCCAACCCGAGCGCACTCGCTTGTATCTAAATCCAAATACTTTTGCCATATCCTTGGCATTCCGCCCGTGAATGGTTTCAAAATAGGTGTCATATTTGGGGCTGTCTTTTTCGCCAGGGAGTATTCTAAAAATACCACCTCCTTGATTATTCACAATAATAATGCGGGCGTGGTTTGGAATATAGTTATGCCACAATCCGTTGATGTCATAAAAGAAACTTAAATCCCCTGTGATAAACACCATTTGCTTTGAATTGATTTGTGCTGCACCCATCGCTGTGGCGGTACTGCCATCAATTCCGGCTGTTCCTCTATTGCAAAATACTTCCGTCCCGTTAGGTAAATCAAAAAGCTGTATATATCTAATAGGCGAACTGTTAGCCACTTGCAAATGCGTGTTTTGTGGCAATGCTTTGGATACCAAATCAAACACACGCAAATCAGAAAAAGGAATGCGGTTTAGGTACGTTTTTCCTTTTTTGAGATAGTTATGATAGCGATTTAGAATTGTAGCTTGGTAATGGTTGTCAAGCGGTTGATTGTTTTCTGTTAGTGCACGAAGAGCAACTTCTGCTGGCGCATTTATGTGCTTGGATAAATAATAGAATGTATCGTTTGCTTTGGTTTGATCTATGTGAATGTGTTGCGCCGCTTTATGCTTTCTTAAAAAGAATTTGATTTTTTTGGAGACGATCATTCCTCCTACAGTAAGCAATAAATCGGGCTTTAGTTCTTCTTCACCACCGTTCTGTTCCAGCTCTATTGGTGCCATCAAACAATCTATGGCATCAATGGCTGCAGGATGCGAAAAATTAGATGTTTTTTCTGTAAGCACAATCACACTTGGATCTTCCAATAATTGATGTAATGCGTTAGCTACATCAATATTGGGTTGGCAAACCCCCACCAAAATCATCTTTCGTTTTGCGTTTTTCCACGCAGATTTTAATCCCTCAAAATCGGTATCAGCTACAGGATTTGTCCATGTAGAAATTTTTGGAAAAGCAATAGGCGTGGTTGTCGTGCCATATAAAGGCTCTTCCATGGGAATGTTTACATGCACGGGGCCTTTTGCTGCAAGGGCAAGTGCAAATATCCGTTGCAATTCTTCAATGTTATGCGCTAGGTGTTTTTGTTGTAATGTTTCAATTTCTTTTTTTGTAGGCTTTGTTGCAAAATAAGGTTGCTTGTTGCTGGCGAGTAGTGTCGCTGTGGCATGCGAAACATCTGCTTTAAGTGAAGCCGTACCAATCAAATGAGGCCCAAAAACACCTTCTTGTTGTATGGTTTGTCCGTCTCCTATATCTACGCGATGCGGCATGCGATCAGCAGAAAGAATAACAAGAGGGAGTTCACTATAATATGCCTCAGCAACAGCAGGGTAGTAGTTTAGGAGCGCTGAGCCAGAAGTACAAACCAAGGCAACAGGTTTTCCCAATTGCTGGGCAATTCCCAAAGCGAAAAAGGCAGCAGCACGCTCATCAACAATACTGTATGTAGTAAAAAAAGGATTTTCTACAAATCCATTTGTCAAGGGCGCATTTCTGGATCCTGCCGAAATAACCACATGCTGTATTTCATATTGTGCGCAGTAGTGCACTACCGCCTGTGGCAGCGGGATATCCGTGTATAGCATTTGATGTGGTTTGGCATCTTTTTTCATAGCGGTGCAAAGGTACAAAACAGTACATGAGTGTACTAATGAGCAATCAGTTACAATATATGTAGTAAAGTTTCTGCTTTGCGTTGACTTTCTAGCCACTCCATTTCAGGATCACTCTTTGCTGTGATTCCGCCACCTACATATAAGGTAAGGCTTTTTTGTTCTACCTCAGCACAACGCAGATTTACAAATAAATGCATGTTATTTGAAGCTATGGGTCCTAAAATCCCAGCGTAATAATTTCGATTATGCGTTTCGTGAGTAGTCAAAAAAGCCAAGCTTTCTTTAACAGGGACACCCGCTACGGCAGGAGTTGGGTGAAGCAGTTGAACCACGTCAAGTGCATTTACGTTACTCAGTGACACTTCAAAATCAGCGCATAAGTGAACCAAGTTACCAGCGCGTTTGGTGTACGTAGGTGAGAGGTTTATGCTGTTTTTGGGAAAGATTTGTTCTAGTTGAGTTTGGATAAAATCGGTTACCATTTGTTGTTCGTCTACTTCTTTAGATGACCAATTGGGCTTATTGTTCTCTTCATAGGGTAAAGTTCCTGCTAATGCCATGGTTTTACAATGGCCTTTTTTTATTTTGAGTAACGTCTCTGGAGTTGCTCCCATCCAGTCGCCAGTATGTGGATGTGACCAATAATACACCATAGCGTTAGGGTAGGTGTGCGTCAATTTTAATAACGATGTTGCAACCGAACCCGAAAACGGTTGTTTGTGTATGCGCGAAACCACGACCTTTTTAAGCGTGTTAGCTGTGATGGTCTTTTTTGCTGCAGCAATTAAATTTGTATAATAGGACTTGTTTTGTTCACTAGCCACTTGAATAGACTCGCTTGTTGCGGCGGTGTGCTGCGGTACGGCAAACCGTTTTTCTGTTTGGTTTGGAATAAAAGTATAGGGTACTTTGGCTAAAAACGGTGCAAATACGAAGCCCTTTTCATGGAGTGTTTTGGTTTGATGATGCCTGCTGTCGAGCTGTTGGTAGATAATCATTTCCTGTGTTTGGGGTAGTCGGAAAAGTACAAACGGAAGCTCCTTGGCACGGAGTGCATCAAAAAATGCGATAAATTCTTTTTCGTTTTTTGGCATATCGCCAGCAAAATTACGCACCGAAGTTGTAATAACATAGGGAATTGTGCGCAATGCGTTTTAATTCAAAATGTTAGGGTCATTTATATGGTTTACCGTTTCTGATGTTAAAATCGATATAAAAAATTATACAACAGTATTTGATAGCGTAAAAAATTATACTACATTTGCAGCCCTTTAATTGAAGGAATAAAGTAAGTATAACGTATGCCAACTATATCGCAACTAGTTCGTAAAGGCCGTAAGAACCTCACAAAAAAGAGCAAATCTGCTGCTTTGGATTCATGTCCGCAGCGACGTGGAGTATGTACTCGTGTATATACAACCACACCAAAGAAACCAAATTCCGCAATGCGGAAAGTGGCTAGGGTTCGCCTAACAAATGGAAACGAGGTGAATGCCTATATTCCTGGTGAGGGTCATAATTTGCAAGAGCACTCTATCGTACTTGTACGTGGAGGTCGAGTAAAAGATTTACCTGGAGTTCGGTACCACATTGTTCGCGGTGCACTTGACACCGCAGGTGTTGAAGGACGTTTGCAGCGTAGATCAAAGTATGGTGCAAAACGACCAAAAAAGTAATAGTAGCGATAATGTAACATGACGTTCAAGCTTGCTTGAACCACTCAAACACAGAATATGAGAAAAAGACAGGCGAAAAAACGCCCTCTACTTCCCGACCCGCGTTTCAATGACCAACTGGTCACACGCTTTGTCAACAACTTAATGTGGAACGGGAAAAAATCCGTAGCATTTAAGATATTTTACGATGCCATTGATATCGTAGAATCTAAAAACCAAAACGAAGAAAAGGATGCACTCCAAATATGGAAAGATGCCCTTTCAAATGTGATGCCGCACGTGGAAGTGCGTAGCCGCCGTGTGGGTGGTGCTACCTTCCAAATTCCGATGCAAATTCGTCCAGACCGAAAGATTTCAATGGCCATGAAGTGGCTCATCGGTTATTCGCGCAAGCGTAACGAGAAATCCATGGCGCAGAAACTTGCTGCCGAAATTATTGCTGCCGAAAAAGAAGAAGGTGCTGCTGTTAAAAAACGCACAGATACCCACAAAATGGCAGAAGCAAACAAAGCATTTTCACATTTTAGATTCTAAAAACGCAGCACAACAATCATGGCAAGAAATTTAAAATATACACGCAACATTGGGATTGCAGCGCACATTGACGCTGGTAAGACCACAACTACCGAGCGTATTTTATACTACACGGGTGTTAGTCACAAAATTGGTGAGGTACACGACGGTGCTGCTACTATGGACTGGATGGAGCAAGAGCAAGAACGCGGGATTACCATTACTTCTGCTGCTACTACTTGCGAGTGGACATTTCCAACAGATCAAGGTAAACCTGTTGATGGAGCTCATCCCTATCATTTTAATATTATTGACACTCCCGGACACGTTGATTTCACCGTTGAAGTAAATCGTTCATTACGTGTATTAGATGGACTTGTATTCTTGTTTTCAGCTGTTGATGGTGTAGAGCCACAATCTGAAACCAACTGGAGGTTAGCAGACAACTACAAAGTACCACGTATGGGCTTTGTGAATAAAATGGACCGTCAGGGATCAAACTTCCTAAATGTATGTACACAAGTTCGTGAGATGTTAAAGTCTAATGCTGTGCCTATTGTACTTCCAATTGGTGATGAAGATGACTTTAGAGGATGTGTTGACTTGGTAAAAAACCGTGCGATCATTTGGCACGAGGATAACATGGGAGCCACTTTTGATGTGGTTGATATCCCAGAGGATATGAAAGATGACGTTGAAAAATTCCGTGGCGAACTCATAGAAGCGGTTGCTGAATATGACGAAAATCTTTTAGAAAAATATTTTGAAGATCCAGATAGTATTTCTGAAGACGAGGTGCACAATGCATTACGTGCTGCTACACAAGACATGAGTATTATTCCTATGATTTGTGGTTCAGCATTTAAAAATAAAGGCGTTCAGTTTTTATTAGATGCCGTTTGTCGTTATTTACCTTCGCCAGAAGATAAGGAAGCTATTTTAGGTACAAATCCAGATACGGGTGAAGAAATTTCTCGTAAGCCCTCAGTTAACGATCCTTTTACTGCGTTGGCATTTAAAATTGCTACTGACCCATTTGTTGGTCGTTTGGCATTTTTCCGCGCCTATTCTGGTCGTTTAGACGCCGGTTCTTATGTGTTGAACAACCGTTCTGGTAATAAAGAGCGTATTTCTCGTATCTATCAGATGCATGCCAATAAGCAAAATTCCATCGACTTTATTGAAGCTGGTGATATTGGTGCAGCGGTAGGATTTAAAGATATTAAAACTGGTGATACTTTATCAGCAGAAAAGGCGCCTATTGTTTTAGAAAGCATGGATTTCCCTGATCCCGTAATTGGTATTGCAGTGGAGCCAAAAACGAAGGCAGATGTGGATAAACTAGGTATGGCTCTTGCCAAACTTGCTGAGGAAGATCCAACTTTCCAAGTAAAAACAGACGAGGCTTCTGGTCAAACGATTATTTCTGGAATGGGTGAGCTTCACCTTGATATTATTGTTGACCGACTAAGACGTGAGTTTAAAGTTGATGTTAATCAAGGTCAGCCTCAAGTAGAATACAAAGAAGCCATTACAGCTTCTACAGATCACCGTGAAGTGTATAAGAAACAATCGGGTGGTCGTGGTAAGTTTGCCGATATTGTATTCACACTTGAACCAGCTGAAGAAGGTAAATCTGGTCTTGAGTTTGTAAACGAAGTTAAAGGTGGTAACGTTCCAAAAGAATACATTCCATCTGTTGAGAAAGGCTTCAAACAAGCCATGTCTAATGGTCCATTAGCTGGTTTTGAAGTTGACGCTATTAAGGTAACATTAAAAGACGGTTCGTTCCACCCTGTAGATTCCGATTCACTTTCTTTTGAGTTGGCAGCGAAATTGGGATATAAGTCGGCAGCGAAAGCAGCTGGTGCCGTTATTATGGAACCGATTATGAAATTAGAGGTGCTTACACCCGAGGAAAATATGGGTGATATTGTTGGTGACCTTAACCGTCGTCGCGGACAAGTAATCAGCATGGACGATCGAGCAGGTTCTAAGGTAGTTAAGGCTACTGTACCGCTTTCAGAAATGTTTGGTTATGTAACCTCATTACGTACACTTTCCTCTGGTCGTGCTACTTCAACAATGGAGTTTTCACACTATGAACAAACACCGTCTAATATCTCTGAGGCAGTAATTGCTGAAGTAAAAGGACTAAAAGCTTAAATCATTTACGATGAGTCAAAAAATTAGAATTAAACTTAAATCGTACGATTACAATTTGGTAGATCGCTCTGCTGAAAAAATCGTAAAGACTGTAAAGTCAACTGGTGCTGTGGTAACGGGTCCTATCCCATTACCTACCAACAAAAAACTTTTTACTGTTTTGCGTTCGCCTCACGTGAATAAAAAATCGCGCGAGCAGTTTCAGCTTAGCTCGTACAAGCGTTTGTTGGATATTTATAGTTCTTCATCAAAGACCATTGATGCCTTGATGAAATTGGAGTTGCCAAGTGGCGTAGAAGTAGAAATTAAAGTATAACACCCTTAGGGAGTAAACATTTTCAGATTATGTCTGGTTTAATAGGTAGAAAAATTGGTATGACAAGCATCTTTGACGAGAATGGGAAGAACCTTCCCTGTACCGTTATCGAAGCGGGACCATGTGTGGTTACCCAAGTACGTACTAAAGAAAATGATGGCTACGAGGCATTACAGTTAGGTTTTGATGATAAACCCGAACGTAATGTTACAAAAGCAGCAAGCGGTCATTTCAAAAAGGCAAGTACTGCGCCTAAGCGCAAACTTGTAGAGTTTCAAGATTTTGTCGCAGATTACAAACTTGGTGATACCATTACGGTTGACCATTTTACTGCAGGAGAATTTGTAGATATTACAGGTACTTCAAAAGGTAAGGGATTCCAAGGTGTTGTAAAACGTCACGGTTTTGGCGGTGTTGGTCAATCCACACACGGTCAGCACAACCGTTTACGTGCACCAGGTTCCATAGGGGCTGCTTCTTATCCTGCACGTGTATTCAAAGGAATGCGCATGGCTGGACAGATGGGGAATGAAAAAGTAACTGTACAAAACTTACGGATACTTAAAGTAGTACCTGAAAAAAATCTAATTGTGGTAAAAGGTTGTGTACCTGGTCACAAGAATGCGTTCATTTTAATTCGCAAATAATGAAAGTAGCAGTAGTTGATATTAACGGAAAAGATACTGGACGCACAGTTGCGTTAGACAAAGCCATTTTTGGTGTTGAGCCAAATGAGCATGCATTGTATTTGGATGTAAAGCAATATTTGGCACATCAGCGTCAAGGAACGCACAAAGCCAAAGAACGTGCTGAAATTAAAGGTAGTACACGTAAAATAAAGAAACAAAAAGGTACAGGTACTGCCCGTGCGGGTAGCATCAAAAACCCTTTGTTCCGCGGCGGTGGTCGTGTGTTTGGACCTCGTGTTCGCTCATACAACCAAAAAGTGAATAAAAACGTGAAGCGTTTAGCTCGTAAATCTGCGTTTAGTCTAAAGGCAAAACAAAACAACATTACGGTTGTTGAAGACTTTCAGTTTGATGCACCAAAAACAAAATCGTTCCAAGCGGCACTTAGTGCTTTGGGAGTTGCAGATAAGAAATCACTTTGGGTATTGGGTACATCAAACCAAAACGTTTACTTGTCTGGAAGAAACCTTACTTCAACAGAAGTACTTACGAACGACGAGTTGAATACATATAAAATTATGAATGCGCAGCATTTGGTTCTTGCAGAAAGTGCCGTTGCTGCCATTGAAGCTAATCTGAGTAAATAATACACGATGAGTATTTTGCTAAAACCCGTCATTACCGAAAAAGCAACCCGTGAAAGCGAGTTACGCAATCGTTACACGTTTTTGGTAAACCCAAAAGCGAATAAGATTGAAATTAAAAGAGCGGTTGAGGCTGCTTATGGTGTAACCGTAGAAAAAGTACGTACGCTTAATTACGGACCAGAAAGACGATCACGCTATACCAAAAATGGTATTCAGCATTCGAAAACCAACGCTACCAAACGTGCAGTTGTGGAAGTAGCCGAGGGTGAAAACATTGATTTTTACAGTAATTTATAATAAGATAGGATGTCAGTTAGAAAACTCAAACCTATAACTCCTGGACAGCGCGGTAGAGTAGTAAATGGAAACGACGCCATTACTACTGATAAGCCGGAGAAAAGCTTGCTTGCTCCGAAAAAACGTTCAGGCGGTCGTAACAACAGCGGGCGCATGACGTCTCGCTACATTGGTGGTGGACACAAAAAACGCTACCGTATTATTGACTTTAAACGCAATCGTTTTGATGCTGCTGCTGAAGTGAAAACTATTGAGTACGATCCAAACCGTTCTGCTTTTATTGCACTTACGCAGTTTGCTGACGGTGAAAAGCGTTATGTTATTGCGCAAGCTGGACTCAAAGTAGGTCAAGAAATCGTTTCCGGTGATAAAGTACAACCTGAAATTGGAAATGCGATGCCTTTGGCAAACATTCCATTGGGTACTATTATCTCTTGCATTGAGTTGCACCCAGGACAAGGGGCCACTATTGCACGTAGTGCCGGTGCTTTTGCACAGCTTATGGCACGGGGGGATGGTAAGTTTGCCACAATCAAATTACCGTCTGGTGAAACACGTATGATTCTAACTACTTGTTTGGCTACGATTGGTACCGTTTCAAACTCAGATCATCAATTGGTGGTTTCTGGAAAGGCAGGCCGCAGCCGTTGGTTAGGTCGTCGTCCAAGAACACGTCCAGTAGCAATGAACCCAGTTGATCACCCCATGGGTGGTGGAGAAGGACGTGCTTCTGGGGGTCATCCTCGTTCACGTAATGGTATTCCTGCAAAAGGATACCGTACACGTAACAAAAACAAGGCGTCTAACAAGTACATTATTGAACGTAGAAAAAAATAAGCAATGGCTAGATCACTAAAAAAAGGACCTTACGTACATCATAGCTTGGTAAAGAAAGTACAAGCCAATGTTGAAGCTGGCAAAAAGTCAGTTATCAAAACTTGGTCACGTGCTTCTATGATTACCCCTGATTTTGTTGGACAAACAATAGCTGTACACAACGGTCGTCAGTTTGTTCCTGTATATGTAACCGAGAACATGGTAGGACATAAGTTAGGTGAGTTTTCACCGACTCGTTCGTTCCGTGGTCACGCTGGAGCTAAAAACAAAGGAAAGAAATAAGCTATGGGAGTTCGTAAAAGAGAAACTGCAGTACAGTTAAAGGAAGATCGAAAGCATATTGCTTTTGCTAAATTAAACGATTGCCCAACATCGCCACGTAAAATGCGCCTAATGGCAGATTTGATTCGCGGGGAAGGTGCTGAAAAGGCGTTGTCTATTTTGCGTTTTAGCGCAAAAGAATCATCACGTCGTTTAGAAAAATTATTATTGTCGGCTATTGCCAATTGGCAAGCCAAAAACGAAGACGCTGACATTGAAAAAGCAGGTCTTTATGTAAAAGAAATCCGAGTGGACAGCGGGACCATGCTTAAGCGTTTACGCCCAGCACCACAAGGAAGAGGACATCGAATCAGAAAACGCTCAAACCACGTAACACTTGTGCTTGGAGCTAAAGATAACGCGCAAAGCTAATACCGAATATGGGACAAAAAACAAATCCAATAGGCAATAGATTAGGAATCATCCGTGGATGGGAATCTAACTGGTACGGAGGCAATGACTACGGCGATAAACTTGCCGAAGATGATAAAATCCGTCGCTATGTTCATGCACGTCTTGCTAAAGCAAGTGTTTCCCGTGTAATTATTGAGCGCACACTAAAGCTTGTCACTGTGACTATAGCCACAGCACGTCCAGGAATTATTATTGGAAAAGGGGGGCAAGATGTAGATAAGTTAAAAGAGGAGCTTAAAAAAATCACAAGCAAAGAGGTTCAATTGAACATTTTTGAGATAAAACGTCCAGAACTCGAAGCACAATTAGTTGGTGCAAGCGTTGCGCGTCAGATTGAAAGTCGTATTTCATATCGTCGAGCGATTAAAATGGCGATTGCTGCTGCAATGCGCATGAACGCTGAAGGTATTAAAATCCAAATTTCGGGTCGTTTGAACGGAGCCGAAATGGCACGTTCAGAAAGCTATAAAGATGGTCGTATTCCATTGTCTACATTCCGTGCTGACATTGATTACGCCCTAGTTGAAGCACATACCACATATGGCCGTTTGGGCATCAAAGTATGGATTATGAAAGGTGAGGTATATGGTAAGCGTGAGCTTTCTCCACTTGTTGGTATGAGCTTAGGTGCTGCTAAAGGTAAAAACGAAAAACGCGGTGGAAGTAGTCCTCGTCGTAGAAAATAAAGTTTAGGTCATGTTACAACCGAAAAGAACAAAACACCGTAAAATGCAGAAAGGCCGTATGAAAGGCCTATCGCAACGCGGACATGAATTATCGAATGGGATGTTTGGTATCAAAGCTCTTGATTCCAAGTTTATCACCTCACGTCAGATTGAGGCTGCGCGTATCGCTGCCACACGATATATGAAACGTGAAGGTCAGTTGTGGATTAAAATTTTCCCAGACAAACCCATTACCAAAAAACCACTTGAGGTACGTATGGGTAAAGGAAAGGGTGCATTGGATCATTACGTAGCTGTAGTAAAGCCAGGTCGCATTATGTTTGAAGTATCAGGTGTACCAATGGTTGTTGCTAAAGAAGCATTGCGACTAGCAGCTCAAAAATTACCCGTAAAAACAAAGTTTATTATCGCTCGTGATTTCGAAGCATAAGCATTAGGTATGAAACAAACAGAGATTAACGAATTATCGGTTGAAGAGCTTAACGAAAAGCTGAAAGCGTTTCAAAAAAGCTATGAATCTGCTCGTGCCACGCACGCGCTATCCCCACTGGAGAATCCCATTTCTCTTCGTGAGCAGCGCAGAACCATTGCACGGATCAAAACGGCATTAACAAAACGAAATTTAGAACAAGCGTAATATGGAAACTAGAAATTTACGTAAAGAACGCATCGGTGTTGTAACTAGCAACAAAATGCAAAAATCTATTGTAGTATCCGAGGTTAAGCGCGTGAAGCACCCTATGTACGGAAAATTCGTTTTGAAAACGAAAAAGTATGTAGCCCACGACGAAACTAACGATTGCAATATCGGAGATACAGTAAAAATCATAGAAACACGCCCAATGAGTGCATCAAAATGCTGGCGTTTGGTTGAAATTATTGAAAGAGCAAAGTAATGTTACAGCAAGAATCAAGACTTAGAGTTGCCGACAATACGGGCGCCAAAGAAGTGCTTACCATTCGTGTATTGGGTGGTACGAAACGTAGATATGCTTCCATTGGTGACAAAATTGTGGTTACCGTAAAAGAAGCCACACCAAACGGTTCGGTAAAAAAAGGACAAGTATCCACTGCAGTTGTAGTGCGTACAAAAAAAGAAATTCGCCGTCCAGATGGATCATACATCCGCTTTGACGAGAATGCTTGTGTGCTTTTAGATGCCCAAGGCGAAATGCGCGGAACACGTGTGTTTGGTCCTGTAGCACGTGAGCTGCGAGATCGTAAGTTTATGAAAATAATTTCCTTAGCTCCTGAAGTACTATAATTATGAGTAAAATAAAATTTAAATCTGGAGATAAAGTACGTGTGATTGCTGGCGATCACAAGGGTACAGAAGGTGAAATCGTTTCACTACTTCGCGAAAAGAACAAAGCAATTGTTTCAGGTGTTAATGTAGTAAAGCGTCACACCAAGCCTAATGCAGAAAATCCGCAAGGAGGCATTGTAGAAAAAGAAGCACCTATTGCTATTTCAAACCTTTCATTGATTACTGCTGACGGGAAAACAACCCGTGTTGGTTATCGTATGGAAGATGGAAAAAAAGTACGTGTGGCACGTAAAACTAATGAAGCTATTTAAGATGAGTTATCAACCAAGACTTAAAACCGAATACAAAGAGCGCGTAACTTCTCGACTTTCTGAAGAGTTTGGCTACAAAAATGTAATGCAAGTGCCAAAACTTGAAAAAATTGTACTGAGCTGCGGCGTTGGTGCTGCTGTTGCAGACAAAAAATTAGTAGATCATGCTGTTGAAGAATTAACCATGATTTCGGGACAAAAAGCGTTGGCGACCCTTTCTAAAAAGGATGTTGCAACATTTAAACTTCGTAAGGGAATGCCTATTGGGGCAAAAGTAACCCTACGAGGCGACAAAATGTATGAGTTTTTTGATAGATTGGTTACGGCTGCTCTTCCCCGAGTTCGTGATTTTCAGGGTGTGAAAGCAGATGGATTCGATGGTCGTGGAAATTATAACCTCGGCATACAAGAACAAATTATTTTCCCTGAGATTGATATTGATAAAGTACACAAAATTTCGGGTATGGATATCACGTTTGTTACTTCTGCGAACACCGATAAAGAAGCAAAATCATTGTTGAACGAATTGGGCATGCCCTTTAAGAAAAACTAGTATGGCAAAAGAATCAATGAAGGCCCGTGAGGTCAAAAGAGCAAAACTTGCTGCCAAGTACGCCGACAAACGTGCTGCTTTAAAAGCAGCTGGCGATTATGAGGCATTACAAAAATTACCAAAAAACGCATCACCCGTTCGTGGACACAATCGTTGTAAACTTACAGGTCGCCCAAAAGGGTATATGCGTCAATTTGGACTTTCACGTGTTATGTTCCGTGAAATGGCAAACAAAGGATTAATCCCTGGAGTTAAAAAAGCTAGCTGGTAAACGAATAATATTATGAATACAGATCCAATTGCAGATTACCTAACGCGCATTCGTAACGCAAATAGCGCTGGGCACCGTGTGGTTTCAATTCCTGCTTCAAAGTTGAAGCTAGAAATCACGAAAATTTTATTTGACCAAGGATATATCCTCAGTTACAAAAAAGAAGATGATTCAGTGCAAGGCAGCATTAAAATTGCCTTGAAATATGACCGTCTTACCAAAGAACCTGTCATTAAAAAACTTGAGCGTATTAGTACGCCTGGACTACGTAAGTATGTTGCTTCTGGCGAGGTGCCACGCGTATTAAACGGATTGGGAACAGCAATCGTTTCCACATCTCACGGCGTAATGACCGGTAAACAAGCAAAAAAAGAAAACGTTGGTGGAGAAGTACTTTGTTACGTTCACTAAACCTTAAAGAATCGAATTATGTCACGAATTGGTAATAATCCTATAGTACTTCCAGACGGCGTCACAGTTGACATTCAAGCCGATGTGATTACCGTAAAAGGAAAATTAGGCGAACTTTCGCAGTCTTATGACTCGGTGAGTATTGCACAAGAAGATGGTCAGTTGGTTGTTTCACGCCCATCTGATAGTAAATCACACAAAGCAAAACACGGTTTGTATCGTGCGCTTATTTCCAATATGGTACAAGGTGTATCTGCTGGATTTACAAAAGAATTAGAATTGGTGGGAGTAGGATACCGTGCTTCAAATCAAGGGCAAAAATTAGATCTTGCACTTGGTTTTTCACACAATATTGTGTTTGAATTACCTAATGAAGTGAAGTTGGATACGGTTTCTGAAAAAGGTAAAAACCCAATTATTAAATTAAGCTCTCACGACAACCAACTGGTGGGCTCTATTGCAGCTAAAATTCGTTCGTTCCGTAAGCCAGAACCTTACAAAGGAAAAGGGGTGAAGTTTGTAGGTGAAGTAATTAGAAGAAAAGCAGGTAAATCTGCATAACAAGTAGGGATATGAAAATGAATAAAACCCAACGAAGACAACGCATTCAAAAGCGCTATCGCGACACGGTACTTGGTACTGCTGATATGCCTCGTATGTCTATTTTTAGAAGTAATAAAGAAATTTATGCCCAGATTGTGGACGATGAAACAGGCGTTACTCTTGCTTCAGTTTCGTCAAGAGACAAAGCATTTGCTGAGCATAGCGGAACCAAATCAGAGCTTGCCCAAAAAGTAGGGAAAGCGATTGGCGAAAAAGCAGTTGCCGCAGGCATTTCTGCTATTCGTTTTGACCGCGGAGGATATTTGTATCACGGACGTGTAAAATCTCTTGCTGATGGCGCACGCGAAGCAGGACTAAACTTTTAAGTATGTATCAAGATTATAAAAATGTAGAATTTGTAAAACCAGGTGGTCTTGACCTTAAAGACCGTTTGGTTGGTGTTCAACGTGTAACCAAAGTAACTAAAGGTGGACGTGCTTTTGGATTCTCTGCAATTGTTGTTGTAGGTGATGAAAATGGTGTTGTTGGTCAAGGACTTGGTAAATCAAAAGAAGTTTCCGAGGCAATTTCGAAAGCTGTTGAAGACGCTAAAAAGAATTTGGTTCGTATTCCTATTAACAATGGAACTATTCCACACCAACAAAAAGGCAAGTATGGCGGAGCACGCGTTTATATTCAACCTGCATCTGAGGGTACTGGAGTAATTGCAGGTGGTGCCGTTCGTGCGGTACTCGAAGCAGTTGGTGTTCACAACGTACTTTCAAAATCTCAAGGTTCTTCTAACCCACATAACGTGGTAAAGGCAACCTTTGATGCGTTGTTGCAATTACGTGATGCGAATACTGTTGCCAAGCAACGTGGAATTTCACTTGAAAAAGTTTTTAACGGATAAGGACATGGCAAAGATTAAAGTTAACAAGTAAAAAGTTACATCAAGCGTCCAGAGGATCAAAAACGTACGTTAGCAGCCCTTGGTTTGCAACGTATTGGTCAAGTTGCAGAGCACGATGATACACCTGTGATTCAAGGAATGATTAACAAAGTAAAACATTTGATAACCGTTCAAAACGTATAATATGGAATTAGGAAACTTAAAGCCAGCAAAAGGCGCAGTAAAAGGTGGAAGCAAACGCCTAGGTAGAGGACATGGTTCTGGAACTGGTGGCACGGCTTCTCGTGGTCACAAAGGGGCAAAGTCTCGTTCTGGATATTCTAAGAAAATTGGTTTTGAAGGTGGGCAAATGCCACTTCAACGACGTGTACCAAAATTTGGATTCACCAACATCAACCGTAAAGAATATGCGGGAATTAACTTGGATAGACTTCAAGCACTTGTTGATGACAAGAAAATCAAGTCTACCCTAGACTTCGAAACGATGGTTTCACTACGCTTGGTTGGGAAAAATGAATTGGTTAAAATTTTAGGTCGTGGCGAATTAAAAACAAAACTTAAAATAAGCGCCCACAAATTTACGGCATCAGCTAAAGCGGCTATTGAAGCTGCTGGAGGTGAGGCTATCACACTGTAACAAATGAAACGATTTTTAGAAGTCATATCGAGTATTTGGAAGATTGAGGAACTCAAGAACCGTATTGTGATTACACTTGGTTTGCTTGTCGTGTACCGTATTGGTGCTCAGGTAGTACTTCCAGGAATTGATCCTGTTCAGCTTTCAGAACTTTCCAGCCGTACTGGTGGTGGTGGATTACTAGGTGTATTGAATATGTTCACAGGCGGTGCTTTTGCAAACGCCTCTGTATTCGCCTTGGGAATCATGCCTTATATATCGGCTTCTATTGTGGTGCAGCTTATGGGAATTGCTGTTCCTTATTTACAAAAACTACAGAAAGAGGGAGAAAGTGGACGTCGGAGAATCAATCAGATTACACGTTGGCTTACAATTGCAATTTGTGTGTTTCAAGCGCCAGCTTATTTATATTCCCTAAGTGCTTTAGGTGTTCCTGAGTCTGCATTTATCCTTGGAAAAGGACTTGGGTTTATGGTTCCCTCCGTTATCATTCTTGTTACTGGAACCATCTTTGCGATGTGGTTAGGAGAAAAAATTACAGATAAAGGTATCGGAAACGGTATTTCGCTTCTGATTACAGTAGGTATTGTAGCAACACTTCCGATGTCATTCGCACAAGAGTTTGTTTCAAGAGTTACAGAAAACAATGGTGGTCCTATCGTTATTTTGATCGAAACGATTGTTTGGATTGGCATTAATGCTATTTGTATTTTGTTGGTTATGGCTGTTCGTCAAATACCTGTACAATATGCACGTAGAACGGCATCTGGTGGTATTGATAAAAATCAAATTGGATCACGTCAATATATCCCACTTAAACTTAATGCATCAGGTGTAATGCCTATCATATTTGCTCAGGCACTTATGTTTGCTCCAGCGGCGCTTGGTCGTTTAGGAGGCGATAGCGAAGTAGGGCAGTGGCTACAAGCTTCTTTTTCAGATATTTTCGGATTGTGGTACAATATTTTGTTTGCTGTACTCATTATTGTGTTTACGTATTTCTATACGGCCATCACGGTACCAACCAATAAGATGGCAGACGATTTAAAACGAAGTGGTGGTTTTGTTCCAGGTGTTCGTCCAGGAACGGAGACAGCCGATTATTTAGACCGCATCATGTCGCAAATTACTTTCCCTGGTTCGTTGTTTTTAGCTGCTGTGGCAGTATTGCCAGCCGTAGTGTATCATTTGTTTGGTATGCAACAAGGTTGGGCATTGTTCTACGGAGGAACATCACTGCTCATTATGGTTGGTGTAGCGATAGACACGATTCAGCAAATCAATGCGTATTTGCTTAACCGTCATTACGACGGATTAATGAAAACAGGAAGTAAACGTAAAACTGCAGGAGTTTAATGGCAAAGCAAGCAGCAATAGAGCAAGACGGCCAAATTATCGAGGCACTTTCAAACGCTATGTTTCGCGTAGAGTTAGAAAATGGCCACGTGGTTACGGCTCATATTTCAGGCAAAATGCGCATGCATTATATTAAGCTATTACCTGGAGATAAAGTAAAACTGGAGATGTCTCCTTATGATTTGACTAAGGCACGCATCACCTATAGATATTAATATATGAAAGTTAGAGCATCACTTAAAAAAAGAAGCGCCGACTGCAAGATTGTACGTCGCAAGGGACGCTTATACGTAATCAACAAAAAGAACCCTAGGTTCAAACAAAGACAAGGATAATTATGGCTAGAATTTCTGGAGTAGATATTCCCAAACAAAAAAGAGGCGTTATTTCGCTCACCTACATTTATGGGGTTGGACGCAGCCGTGCTAAAGAAATTTTAGCAAACGCTGATGTTGATGAGAACAAAAAAGTTAATGAGTGGAACGATGACGAAATCGGTCGTATTCGTGACGCCGTTGCTGCCTTCAAAATTGAGGGAGAGCTTCGCTCTGAAACGCAATTGAACATCAAGCGTTTGATGGATATTGGTTCGTTTAGAGGAATCCGTCACCGTGTTGGACTTCCACTTCGTGGACAACGCACCAAAAACAATTCGCGTACGCGAAAAGGAAAACGTAAGACAGTTGCTAACAAGAAGAAAGTAACGAAATAAAGCATAACACATGGCTAAATCAAGTTCAAAAAAGCGTAAAGTTGTGGTGGAAGCCTTTGGCGAAGCCCACATCAACGCATCGTTTAACAACATCATTGTTTCGCTAACCAACAATAAGGGTGAAGTGATTTCGTGGTCTTCTGCCGGAAAAATGGGCTTTAGGGGATCTAAGAAAAACACGCCTTATGCTGCTCAACTTGCAGCAGAAGATGCTGCAAAGGTAGCTCAGGAAGCTGGACTACGTAAAGTAAAAGTATTTGTGAAAGGGCCTGGAAACGGACGCGAGTCTGCTATTCGTACCCTCCACAATGGTGGTATTGAAGTTACGGAAATTGTTGACGTAACGCCAATGCCGCACAACGGTTGTCGTCCACCTAAAAGACGTAGAGTTTAATATAAATCCCGCTGGCGAAGGATAGACCTTAATTCCCGGCACAAATTTTTTTAATATGGCAAGATATACTGGTCCTAAGACAAAAATCGCTCGTAAGTTTGGCGAAGCCATTTTCGGCGATGATAAGTCTTTCGAAAAACGTAACTACCCTCCAGGACAGCACGGAAATAACCGTCGCAGACCTAAAAAATCGGAATATGCAGTCCAATTAATGGAAAAGCAAAAAGCGAAATTTACCTATGGTATTTTAGAGCGTCAGTTCCGCAATCTATTTGTTAAAGCAAACGCAAGTAAAGGCGTTACAGGTGAAGTGTTACTTCAACTTTGTGAATCGCGCTTAGACAACTTGGTGTATCGTCTTGGTATTGCACCAACACGTAGCGCAGCACGTCAACTTGTAGGACACCGTCACATTACATTAAATGGTGAAATCATGAATATCCCTTCATGCCACGTAAAGCCAAATGATATTATCGGAGTTCGTGAAAAATCTAAATCACTTGATGTTATTGAACGTTCGTTTTCTGTAGCTAATCACGATTTAGAGTGGTTGTCATGGAACGACACAACTTTAGAAGGCACATTGGTATCGGTTCCTACCCGTGAGCAAATTACTGAAAACATAAAGGAACAACTAATCGTCGAATTGTATTCAAAATAATCCTATGGCACTATTTAATTTTCAAAAACCCGATAAGGTAATCATGATTGAATCGGATGAATTTGAAGGCATCTTCGAATTCCGTCCATTAGAACCAGGGTATGGGCTAACAGTTGGTAATGCGTTGCGTCGTGTAATGTTAGCTTCCTTAGAAGGATTTGCCATTACATCTGTTCGTATATATAAAGTTGACCACGAATTCTCTACACTTCCAGGTGTGGTGGAAGATGTTACTGAAATGATTTTGAACTT
Source organism: Bacteroidota bacterium (assembly GCA_027621175.1). Lineage (GTDB taxonomy): Bacteria > Bacteroidota > Bacteroidia > Flavobacteriales > Flavobacteriaceae > UBA7446. The sequence goes on along the minus strand of JAQCCM010000002.1, from coordinate 92,187 downwards.
CAAACAAGTTCGTTTTAAGCAACAAATTGACATTGTTGACAGTGAAACTGTTAGCGTTGCCGTTTCAGGACAAAAACAACTCACTGCTGGTGATTTGCAAAAGTTCACATCTGGCTTTCAAGTACTAAATCCAGATTTTGTTATTTGCAATATGGACGAAAGTGTACAGCTGAACTTTGAGTTTACTATCGAAAAAGGACGTGGTTATGTTCCTGCAGAAGAAAATAAAAAGGCAACGGCTCCTATTGGAACCATTGCTATTGACTCTATTTACACGCCTATTAAGAATGTTAAATATACGATCGAAAATTTCCGTGTAGAGCAAAAAACAGATTACGAAAAGCTTATTTTTGAAATCGTTACAGACGGTTCTATTCATCCAAAAGATGCATTAACGGAAGCAGCAAAAACACTGATTCACCACTTTATGTTGTTCTCTGATGAGCGCATTACCTTGGAAGCAGATGAGATTGCAGAAACTGAAACCTATGACGAAGAATCGCTTCATATGCGTCAGTTGCTTAAAACTAAACTTATTGACATGGACCTTTCTGTTCGTGCATTAAATTGTCTTAAGGCTGCCGAAGTAGATACACTTGGAGACTTGGTATCATTTAGTAAAAGCGATTTGATGAAGTTTAGAAACTTTGGTAAAAAATCTCTTACGGAACTTGATGAATTGGTTATTGCCAAAGGACTCAATTTTGGTATGGATTTGGCCAAATACAAACTTGATAAAGACTAATTCCGCAATAGCTAGTAATCATGAGACACGGAAAAAAAGTAGCCCATTTGGGGCGTACCAACACACACAGAAAGGCGATGCTTGCCAACATGGCATCTTCGCTGATTGAGCACAAGCGCATCAACACAACTGTTGCTCGCGCAAAGGCACTCAAAACCTTTATTGAACCACTTATTACACGTTCAAAAGACGACACTACGCATAACCGTCGTGTTGCCTTTAAGGCACTTCGTGATAAATATGCGGTTACCGAACTGTTTCACACTATTTCGGAAAAAGTGGGTGACCGTCCAGGCGGTTATACACGTATCATCAAAATGGGGAATAGACTCGGCGACAATGCTGATATGGCGTTGATAGAACTTGTTGATTTCAACGATGTCTATGAAACAGCTAAGCCTAAAAAGAAGTCACGCAGACGTGGTGGTAAAAAAGCAGCTACTACAGAAGGAACTGATACAGCAGCAGAAACAGTAGAAACTACTGAGGCATCTGTTTCACCTAAGGATGAAGCACCAAAAGCTGAAGAAGTTACAGAAACAGCGGTTGAAACACCTGATTCAGATGCTACGACAGACGAAAAAAATGAGACGGAATAATAATTAACAGTCTCTTAATAACTCAAAGGATAAACCTGATGGTTTATCCTTTTTTTTATATTAATTTTGCCAAAACACTTAAAACCATATGAGCCAATACCAATCCCGTAAGAAAGCACTTATTTTGCTCGAAGACGGAACGGTGTTTCACGGTAAATCCATTGGCATTGAAGGGCAAGCGTTTGGGGAGTTATGCTTTAATACAGGTATGACCGGCTATCAAGAAATTTTCACTGACCCCTCTTATTATGGGCAGTTAATGGTAGCTACAAATGCACACATAGGAAACTACGGAATTCAACATGCCGAGTCAGAATCTGACCAAATTCAAATTGCAGGACTAATTTGTAAAAACTTCAATACAGGATTTTCACGTGTATCCGCCGATAATTCGTTATTCAACTTTTTTAAATCACAAAATTTAGTAGCCATTTCTGATGTTGACACAAGAGCACTTGTGAGCTACATAAGAGATCATGGAGCGATGAATGCTGTAATTTCTACTGAAACGGATGACATTGCTGCACTTAAGAAAAAACTCGCTGATGTACCTTCTATGAAAGGTCTTGCACTTGCACAAAAAGTTACAACTGCGTCGCCATACTTTGCAGGTAATCCAGATGCATCCATTAAAATTGCAGCACTGGACTTGGGTATTAAAAAGAATATTTTACGCAATTTGGTGAGTAGAGATGCATACGTTAAAGTTTTTCCACTCGAAACAGATTTCGAAACCATGCAGGCCTGGAATCCAGATGGGTACTTTTTATCAAATGGCCCCGGAGATCCAGAACCATTGCATTCTGCTCAAGCAGTAGCTCGTGAAATTATAGCGAAAGGATTACCGCTATTTGGTATTTGTTTGGGACATCAAACCATCGCTTTATCGCAAGGTATTTCTACATACAAAATGCTTAATGGGCACCGTGGGATCAATCATCCTGTACTAAATGTTGAAACAGGTAAAGGTGAAATCACCTCTCAAAATCATGGATTTGCGATTAATCGTGAAGAAACAGAGGCGCACAAGCAAGTAGTGATTACACACAAACACCTAAACGATAACACCGTAGCGGGCATTCGCATTGAAGGAAAACCTTGTTTTTCGGTTCAATATCACCCAGAAGCAAGCCCAGGACCACACGATTCATCATATTTATTTGACCAATTTATTACAGAAATTAACAACCACAAAAAGCAAGCATCATGAGCATTATTTTAAGCGTACACGCACGTCAAATTTTTGATTCTCGAGGGAATCCAACAGTCGAAGTTGACGTCATTACCGACAATGGAACGATAGGTAGGGCAGCAGTTCCTTCTGGCGCTTCCACCGGTGAACATGAGGCAGTTGAACTTCGAGACGGTGGAGATGCTTACATGGGCAAAGGGGTTTTGCAAGCCGTAAAAAATGTAAATGAAATTATTGCACCTGAATTATTGGGGAGTACTGTTTTTGAACAAGAAGAAATAGATCAAATCATGATTGATTTGGACGGAACACCCAACAAGTCAAAACTTGGAGCAAATGCCATTTTAGGCGTTTCGCTTGCGGTAGCAAAAGCAGCGGCCAATGAGCTTGGATTACCGCTTTACCGCTACGTTGGTGGAACACGCGCCATTACCCTTCCTGTACCGATGATGAATATCATCAACGGCGGTTCGCATTCAGATGCACCTATTGCTTTTCAAGAGTTTATGGTGATGCCTGTAAAAGCAGTGTCGCTTACGCATGCATTACAAATGGGAACTGAAATTTTCCACAACCTTAAAAAAGTTTTAAAAGACAGAAATTTGAGTACTGCCGTTGGCGATGAAGGTGGATTTGCACCAACCCTTGCTGGTACAGAAGATGCGCTTGACACCATTTTGTTGGCTATTGAAAAAGCAGGGTATAAACCCGCAGAAGAAGTTATGATTGCCTTAGACTGTGCCGCTGCAGAATTTTATGTAGATGGAAAATACGATTACTCTAAGTTTGAAGGGGCAGAAGGAAAAGTACGTAGTTCTCATGAACAAGCCGATTATCTAGCATCTTTGGTTGAAAAATATCCAATTGTTTCTATCGAGGATGGAATGGATGAAAATGACTGGGAGGGCTGGAAATACCTGACCGAAAAAATTGGGGATAAAGCTCAACTTGTAGGCGACGATTTGTTTGTAACTAATGTTACCCGTCTAAGCCGTGGAATTGAAGAAGAAATTGCGAATTCTATTTTGATTAAAGTAAATCAAATTGGATCGTTATCTGAAACTATTGCAGCAGTTCAAATGGCGCAAAACGCAGGATATACTTGTGTGATGTCACACCGCTCTGGTGAAACAGAAGATAATACGATTGCGGATTTGGCAGTAGCACTTAATACGGGACAAATCAAAACAGGATCGCTTTCTAGAAGTGACCGTATGGCAAAATATAACCAGTTGCTTCGCATTGAGGAAGAATTGGGAAGAAATGCGTATTATCCACAGGAGAATGCGTTCAAGGTGAAGCTATAATTCATCCATTTAACACAGTAAGCTAAAGTAATGGCACAAACAGCAACACTGTCCTATGGGGACAAATCAATAGAGCTACCCGTCATAGAGGGAAGTGAAAACGAATTGGGTATTGATATCAAAACCCTTCGTGCGAAAACAAATTTAATCACGCTTGACCCCGGTTATAAAAATACCGGATCATGTCAAAGTGCAATTACGTATTTGGACGGAGAGCAGGGGGTATTGCGTTATCGTGGATATGACATTGAAGAACTTGCTAACAATGCCGATTTTTTAGAAGTTGCATATTTGCTCATTTTTGGCGAGCTACCCAATGAAGCGCAATTAGATAAATTCTTGGTAGATATCAAGGAAGAGTCTTACATTGACGAGGACCTTAAAAAGATTTTGGAAAGTTTCCCAAGTGCTGCGCACCCTATGGGTGTATTGTCTTCTCTAACAAGTGCACTTACAGCTTTTAACCCTACTTCTGTTAATGTCGAAAGTGAAGAGGACATGTATAGAGCCATCACGCGTATTATGGGAAAGCTTCCTGTTTTGGTAGCATGGGTGTATAGAAAAAAAGCAGGCCTTCCACTTAAATATGGTGATTATGCTTTAGGTTATGTAGAAAATATCGCACGCATGATGTTTCGTAAGCCAAACAAAGAATATGTAGCCAACCCTATTGTAGATGCCGCATTAAATAAATTATTGATTTTACATGCTGAACACGAGCAAAACTGCTCTACGTCAACTGTTCGTATAGTGGGTTCGTCTCATGCAGGACTTTTTGCTTCTATTTCGGCAGGAATTTCAGCGCTTTGGGGGCCACTCCACGGCGGAGCGAATCAGGCAGTAGTAGAAATGTTGGAGGCTATTCGTCAAGATGGTGGCGATACCAAAAAATACATGGAAAAAGCAAAGGATAAGGCAGATCCGTTCCGTCTTATGGGCTTTGGCCACCGTGTGTATAAGAATTTTGACCCACGTGCACGTATCATAAAAAAAGCTGCAGATGAAGTTTTAGCCGATTTAGGCGTTGTTGATCCTGTGTTAGCTATTGCTAAAGAATTAGAAGCTGAGGCACTTAGCGACCCGTATTTTGTAGATCGTAAGTTGTATCCAAACGTTGATTTTTACTCTGGAATTATTTACCGCGCCATGGGGATTTCAACTGAAACATTTACTGTGATGTTTGCACTTGGCCGCTTGCCAGGATGGATTGCGCAGTGGAGAGAAATGCGACTTAATAAAGAACCTATTGGGCGTCCACGTCAAATTTATGTAGGTGAAACACAACGATCATTTGTGCCCTTGAATAAGCGTTAGCTATTCGTTAAGTATCGGTTTGTCTACAAATAGTCTTCCGTATTTTTTGCTTTTTGTTGCTGTATCTTTTTAAAGAATAACCGCACTGGCTCTGACTGGGCAGAAACCGAAACTTTGTGATGATCAGTGTGAACACTATACGCATCACTTGTCCCTTTAAACAAAGTCAATTTATAGTACGGGACAATCAATGCATAGGTTTCCAATAATGACCGGAATCGTAAAATAATTCCTTTTGGGCGGAGCTCTACATTACACGTATTAACGTTGTGGTCTAATAAAAAAAGAGCATCGATTTCTTTACTACAAGCTGTGACATGTAGTTTTGGCGAACCTACACCACCTAATTTTAAACGCTCCAAAAACGTAAAAGGTTTTCCCAGTAAGGCATCAATTTCAATGTGTTGTTTTTTGTCGTTATAAGATACATTTTTTAACATTTCACAAAGATAAACGAAAACACAATGTAGCTTGTTGAAACCTGTATCTTTGCACCTCATTTATTGGTATGGAAGCATTACTTACAAAACACCTAAGCGGATACTTTAAAGCACAGCACAACAAAGAGGTTCTTGTGTTTGAAATTCAACCTACAAAACCGCAATTTGAAGGAGATTTGACCCTTGTGGTTTTTCCTTTGCTTAAAATAGTCCCTAAAAAACCGGCAGATCTTGCTGCGGAGTTGGGTGATTTTTTGGTTGATGCCGTATCGGAAGTGCAAGCATACAATGTAGTGCAAGGCTTTTTGAATATTGAAATTTCAGACGCGTACTATATTAATTTTCTTTTGGAACTATCGCAAAACCCCAACTTTGGATTTACTCCAATATCAGCTACATCTGATACACTTTTAGTAGAGTATTCTTCACCCAATACCAATAAACCCCTACATCTTGGGCACATTAGAAATAACCTGTTGGGTGCATCGGTTTCCAATATTTTGGCAGCTCACGGGGATAATGTGCACACCACACAAATCATTAATGATAGAGGCATTCATATTTGTAAGTCTATGGTGGCGTGGCAAAAATTTGGAAACGCTGAAACACCTGAAACTGCTGGTTTAAAAGGCGATGCGCTTGTAGGGAAATATTATGTGCTTTTTGATCAACAGTATAAAAAAGAAATAGCGGATTTAGTTGCTTCAGGTGTTATCGAAGACCAAGCAAAAATCGACGCGCCCATACTGCAAGAAGCCAAAGACATGTTATTGAAATGGGAACAAAACGACCCCGATGTGCGCTCGCTTTGGGAGCAAATGAATGCATGGGTATATGATGGTTTTGCCAAAACCTATTCACGCTTAGGAGTTCATTTTGAATCCTATTATTATGAAAGCGACACCTACCTATTAGGCAAGGAGACCGTTGACGAAGGTCTTTCAAAAGGAGTTTTCTACACAAAAGATGACGGTTCTGTTTGGGTGGATTTAAGGGAAGATGGCTTGGATGAGAAATTATTACTTCGTTCAGATGGAACTTCAGTATATATGACTCAAGATTTGGGTACTGCGCGTTTGCGTTATACCAATCACCCTGATATGAAGGGTATGGTATATACAGTGGGGAACGAACAAGATTATCACTTTAAGGTGTTGTTTTTAATTCTTAAAAAACTGGGATATGATTGGGCATCGCAATTGCATCACCTAAGCTATGGCATGGTGGACTTGCCTAGTGGGAAAATGAAAAGCAGGGAAGGCACTGTTGTTGATGCTGATGCGCTTATGGACGAAATGCATGCCACGGCGAAGCAGATTTCGCAAGAATTGGGGAAGCTGGACGGCATGACCGACGACGAAAAAGAAACTTTGTATCACACCATTGGTATGGGTGCATTAAAATATTACATTCTCAAAGTAGATCCCAAAAAGCGTATTCTTTTCGATCCAAAAGCTTCGGTTGATTTTAGTGGTAACACGGGCCCATTTATCCAATATACACACGCACGAATTCAATCTATTTTGCGTAAAGCTGGTGAAAATAATACTGTTTACGATACCACAACGGTTTCATTACACAATAAAGAGAAAGCAGTGCTTAAAATGTTGGGTCAGTTTCCAGCAACTGTTGCTGCTGCAGCAAAGCAATACAGTCCTGCCTTGATTGCCAATTATGTATATGATTTAGTAAAACATTACAACTCGTATTACCAAGAAGTTCCCATTTTGGTGGAGGACAGTAACACAAAATCTTTGCGTGTTGCGCTATGCGCTGCAGTGGGTCAGGTCATTCAAAAAAGCTTAGGGCTTTTAGGTATTGACGCGCCAGAAAGAATGTAAAAAAAAAGCCTCGATGAAACATCGAAGCTTTTTTTGAAATAATTTTCAGTAATTATTTGCTAGATACGGCAGCAGCATATACTACAAGACCAAATCCGATTTTGTTGATTGCATCACCAATGTTGTAAACAACATCCATGTTTAGACCAATTCCGTCAACAAAGTCATACCACCCGTCAGTACCGATCATATATCCTAATGGGTAAATTGCCCACCCGATAAGTACAAACAACGTTAGCGTTTTGTGTGCTTTTTCAACAGAACCTCCTGCAGCAGCAGCAAGCTTTGCCAAAGGACCAAATTTGATTAACCATGCAATGTAGAAGTATGCTAAACCTGAAGCAAGACCCCAAAGTGCAGGACCGCTAGCAGTATCAGAAACTTCTCCAAAGTAACCTGTTACTAACATTACAAGTGAAGCCCAAATCAAAGTACTAAGGTGCTTTTTAGTTGCACCAGCAGCTTTTAAGATAAGGTAAAACTCAACACACATCAATGGAACTGTCAAAATCCAGTCAATATAACGGATCTCTGTTGTTACACCGCCTGTAGTTGCAGCTTCTCTCATGTAATAATAGTGAACAGCAGCAATAAATGTAATCAATCCTGATACCAAGATAGACGTTCTCCATTTGCTGTCAAATTGGTTTAAAGACAAGAAAAAGAAAGCTGAAGCAGCAGTCATTGCCATAGTCCCTAAAAAGAAAGTGAAATTTACCGGATCACTCAAGTCCGCAATAGTTACTAAATTTGTAAGTGTCATAATTTTTTAATTATAATTTTCGTTGAGCGCAAGTTAAAAAAAATTAAACAAACCGTATATAATTGATTAAATTTTTTAAAAAAATATATAGATAGATGCCCGACTTATTAAATTTTGAACGTCAAAAAATCGGTATCACGCTGATTTGCACCCTGTTGGGTTTCGTATTGCCTATGTCGTTTTTATGGATTTTGGCAGCTATTAATGTGTTAATAATTGGTGTAATTCATGGCGCAAATGATTTATATATCATTTCGAAATATAGTAAAACGACAAAAAAACGTCAGTTTGGTTATCTATTTGTTACTTATGTGTTTTTTGTTTCTATTATGGTTTTTGCACTTTACAATATTCCTCAAGTCGCTCTTTTGTTGTTTGTTTTAGTCAGTTCGTTTCATTTTGGAGAACAACAATGGCATAAAAAGAGTATTGTTAAATCCAAAACCCTGCATCTTTTTTACATTGCTTACGGAATGTTTCTTTTTTCTTTGCTGTTTTTCACCCATCAAGATCAAACATTATCTATTATTCAAGAAATTTCAGGACTTCAACTTGGGCATAGTACTCTTTTGCATGCCTTAGTTGGTTCATGTGTTTTTGCTATTATTTTTAGTTTCTTAAATATTAAACAAATTAAAGCACAACTATTTTTTCAGTTTTTAGCTCTTGTTGCTTTAGTAATACTGTTTACCCAAACTTCACTTTTATGGTCTTTTTCGGTTTATTTTGTATTGTGGCATAGTATTCCATCCTTAAAAGAGCAAGCCGTAGTGTTATATCCCAACGACACACAACCTATTCTTAAATACGTTAAGCAGGCCCTTCCATATTGGGTCTTGTCTTTGGTTGGTCTCGCAGTGGCGTATATTTTCTTTAAAGAAAACACGACATCCTTACTGTCATTATTCTTTGGATTTCTTGCTGCCATTACCATTCCTCATGTGGTTGTTATTTTTTGGATGCACCAGAAAAACTAATTCCGTAATTTTGAATTTTATTTCCAATTCATGTTTGAACAGTTTAGTCAACGCCTAGATAAGGCGCTAAAAACACTTAAAGGTCACGGACGCATTACCGAAATTAATGTCGCCGAAACGATGAAAGAGATTCGTCGCGCATTGCTTGATGCCGATGTGAATTTTAAAATTGCCAAATCTTTTACGGAAGACGTTAAGCAGAAAGCACTGGGTCAAAAAGTCCTAACAAGCTTAAAGCCTGGTCAGTTACTCATAAAAATTGTGCAAGATGAACTGACTGCGTTACTCGGTGGAGAAAAGGCTTCACTTGCTGTTTCAGGTAAACCCGCTGTCATATTAATTAGCGGCTTGCAGGGTTCAGGGAAAACGACCTGTACTGCCAAACTGGCTAAACACCTAAAAACAAAGCAGGCTAAAAAAGTTTTACTCGTTGCTTGTGACGTGTATCGTCCGGCGGCAATTGAACAATTACAGGTATTGGGAGAGCAAATAGATGTAGCTGTTTTTGCGCAACCCGAAAACAATAACCCTGTTGAGATTGCCAAAAATGCCTTGCAACATGCCAAAACACATCAGTTTAATGTTGTTATTATTGATTCCGCTGGTCGATTGGCAATTGACGAAGCACTCATGCAAGAAATCGACAACATTCACAAAGCTGTTCGTCCAACGGAAACGCTTTTTGTAGTTGATGCCATGATGGGGCAAGATGCGGTAAATACAGCAAAAGCCTTTCACGATTTACTGCAATTTGACGGAATTGTCCTTACCAAAATGGATGGTGATACACGAGGCGGTGCTGCGCTTTCCATCAAGTCTATTGTCAATAAGCCTATCAAATTTATTGGTACGGGAGAGAAAGTAGATGCTTTAGATGTATTCCACCCCGACCGGATGGCGGAGCGTATCTTGGGAATGGGCGATGTGGTCTCCTTAGTTGAGCGTGCTCAAGAGCAAGTTGACGAGGAAGAAGCAAAGCGTATTCAGCGTAAAATATCCAAAAACCAATTCGGATATGACGATTTTTTGAGCCAGCTCAAGCAAGTGCAGCGCATGGGTTCTATGAAAGATCTTGTAGGGATGATCCCTGGCGCAAGCAAAGCATTAAATGGTGCGGAAATTAACGAAGATGCGTTTAAGGGCGTAGAAGCACTCATTCAATCTATGACGCCCAAAGAACGCCAACAACCCAAATTACTTGATTACAGTAGAAAAAAGCGTATTGCCAAAGGCGCTGGTATGCAAATAGATGATATCAATAAACTGGTAAAACAGTTTGAACAGATGAGTAAAATGATGAAAATGATGCAAGGGGGCAAATCCTCTAAGCTGATGCAAATGTTTGGAAAATGAGCACTATTTTAGACGGAAAAGCCACCTCAAATCAAATTAAAGAAGAACTTTCACAGGAAGTCACAGCACTGAAAGCGTCGGGCAAACGACCACCGCACTTGGCTGCCGTTTTGGTAGGAAACGATGGTGCTAGTCTAACCTATGTGGGTAGCAAGGTACGTTCGTGTGAAAAAATTGGCTATGATTCTACATTGATACGTTTAGAAGACACCGTGACCCAAGACGAGCTTCTAGAGACTATCCATACTTTAAATAACGACGATACACTTGACGGCTTTATTGTGCAGCTTCCCCTTCCTAAACATATCGATGAAGAAGTTGTATTACATGCGATAAATCCCGACAAAGACGTGGATGGGTTTCATCCCACCAATTTTGGTAAAATGGCACTAGGCATGGAAACCTTTATTCCTGCAACACCGTTTGGTATTATGGAATTACTACACAGATATAAGTTAGATATCAGTGGTAAACACGCCGTTGTGATTGGTCGCAGTCATATTGTAGGTCGCCCGATGAGTATTTTGTTATCCGATAAAGGCAATCCGGGAAATGCTACCGTAACGCTTACGCATAGCCGTACACAAAATCTAGCTGAAATTACCAAAACAGCTGATATTGTAGTTTCCGCCTTGGGCGTACCAAATTTTGTTACCGCTGACATGATCAAGCAAGATGCTATTATTATTGATGTAGGGATTACACGCGTTCCTGATGAAAACCATCCAAAAGGCTATGTCATTACAGGCGATGTGGCCTATGATGAAGTGAAAGAAAAAGCCAGTTTTATTACACCTGTTCCCGGTGGTGTGGGTCCCATGACCATTGCTATGTTGTTGCAAAACACCATGTTAGCGTATAAACGCAACTCCTAATGATGCAACCCAAACTTCAACAAGCTGTTGCTTCTGGCCATGCACTACCGTTAATGGAAGCTTTTTATACCATTCAGGGTGAGGGTTATCACAAAGGCAGCGCAGCATTTTTTATTCGCATCGGTGGCTGTGATGTAGGGTGTCACTGGTGTGACGTAAAAGAAAGTTGGGATGCAAATCTACACCCACCAACCTATATTGATGAAATTGTTGCGCAAGCCAAACAATATTCGGATACCGTAGTGGTTACGGGCGGCGAGCCGCTGATGTGGAATATGGCACCACTTACGGAAGCCTTACAAGCAGCGGGTATGAAAACACATATTGAAACCTCGGGAGCGTATCCGCTTTCTGGTGTTTGGGATTGGGTTTGCCTCTCGCCAAAAAAACGTATGCTTCCAAAACCTGAAATTTACAAAGTTGCAGATGAGTTAAAAGTTATTGTATATAATAAAGACGATTTGCATTTTGCCGAAAAAGAGGCTGTTGGAATTTCTAAAAGCTGTAAACTATACTTACAGCCCGAATGGAGTAGAAGGGAAAGCGCTATTCCGTTGATTGTAGATTATGTGCTTGAGCATCCAAAGTGGATGGCGTCGTTGCAAACGCACAAATACCTAAAAATCCCGTAGTGATTGATCCGCAAAAACTGCCCGAACAAGCAGCAAAAGTTGCACAGGAAAACGCCAAATACTTGAAAAAGCTAAAGGCACGTAAGCCCAAAAAATTGGATGCAGTGATGACAAAACTGCACAATGAAACCTTCGCAAAAATAGACTGCCTAAACTGTGCCAATTGCTGCAAAACCACTGGACCTCTCTTTTTGCCCTCCGACATTAAGCGTATCAGTAAGCGACTTGGTTTGAAGCCTATTGATTTTGAAACAACTTACTTACGTGTAGATGAAGATAACGACAAGGTACTCCAGCAAGTTCCCTGTTCGTTTTTGGGAGCAGATAATGAGTGTATTATTTACGAAGATCGCCCGAAAGCCTGTAGAGAATTCCCACACACCGACAGGCCTAAGTTTCATCAAATAACAGGAATTACCGCAAAAAATGTAGCCGTTTGCCCTGCCGTTTATGATATGGTAGAGCGATTAAAATCTGAACTTCCGCTGTAGGCCCAAACTGAAAATATACCTTACATTTAGACTTTAAAAAACCCTTTAGTGCGCTTTACTTGGTTTATTGCTCGTAGAATTATTGGTCAGCGTTCGCACCGTAGCAGCGTTTCGGGACCTATCATTACCATTGGCATTATTGCCATTGCACTGGGGCTGATTACCATGCTTATTGCTATCGGTACTGGTGTGGGATTACAGCAGAAAATCGGGGAAAAAGTAGCCGCTTTTAATGGGCATATTCGTGTGACAACGCTAGAAAATAGCCAACGGCAAGAGACGCTTACCCCCCTTAAAGATGCGCAAACCATTCAAACCACCTTGCAGCAACAAGCCAACGTATCTGCTGTTCAATCGGTTGCCTATGTGCCTGGTGTCATCTTAAACCAAAATGCTTTTGACGGTATTGTTTTTAAGGGAATAGACAATTCGTTTAGTCCTGAATTTTTCACCTTTTTTGGCGATTCAGAGTATGTGTCAGCGCTTGGAGCGCAAGATATTTGGATTTCCATAGACTTAGCAAAAAAATTGGCTCTAACAATTGGCGATCGTGTGTCGCTATATTTTGCTTCGGAAGAAACAGCAATGCCCAAACGCCGTAGTTGCAGCGTAGCAGGGCTTTTTACCACAGGTTTTTCTGATTATGACAATACGTATGTGCTTGGGCATTTGGACGTGATACGTTCATTGTATGGCTGGGACAACAATCAAGTGGGTGCTTTTGAACTTTTTTTAAATGACAGCTCCGATCTTTCTATCCAATCCAATGCGCTTTATGACAGTATAGACGCGCTGGTAGATGTACAACACGTAGAGGAGCAATTTCCGGAAATTTTTAATTGGATTCGCTTGTTTGGAACCAATATCTCCTTGATTATCATCATCATGATTATTGTTGGCGGAGTGAACATGATAACCGCTTTGTTGGTGCTTATTTTGGAGCAAACCCAACTCATTGGCATTACGCGTGTTATAGGCGCATCTGTGCGTTCGCTACAGCAACTTTTTCTTATTCAAGGGACATATTTGATTGGCGTAGGACTCTTTTGGGGAAATCTTATTGGTCTTGGATTGCTATATATTCAAAAACAAACAGGTATTATTTCCTTAGACCCCGCTACCTATTACGTAAAAGAAGTGCCTGTTTATATGGATGTTACCACAGTGCTTTGGCTCAATGGGCTTACGCTTTTGATTTGTCTAGTATTACTGATATTGCCTTCCTTTATTATTGCCCGTATTTCACCAACGCAAGCACTTAAAATAAATCCGTAGCATTGGTTAACGCAAGCGCATTACTTACCTTTGTGTTATGCATTATGTAGATAACATTCTTAAAACGATTGGCAATACACCGCTAATCAAACTTAATAAAATCACGGCCGAAATAGACGCTTTGGTGTTAGCTAAAGTGGAATATTTTAACCCCGGTAACTCTGTAAAAGACCGCATGGCACTCAAAATGGTGGAAGACGCCGAAGCCGATGGACGTCTAAAACCTGGAGGCACCATTGTGGAAGGAACGTCTGGAAACACTGGGATGGGATTGGCGTTAGCAGCCATTGTAAAAGGCTATAAGTTGATATGCGTTTCTACCGATAAGCAATCCAAAGAAAAATTTGATATTCTGCGTGCTGTGGGCGCTGAGGTTATTGTGTGCCCAACAAATGTAGCACCAGACGATCCACGGTCGTACTATTCTACCTCAAAGCGCATTGCCGAAGAAACACCCAATGCGTGGTATGTAAATCAGTACGATAACCCTTCAAATGCCGTGGCGCACTACGAACAAACAGGCCCCGAGATTTGGAAGCAAACCGATGGGAAGATCACACATTTTGTAGTGGGTGTGGGAACAGGCGGTACCATTTCGGGCGTTGCCAAATACCTAAAAGAGAAAAACCCGGATATTAAAATTTGGGGGATTGACACCTATGGCTCTGTATTTAAGAAATACCACGAAACGGGTATTTTTGACGAGAAAGAAATTTACCCTTACATCACGGAAGGGATAGGGGAGGATATTTTGCCTGAAAATGTTGACTTTAAGCTTATTGATGCCTTTGAAAAAGTAACCGATAAAGACGCTGCGGTGTACACCCGAAAGCTGGCGCGAGAAGAAGGTATTTTTGCTGGGAACTCTTGTGGTGCTGCCGTTAAGGGTGTGCTGCAACTCAAAAAGCACTTCGGGCCAGACGATGTGGTGGTTGTATTGTTACACGATTCGGGTAGCCGTTATGTGGGTAAAATGTATAACGACGACTGGATGAAAGAAAAGGGGTTTTTGTAATAAAACTACCTGAGCAAAAAACCTATGAAATTGTACCATAAATTAGGTTAATTTCGTTTTAAAATATCAAGATTTTTTCCATACCTATTTTTCCATTTTGTCCAGCCATTTGTAGATCTGCCTAAAACAACGCCACCCACCGTACTAGGAGAATTAAAAATGTAATCTTGAGTAAATTCATAGTTTCCATCTTTTTCTATCATTATTTGATCCTTAAGTAGTTTTAATCTTAAATTTATTAAGTATTCATGACAAGAAGGTACAGTTTCTTTTATTGCCTGTGAACCTTTAAAAACGACAAACCCATCATCAATTAAATCTCCTTCAGCTCTAATATTTCGTCCATTTAAAATGAGTAATTCCTTAGAGGGGATCAGTTCTTTATTTACTGTATCATAAACTGGAAATCCAAGGGTTGATAATAAAATTTTAATTGTATCAAAACTGTCGATTAAATCCGCTTCCATGGATTCAGTTACAAATGGTTTTCCTGGGGCAGTTTGATTTTCCGTTTCAAATCTGTTAGAAACCTTGGCTTGATCTATAGCAACATGCTCAAGATACTTTGCGTGTGACTTTGTAAAAGCATTTATTTTAGAAACCATTGCCACTGCATAATTCCAAAATTCTTTTGTTCTGTTGTGCTGTTTTAGCCTATCAAGACAATCCTCTGCTTCTCCTATATACACCATTGGTTTGGCTTTCTCAGCAGATTCTCCAAATAAGAAGTAAATACCTACATTTTTTAGTTCACTCCTTGATGCGATATATTCAAGCTTGTTTCGAGGAACCAGAACAGCTTTTACTACACGATTTGTTATTTCAGCGATTTTTATACTTCTTGGCGAGCCGTCAGGGAGAAAAATCTGAATTGTTTGTGGCCTATTCATTTATCTTTATTTCATTAAGGATGATAATCCAAACTAACAAAAAAATAAAGACCAAACAAAATACTTGGTCTTTTCTGTACAAGAATATTATTTAAAAAAAAATCACATCTGTTTTAGCTTTTGGTAAAAACTGTGTTTTGAGATTATTACATTTACAAACATGATTAAGACCCTAGCTCTATTGGTGGTATTCCATTTTCTTTATAAAACGCCATTAATAATTTTTCTAATGTCATTCTCATGTGATGTTGTGTGCAATATTTTAAATATACGCATTGCGTAGATGTGCGGGCGCATACCTGCCTTCTGTTATCAGGTCTGTGACGTGTGACTAATCTTCGTTGTGACGTATATTAAAAAGAGGTCTTGTGTGGCATAAGTAGGTTTTTACATATCTAAATATACAGGTTTTTAAGAATGAAACGCAGGTGTGCCTGAGGGTTCATTATAATCTTCACCATTATAGATGTCATGTACAGTTGTAGCAGCAGTACTTCTTATTTCAGCATGCATGATTTCGCCCCCTGTTGTTGCCGTTTGTTTGGCATAGAGCAGGGCTATTATTGTCAAAAGAATTGTAAGGTATCCTATCGGTTTTGCAAATGGTTTGCGCTTTATGGACGTCCATAAACCTAGTAGTGAAACGCCACCCAATAGATACATGATTAGGGCAAAAGTTTCTGCTGTTTCTTCGTGTATTTCCATATATTTTTCTTCTATCCCTGGAAGGTTTTCTATGAAGTCCTCAGCGGCTTCACCACTAGCAAAGGCAACAATAGTAAATAGCGTAGCTAAGATGTAAATAACGTATGCAGTCCGCTTTAGTATGCTTGATTTTAAAACCCCTCCTGCGATGAGGAGCAGTAAGCCCACAATGGGTAAGATAATAGGGAAATGATTAATGGCTAAGTGTAAGTGTGCTTCGTTCATGGCTAGAGTTGTTAAATGGTTATTTTAAAAAGATGGCCAACCCATGCGGTTAGCCCCATTGCTATTGTGCCCCAAAAACTAATTCGTACGATTGCCTTAAAAACGCTGGAGCCTCCCGTTTTTGCAGCAACGATTCCCAATAGAATTAAAAAAAACAAAGCAGAAACATAGAGGGAATATTCCATGTGTAGCAAGGGTAGAAACAGCACTATAACTAAAGGAAGTACACCGCCAGCAATAAAGGCTAAACAGCTTGAAATAGCAGCTTGAATAGGCTTCGCTTTGCTTATTTCATTCAATCCCAATTCATCTCTCACGTGTGCTGCTAGAGCATCGTGCTCAGTAAGTTCCTTTGCAACAGTTATTGCTGTTTTTTTCTTCAAACCTCTTTTCTCATAAATTGCGGCCAAAAGCTTAAGTTCTACTTCTGGTATTTCCGCAAGTTCCTTCTTTTCTCTTTCGATATCTGCCTGTTCAATATCTGTTTGTGAACTCACAGATACATATTCTCCTGCTGCCATGGACAAGGCACCAGCTATAAGCCCCGCAAGTGTAGCCAGGAGAATGGTTTCTCTATTGTCACTCGCTGCAGCAACGCCAATGGCAATACTTGCTGTGGACAAAATACCATCATTTGCACCTAAAACCGCCGCCCTTAGCCAATTGCTTTTATGAATGTAATGGTTGTCTAAATAGTTGTCAATATTGGGTTCGAATTCCACCATATATAAAGCATAACTCTATGCGGATAAATAATCATCTCCTTTAAGAAACCGCGCAAAAAGCGAAATTGAAGGTTTCACTAGAAGAACAGATTTAAGGATTGTTCAATGCTAAATTAACAAAAAATAGAGACTATTGCATGACCTTTGTTGGAAAAACCACAGGGCTCTCATGGCCGTTTGTTCCAACGGCAACTACTCCAAACATGAAGTTGTCAATGACAATTCCCTTTAAGGTGGCTTGGGTGTTCATGCCAACAAATATGCTATTATCCCACGTAGGGGATGTGGTATCGCGCCAATAGACCTTATATCCGCGTAGGTTTTCTGAAGTAGAGGGGCTCCATTGCAATTGGGTGTCTGGTGCAACCACCCCACCAATAGCAAGCTCTTCGGGTGCAGCAGGTGCCCATGCTAACGAGGCTAATGCAATGGCATTTACTGCGGTTAGTTTGGCGGCATAATCAGCGTTTACGCCAGACAACACATCGCCATACGCAATGCCGTTCTCAGTTCTAATATCTTGATGCTGACGGTTGTAGTTTTCATGTGCTTCCATGATGCGAATACCAGCAAACCCAACGTCGTTAAACGGGCGGTGATGCCCTCCTCTGCCAAAGCGGTCCAAGCGGTAAATCAGCATGGGATTCATCTCCGGCATATAGGTTTTAGTAGTAGTATAAACATACCGTGCCAATTGCCTAGAAATACCATCTACCTCTCCGCCGTAAAAGCGGCGTTGCTTGCGCTCGCGTTCTGTTTCTGTGGGGGGTATAGGTTCAGAGAAAATACGGAAACTACGGTTATCAATCACACCGTCAACGCCTTCAATATTTCCAATCATATCGTTGTTGAGTACACCAATAATTTCCCACTTATTATCCAGCGCATATTGCGCTAGACCTTTTCCGCCATACAATCCTTGTTCTTCTCCAGAAAGACCTACATAAATAATGCTGTTTTCAAATTTATATTTCGATAATACTCGCGCCGCTTCAATGGCACCTGCCATTCCTGTGGCATTGTCATTTGCCCCCGGTGAATTCGAACTAAAGTTATTGGGATCGCTCACGCGCGAATCAATATCACCACTCATTATCACATAACGGTTCGGATGTTTGGCACCTCGTTGAATGGCCACAATATTATTAATCCAAACGCCTCGCGTAAGTCGTCTTCCGTCTGCATCAAAATAGTTTTTTTGCTCAAAAACTTCAAGGCAGTTTCCGCAGTCTGCACTTATTTCCTTAAACGACTTTTTGATCCATCTTCTTGCTGCTCCGATGCCTCTTGTTTGTGAAACCGTGTCGCTAAGGGTGTGTCTTGTACCAAAATTGGCAAGGGTTTCTACATCATTTATGATACGCGTTGCTGACACAGCGTTTATAATATCGTACAAACGCAAATCTTGTTGCCCGAAGGCAAAACTCATCGATAAGAGAAAGAGGCAAATGCGATACATTTTAAAAATCATAACTGTTATCATCCGCCAGCTTATCGGCTACTTTATTGCGTAGTCCAATGACGTTGGGATACTCAAAATACTTTGTATAACGTTTAAGTCCCATTAGCAATGCTTTTTGCTCGTCGCCTTCAGCAAATCCAAGAATTGCTTCACGTCCTTTTGCAGTGATTTTTTCTGTAGCCTGATACAAATACAACTGACTCATCGCCACTTGGTAGGCTTGCGCTTCAGCACCGTAAACTCCTACATTTTTTTCAGCACGCAAAACGGCAGATTCCGCCATATAAATTTCAATGAGGATATCAGCCACCGCCAATAATAATTGTTGGTGCTCCTCCAATTCAGTTCCGTATTTCTGTACGCCAGCTCCGGCAATCATCAAAAACACTTTTTTTAAGTTTTTGAGTACATGCTTTTCTTGGCTTAGTGGAGCTGAAAAATCAGGTATTGCAAAATCGGGTATACCCAGTAATTCTTCTCCCACTGCTGTGGCAGGACCAATCAAATCCAACTGTCCTTTCATGGCTTTTTTAATCAGCATACCAACGCTTAGCATGCGATTGATTTCGTTCGTACCCTCGTAAATACGTGCAATTCGGGCATCGCGCCATGCGGTTTCCATGGGTGCATCTGCTGAAAAGCCCATACCGCCAAAAATTTGAATGCCCTCATCGGCAGTGCTTTGCATATGCTCCGAACACGCCACTTTCAAAATAGAACACTCAATAACGTATTCTTCTACGCCTTTAAGCTCCGCCTCCTGATGGCTATTTCCTGCAGCATCACGTAAAGCAATGCGGTCTTCAATGTCTTTTGCCGCACGATAACATGCCGATTCGCCTGCATATAAATTTGAGGCCATGCTAGCTAATTTTTGTTTGATAGCACCAAACTTAGCAATAGGCGTTTTAAACTGCACACGCTGATTGGCATAGGAAATAGCTTCGTTTATGGTACGTCGTTGCCCATCTAATGTAGCAACCGCCAACTTGATACGCCCAACGTTTAGGGCATTCATGGCAATTTTAAACCCATTACCCCGCTCTGAAAGCATGTTTTCAACAGGCACTTTGGTGTCGCTAAAAAAGACCTGTCGCGTAGAGGAGGCATGAATACCAAGCTTCTTTTCTTCTTCACCCATGCTAATGCCATTTTCTGGATCATTAGGCACTATAAATCCTGTGATGTTTTTGTCGTCTTCAATACGAGCAAAAACAATCATCAAATCGGCATAGCCAGCATTCGAAATCCATATTTTCTGACCCGAAATAAGGTAGTGTGAACCGTCTTCTGAAAGTACAGCTTTAGTTTTTCCGCTGTTGGCATCTGAACCTGCGGTAGGTTCTGTTAGGCAGTAGCAGCCAATCCATTCTCCCGATGCTAGTTTGGGGACATATTTGTTCTTTTGCTCTTCGTTTCCATATAACACAATAGGCATGGTGCCAATTCCAGTATGCGCACCAAATGCCGTGGACAACGAACCTGATGCACCGGACATATATTCGCACACCAGCATGGTATCTACAAAGCCCATTCCCAATCCGCCGTAAGCTTCGGGAACGCTAACACCCAAAAAGCCCATTTCGCCAATTTTGCGCATGAGTTCAAAAGTGTAGTCATAATCTTTGCTTTCGAAACGCTCGCGTGCTGGCCATACATCTCGGTCAACAAACTCCTGAACGGCTTCACGCATCATGCGCTGCTCTTCGTTAAATTCTTCTGGAGTAAACACATCTGCTGCTTGCGTTTCTTGTAAAATAAACGCGCCTCCTCTTGTTAGTTTTCGTTCTATTGTTTCCATAGCTTTATTTATAATCGTTCAAAAATTCCTGCGGCACCTTGTCCTGTGCCTACACACATGGTCACCATGCCGTATTTGTTATTTCTCTTTTTCATTTCGTCAAAAAGCTGCACTGAAAGCTTTGTTCCGGTACACCCTAGTGGATGTCCAAGAGCAATCGCGCCCCCATTTACGTTAATGATATCGGGATTTAATCCCAATGTTCTTATCACAGCCAGCGACTGCGAAGCAAAGGCTTCGTTTAGCTCAAATAGCTCTATATCTTCTTGTTTCATTCCCGCTTGTTTCAGCGCTTTTGGAATAGCAGCTACTGGTCCAATTCCCATAATCCGTGGCGGAACGCCTGCGGCAGCATAGCTCACCATTCGGGCAATGGGTGTAACCCCCAACTCTTTTACCATGTCTTCGCTCATTACCAAAACCATAGCAGCACCGTCGCTTGTTTGCGACGCATTTCCAGCTGTAACAGACCCACCTTCTGCAAAAACGGGACGTAATTTAGCCAGTCTTTCTATAGCGGTATCGGCGCGCGGGCCCTCATCGGTATCCACCACATAATTCCGTGTTTTTTTGGTGTTGCCTTTGAGATAAGTTTCTTCAATATTTATGGGGACAATTTGGTCTTTAAATGCACCACTTTCAATGGCTTTTAGTGCTTTTTGATGCGATGCATAGGAAAAGGCGTCTTGGTCCTCTCTTGATATGTTATATTCTTTGGCTACCGCTTCGGCAGTAAGTCCCATGCCCCAATAGTAATCTTCTTTTCCTTTTTTTACGATTTCATAATCCGGAACGGGCTTATATCCACCAAACGGAATAAAACTCATGCTTTCCGATCCACCTGCAATAATGCATTCTGCCATTCCTGATTGAATTTTGGCAGTTGCCATTGCAATCGTTTCCAAGCCTGATGCGCAGTAACGGTTCACCGTTACCCCTGGAACTTCATCTGTTTCTAAACCCATAAGTGAAATGAGTCGTGCCATATTCAAGCCTTGTTCAGCCTCGGGCATGGCATTTCCAACAATCACATCGTCTATGCGTTTTTTGTCTAATTCTGGAATAGAATTCATGAGGTGTGCAACGGTTTCTGCTGCGAGTTCGTCGGGACGCTTAAAGCGAAATAGACCCCGAGGTGCTTTTCCAACGGCGGTGCGGTAGGCTCGAACGATATATGCGGTTTTCATAATTAGTTTCTTAAAGGTTTTCCTGTTTTTAGCATATGTTGAATGCGTTCCAATGTTTTTCTTTCGGTACAAAGCGATAAAAACGCCTCACGCTCAATATCCAACAAATAGCGCTCGCTCACTTTGGTGGCTTGCGACAAATCGCCACCTGCCATGACATAGGCAAGTTTGTTGGCGATTTTTTGATCGTGTTCAGAAATGTAGTGTCCAGCTTCCATGCTGTCTGTTCCAACCAAAAACATTCCCAATGCTTGTTTTCCAAGCACCTTGATATCAGTGCGTTGTATTGGTTGTGTATAGCCACGTTGCGCCATCAAAAGGGCTTCTTGTTTGGCAATGCTCAATTGACGTTTGCTGTCCACTACAACCGTGTCTTTTCCATTTTGAAGCACACCAATGTCAAATGCTTCGTATGCCGAAGTAGCCACTTTTGCCATACCAATAGCGAGGAAATATTCTTGTAAGACATTCAATTCCACATCGTTTTTGCGAAAAGTATCCGCAGCTCGAAGTGTCATTTCTTTAGAGCCTCCACCACCTGGAATGACGCCTACACCAAACTCTACAAGTCCAATATAGGTTTCTGTAGCCGCAACTACTTTGTCGGCATGCATAGAAAGTTCGCAACCACCGCCAAGGGTAAGTCCGTGTGGTGCTGCTACCGTAGGAATACTCGAGTAACGCATGCGCATCATGGTGTCTTGAAAATACTTAATAGCCATGTTGAGCTCATCGTATTCTTGCTCCACGGCCATCATAAAAATCATCCCTAAATTGGCACCTGCAGAAAAATTAGCGCCGTTGTTTCCAACAACAATCCCCTCATAGCCTGCTTCTGCCAAATCAATTCCTTTATTGATGCCTTGCAAAACGCCTGCACCAATGGTATTCATTTTGGAGTGAAATTCTATGTTTAGAATGCCATCCCCGATATCAATAACCGAACATTCTTTGTTTTGCCAAATCGTTTTATTTTCTCTGACATTATCTAAAATAATAAAGGCGTCCTGACCGGGAATTGGAATAAATGCTTCTTTACCAATATGGTAATAATGCTTTTTGTTCGCCTCAAGTTTGTAGAAGCAATCTGCTTTTGCGGCAAGTGTCTCAATCCAAGGAGCGACAGCATGTCCAGCCTCTTTTATAAGGTCAATTCCCGTGGCTAATCCAACGGAATCCCATAGCTCAAAAGGTCCATGTTCCCAGCCGAAACCAGCTTTCATGGCCTCGTCAATATGAAACAATTCATCTGCAATCTCAGGAATTCGAAACTGCACATAGGCAAAGGTTTCGCCAAGAACTTTTCGGTAAAAAGCAGCGGCTTTATCATTTCCTCCAATTAATATGGGAAAGCGATCTGCAACGCGCTCAACTGTTTTTGTTTTTTCTAGTGTAGCAAAAGAAACTTTTTTCTTAGACCTGTAGGTCATGCTATCTAAGTCCAATACTTGAATTTCAGAACTTCCGTCTTTGTTTTTTACTTTTTTGTAGAATCCTTGCCCCGTTTTACTGCCTAACCATTTTTCATCCATCATTTTTTGGATAAAATCAGGTAAAGTAAAAACAGCATGTCGTTCGTCGTCTGGGCAGTTTTGATAAAGTCCGTCAGCAACATGAACAAGGGTATCGAGCCCTACCACATCAACTGTCCTGAATGTAGCAGATTTAGGACGCCCCATAACAGGACCTGTAAGTTTATCTACTTCTTCCACCGAAAGCCCCATAGGTTTCATTTGATGGAATAAACTTTGAATGCAAAAAATCCCTACACGATTTCCAATAAATGCAGGCGTGTCTTTTGCCAATACGGACGATTTCCCTAAAAATCGGCTTCCGTAATCCATTAAGAATTTTACAACTTCGGGTTTACAATTTGGTCCAGGAACCACTTCAAATAGTTTTAAGTAGCGTGGCGGATTGAAGAAGTGCGTTACTGTGAAGTGCTGTTGAAAATCTTCGGATCTTCCTTCATTCATAAACTTGATTGGAATTCCCGAGGTATTGGAGCTAACGAGTGTACCCGGCGTACGGAATTTTTCCACTTGTTCAAACACGATCTTTTTAATGTCTAATCGCTCTACGACTACTTCAATGATCCAATCCACATTGGCAATTTCAGACATGTTATCTTCAAAATTTCCTGTTGAGATTCGGTCTTTAAAAGCAGCATGGTAGAGTGGGGCAGGCTTACTTTTAATGGCTTTTATCAGATTTTCATTTACAATCCGATTGCGCACTTGTGTATGTGAGGTATCTAAGCCTTTGGCTTTTTCAGCATCGTTTGGCTCTTTGGGAACAATGTCCAAAAGCAGTACTTCAGCTCCGATGTTAGCAAAATGACAGGCTATACCGGCACCCATAATACCAGAACCTAAAACGGCTACTTTATTAATTCTTCTTTTCATTTGCTTAGATTTTTTTGGATTGGATAAGTTCAATGATGGTTTCGGAAACTTCTTTAAAAGCTTCAAGTTTTTTTACTCCAACACGATCTTCGATTTGCTTATTAAATTGCAATACAAGTGATTTTGATAAATCTCTTTTTTCTAATCCCAGCGGGGTAAGTTTGAGTAATACACTGCGCCCGTCATCTGGATTTGGCACACGTTCTATAAGTTTTTTTTCTTCGAGTGTTTTCAGAGTTCTGGATAGACTTGTAGCTTCCATTCCCATTTTTGGGGCAATAGCTGTTGATGCAGTGCCATGAACGGGATCAATAGACAGCAACGCAAATCCTGTGGCCATGGTGGTGTCGTATTCGGAAGCTTGTTCGTTATACATTTTGGCGATAGCCTGCCAGGTCGCACGATAAAGCGCATCAATGGTTGGATATGAAGTTGTAACTAGCATACCCCAAACATACAAAAAAAAATACTATGCACGCATAGTATTTTTTATAAATCGTATATGGAATTAAAAAGCGTTTGGTATTTCTCTCTGATGCTTTTGCGTTTGAGTTTCATTGTAGGCGTTAGGTGTCCACCCTCAACAGACCACACATCATCAGTGATGCGAATTTCTTTGACTTTTTCCCATTGCCCAAAACGATCATTGATTTTATTTACTTCATCAAATATTTTTGCATGAACCTTTTTGTTATCGCTCCAAGATTCATTTTTTACCTGTGTAATACCATGTTTTGAAGCCCACGCTTCAACAATTTCAAAATTAGGTTGAATAAGTGCTGCAGGGAATTTTTGTCCCTCTCCAATCACCATGATTTGATCTATAAATGTAGATTGTTTCATGGCATTTTCAATTACTTGTGGCGCAATGTATTTCCCCCCCGAGGTTTTGAACATTTCTTTTTTTCGGTCGGTAATTTTAAGAAAACCATCGGCATCAATTACTCCTATGTCCCCTGTGTGGAAATAGCCGTCTTTTAGTACTTCATCTGTTTTTTCTTGGTCTTTATAATACCCCAACATGATATTTGGACCCTTGCATAAAATTTCTCCGTCCTCGGCTATTTTTACGGTAACCCCATCCAGAACAGGACCAACCGATCCTATACGCATTTGACCATTTCTCATATCATTTACAGAAACAACCGGAGAAGTTTCAGTAAGTCCGTAGCCCTCTGCCACAGTCATCCCGGCTGCGGTAAATACACGTGCTAACCTAGGTTGCAATGCTGCACTTCCTGAAGCTATTAATTCTAAGTTTCCACCCAGGGCTTCTTTCCATTTGCTGAAAATAAGTTTTCTGGCAATTTTAAGCTGCAGCTCGTACCACCAACCGTTTTGTCCATATGGTTCATAACGGAGTCCCAAATCAACCGCCCAATAAAATAGTTTTTGTTTGATGCCTGAAAGTTCGGCTCCTCGTGCATAAATTTTATCGTATAATTTTTCAAGAAGACGTGGCACTGCTGTCATGACAATAGGGTTTACTTCTTTGAGGTTGTCACCTATGGTTTCGAGTGACTCCGCAAAATAAATTCGTGTGCCAGAGTATACATATAAGTACAATAGCATACGCTCATAAATGTGGCAGAGTGGTAAAAAACTCAGCGCTTTTGCCTCACCATAGGTGAGTGGAAGGCGTTTTTGACTTGCGATGACATTCGTTACAATATTATTATGACTAAGCATTACACCTTTTGGTTTTCCCGTCGTTCCAGAAGTATAAATGATGGTCGCTAAATCTCCGGATTTGATCTTCGATTTTCTGGTTTTAATTTCGTCCGTTTGTGCTTTGGTAGGTTTTTTTGAAAGGAGTGATTCGAAATGATCACAGCCCTTAATTTTATCAAAGCTATACACACCTTTTAGGTTTGTGCATTGCGATTCAATGGCGCGGACTTTATCTAAAACTTCCTTGTCTGACACAAAACAATACGTTGCTTCAGCGTGGTTTAGAATATAGGCGTAGTCTTCAGAAGAAATAGTAGGATAAATAGGAATATTTATTGCTCCAATTTGAGACATACCAAAATCGGCAAGCACCCATTCGGTGCGATTCGTCGAAGAAATTACAGCAATTTTATCTCCTGCTTCAACACCTAACTGTAGTAAACCTGCACTACAATTATCTCCTTGTTCTTTTGCTTCTTTTGTTGAAAG
The DNA here is from genome assembly GCA_027621175.1 of Bacteroidota bacterium. Classification (GTDB taxonomy): domain Bacteria; phylum Bacteroidota; class Bacteroidia; order Flavobacteriales; family Flavobacteriaceae; genus UBA7446. Next base: position 65,808 of record JAQCCM010000002.1, on the reverse strand, counting down.
TCCAATCCATTTTCCGTTGACTTTAGCGTTTACCGCATTGTCTAGTGAGCGGTGTTCAGACATTAAATCAATAAAATCAAAAAGTCTTTTAGGTGTTTCCATAGTGTCATATTAATATGTTGACAAAAAGCCAATAGTCAAAAAAACGATATTTTTTTGGTTTTACCTATTCGAAATCCAGTCGAATGCATCTTCAAAAGCCAAATTCCATGGGCTAACAGCATCTATTCGGTCTTGTGGATAGTATCCCCAGTTCCATGGAAAAATGGATCGCTCCAAGTGTGGCATCATCACCAAATGACGTCCATCATCGCTGCTGACCATAGCTGTATTAAAATCAGATCCATTGGGGTTTGACGGATACGTATCGTATGCATATTTTCCAGAAATGGCGTACGCTTTTTCTTCTTTTGGGAATACAAATTTACCCTCTCCGTGTGCTGCCCAAATTCCCAACCTGCTGCCTTGTAAACGCTGTAACATAATGGCAGGAGATTCTTCAATCACAACGTCTGTAAATGTACATTCGAACTTGCCAGAATCATTGTGCACCATATGGGGTTTTTCATTGTGATTCGGATGTAAAAGTCCTAACTCAATAAATAATTGACAACCATTACAAACACCTAGGCTTAAGGTGTCTGGACGTTCAAAAAATGTTTGAATTGCTTTTTTAGCATTCTCATTATACTTAATGGTTCCTGCCCAACCTTTTGCCGATCCAAGTACATCGGAATTTGAAAATCCTCCTACGGCGACAAGTAGTTGAATATCGCTTAAATCTTCCCTCCCAGAAGTTAAATCTGTCATGTGAACATCTTTTACCTCAAAACCAGCCATGTGCATCATATATGCCATTTCGCGTTCCGAGTTACTTCCTTTTTCCCTTAAAACGGCTGCTTTTATTTTTCGTTTTGGTGCTGGTTTTAGTTTTCCGTCAAAGTTTTTTGGGAATTCAAATTGTAGCGGTGTTTTATCAAAAGATTCGAAACGTGCAGTTGCTTGTTCTACACCACTTTGTTTTTTGTCTAATAAATAAGAGCTTTTAAACCAATGCTTCCTGTATGTTGGGATATCAAATGGATAATCTGTGTGATCGCCTTTAACAACCAACACATTCGTTTTTGTTAGTTTTCCAATATGTTCAATGGCAATTCCCTTTTTCTTTAACCGTGTAACTGTTTCGCGATCGGTTTGAATTAGAATACCTACTTGTTCTGATAGTAGTGTTTGTTCAAGGCTATATTCGGATTCTGAAAGCTTGATATCCAAGCCAAGTCCGTCGGCAGCAAAGCACATTTCAAGAAGAGAAGTAATAAGCCCCCCCGAACTTATATCATGACCAGCTTTAATAGTACCTTTTATAAGCTCTTTTTGAATGGCATTAAAAACGGTTTTAAAATATTTAGCTTCAGCAACATCGGGTGCTTGTGTTCCAATGGCTTGATTGAGCTGCCCATATGCCGAGCCTCCCAGAGCAGATTTGCAATCAGATAGATCAATGTGATACACATCACCACCACCACGCTTTAGTTCTGGAGTCACAACTTTGTCAATAGCACTACAATGAGCTCCTGCAGAAATAATAACCGTTCCTGGTGCTATAACTTCTTGGTCGCTGTATTTTTGTTTCATTGACAGCGAATCTTTGCCCGTTGGTATATTGATCCCCAAACTGATAGCAAAATCCGAGCAGGCTTTTACTGCATCATAAAGTCGTGCATCTTCCCCCGGATTGTTACATGCCCACATCCAGTTTGCAGATAAACTTACGGATGATAATCCCTCTGAAATGGGTGCCCAAATAATGTTAGTCAAGGCTTTGGCGATAGCATTTTTACTCCCCAAGCCTGCGTCTATGAGTCCTATAAGTGGTGCATGCCCCACTGAAGTTGCCATACCGTGAATTCCTTCAAAATCGAGGGCCATTACACCGCAATTTGCCAAAGGCAATTGGTGTGGTCCTATGCATTGTTGTTGTGCTACACGTCCTGTAACACAGCGGTCAACTTTGTTGGTGAGCCAATCTTTGCAAGCCACAGCTTCAAGCTGTAATAACCACGCAACACTTTCCTCGAACGATTTTGGCTGTGGTATTGCCGCATATGCCGTTTCGCTTGTGTGATCTTCCATGATTGTTTTTGGAGTTTTTCCAAAAAAGTCAGAAAGTGCCAAATCTATGGGTGATTGACCGCTCTTTTCCGAAATGACTTCAAAGTGGTTATTATCCTTAATTTCCCCGACCTCAAATATGGGTGCGCGCTCTCGTGCAGCAATTTGTTTTAATTGTTCAAGCCCACGCGAATTGGTAATAAGTCCCATGCGTTCTTGTGATTCATTTCCAATAATTTCCTTTGCTGACAAGGTTTGGTCGCCTACGGGTAGTTTGTCTAAATCAATAGTTCCACCGACCTCTTCAATAAGTTCAGATAAGCAGTTTAAGTGCCCGCCAGCGCCGTGGTCGTGTATGGAAACGATGGGATTAGTATCCGATTCAACTGCCGCTCTAATCGTGTTGGCAACACGTTTTTGCATTTCCGGATTTGAGCGCTGTACTGCATTGAGCTCAATCCCTGACTCAAAAGCACCCGTATCTGCCGATGATACGGCAGCTCCACCCATGCCAATGCGGTAATTATCGCCACCCATAACCACGATTTTATCGCCTTTTTTGGGTGTTTTTTTGATGCTTTGCTGTATTTTTCCGTAACCTATTCCACCTGCAAGCATGATAACTTTATCATACCCAATCGTTTGTTCATTTTCGTGATGTTCAAAAGTAAGCAGTGAGCCAGCAATGAGAGGTTGTCCAAATTTATTTCCAAAATCAGATGCTCCATTAGATGCTTTAATCAAAATATCCTCAGGATTTTGATAGAGCCACGGACGTGGTGCAAGCTGTTCCCAAGGACGGTTGGCTTCGGTGCGCGGATATGCGGTCATATACACGGCAGTTCCCGCCATGGGGATAGAGCCTTGTCCACCTGCTAACCGATCTCTGATTTCGCCACCAGATCCTGTTGCAGCACCATTAAAAGGTTCTACGGTTGTGGGGAAATTATGCGTTTCTGCTTTCAGTGAAAGTACAGAAAGAAATGATTTTTTTACATAAAAATCAGGTACGTTTTGTTTTTTAGGTGCAAATTGCACAAGCGTTGGTCCTTTGATAAAGGCGACATTGTCTTTGTAGGCAGAAACTAAATTCTCTCCGTTTTTCTTCGAGGTTTCTTTAATAAGCTCAAATAGCGACTGCTTTTTTGTTTTACCATCGATAATAAAAGTGCCATTAAAAATTTTATGACGGCAGTGCTCTGAATTTACCTGAGAAAAACCAAATACCTCGGAGTCTGTCAGCGAACGTCCCAAACGCTTGGCCAGCGTTTCCAAATACGATACCTCATCATTGCTAAGCGATAAACCTTCTTGTGCGTTGTATGCAGCAATATCTTCAATGTGATTAATTGGCTCTGGTGTTCGCTTGGTATCAAAAATATGCTGATCCAATTCTTTAAATCGCTGATGCACCATAGCATCAAATGCATGCATTTGCTCATCACCCCAAAACTGTTCAATGCGAATAATGTCGTTGATTCCCATATTGTGACAAATTTCAACGGCATTGGTACTCCAAGGAGTAATCATATTAATACGTGGTCCAACAAGTGCCCCTTGTACAAACGATTTTCTAAGTAGTGGGTAGCCGCTAAAAAGCCATTCCAGCTTTTTTTGATCTTCTTCAGATATGGGAAGTTCTTTTTGAACTACGTAAAGGTGATGTTTTGGGTCACCAAAAAAACAAATCATACACAATGATTAAAGTACAAAAATAGGGATACTTTGGAACGAAATTGTGGTATTAGTCTTGTAAAAATAAACGAAACATATTAATTTATCAACAAACTAAGCCTTTCGTTCTAGGCGTGCCATATAAAACCCGTCAAAACCTTGAACTGATGGCCAAAAGTGATTTTCTTTTTCAAGGGAAAATGATTTTCCAATATCTGTTGTTAAGAATTCAGAAATTTGTGCTTCGTTTTCTTGCGGAAGGATGGAGCAGGTAACGTAAATGAGTTTTCCGCCAGGCTTTACCATGTGTGCATATTGAGTCAATATCTGTTGCTGCTCGGCTACAACACGCTCAATAAAATCAGGGTTAAGTTTCCATTTTGCATCTGGATTTCGTCGCAAAACGCCTAATCCACTACATGGTGCGTCTAAAAGCACTCGATCTGCAGACTCGTGTAGTTTTTTGATGATTTTATTGTTTTCAATGAGTCGCGTTTCGATATTGTGTGCGCCAGCGCGTTTTGCTCTACGTTTAAGCTCACGGAGTTTATACTGATGGATGTCCAATGCGATAAGTTGTCCTTTGTTTTGCATCAGGGCAGCAAGGTGTAACGATTTTCCGCCTGCACCCGCACAAGCATCAATCACGCGCATGCCTGATTCCACTTGCGTAAAGGGCGCAACGCATTGCGAGGCAGCGTCTTGCACCTCAAAGAGTCCTTTTTGGAATGCTTCGGTGGTAAACACATTACTACGCTCATCAAGCACCAATGCATCGGGATATTTTGATAGATATTGTGTGGTTATTTTATCTTCAAGCAATGCATTTCGAAGTAATTTAGGAAGAATTTTAAGCGAGTTTGCTCGGAGCACCACAGGGGCTTCTGTATTTAAGGCCTCTAGCTCTTTTTCCCATTTTTTCTCACCCAACGATTTGACTGCTAATTCGTCTAGCCAATCTGGAACTGACTCCCGGTATTTGCGTTCTTTCCGCAAGGTTTCAAATCTACCTTTGATGCGTCGTGTGGGGGTCCCTTCGAAAGGTTTCCAATCGGGTAACGGATATCCACGCAATGTTGCCCAAACAGCAAAAATGCGCCACAAATCATCTCTATTTAAAGGTTCTTGAACTTCTGCAATGGCGGCATAAAGACGTTTCCAACGTACAATTTCATACGAAGTTTCTGCAATAAAGCCACGGTCACGGCTTCCCCAGCGTTTGTCTCTTTTGAGTATTTGCGCCACAACCTTATCGGCATATTTTTCTTCGTTAAAAATTTGATGCAGACCGTTAAGTACAGCCAAAACTAAGTTTTTATGTAAGCGCATAGTATTAATTAAATGATTGTAGCTCAATCAGTTTTTTATACATTCCATTTTGAGCTAAAAGCGCGTCATGTGTTCCGCGCTCAAGAACGTTTCCTTTGTCCAGCACTATAATTTCGTCTGCACTTTTTATGGTAGATAAGCGGTGTGCAATAATGAGGGAAGTACGGTTTTGCATCATTTTTTGAAGTGCGTCTTGCACCAATTTTTCTGATTCGGTATCCAAAGCAGAGGTGGCTTCATCCAATATCATTACTGGAGGATTTTTAAGTACAGCACGTGCTATGGCTAAACGTTGTTTTTGCCCACCCGATAGTTTGTTCCCTGCATCGCCAATAATGGTATCAATACCTTGTGGAAGTTCCGCTACAAATATAGCAGCGTTGGCTATGGTAAGAGCTTCGGTAAGCTCTGCATCTGTGGCATCTGGACGTGCAATACGTAAGTTATTCTTTACCGTATCGTGGAAAAGTATAGCATCTTGTGTGACAAACCCAAACAATGTGCGTAATTCATGCAAATCAACTGCGTTTGTGGGCACTCCATCTATGGTGATGCTGCCCTTTTGCGGATCATAAAATCGTGCTAATAAATTAGCAATAGTTGTCTTTCCACTTCCTGACGACCCAACAAGAGCCACTGATTTTCCTTTGGGAATGGTTAAGTCAAGATTTTCAATCACTTTTTCTTCTCCGTAACTAAAGTGAATATTTTGAAACGAAATTTCTATTGAAAAGGCGGGAAGTTTTTTAGGTTTTTTGGGTGATAGTATATCTGATTTATAAAACAAATACTCCATGATTCGCTGTGCAGCAGCGTTTCCTTTCCTTACGCTATAAATGGCTCTACTAATCGATTTTGCAGGGGTAAGAACTCCGTATGCAAGCCCAAGGTAAGTGATAAACGCCTCGCCAGTGAGGGTTTTCTCAACCAATACAAGCCGACCTCCGAAATATAAAATAACCCCAAAAACGGCAATACCAAGAAATTCACTCACGGGACTAGCCAGACTTTGGCGATGAATCAAATTGTTGGCAAAAGTGAATACCCTTTTCGTAATGCTCGAAAACTTTTTGTTAAAAGCCTTTTCAGCAGTAAATATCTGAATAATAGGAATTCCAGTAAGTGACTCTTCTACATAGGAAAGGAGTTCGCCAAACTCGCGTTGTAATTTTTCGGAGCGTGACTTTAACGTTTTCCCAATGATAGAAATAAGCCATCCTGCAATGGGAATAAATATTAAAACAAAAAAGGTGAGTTTTGAACTAATCAAAAACATACTCCCCAGTGCAAAGATTATGGTTAGGGGTTCGCGAACCAGCATTTCAATTACCGATAAGAATGAACTTTGCACTTCATTTACATCCGCGGTAATTCTCGATAAACTATCTCCTTTTTTGTTGTCAGAATGAAAATTTGCAGAGAACGAAATGAGTTTTGCATAGAGCGCATTTTGCAAGTCCTGAACTACACCATTGCGCATGTAAGTAATAAAAAATATTGCACAATAATTGAATAGATTTTTTAGGAAAAATGAAATTAACAACACCCCAATAACAACCATAAGCGCTTTAAGCGCGTCATCTTGGGCATATTGTTCCACAGAATATCGAAACAAATCCATGGCATAATTCATTAATTCCCCCAGACCCTCATACATAGGTTTTTTAGTTGGTATTTTTTCACTGCCAAAAAGCACTTCAAGCATAGGCCATAGTGCGATAAAAGAGATGGCATGGAAAAAAGCGTACAAAATATTAAACACAATGTTTAATCCAATGTATCCTTTATAGGGGAGTGCGTAGCGTAATATGTACCAAATGGGACTCATGATATGCCTAATTCAGCCAAAACACGATTTATTTTCTGATCTAAAACTGCTTTTGTTTTTCTGTAGTTTTCTGCCGAATCTAAAGCGGTATTTACACTTACATAGAACTTTATTTTTGGTTCCGTACCACTTGGTCGTGCTGCCACTCGTGTGCCGTCTTCAGAAATAAAAATCAATACGTTGGCTTTTGGCAAAGGTATTGTTTCTTTTTGTTGCGACTGTAAATCATGCCGTGTTGCTGTTGCGTAATCCTCTAGATATGTGATTGTTTTGCCATCTAATGTTTTTGGTGGATTGTTTCTGAAACCCTCCATAAGGTGCTCAATTTCTGCTGCGCCAGACTTTCCTTTTTTAACCAAGGAAACCAATCTTTCTTGATAGAGCCCAAGTTTTTCGTAAGTGCCCAATAGCGTATTGAAAAAGGAACTCCCATTTGATTTGGCTTCTGCAGTTAACTCACACGCCAATAAAGCTGCCGTAACAGCATCTTTGTCACGGACAAAATCACCGACCATATAGCCAAAACTTTCCTCACCTCCACCAAGACATTTTTGGTTTGAGTAATGCGCTATCATCTGTGCAATCCACTTAAAGCCAGTAAGACCAAGTTTGCACTCGATGCCGTAATGTTTTGCCAAAGAAATCATCATCGGCGTAGAAACAACGGTGGAGCCTACAAATGCATGGTCACTTTTTGTAAAACCACCTTTGCTAAGGATAAAGTCTGTCATGGCAATCATGGTCTGATTCCCGTTTAAAAGTTCCAGTTCATTGTTTTCGTTTCGCACCGCAATGCCTAATCTGTCGGCATCTGGGTCAGTTCCAATGACGATGTCTGCACCGATTTCAACTGCCTTTTCCATAGCCATTTTGAGTGCTTCGGGTTCTTCCGGATTTGGCGATTTAACTGTTGGAAAATCTCCGTCAGGCGTAGCTTGATCTTCAATTATGGTAACCTTATCATACCCTGCTGCCTTTAGCACCTGTGGAATAGCGGTTATAGCGGTTCCGTGAAGTGATGTAAATAAAATTTTAATGTCGCTTCGATTTCCGTTTCCGATACGCCCAACTTCTACAGAAGCTTTTTGAAACGCTACATCAACTTTTTCATCAATAAATTGAATCCGATTGGGTTGCGCATCAAATTGTATATCTTGATACGTTGTGTTGTTAATTGCGTTAATGATTCCAGCGTCTTGTGGAGGTACAATTTGTCCACCATCTTGCCAATACACTTTATAGCCATTATACTCTGGAGGATTGTGCGAAGCGGTAAGGACGATACCACAATGACATTTTAAATGACGTACAGCAAACGACACCTCAGGAGTTGCTCGTAGATCACTAAAAAGAAATACGTCAATGTTGTTTGCTGAAAAAATATCTGCTACAATTTGCGCCAATTCCTTACTGTTGTGCCGGCAATCAAATCCAATAACAACACGTGGTGTTTCTTTTGGAAACTGCGCTTTGAGGTAGTTGCTGAGTCCTTGTGTGGTACGTCCAAAAGTATATTTATTTACTCTGTTGGTGCCAACACCCATAACGCCGCGCATTCCGCCAGTACCAAATTCTAAATCTTTGTAAAAAGCATCTTCGAGTGCTTCTAGGTTGTTTTTTAGTGCCGCAACGGCTTGTTGCGTATCGTGGTCAAAAGGTGCTTTTTGCCAAGCGTCAGCTTGTTCTAAAAAGGATGTATTCATGAAATTAGATTACTGGGCAAATTTACATATTCGTTTTAGAGTTTTGATTAATCGTTTCCTTTATTTTATATCGCATTTTGTGATCGCGATTTCGAACGATAATTTCGCCAATAAATCCTGCTAAGAAAAACTGGCTTCCTAAAATCATGTTAGTGAGTGCCACGTAAAATTGGGGTCTGTCAGCAATTAACCTACCAGAGGGGTTAACGAAAATCTTATCGATTCCCAAATAGATTGAAAAACCAAACCCTAACAGTAACATGATGCTGCCAATCAATCCAAAAAAATACATCGGACGGCGTCCAAATCGATTTAAAAACCAAAGCGTTATTAGGTCTAAAAAGCCTTTTACAAATCGATCTGGACCAAATTTAGAGTTTCCAAATTTTCGCGCTTGATGTTGCACAACCTTTTCCCCAATTCGATTAAAACCGCCTTGCTTTACTAATACGGGAATGTAGCGATGCATCTCACCATAAACCTCGATAGTTTTAATAACGTCTAATCGGTAAGCTTTAAGTCCGCAATTAAAGTCATGTAGCTTAATACCCGATACTCTACGCGCTGCCCAGTTAAAAATTTTGGAGGGTGTGTTTTTAAACAAAAAGGAATCATAGCGTTTCTTTTTCCATCCTGAAATCATGTCATAATCCTCATTGGAAATCAAACGATACAAATCAGGTAATTCTTCAGGGGAATCTTGTAAATCGGCATCCATAGTACAGACGACTTCTCCGGCGCATTGCAAAAAACCAGCATGCAGTGCTTGTGATTTGCCATAGTTTCGTAAAAAACGGATGCCATGAACACGTTTGTCTTGAGCGGCGATTTCTTTCACCCAAGACCAAGAAGTGTCTGTACTTCCGTCGTCAACCAATATGAGTTCGAAGGAAAGTGCGGCGTCCTCTAGTACTCGAACAATCCAAGCATAAAGTTCGGGAAGAGATTCCGCTTCATCCAAAAATGGAATAACGACCGATAATTGCGGTTGTTTTGACAATTAACTCTTTTTTGTAAATAATCCTGTTACCAAACCTATAATAAGTCCAATGAAAAGATTAAAAATAAGTATAACTGGGAAGCCGACATAGAAAAACTTTTCGGTATTTTCTTGTTGCATTTGAATCATACTTTCCTCCAATTCAGGTCGTGCTTCTCGAAGTGCGTCAGCTTGCATTTGTGCTGTGTTTGAAATAAAATCAGGTTCAATTGTATTTATGAATAGCGTGAAATAAACAAGCCCAATAATTCCAGCCACTAAAAACACACCAACCCCAATCTTAATGGATTGTTTTATGGAAAGAAATCCGTCATTATCTTTTTTAAAATTTTGGATGGCTAAAACGGCTAGTGTTGAGGGTATAAGTATGTTAATGGCTTGGATTATAGGAGATTGATTGTAGATCATATCCATGAAGTATAGCATTAAGCTAAAAACGATACCAATTCCAGCAGCTATAAGCCCAAAACGGTAGTTGTATGTCCCTAATTTTGGAGAAGTTTCCATGTGTTATTTTTTTTATGTTGAAGTGTATGGTAAATTTAGATAAAATAATTAAATTTGCACCCCTCTAAATGGTAAAAGCATTATGAAACAAGGAATTCACCCAGATAATTATCGCTTGGTAGCGTTCAAAGATATGTCTAATGAAGATGTATTTATTACTAAATCTACTGCCAATGCCAAAGAAACTATTGAGTTAGAAGGCGTAGAATATCCGCTTATTAAATTAGAGATTTCGCGCACTTCGCATCCGTTTTATACTGGTAAATCCAAATTGGTGGATACGGCTGGTCGTATCGACAAGTTTAAGAACAAATACGCTAAATTCAATAAGTAATTTTGAATTTTTGCACGAATTAAGACCTCCCATGTGGAGGTTTTTTTATTTACACTTATCTTTGGCGCATGCGTATTTGTTTATTTGACGGACCAAACCGCACCGATTTACTTCCACTTGTTTACACGCGCCCTGTTGCGCAGTTGCTAATTGGAGGTATGACCTTGGCAACACGATGGGAGCAATTGCTCGATGTATCGGTGGTTTGCGAAACCGAAACCTATTTACAGCCAAAAACACCATCTTTTGATGTGGCCGTTTTAGCCGGTTGTTTGCCATCACCAGCTTTAATAGATGCTGTTCAGCAGCTAAAAGACGGACAAAAATTGCTTTATAACGACTCATTGATTGCATTTAAAGGTGCTACATCCAGCACAGCAGATGTGCTTGACTCTTTTGAAGAAATCATGTTTTTTGAGTCATTAACGATAATTCGTTACCCGTGGGATTTGTTTTCTAACAACGCACAAGTAATCTGTGAGGACGCACCTTATTTTAACGATTCTCACACCAACTCACTTCATGTTTCCAATCAACAGTTTGGACAACATTCGGTTTTAGTTGGCGCGAATGTAACAGCGTATGCTGCCGTTATTAATACTGCGGATGGTCCTATTATTATAGACAATGACGCCACCATTATGGAAGGTGCGCTTTTGCGTGGACCGCTTTATGTTGGTAAAAATGCGGTTATTAAAATGGGCGCTAAAGTCTATGGAGGTACAAGTTTAGGTGAACATGTAAAAGTAGGTGGTGAAATCAACAACGTTGTTTTTTTTGGGAACAGCAACAAAGGACACGATGGCTTTTTAGGCAATGCTGTTGTGGGTGAGTGGTGTAATCTTGGTGCGGCTACCGACGCATCAAATCTAAAAAACGATTATAGTGAAGTGCGTGCATGGAATTATACGCAACAAAAATTCATACAAACGGGGTTGCAGTTTTGCGGACCTATTATCGGGGATCATTCCAAAACAGCTATTCATACAGCTTTGAACACTGCCACAGTAATTGGTGTAGGTTGTAATATTTTTTCATCAGGATTTCCACGTACATTTATACCTAGTTTTTCTCGTGGCGGTGCACAGGGAATTTCCGAAAATAGACTTGCTAAAGTTTTGGAAACGGCACGTATTGTTATGGCACGCCGAGAAAAAGAACTCAGTCCATCAGCAGCGCAAGTGTTAAAGCATGTTTTCGAATCGACTTCAAATTTTCGTTAGGCATTTGTTTGAGCAATAGCACTCTAGCATTGTATCTTTGTTAAAATTTTTTACATGTCCACTATTGGTACGGTTGCATTTTATACGTTAGGGTGTAAGCTGAATTTTTCAGAAACATCTACCATTGGGCGATCCTTTACTGCGGGCGGATACACCCAAGTATCTTTTGAAAATGCTGCCGATGTGTATGTGATCAATACGTGCTCGGTAACCGAAAATGCAGACAAAAAATTTAAAACCATTGTAAAACAAGCACGCAAGCAAAATCCAGATTGTTTTTTAGTCGCTATTGGGTGTTATGCGCAGCTTAAGCCTGAAGAATTGGCTGCCTTAGATGGTGTAGATTTGGTTTTAGGCGCAAACGAAAAATTCAATGTCCTTGATTTTATCGATAGTAAATCACCCGCATCAGCGGTGCATGCATGCGCCATTGACGAAGTGGAACAATATGTGGGTAGTTATGCTATTGGAGATCGTACACGAGCCTTTTTAAAAGTTCAAGATGGTTGCGATTACAAATGCACCTATTGTACCATTCCATTAGCACGTGGATTTTCAAGAAGTGACACACTATCCAATATCATCAAACAAACTCATGAAATTGTATCACAAGACATTAAAGAGGTTGTATTAACGGGAGTGAATATAGGTGATTTTGGCAAAGGCGAGTTTGGTGCAAAAAAACACGAACACACTTTTTTTGATTTAGTACATGCTTTAGATGAGGTTGAAGGCTTAGAACGCATTCGGATTTCATCTATTGAACCAAATTTATTGCGTCAAGAAACGATTGATTTTGTTGCTCAATCCAAACGTTTTGTGCCTCATTTTCACATTCCTTTACAGAGCGGGAGCAACACTATTTTGGCGGCAATGCGCCGTAGGTATCAACGCGAATTATACGAAAAACGTGTAGCGCAAATAAAAAATCGGATGCCGCACGCATGTATTGGAGTTGATGTGATTGTTGGGTTTCCTGGAGAAACCGATGCTCATTTTATGGAGACCTACCATTTTCTTAATGAATTGGATATCTCATACTTACACGTGTTTTCTTATTCTGAGCGTGCCAATACGCTTGCAGTTGAAATGCCAAATCCAGTACCAAAAAACGTTCGGTCCAAACGAAGTAAAATGTTACGCGGCTTATCACAGAAAAAGCGTCGTGCATTTTATGAGCTACAATTAGGAACTATCCAGAAAGTACTTTTTGAGTCTGAAAATAAAAACGGATACATACATGGTTTTACACCCAATTATGTCAAGGTAAAAACCTATTGGAATCCTGCATTATGTAACACGATTCATCAAGTGAAACTCACCGATATTTCTGATGATGGTTTGGTGAATTTTGAATTTGTAAAAGCTGTAGGAATTCAGGTAGCTTAGATGCGCACACCTATGGGAAGCATGCTGCGGTAACGTTTGTTTTTGCGGATAAACCGTACAATTTCTGGGCTTGTAGGCATCATACTTACATTGCGCTCTGCAATTATAGCAAGTACTTCTTTGATAAATGCATCACTGAAATCGGTTGGACAGTTGTCTTTTGGAACAACAAGTTTTGTCAGAAAGATTTTACGCTCCTGCTGTGCATATTCTATTTTGGCGATCTCGCCTTCAACTTCTGTTTCAAACTGGCGCAAGAAAGAATTGTCGGTAACGTTCATTTTTCCCATAAATTGTTGCTAGGAGGCAAATTTACAAAAAATTATGTACATTGGTACTGCAATGGAAAAATCAAACATCATACATATATATATGATGCCTGGTATGGCCGCTAATACCTCTATTTTTGATTTTATTCAAATGGGCAATTTGTTTGAAATTCATCGCTTGTCATGGTTTACGCCAAATAAGGATGAAACCCTAGCTTCCTATGTAAAGCGTATGTGTGATAAGGTCACACATCCAAACCCCGTTTTAGTAGGCGTTTCTTTTGGGGGTATAATTGTTCAAGAAATGGCAAAAATAATTCCCTGTCGAAAAGTAATCATCGTTTCCAGCGTTCGTACACGTAAAGAATTCCCCATTCACATGCGAATAACGCGCAAGACAAAAGCCTATCGTTTTTTTCCTACTCAATGGGTAGATAATCTAGAGGATTTTGTTGGATTTATGTTTGGTCCAGCAGCTCGAAAACGCATGGATTTAAACAAAAAGTACTTGTCTGTGCGTGATCCTGCGTATTTAGATTGGGCTTTGGAAGCTTTTTTTAATTGGGATCAAGAAGAACCAATCCCTGATGTGGTGCATATCCACGGTACTTATGATTTGGTTTTCCCTATTTTTTATTTGAAAGATTATATTCCTGTTCCCAAAGGAACACATGTAATGATTGTTTTGCGCGCAAATTGGTTTAACAAAAACTTACCTAAAATAATTCTGAATGACTGGAAAGGGAGTTAAATTTTCTTTAGCTGCTGTTGCATTATTTTAATTTGATCAGTCAGCATACCTTGTTTATCCAGTTTTTTAGCTTCGTTGAGTAGTGTTGTGGCTTCTCTCTTACGTCTTTTTTGCATCACAATTCCAGCTAGACTTAGTTTTGCCATTGCTAGATCGTGCTTCATATTGAGACCTAAAGAAATGGCTTTTTTGAAATGACGCTCAGCTTTGGTCAGGTTTTTTTGAGATTCAATAACACCATGCAAAAAGAAATAGTAGCCCTGTTGTTTTTGTGTAAGTGCCGACGCTGGATTTTTGATACGCTGTAACCAGCGCATGGTTCCATCAAAATCTTGTTTACGCAGTCTTAAAAAAGAAAGAAATATCAATTCATTCTTAAAGTATAAGAAAATAAAAACACCTGCTAAGAATATTAAGGCAATTCCATTACCTATATTGGGTTGAATAAATTGATATACGGCGTAGCCAAGCGTGAGTACTGCTAAAACAATTTTTATAAACTTTGGGAACATAGTTAATTTTTGATGCACAAATTTACACATTTATATGATAAGGTTGTTTGTTGATGCTATTAGTTGTTGTATATTTGCAGCCAGTTAAGTAAAAAAGATGAAAAGAACGTTTCAGCCATCAAAGAGAAAACGCCGTAACAAACACGGTTTCATGGAGCGCATGTATTCGGCAGCAGGTCGCAAGGTTTTGGCTTCGCGCCGCGCCAAAGGGCGCAAAAAGATTTCTGTTTCATCCGAAATACGTCACAAAAAATAAGTGAATAAATCGTTGAAAACATCGAGGTGCTACTTTATAAGTGGCACCTTTTTTTTGTATATCTTCGAAAGAATTTTGACTACCTATTAGCAACAGCTTATGCCAAAAAGAAAAGACCTAAACAGCATACTCATTATTGGATCTGGCCCCATTGTTATTGGCCAAGCCTGCGAATTTGATTACTCGGGTTCGCAATCGTTACGCTCACTAAGAGAGGACGGAATTGAAACCATTCTGATCAATTCCAACCCTGCAACTATCATGACTGACCCTTCCATGGCTGATCATGTGTATTTGTTGCCGCTGACCACAAAATCCATCATAAAAATCCTAAAAGAGCATCCGCAAATTGATGCTGTATTGCCCACCATGGGTGGTCAAACCGCTTTAAACCTTTGTATTGAAGCAGATGAAAAAGGAATTTGGAAAGACTTTGATGTAAAACTTATTGGGGTAAACATCGACGCGATAAACATTACGGAAGACCGTGAAAAATTTCGTGAGCTTATGGCTAAAATTGATGTTCCGATGGCACCCCAAGCTACAGCAACATCATTTTTAAAAGGAAAAGAAATTGCACAGCAATTTGGTTTCCCATTGTGTATTCGTGCCTCTTACACCCTTGGTGGTGCGGGTGCTGCTATTGTTTACAAAGAGGAGGATTTTGACGAGCTCATGCGTCGTGGACTTGAAATTTCCCCTATTCATGAGGTCATGATTGACAAAGCCATGATGGGCTGGAAAGAGTACGAGTTGGAATTATTACGGGATAACAACGACAACGTAGTCATTATATGTTCCATTGAAAATATGGATCCGATGGGGATTCATACGGGCGATTCCATTACCGTAGCACCAGCGATGACGTTATCTGATAAAACCTATCAGAGAATGCGCGATATGGCCATCAAAATGATGCGTAGCATTGGTGATTTTGCAGGTGGATGTAACGTCCAATTCGCAGTGAGTCCAGACGAGAAAGAAGATATTATTGCTATTGAAATTAACCCACGTGTATCTCGTTCTTCAGCACTTGCAAGTAAGGCTACTGGGTATCCTATTGCAAAAGTGGCTACTAAATTGGCGATTGGCTATAGACTCGACGAGTTGGATAATCAGATCACAAAATCTACTTCGGCATTATTCGAACCCACACTAGATTATGTTATTGTCAAAATCCCACGTTGGAACTTTGATAAATTTGAAGGTTCAGACCGTACTTTAGGTCTGCAAATGAAAGCCGTGGGCGAGGTTATGGGTATTGGACGCTCTTTCCAAGAAGCCTTGCACAAAGCCACACAATCGCTTGAAATAAAACGCAACGGATTAGGAGCAGACGGGAAAGGGTATACAGATTACAATCAAATTATTAATAAACTTACTAACGCCTCTTGGGATAGGGTCTTTGTGATTTACGATGCCATTGCCATGGGTATTCCATTGAGTAAAATCTACGATATCACTAAAATTGACATGTGGTATTTGAAACAGTATGAAGAACTGTTCCAGTTACAGAAAGAAATTTCTACCTACACCATAAATAGTATTGACAAGGAATTACTGTTGGAGGCCAAACAAAAAGGCTATGGCGACCGACAAATTGCGCATATGTTAGGTTGTTTGGAAAGTGAGGTAAACAGTAAGCGCGACGAGATGAACATTCAACGGGTTTATAAATTGGTTGATACCTGTGCAGCAGAGTTTACCGCTAAAACACCATATTACTATTCTACTTTTGAAAGTACGATGGAAACAGCCGAAGGTGACGTGTCTGTGCATAACGAAAGTGTGGTTTCTGATCGTAAAAAAATTGTGGTACTTGGCTCTGGTCCAAACCGAATTGGACAAGGAATTGAGTTTGATTATTGCTGCGTTCACGGCGTGTTGGCCGCTAGTGAGGCCGGCTACGAAACCATAATGATTAATTGTAATCCCGAAACGGTTTCTACCGATTTTGACACGGCAGATAAACTTTACTTTGAACCAGTTTTCTGGGAACATATTTACGATATCATCCGTCACGAAAAACCCGAAGGAGTAATTGTACAGTTGGGTGGTCAAACGGCGTTAAAACTTGCCGAAAAACTTGACCGCTACGGTATTAAAATTATGGGTACGAGTTACCAATCGTTAGATTTGGCGGAAGATCGTGGAAGCTTTTCTACGCTACTAAAGGAAAACAACATTCCTTATCCTGAATTTGGTGTAGCAGAAACGGCCGACGAAGCCCTTGCGCTTGCCGATGAATTGAACTTTCCCATTTTGGTTAGACCCTCGTATGTATTAGGAGGTCAGGGTATGAAAATTGTCATTAACAAAGAAGATCTAGTCAAGCATGTGGTGGATTTATTGCACAAAATCCCAAATAATAAATTGTTGTTAGACCACTATCTAGATGGTGCTATTGAGGCAGAGGCAGATGCTATTTGCGATGGCGAAAATGTCTATATCATAGGCATTATGGAGCACATAGAGCCCTGTGGTATTCACTCGGGAGATTCTAACGCAACATTACCTCCATTTAATTTGGGTGATTTTGTAATGCAGCAAATTATCGATCACACCAAAAAGATTGCACTTGCGTTGAATACGGTTGGACTCATCAACATCCAATTTGCCATAAAAGACGATGTGGTTTATATTATTGAAGCAAATCCACGTGCATCTAGAACGGTTCCCTTTATAGCAAAAGCATATAAAGAGCCGTATGTGAATTATGCAACGAAAGTAATGCTTGGTGATAAAAAAGTGACTGATTTTGATTTCAATCCGCAATTGGAAGGCTTTGCCATAAAGCAACCCGTTTTTTCATTTAATAAATTCCCAAATGTCAATAAGGCATTGGGACCAGAGATGAAAAGTACTGGCGAAAGCATCTTGTTTATTGATAATCTTCAGGACGATCAATTCTATGAGTTGTATGGACGCAGAAAGATGTATTTGACGAAATAGATTGCGTTAATTCACGTATATTTAAGCAAAGATTTTTATCATGGAGTGGATTACTGTTGCCATTGTTTTGGTGGCGCTTGTGGCGTTTTTTCTTATCAACCAAAAGAATCAATCCAACGGGGTTTCGAACGAATTTTTGATGCAACTTAATGCGCAATTACGCGAAGAAATACAGGGTATTCGCAAAGAAACAGACGCCAATGCCAAAGAAACCCGTCTAGAACTGGAGCAGAAGCTAGATAATATCACCAAAGGTATTAGCGATTATCAGCGCTCTTCAAATATATCCATCACTCAACAATTTTCAGAGTCTAAAAAAGCCATCACTGACGTTACTAAAGCCCTCTCGGAAATCAAAGGTACAAACGAACAAGTACTCAGTTTTGCTAACCAGATGAAGACCTTGGAAAAGATTTTAGGTAATTCCAAGCAGCGAGGTATTTTGGGGGAAATTCAACTGGAAAACCTATTGGCAAATGTGCTACCCCCAGAATTGTTTCAAATGCAGTATAGTTTTACTAACGGCGAAGCCGTGGACGCCATCGTAAAAGTGGGGGATTTTATTATTCCAATTGATGCCAAATTTTCTTTGGACAACTACAATAAAATGGTTGAAAGTAGTGATCCAGAAGCCATTAAAACGTTGGAACAAACTTTTAAAGGCGATATCAAGAAACGCATAGATGAAACGGCAAAATACATCCGTCCTAATGAAGATACCACGGATTATGCTTATATGTTTATCCCCGCTGATGGACTGTACCAAGACTTGCTAAACAGTAGGGTAGGTTCCTTACAAATTAACTCTCGCGATTTGGTGTCCTATGCCTATGAAAAAAAGGTGATGATTGTATCGCCCATGAGTTTGTTTCCGATGCTGCAAATTACCGTGAAGGCGTTGCACAATCTTAAAATTGAAAACTCCATACAAGACATTTTGAAGAATGTGGATAAGCTTTCAGCTCACCTAAATTCTTTTGAAGATGTACACGGCAGATTGGGAAAATCTATAGGTACGGTAGTAAACCACTATAACAGTTCCGCCAAGGAGTTTAAAAAGATTGATAAGGATATTATTCGCCTCTCTGGCGAAGGAAATGCCTTAGACTATCAGCCTGATCTACTGGAACGTCCGGCAGGTGAGGAGTAGGACTTACTTATCATTCAGCAGCATCATTTACTTCAATCCAATAGCCATTTGGGTCTTGGAAATACAGTTGCTTAATACCATCATCTCGGACGTTGAACGTGTTTGGCCTTCCTGGCCAATCAAAATATGGAATATTTAATGCTGCAAGATGCGTTATAAATACATCAAAGTTGTTTGTACTAAAGGCAATATGAACGGCTTTAACCGTTTTAATACGTGCTTCGGGGCGTGGGATAAGGTGTAATTCTTTTCCTTCTCCAAGCGATAGCCATCTGGTTTTTGATTTTGATGCTGTGTTTTCTATTTCCTGAAAGTCAAATATCCGTTGGTAAAACGCTATGGATGTATCTACATCGGAAACGGCCAATGCTAGATGGTTTACTGAGAAAGTGTGCATGTGTACGTAGCTTAAGCTAACTGCATCCGCTGGGCGGCAAAACGATAGCCAAATAGCAATAAAGCACTAAAAAAGATATCGCCCAACATCGAATTTATAAAAAATGGAATCGCTAGCGTAAAACATGTGGTAAGTCCTTCTGCAGTAAGGGGGTAATACAATACCCAAACGCCAAGGTTACTAAGTACAAAGAACACCAAGCTACTTAATAAAATCGTACTAATATTCATTTTTTTAAATCGTATGCCCACAGCGGTAATCGCCAAAAAAGAAAGGTATACCACAGGTGTAATCATTGAAAAACCTAAAAATATATCGGTCATAATCATAGCCAAAAGGGGCATCAGCACGGCCCAGTGTTTTTTGTCAAAAAACGTACCTGCAAAAAGGGCTACGGCGGTGATGGGTGCTACATTAGGTGGGTGAGGAAGTAAACGCATCAACACAGCAACCAAAACAAAGCTTATTAAAACGTTTTCTTTTTTGTTAAAAGGCATATAATTAAGTTCTTACGCAAAGGTATATTTTTTTTATCATTGCCTGCACAGCCTTACTAAAAAGTGTACTTTTACGATAGCTTTTAGGTTCTTTTGTAGTGAAAGATGAAAAGGGAAAAAGGTGTAAAGCCTTTGCTGTTCCCGCAACTGTAAATACTGCAAAGTTCAATGCTTCAAGCCACTGTGCGTTATGGCGCATGGGAAGGTACATTGAACAGTGTAAGTCAGGAGACCTGCCTAAAGGATTCGTGCTGCTAGCGCTCGGGATAAGTGATATCAGTTTATAGTTTAGTTTTAAATAACATGAAGTACATTGTGGCCATGCTACTTTGCTGTGCGGTAGCACAAGCACAAGAGCTATTAGATGAGGTAATCGTTTCGGATTCTCGTATCCCAAAATCTAGAAAAAGTAGTGGAAAAGCTGTTGTAAAAATAACCGCAAAAGAGATTGAAAAAAACAAGGGAATTACCTTAGCACAACTGTTAAATCAATATGCGGGTATTTATGTTGCAGGGAGCCAACTGCATCCCGGACAGAACCTGTCGTATTTTATTCGCGGTGGGAATAACCGACAGGTGTTGGTGCGTATAGATGGGGTAGTGGTCAGCGATCCATCTCAGATAGAATCCGAATTTGATTTGCGCCTCCTTGCCCTAGACAATATTGCGTCTATCGAGGTGGTTAAAGGGGCGTCAAGCAGTTTGTACGGTAGTGGCGCAGCTACAGCCGTTATTGATATCACTACCAAAAATACGGCTACTGAGAAAACAAGTTTAAGTGTAGCGCGAGAATGGGGTACTCAAAATACGCACGATCAAAAATTAGGTTCCTTTTCTGATATGCAAAAGCAGTACATACAACTGCAACAGAGTATAGCCAAAATTGGACTTAGCGCTTCGATAAATCGTTTTACTTCTGATGGAATGTCATCTATTGTGGGTTCAGAAACCGATGCCGTAACTAAAGAAAACATACAGTTTAACGCCAAAAGCCAATATGAAGGTCCCTGGTCTTGGATGGCATTTTTTCAGCGCGATGTGATTGATTCAGATTATGATGATGCGTTTACCTATACAGACGCCTCGTACAACTTAGTAAGTAAAAACAATCGTTATGGATTTGCGCCATCGTTTACCAAAGGGAAGTCGAGTGTTCAAGCACATGTTTCATGGTCAGACACTGAGCGAAATTTCACCAGCAACTTTCCTATTAATTATACCTCAAATGTATTTACCTCAGAACTCACATGGCGTTATCGTGTATCAGAAAGGTTAACGTTGTTAAGTGGTGGTTTGTTTCAAGACATTCGTTCTAAAAACACTAGCATTCTAGATTCATTTCAACACGACAATGTAGCGCTTTTTGTAAGCGCCAACTGGCAACACCCAAAAGGATTTGCAATGCAAGTAAGTGGTAGAAATACGGTGCATAGTACTTTTGGTTCGCACCAAACATTTACCATCAACCCCTATTATGTTTTTTCAGATTCCGAAACATCGTATTGGAAGCTTTTTAGCTCTTTTGCAACCTCGTTTATTGCGCCCTCACAGTACAAAATGTTTGATCCAAGCTATGGAAATCTTAATTTAGTACCTGAAGACAATAAAACACATGAATCTGGTGTTGAGTATGTTGCGGAAAATAGTCGAATTACTGTAGTTGGTTTTCAGCGAACAGAAAATAATTTTGTTGATTTTATTTTCTATCCAGATTTTACAGGCACATATTACAACAATGACGAATCGTATAAAGTGCGAGGCATAGAGATAGAAGGTAATTTTTCTATTCGAAATTTAAACGTTCAAGCCAATTATACGTTTACGGAAAAAGTAAAACAAGAGCCTTTACGGTTGCCAAAACATGCTGCAAATGTTGGACTTACCTATGCAGCATCAAGGACGCTCTGGGGTGTGCATTTTCGATATGTTGGAACACGAAGCGATCAAAACTATGCTATAAATAAAATAGAAAAACTATCAGCATTTAGTCTTATGGATGTACGTGTTTCCTTTCCAAATTTTATTGGAAATGCAACCGCAACAGTAGCAGTAACCAATGTGTTTGATACTTCCTATACGGAGTTTATTGGCTATTCCGCATTGGGTAGAAATATAACTATTGGTTTGCAGTATGCCTTTTAGTTGGTTGGGTTATAGATAGCCCGACCTGGCTCAATTTGGATTTCATCGAAGGGTACCAAAACGGTGTGTGTTGAAAGAGCATTAGAAACGGTAACCGTTCCACTAATTACATCAAGCGCTTTTTTCAAAAGTGGTTCGTTTACATCGCCAAGTATTCCCAGGTTTGAAAGAGATTCAGGAAGCTCAATATTGGGAGAAAAACCATCGCCATAATCGCTAAAGCCCTCGCTGTTAGCGATCCCAAAGGTGATAGGCAATAATGCCCATGTGTGGTTTGGGTTTTTAGTTTTCTTGTTATCTATGTAATCGTAAACAATAAATGAGCCTACATTTTTCCCATAGGTTTTACTGCCTATGAGCACAACGTCCATGTAAGGATTTAATCCGTTTATCATCATTTCACTGGCTGATGCGGAACCCCTAGTCACGAGAAAGATAACACGTGATAACCCTAAGCGAATCCCTGAATCGATGATTTCAATTTGTCTATTATACTCCGTTAATTTTGCGTTATACTCCATACTACCAAAAACCTTACCCGCATGTTCGCCTGCAATAAGCCCTGCTAAAAGTTGTGAAGTGGCTACGCTTCCTCCGGGGTTATACCGCAAATCTACAACGAGTTCGTCAACTTGCTCAGACGCCAAGTCGGCAAAAGCATTTTTTAAATCGTCCTCTTGATTAGAAGCAAAGCCATTATACATAACATAGCCTACTTTTTTGCCATTGTGTTCAATAATTTTAGAAATGTATAACTCTTTTTCTGTTATTTGGCTGTTGTTGAGCGTGATGGTTGTCCCTGTAGATTGGACTGTAAGGTTATTGTTAATGGTTGCTAAACTAATGGTGTAGGTGGGCGTATTAGAAAGCATTAAATTAACGTAATTCGTTTCGGTTAATTGAGTTCCGTTTACATGCGAGAATATATCACCACGTTTAATACCTTTTGTTTCTGCATCCGAGTTGGGTAAAACGTATCGAACATAACCAAAAATTTTGGCGTCATTTTTTGAAATACGGCCAAAACTAAACTTCATTCCATTGCTTAACGAAATGGAATTTAGTTGATTTTCCAAATCGATGTAGTTATCTGTAATAACACTAAACCTGTCATAGGTGTACTGAAGACTATCGAAAAGTTTTTTCGGTCCGTCAAACGATTGTAAAAACGCGGTGTATTTTTTGTCGTTGTTAAATCGATTATCTGCCAAATTTGGAATGTCTTTTTGCCAATAATACACATAATTCATGGCTTTATAAATAAAGTCTTCAACCTCTAAATTTTCGTTATTAGCAACTTTTACGGAGTCGTCTTGATCGTCTTTACAACCAAAAACAAGAAATAAAACAAAAACAAAAAGTAATTTTTTCATAGGTTTGATTTTTCAGAGACTATGCTAAAGTACAAAAATATAGTTGTTATTGCATGTAACAAGCCACACGCATAATCGTTAGTGAAACAAACACCCAATAAGTATTTGACTGGACAAATGGATAAAGGCGCATTTTTAGAACGAATTTTAGCTGTGCAAGATAGCATGTTTCGTTTATCAAAAAGATTGCTTACATCCACAGAAGAAGCAGAAGACGCTGTACAGGAAGTGTTGGTTAAATTATGGAATAATATGAATTCACTAGCAACAATATCAAACCTTGAAGGTTACGCCATGACGATGACTAAGAACTATTGTTTGGATAGATTGAAATCCAAGCAAGCATCACAGTTGCGTTTGGTGCATTTCAAGCACGACAAAGCCACCGCCTCTTTAGACCAGCAAATCGATAATCGCGATAGCATCTCATATGTTTTTGATTTTATGGAGTCATTACCCGAACAACAAAAGCTGGTACTTCAACTTCGTGACGTGGAACAATACGATTTTGAAACCATTGCTCAAATAACGGAACTTTCAGAAGGCGCCGTTAGAGTAGCATTGTCACGCGCAAGAAAAACAATACGAACAAAACTCATCAAAGCACATCAAAATGGAATTGAAACAGGTTCATAAACACCTAGAACGCTACCTTGAAAGTAACACCACGCTGGCAGAAGAACAAGCCCTTTATGCTTATTTTTCACAACCAAACGTGGATGAAACCTTGGTGCATTACAAGCCGTATTTTACTGCCATTGCACAACAACGGGAACAGCGCTTTTCTAGAGAATTTAATCCAATAATAAAAACAAGAAAAATTCAATTTAGACGTTTCGCAGCAGTTGCTGCAGCTGCAATCGCAGGTTTTTTTGTGCTTCAACAAACTGTTATAAACCCACAGCCAACAGCAGAAG
Organism: Bacteroidota bacterium; assembly: GCA_027621175.1. Taxonomy (GTDB): domain Bacteria; phylum Bacteroidota; class Bacteroidia; order Flavobacteriales; family Flavobacteriaceae; genus UBA7446. The sequence continues at coordinate 41,493 of JAQCCM010000002.1, read as the reverse complement.
AACTTGTGTTTGAAGAGTTTAAAGCAAATATGTATCTCGTTGCAACGCAACTCAACAAAGGCAAGCAAGGTGTGGCATACATGGAAACGTTTAATCAAACCACAAATAAATACTTAAAAACAGAATAGCATGAAAAAGAAATTGATTTTAGCAGCCCTGTTAACCATCTCGTTGAGTTGGGGGCAAGACGTATTTGAGAAATACGAGTTCGATGATAACGTGAGTTATTTTTCAATAAGCCCTAAAATGTTTCAAATGCTGGCAAAACTTAGCATTGAAACCAACGATCCGGAAGCAGACCAGTTTTTATCCCTTGTACAAGAAATCGAATCTTTCAAGGTAATAACCACGGAAAGCACCAATATCGCAGTTGAAATTCAGCAATGGGTTGATACGCACATTAAGGCAGTCAAAATGGAAGAATTGATGCGTGTCCGCGACGAACAAGCCAATGTAAATTTTTATATTAAATCTGGCAGAAATGAAGATTTAGTTAAAGAGCTTTTGATGTTTGTAACCGATATCAATACCAAACAAATCAAACTGGGTGATCGTAAGCCAGAAACCGTATTACTCTATTTGAGTGGTGATATTGACTTAACACAAATATCAAAACTTGTCAATCAAATGAACCTTCCTGGGGGACAACAATTGGGTAAACTAAATGAAAAAGAAAATGAATAAATTTTGGTTTTATATCCTTGCTTTGGCGTTGGTGGGTTGCTCCACCACGCCAAGCATTCAAGAATATTATGTCTCTAAATCTGAGGATCCCAATTTTTTAGTTATTGATATTCCAACTTCTATTTTGGGTGTTGATAGCAACACACTCACTACGGAAGAAAAAGATGCACTGAGCTCATTTCAAAAAATCAATGTGTTGTTATTTCGTAAAACTACCGCCAATGCTGATTTACTCCCTGAGGAATTATCCACTGTACGATCTATTATCGATGCCAAAACCTTTGAGCCACTTTTGGTGATGAGTGACCGTCAATATTCTGGAAAATTAGTACTAGAGGGAACAGTAGATAAGCCCGATGAGATTGTGTTTTTTGGGGCTGCAGATCAAGGCTTTGTGTTGGCACGACTCATTGGACGCGACATGCAAGTGGAGATAGCAATACTTTTAGCAAACGTCATGAAGCGTGGCAATGGATTAGAAAATGCCGCAAAAGCCTTTAGTGGGATGTTTTAAATCCCTGTGTAATTTTCAGGACGTAAAGCTCGTAATTCCGCTTTAATAGTACTTGGCACATCCAATGTTTCTGTAAAAGCACGAATAGCAGCTTCGTCAATATGTGTATTGGTGCGCGTAAGTGCTTTTAATGCTTCGTATGGTTTTGGATAGCCCTCACGACGTAAAATCGTTTGTATAGCTTCCGCTAATACCGCCCAATTTTGATCTAAGTCGTATTGAATTTTTTCTTTATGCACCAAAAGTTTTTCCATTCCTTTTATCAACGAAGTAAAACTGATAAGCATATGCGCCATAGGAATTCCAGCATTTCTAAGGACAGTGCTGTCGGTTAGATCGCGTTGTAATCTAGAAATTGGTAATTTCTCTGCCAAATGCGAGAGTAATGCATTAGCGAGACCTAAGTTTCCTTCAGCATTTTCAAAATCAATAGGATTGACTTTGTGAGGCATCGCTGATGAGCCCACTTCGCCCTCTTTAATCTGTTGTTTAAAATAATCCATGGAAATGTAGGTCCAGATGTCACGTGCAAAATCAATCAAAATGGTGTTGATGCGCTTTTGGGCATCGCAAAATGCCGCATAGTGATCGTAATGTTCAATTTGCGTCGTTGGAAAAGAGTGTTTTAAACCTAATTTTTGCTCCACAAATGCCGTTCCAAAAGATTTCCAATCAATATCAGGATAGGCAACAACGTGTGCATTGTAGTTCCCTGTAGCTCCACCAAATTTTGCTGCCATAGGTACTTGTCTAAGCAATTTTATTTGCTCCTCAATTCGTGTTTTAAAAACCGAAAGTTCCTTATCTAATCTTGTTGGAGATGCAGCTTGTCCGTGCGTTCGCGCTAACATGGGTACGCCGGCACATTTGGAAATCAATGCATCTATAGCATCCAATACATGATTCAGTTCTTTATCATAAACCTTTTCATTTGCTTCTTTAATAGAAAGCGGAATGGCGGTATTGTTTACATCTTGTGAGGTTAATCCAAAATGGATAAACTCTTTGTATGTACTAATATTTAAATCGTCAAAGGTTTGTTTTAGGAAATATTCAACAGCTTTAACGTCGTGATTGGTTTCCTTTTCAATATCCTTAATGGCTTGCGCTTGGTCTAAATTAAAGTGAATATATACACTACGTAATTCTTCAAAAAGCGATGTTGGGAAATCGGCAAGTTGCGGTAACGGAAGTTCGCATAGTGCAATAAAATATTCCACTTCAACACGAACTCGGTACTGAATTAATCCAAACTCAGAAAAATAAGGACTTAAGGATTTGGTTTTTGCACGGTATCGACCGTCAACAGGCGAAATTGCACTTAGTTTGTTTAGTAGCATATGATTTCAAAATGCAAAGGTAGAGATTTTCGCTATTTTATTAACGATTAAGTACTTTGTATTCTTCGTAGCATCCGCTGATAGCTTCTAAGATTTGCAAATCGTTGGCGCCTTTAATGAAACTATCCGAAAAGTTGCATTTTCGAAGAATTTCGTCAATGTCTACTCGTTCAATTTGAAGAAGTTCTTCGAGAGTTTTACGATCGTATTTTACTGCCAACAAATCACGAAGTTCATTATTAGCCCTCACTTTTTTGAGCTTTCGCAATTGATTGGGTTTTCGCCCAAAAATATTATATAAAAAATCGGCTGGATTCGTAACCGCTTGTAAAACCCGCATCGCGGTTCCTGGAGCTCGGTTCCCCCCTTCATATCCTCCAGATGGCAAGCCAGGAATGTTGTACCTGCGTGTGCGGTTTATGGGGACATTGCGCGCATCGATATCCAAATACCCTGTTAACTGATAGGGTCTAACCACGACTTCCTCTAGTGCCAATGCCAATTCGGTGAGTTGAAAGCGGGTATTAGGGTATTTCACTAAGTCATTAGAAACGCGAACTTTGATGGATTTGTAGCCCAAATATGAAAAGTATAAGGTGTCGTTAACTTCAGCGTCAATTTCAAACCGCCCCTCTTTATCTGTAATTGACATGGTTACTTTGTTCAAATTAATGATATGAACTGTTGGGATGGGCTTTTGGTCAGCAGATCGTTCTACAAAACCAATAACTTCTTGCCCACAAACAACAGAACAACTCAGCAATAAAAAGTAAAGCGTAAAAGGTATCCTCATATTATACTACAAACTACGTGCATTCCATTTTTGTCTACAATCTTTTGCCCTAAAATTAACATTATGTTATGGATTTTAAATAATCATGCAGCATTGCAATAGCGCGACTGCGATGACTTAAACGTAATTTTACTACGCTTGGTAGTTCTCCAAAAGTTTTGTTGTACCCATCTGGAATAAAAAGCGGGTCATATCCAAAACCACCAGACCCACTTATTTGTTTGGCAATACATCCTTTGACAATGCCCTCAAATGTCACTTCGGTTGTGGCATCTTTGTAAGCAATCACGGTTTTAAATTGCGCAACTCTATTAGACTCGTTCGTCAACGCATCTAACAATTTACCATTGTTTTTGGCGTGGTTTTTTTCTTCTCCTGCATAGCACGCCGAATATACACCTGGTGCGCCGTCAAGTGCAGCAACTTCCAACCCGCTATCGTCAGAAAAAACAGGTGTTTTGAATACCTCAAAAACATGTCTTGCCTTTAGTAAGGCATTACCCACAAAGGTATTTTCGGTTTCTTCAATCTCTTGATGATAATTTAAATCGGCTAAACTTTGGATCGAATAGTTGTCAAAAACGGCGTTAACTTCTTGTACTTTATTTTGATTGTGTGTGGCAAAAATGAGTTTTTTCATTCGTGATGATAGGGTTCGTTATTTAAAATGGAAAAGGCACGATAGAGTTGTTCTGTTACAAAAACACGTACCATTTGGTGCGAAAAAGTCATTTTGGAAAGGGATACTTTATATTGCGCTCTTTGATATACTTCTGCTGAAAAACCATAGGGACCACCAATGACGAAAACCAAATTTTTAGTTCCTGCGTTCATGCGCTTTTGTAGAAAGTCTGCAAAGCCCTTAGACGTGTGTTGACTTCCATTTTCATCAAAAAGCACTAAGGTGTCTTGCGAATTTAATTGTTTCAGTAAGCGTTTGCCCTCTTCTTCTTTTTGTACAGCTTCTCTTAAATTTTTGGTGTTTTTAAGTTCGGGTAGCTCCACCCATTCAAACCTGACGTAATGCGCAAGGCGTTTTTGATATTCGGGTAACCAACTGCGTAAAGCAGCATGATTGGTTTTGCCCATACAGATGACTTGAATTTTCACCATGCTAAGGTATTAATTCTCATGGAAGCCTCCATTTTAATAGTTAACTTAGCCCAATGGTTGAAAAAGTCATGCAGCATATTACAGGCTGGATGCACCGCATTCGCTTTGGCGATTCAGGTGCTATTTCTCTTTATCAAATTATTGAGCTGTATTTTTTGGGCATTATAAAAGGAACACTGGCTACTAGGGCAAGCAGTATTGCCTTTAGTTTTTTTATGGCAATGTTTCCCTTTTTAATTTTTGTTTTAAACCTAATTCCATTTTTTCCAGTTGCCAATATCGAAGACACCTTTTCCTCTTTTTTCTTATCTGTAGCCCCTACAGAGGCTCAAGATTTTTTGAATGGCGTGCTCTATGATATTCAGTCTAAGCCAAGGGGTGGTTTACTATCATCTACTTTTTTGCTTTCTATTTTTTTTATGGGTAATGGTGTAAACGCCATTTTTGGTGGTTTTAGCGAATCCATTCATGTGAGCTTAAGTAGGCATTTTATTAAACAATATGTTTACGCTGTTGGGGTAGGCGTTTTGTTGGGGTTAATTTTTTTAATTTCCATTTCAGGATATCTGTTTTTTGAGCTTTGGGTAGCCAAAATTTTCGATTTTGGATTTGAGTTAAACCCATTGATTCGGTTGCTTTTTTTCTTTGGAATGGCTTATTTGGTGAGTTCTATTCTTTTTTATTTTGGCACACATCGTGGCTTTTCTAGTTTCTTTTCTGCAGGTGCGCTGGCAACTACTTTTTTGTTTGCATTAACCTCGTTTGGTTTTGGGGTTTATCTAGATAATTTTGCTCAATACAACCAACTCTATGGCTCTATTGGTGCGATACTTATTCTGATGCTTTATATTTGGTTAAATGCGATTGTCTTGTTGTTGGGCTTTGAACTCAACGCGTCTATTGCTAAACTAAAACAGTCACGCTAATGTCGTTTTTTTTAGATGTAATCCTTCCCTTGCCAATAAAGGAAACTTTTACCTATGTCATAACGCCAGCCGAAGCTGAAGTGCTTCAGCCAGGAATGCGTGTGGTTGTTCCTTTTGGGAAAAGAAAAATGCATACGGCTATTGTTTTTAAGGTACATGGAGATGCACCAATAGCCTACAAGCCAAAACAAATAGACAGTATTATTGACACGAGTCCTGTGCTTTCGTCTGTACAGCTTTCGTTTTTATCATGGATAGCTTCGTACTATCAAGCGCCTTTGGGATTGGTCGTTCGTACGGCATTGCCTTCTGTGATGTTGTTAGAAAGCGAAACCGAAATGATCATTCAAGAATGGGAAAGCCTTTTGCCAACACTTTCTAAAAACGCGTTGAAATTATTGCAGCAAGTTGTGCCAAATAGTGCGGTTTCTTTGTCGCAAGTACAGCAGCTTGTCGGAACAAAAAATCCTTTTTCGGTTTTGAACGAATTGGTTGAAGCAAATTACGCGGTTTTAAAAGAAGAGGTTTATGCAAAGTACCAACCCAAAACGCAGACAGAAGTATTGTTGCATCCACGCCTTCAAAACGATAATGCGCTGAAGCAAATTTTAGAAGATTTGGCTTCTAAACCAAAGCAATACAAAACACTACTCACTTTTTTACAACAGAAAGACACAGTGGTTTTTTCTGAGTTTTCCAAGCTTAAATCGGTTAGTTCATCTTCTTTAAGCACATTAATAAAGCACGAGATTCTGGTAAAACAAAAGCGAGTAGTAGATCGTTTGCCTGCCAAAACCACATCTGATGACCCACTTCTTCCATTGTCGCCCTCACAGCAAAAGGCTATAATTTCTATTGAAAGTCATTGGAATACAAGAGACATTACATTGCTGCACGGCGTTACGGGATCTGGAAAAACGGAAGTGTATATGCAGCTTATAGCAAAGCAACTAAGTCTAGGAAAACAGGTGTTGTTTTTGGTGCCAGAAATCAGTTTGACCACGCAACTCATGCAGCGCCTGTATATGTTTTTTGGGCAGTACTTGTCGGTATACCACTCCAAATATAGTCCACAGGAACGCGCTGAAACTTGGGCAAAAATCAATAAAAACAGCCCAGATACAAGATTAATTTTAGGTGCGCGCTCAGCGGTTTTGTTGCCCTTTCAGAAATTGGGATTGGTTATTGTGGACGAGTCACACGAAACCTCTTACAAACAATACGACGCAGCTCCCCGATATCACGCTAGAGATGCTGCCATGGTTTTGGCGCATCTGCATCAGGCTAAAGTGTTGTTGGGCACAGCGACTCCCAGCATAGAAACCTATCGACACGCTTCTACGGGAAAATATGGTTTGGTGTCGCTCACAGAACGCTATCATGATGCGCAAATGCCTGAGATTCATTTTATAGATTTGGCAGAAGCCTATCGAAAAAAACAGATGAAAGGACATTTGGCACAATCACTGGCACAAGCAATTGAAGAAACATTATTGGCAAAAAAACAGGTGCTGTTGTTTCAAAACAGACGTGGATATGCTTCGTTTGTTGAATGCAGTCAGTGCGCTCACGTACCGCAGTGTCCAAGTTGTGATGTGAGTCTTACCTATCACCAAGTGAGTAACGAGTTGCGCTGTCATTATTGTGGTTTTATGGAGCAATATGCTGCTGCTTGTGTGGCATGTGGAACCGTTTCGCCGCAAACGCATGGATTAGGAACGCAACAATTGGAAGAAGAAATACAGCAACTATTCCCTTCGGCACATGTAGCACGAATGGATTTAGATACTACCCGAAAAAAACACGCCCACCAGAAATTAATCTCAGCTTTTGCTCAGCGTAAAATTGATATTTTGATCGGTACGCAAATGGTGACCAAGGGGTTGGATTTTGAACACGTTACTCTAGTAGGTGTATTGTCAGCTGATAATTTTTTGCACTTCCCAGATTTCAGAGCACACGAACGTGCATTTCAAGTGCTCACCCAAGTAGCTGGTCGTGCAGGGAGATTTGGAGATAACAGCAAGGTTTTAATACAAACATTTCTTCCAAGTCATCCGGTATTAAAATTCGTGCAAGAGTACGATTATACTTCTTTTTTTGAGCAACAAATTCAACAGCGAGAACAATTTGCTTACCCGCCTTTTTCGCGTATTATCCGAATCGAGTTACGTCATAAAAATATGTCATCCCTTATTGATGCGGGTAACTGGCTCAAACAAGGCTTACAAGAACGGTTTTCATCTGTACTAGGACCTGTTCCGCCCTTGGTAGCAAGACAGCGTAATTATTATATTTTACATACGCTTATTAAACTTCCTCTTGACGCTTCGCAATCGGCTGCCAAATCCCGTTTAGGTGCACTGCTGCATAGTTTTGCGCAAGTAGGTGCGTTTAGACAAGTTAAGGTTGCCGTAGATGTTGACCCACAATAATTATAGAAACAGGTTTGTACAACCCAATAAAATCCGTATTTTCGCGGTCCAATTAAAAAATAATTTATGAACCATTACGAAACTGTTTTCATATTGAATCCCGTTTTATCTGAAGATCAGGTAAAGGAAGCAGTAGAAAAGTATGAGACGTTTATTACGTCTCGCGGTGGCGAGATAATCGCCAAAGAGGACTGGGGCTTGAAAAAGTTTGCCTATCCAATTCAGAACAAAAAAAGTGGCTTTTACCACTTGTTAGATTTCAAAGTTGATGGCGAAGCCATTGATCCATTTGAAGTTGAATTCCGTCGCGATGAGCGCATCATGCGCTACCTTACGGTAAAATTAGACAAGCATGCAGAGGCTTGGGCTGTTAAGAGAAGAGATCGTTTAACTGAAAAAGCATAGATTATGTCAATTGAACAAGAAAGTAAAGGCGGAAAGCAAGGGGAAATCAGGTATTTGACCCCCTTAGATATTGAAACTTCAAAAGCCAAAAAGTATTGTCGTTTCAAAAAGGCTGGCATCAAGTATATTGATTACAAGGACGCAGACTATTTATTAAAATTCGTTAACGAGCAAGGGAAGATTTTACCACGTCGTTTAACAGGAACATCACTTAAATATCAACGTAAATTATCGGTTTCGATTAAGCGTGCGCGTCACTTGGCGCTAATGCCTTATGTTGCTGACATGCTAAAATAATTGCCATGGAACTTATTTTAAAACAAGACGTTGAGAACCTAGGGTTTAAAGACGATATCGTAACAGTAAAAAACGGCTACGGGCGTAATTTTTTGATTCCACAAGGCTTAGCTATTTTAGCTACTTCTTCTGCCAGAAAAGTATTGGCTGAGAATTTAAAGCAACGTGCCTTTAAAGAGCAAAAGCTCATTGAAGACGCACAAAAACGAGCTAAAGAATTAGCCAAATTGGAACTGAAAATTGAAGCCAAAGCAGGTGCTGGAAACAAACTATTTGGATCTGTTGGGACAATAGACATAGAAAGCGCACTTTCAAAGGCGGGTCAGTCTGTTGAGCGTAAGGCTATCAAATTATCAGGAGGTTCTGTGAAAACCTTAGGCAATCATACGGCTTCTGTTCGTTTGCATCGTGAGGTATTTGTTGATGTAGCATTTGAAGTTACGAAAGCGAAAGAAAAGGCATAATCTTGCTTTTTTATAAAACATAAAGCCGCTTTTTGCGGCTTTTTTTCGTTAAAAGCAGATATTTGTATAAATTGTTGTCATGGCACAAAAACCGAGTATTCCAAAAGGCACCCGCGATTTTCTACCCTTAGATGTAGCGCGAAGGTCATACGTGATTAACACCATCAGAACCCATTTTGAACGCTATGGTTTTCTACCCATCGAAACGCCGTCGATGGAAAAATCAGCTTCGCTATTAGGGAAGTATGGGGAGGAAGGCGATCGCTTAATGTTCCATGTGTTGAATTCAGGGGAAAAGGTAAAAAAAGCAGATATTGCTGCGTTGGAAGAAAATAAGCTTGGACGTTTTACGCAGTCTATTTCCGAAAAGGCATTACGTTACGATTTGACTGTTCCTTTTGCACGATTTGTGGTACAGCATCAAAACGAACTTTCTTTTCCTTTTAAGCGATATCAAGTGCAATCGGTTTGGCGCGCTGATAGGCCACAACGCGGTCGTTTTCAGGAATTCACCCAATGCGATGCGGATGTTGTGGGTGCCGTAAGTCCAGTTTTAGAAGCTGAATGTATCCAATTATTCGATGCTGTTTTCCATTCACTTCATTTAAAAGGCGCTACAATTCGTATCAACCACAGGAGTATTTTGTCTGGCATTGCAACGTATTTGGGAGCACCAGATCGCATAATCGATTTTACTGTGGCATTGGATAAGCTGGATAAAATTGGCGCAGCGGGTGTATTTGACGAATTAAAACAAAAAGGTTTTGACGAAGAAGCATTTACAAAGCTTAGCCCTTTATTAGAATTATCAGGAGGTATAGATGAGCAACTTGATACGCTTGAATCTTTACTATCAGATCAGCCGTTAGCGATTGACGGTATTGCGCATTTGCGAGATGTATTGCGGTTTGTTTCGCCTTTGCATGTGAGTAATATGACTTTTGATTTAACGCTAGCCCGTGGACTTAATTATTATACAGGAATCATTTTTGAGGTTGCCCCGCCCAAAACGGTTGCTATTGGTTCTATTGGCGCGGGTGGACGTTATGACGATTTAACGGCACTTTTTGGACTTAAAGACATGCATGGTTTAGGTATTTCGTTTGGCCTAGACCGTTTATGTATGGTGTTAGAGGAATTGGATTTGTTCCCAACAACGTTGCAGCAAGCCGTAGATGTGGTTGTACTTCATTTTGGCGACAGATATGTACAAGATTTAATTCCATACATAGCTAAGTGCCGTGCAGCGGGACTTCGCGTGTTGATGTATCCCTCCAATCACAAACTTAAAAAGCAAATGCAATTTGCGAATCAATCAAATGCGCCTTGGGTCTTGTTTTATAGGGAAGAAGAACAAAAAGAAGGCGTCTTATCTATTAAAAATATGGGCGATGGCACAACAGAAATAATAAAACTTGATGCGTTTGATACATCCTTTTTGACTACTTAATTTTATTTAGTTCATTTTCTAATTCACGGATTTTATCTTTCATTCGAACTACGATCGCTTCATTATTGGCGTTTTTTCCAGTGAAAATCCAGTCTAAGCTATATTCAGGAAAGTTTTTAGCTATACCAATAAGTACTTCGTGACTCACGCTTGAATGTCTCCTTAGGCAGGTTGACACAGCATTCTGACCAGCACCAATAATTCGCTCAAATTTTGATATCGACAAATCTTTTTCTTCAATAATTTGTCTTATTCGGCCATGAATTTCCATTTTTCAAAAGTATCGGGGTTTTTGCTAATAATTTTTTAAAATAAACACTCATTAGCATGTGTTCTCTAACATTTTTTTAAATAAAGAGGATACTTTTTTTAAGTTCTTTTTTGGTAAGTGGAGATGCACGGATTTCTTTATTCTAACGAACTTATGCATTATACGTTGTCCGCATCATCTTGATCCAAGCACTATAAATGATAAAGGATAAATTGAAAAACGCTTGGAATGAAATTTCTTTTAAGATACAGTTTAATTTTGATGTATGTAGTTATGTTGTATAGTTTTTTCCCCCATTTTGCCAATAATATTCATCGATATTTGACAAAAATTCAAATTAAACTTCTACATTTTGAGAACATATTTAAAAATCACATTCTCTTTCTTCTTCTTAAATGCAATTTCTGCTCAAACAACTACTGTTGGCAGTGGTAGTTATACCAATACATTTCCTGGTGTTGATTCTGCAAATAGGAACGGATATCCAGCAGGCTCTCCACAACTTTCTGGTGCTGCATTAAATAAACCTGTCCCTACAAATGATTGGTGGTCACTTCTTATTAAAGACAATCACGTTAGTAATCTTTTTAATTATCCATTTACCATGGGAACTACCGCATCGGGCTTGGGGATTACCTATGTTCCTTTTGGGGTTGTTGGGGATAAGCAAACACTACATGTTGGTGTTCAAGGCTTGAACAGTACACGTGCTACTGTTTCCGATCATACAGATTGGACAGTTACCATGGCGTGGTCATCGAGTGGTCGTGATTTTTCAGCAACAAGCGGTATCGGAATGCCATTTGTTTATTTGACAAAAGGGAGTACTAATGTGGCACAAGTAGAAGTTAAAGCTGGTACGGCAACCATTCATAATGAAATGATAGTAATAGAAAATGCACAAGAAGGAGTAGATTATGCGATATATGCTCCTGTTGGTAGCTCGTGGACACAAAATGGAGCTATTTATACATCTTCTCTTAATGGAAAGAACTACTGGTCTGTTGCCATGCTTCCGCAAAGCAATACCAATGCTTTACAAGTAGCCAACACCTACAAAAAGTTTGCTTATGTATTTCCTTCTAACACAACCGTAACATGGAATTACAACGAAAGTACAAGTGTGTTACGCACCGATTTTGAAATAACTCCAGATGTGAAAGAGGGTTCGTATACTACTGTACTACAAGGACTTTTACCACATCAATGGTCGCATTTGGCAGCAAATTCGCCTTCACCAACCAGAGAAACATATACTTCGATTCGTGGAGATTTAAAAATGTTAGACGGTAATACATTTGCCACTGAAAACACCTTTTACGGTATTCTGCCAACACTACCGTATTTGGCGAATTATAGCGATTCTTTTAACCCCTCTGATTTGGGGAATAAAGTAAGTTTATTAGAAAACAATGCATTAGCCTCATGGACGGATTCCTATAATGAAGGGCAAATGATGAATCGTTTGGTGCAAACAGCCCGTATTGCTCACAAAACAGGAGATACTGAGGCTAGAGATAAAATGATTGCTACCGTAAAAGAACGACTAGAAGATTGGCTTAGTTACGAGGCTGGAGAGGTAGCCTTTTTGTTTTACTATAACAGTACTTGGTCTACACTTTTTGGTTACCCTGCTGGTCACGGACAGGATTCAAATATTAATGATCATCATTTTCATTGGGGTTATTTTATTCATGCGGCAGCTTTTGTAGAGCAGTTTGAGCCCGGTTGGGCTAATCAGTGGGGAGAGATGGTAAATAAGCTTGTAAACGATGCAGCCTCACCCAGCAGAACAGATGATAAATTTCCATTTTTGCGAAATTTCAGCCCATATGCTGGACATGCTTGGGCAAATGGATTTGCTACTTTTCCTCAAGGAAACGACCAAGAATCTACGTCAGAAAGCATGCAGTTTAACTCGTCGTTGATACATTGGGGATCTGTTACGGGTAATGACGCCATTCGCGACTTAGGGATTTATTTATATACAACCGAGCAGACTGCCGTAGAAGAATATTGGTTTGATATGGATGATGACTTATTTCCAGCAACGTACACCCATAATAACAGACCTTTAAGTATTGCTTCAAGAGTTTGGGGAAATTCATACGACAGTGGCACCTTTTGGACGGCGGATATCGCTGCCGCTTACGGTATTGAAATGTACCCTATTCATGGTGGTTCGTTGTATTTGGGACATAATACTACCTATGTGCAAAAATTATGGAATGAGATTCAGCAAAACACAGGGATATTATCCAATGAGGAAAATGCAAATTTATGGCACGATGTGTATTGGTGCTACGCTGCTTTTATAGATCCAGATAAAGCGATTGAACTTTATGATTCCTACCCAGGCAGAGGGTTGAAATTTGGAATTTCAGATGCGCACACCTATTACTGGTTACACAATATGAAAGCTATGGGAACTGTTAAAACAGATATTACGGCTAACCACCCCATAGCAGCAGCTTTCGAGCAGAATGGTCAAATAACATATGTCGCGCATAATTACTCAAACTCTGCCATAACGGTAGATTTCTCAGATGGATTTTCATTAAACGTTCCTGCTAATACCATGAAAACCAATAGAGATGTTAATCTTTTGGGCACTATAAGTTCTAGTTTTAGTCAAGCGTACAGCGGCGGAAGTGTAGATTTATCTGTTAATGCTTCAGGGACTGGAATCACTAAAATTGAATTTTTTGACAAAGATGGTTTAATAGCGACTGATACAATAAGTCCTTACCGAACTACAGCAGAAAATCTCGCAACAGGAATTCATAATTTTTACGCTAAGGTGTATAACAGCTCTGGTTTTGTGGTTACAAACACGGTGAAGGTTGTTGTTGGTGAACAAAAACCCTACTTAAATCAACCTTTTCAAATTCCCGGAACTATTCAAGCTGGGAACTACGATTATTTTGAAGGAGGTAAAGGACAAGACATATCTTATTTTGACAGTACAACAGGAAATAACGGAGCTGAAACAGGGAACTTCAGAATTGATGAACATGTAGATGTGGTCTCGGATGCAGAGGGTAAAACAGTCGGTTGGATTGAAGCAGGGGAGTGGTTGGAATATACGGTTGATATTGCGCAACCTGGCTATTATAAAATGGATTTCCGATATGCATCTAACGTGGCTGCTGGAGGGCCTTTTAGTCTTGAATTAGATGGGCAGCAAGTTGCGTCAAATATTACCGTTACTTCTACAGGTGATTGGAATAATTGGGCTACTAAATCAGTTACTGGAATTCCATTGATAAAGGGAGTACATGTGCTTAGAGTTGCTATAACGCAAGGCGGATTTAATTTGGGTGATATGACTTTTACGCGAACTTCAAGCTTGGACTATGCTCCACTCATCGCCAATGCTGGCGCAAACATAACAGTTGAAATTCCAGCTTCCACAGCACAACTTAATGGAAGTCAAAGCGCGATTCCAAATGCCAGTAGTACAACCTATCAATGGACACAAATTTATGGACCAACAACAGTAACTTTTGCAGATAATCAATCGCTTACTACTGCTATTTCAAACTTAAAACAAGGGATTTATAAATTTGAATTGTCTTTGACCGAATCGGGTACGATAGCCAAAGATGATGTGTATGTGAATGTACAAAATGGTAGTAATTCATTACCAAGCATTTCTATAACTTCTCCTGATAATGGCGAAACATTTGTTTCGGGGGATGCGATTGAGCTTTCAGCTACCGCATCAGATTTTGATGGTACGATTGCAAAAGTTGAATTTTTTAATGGAACAACTAAGCTAGGGGAGGACACAACCCAGCCCTATGTGTTTTCATGGAATAATCCAGCAGTAGGTACATATAGTATCACGGCAAAAGCAACAGATGACGGTGGTGGTGCAACCACATCAAGTCCCGTTTCCATTACGGTAAACCAACGTTATCAATGTACGTTTACGTCTACAGATTCTGGAGAAGGTCAATTTTCTAAGGGGTATAATCTAACTTTTGAAACAATTGGTACTTCGGTGAAATTTACTATTGAGCTTTTGGATACCGACAAGTCTGGAGTTGTAGCGTATTTACGTAGGCAAACTCCATTTAATGAAAGTCAAATGGATGCACAAGGCAGTAAAGTATTTACCAAAACGGTTGGTGGCTTTACTCAGGGAGATGATATCAGTTATGCAGTAAAATTTGCTTTTGCTGGTGGTCTTTCTGTTACCAAGTATTTTCAATATGAAGTAGGTACAAGCTGTACGCTGAGCATTGATGCGCAAAAACCTGATTTTGAGGTTATGATGTATCCAAATCCAACTTCTGGAAAGTTTACTATTTCTTCCGATGACGAGGTTTACATTGAGGTGTTTGATGTTTTAGGTAAGCGTATTATGACAAGTCATCGTAATGAAATTGATCTTTCTGCATATCAAAACGGTTTGTATTTTGTGAAAGTTAGAAGTGTAATCACGACCAAACAACACATTTTAAAACTGATCAAAATATAACATATTGCAGTATTCATTTATTCTATAAACGGCTACCTATTATTGTGTGGGGTGTTTTAACATAGGTTTATCTTTTTAGATGAAAATAAAATTGTATTTTTAGTTTTTCTAAATCGATAATTTGTGATACAGCAACCCCATTTTTTGTTTTTTTCACAAAGAGTAATAAGGTCTTTGGTTCTTGTTGTTTTTTTGTCTCAGCTGGCAACCATTGCGATTGTTGTATTTGATGTTTCACCTCCTGAATCTTTTGTGCTTACCCAAGAAAGCGAAGAACCCAAACCTATGGAGGGCAAAAACGCTTTTGATTTTTTGGAAGATAGCATGTTTATAATGGCTAATTTTCCAGTATTTCTTTTCTTTTCGGATGAAAATCTGAATAATTTTCACAAAGAAAGCCTGTTTTTTGAGGTCGCAAATACGTTGGATTCGCCACCACCAGAAGTAGTGTAAGTAAACTACTTCCGATATTACAATTCTCAAATTTCACATTTACTTAAATAAATAAAATGAAAAATGCATTCGTTCACATTAAGGGCGATATTTTTGGTGGGTTAACCGCCGGTATCGTAGCGCTTCCCTTAGCCTTAGCTTTTGGTGTTTCCTCTGGTTTAGGACCCACTGCTGGTTTATATGGCGCTATATTTTTAAGTTTCTTTGCTGCACTTTTAGGTGGTACCAACACTCAAATTTCTGGACCCACTGCTCCCATGACAGCAGTAAGCATGGTTGTCATTGGTGCTCTTATTGCGTCTAATGATGGGAGTATTGAAAAGGCGCTGCCTATTATTTTAGCGGTCTTTATGCTTGCTGGATTTATGCAAGTGGGGTTAGGATTTCTTAAGCTCGGAAAATACATCCGTTATATTCCATACCCTGTAGTTTCCGGCTTTATGACGGCTATTGGACTTATCATATTAATTACGCAACTCCTACCTGTTTTGGGATATTATGCAAAAGAAGATACACCTTATGTTGAAACCTTTAAACCCCAAGCGGAAGCCATTATTTTAGGAAATATTTTGGATGAAGAAGCAGGTGAGGGGCTTCTTGTTTTGGAAGATTTTTCTGAAACGGTTTCAAGGGGTAAAGCGATTACAGAATCACAAATTTTAGGGGAATCACAGACCTTGGCAGCAAAATCTGCTTCTGGAGTTTTGGGTGCTTTGCGCGTTATGCCAAGTGCGTTACAAAATATCAGTTGGATAGAATTTCTTTTGGCTATGGGTACAATTTTTATCATATACGGATTTAAACGCATCACTACTGCTGTTCCTAGCACACTGGTTGCATTAATTGTTATGACAGGGGTTGCTGTTCTTTTTGTTCCAAGCTATCGCCCCATTACGGCTATTCCGCAAGGATTTCCAATCCCCAAATGGGAGATATTCACCGAATTAAGTATTGGACAGCTGCTCCCATATGTGTTTACAGCTCTTACGTTATCCCTTTTGGGTGCAATTGACTCATTACTGACAAGTGTAGTTGCAGACAACATGACCAAAACACGCCACAATCCCGATAAAGAACTTATTGGGCAAGGAATAGGAAATAGTATTTCTGCTATGTTTGGCGGTATTCCCGGGGCAGGCGCAACGATTCGTACTGTAGTAAATATCAATTCTGGAGGTAAAACACGTATCTCGGGAATGATTGCTGGCATTGTATTATTACTCATTTTATTGTTATTTAGTAACGCTGCCTCAACCATTCCTGCCGCTGTACTTGCAGGTATTTTGGTTACCGTTGGAATTGGTGTTATGGATTACAAAGGGCTTCGCGCTATTCCTTCACTGCCACGAGATATTAAATTAGGTAAATTAGGGATTAGTTCTGAGGTGGTTATTATGCTTGTTGTAATGCTGCTTTCTACGGTTTGGAATTTAGTTTACGCTGTTGGAATTGGTCTTATCATGGCATCATTGATGTTTATGAAAAAGATTGGCGACCTCACGGAAAGTATGTCTAAAGTCTCTTCTGGAAGTAAAGAAAAACTCTGGGAGGATGAAACGACTTACGCCGAGTTAAAAAGCGATAAGATTGCGATTAAACACATTAATGGGCCGTTGTTTTTTGGATCTAAAGATGGGTTTAGTAAACTAGCAAAAGAAATCCCATCGGTTGCTGAAACTGTTTTGTTCCGTTTTGATCGTATGGAATACATTGATCAATCTGGACTGTATGCTCTAGAGGATTTGTTGGTAGATCTAAGCAACCAGAATATGAAAGTATATTTTATCCATTTACCAAGTCAACCTCGCTATATGATGGAGCGTATTGGTTTGGTACCGCGATTGGTTCCTGCGGCAAATATTTTTGAGGAACTCCCCGATTTTTTAAAACATATTAAGTCACTAAATAAATAATTTAATCATGAGAAAAGATATTTTAACAGCAGACACTCAAGCACAACTCACACCAGAATTAGTTCTTGAAAATCTAAAAAAAGGAAACGAGAATTACACCAGCGATTCACTTACAGTTACAGACAACAACAGCTTGCGTACGGCTTGTGTTTCAGGTCAGGCGCCACAGGCAATAGTGTTGTCTTGTATTGACTCTCGTGTAGTCGTAGAGGAAGTTTTCGATCAAGCATTGGGTGATGTGTTTGTAGCTCGTGTTGCTGGAAATTTCGCGAATACTGACATCGTTGCAAGTATGGAATATGCGTGCAAAGTTGCGGGTAGTAAGCTTATTGTTGTTTTGGGTCATGAAGGTTGCGGCGCTGTAAAAGCTGCTTGTGACGGCGTTGAGTTTGGTAACATCACGGCTTTACTTTCAAATATTCAACCTGCTGTCAACAGTGTAAAATCGACTATAGAAGGACCTTATGACAGTGGAAACACGACTTTTGTTAATGCAGCAATTGCTGAAAATGTACAACATACTATCGCTGAAATTCGTAACATGAGCCCAATTCTCTCTGCGCTAGAAGCAGAGGGGAGTATAGCTATTAAGGGTGGTGTGTATCAGCTTGCTAGTGGTGCGGTGGAGTGGTTGTAGTGTTAATATTCATATATTTATCAAAAGCGCCTTAGGGCGCTTTTGTTTGATTGGTTAGACATGATGGTGTTGGAAAAAATGCCATGTTTTTTTCTACATTTTCAAATGTATTTCTTCATTTGATAAGCGTTTTTTATGAAAGGATATTTATGGTTTTGCCATTTCATCCTCCTTGTAAAGCGCAACAACTGGATCTCCATCTAAAGAAATATACCCTCTAAACATGCCTTCCGTATTAAAGGGCATGACAACCGTCCCTGTGGCATCTAATCCTATAACACCACCCAAGCCCCCTTTGGATTTGAGTGTTTCAATTACTTCAGTGGATGCTTGTTCAATACTCTGATTTGCATATTTTATACGTGCAGCAATGTCATGGGCTACTACATAACGAATAAAATACTCTCCGTGACCAGTTGCTGATATCCCGCAAACACCATTTTCGGCATAAGTTCCTGCTCCAATAATGGGCGTATCACCAATGCGTCCAAAGCGTTTATTGGTCATGCCACCCGTGGAGGTGCCAGCGGCAAGGTTTCCATTTTTATCCAAGGCTACCGCACCAACAGTCCCTAACTTGTTTTGTTTCACTTCTTCCATAGACGCTTTTGCTTTCAGCAAATTATCGTAGTTGTTTTGCGTAAAAAAGTAAGATGGCTCCACTTGAGTCAACCCTTTTTTCAGTGCAAATGCTTCTGCGCCCGAACCACTCAAAAATACGTGAACGGAATGGTCGAGTATCGCTCTAGCCACTTGAATGGGATTTTTTATAGTACTAATTCCAGTTGCAGCTCCTGCATTTGTCGTTGCCCCATCCATTAGGGCACTATCCATTTCGTTGGTTTCGTCAAAAGTAAACACAGATCCTTTTCCTGCATTAAACAAAGGAGAGTCTTCTAAATGTTCTATGGCTGCCTGGACGGCATTTAAACTTGAACCGTTATTTTTTATAATTTTTCTTCCCTTAAGCAAAGCCTTCTCCAAAGTATTCACATAAGCTTGTTCCATGCTATCCGATACGCTACCTTTTGAAATCCAACCTGCACCGCCGTGAATAACTAAGACAGCTTTAGGTGATTTTTTAGTGATCTCGGAAGTGCAACTCACAACTAAAATACAGATATAAGTGATGGTTAATGAACGGAAAAACAATATAATTAAATCTAAATTAGTAAAATTATTATACAAGTTGTAAAATTAAAAGAATCAAATTTGTAATCAACCCAACGATAAAAAGAGTAAACACTTTTTTTACGTGAATTTGCCCTAGAATTGCGCCCAAGTACATGTTAGTAGCTGCCACACAGCAAAACAATTGAACCATATCCCAAAAGGTGGGGATTCCATGCAATAAAAAATAGACAACAGCTGAGCCAATACAAGCTTGGATGATGATGGTTAGGGGGATAAGTTGGTAGTAACTTCCTGAGAAATAGCGGTAGGCTTTTGTAAGCATAATAACAAGATTTAGGTTATCTCAAATGTATGGTTTTTTTTGAAATTGAAAAAAACTTCGAAAACCATCAATTTTTTCTATTTTTGTAAAAATTATGGGATGAGCCAAAAGCTACTACTTAGTGCCGAAGACCTCCACATCATCCTTTATCGTTTAGCTTGTCAACTGAAAGAATCTCACGGAAATTTTGACCAAAGCCTTTTGGTTGGATTGCAACCACGCGGCGTGCGTCTTGCCGAACGTTTACTGCACATACTAACGCATGATTACAATGTACCCAATGCACAGTTAAGCAAACTTGACATCACTTTTTTTCGAGATGATTTTCGCCGTGGTGATAAAGTATTGAACCCCAATGCCAACAATATGGAGGTGGGAGTAGAAAATAAACGCATTGTATTAATCGACGATGTGCTATATACTGGACGCAGCATTCGTGCGGCATTAACGGCCATAGATTCTTATGGGCGTCCCGCAGAAATTCAATTACTAACCCTTATTGATAGACGATTCTCACGACACTTACCCATACAGCCAGATTTTTGTGGACGCCAAGTGGATGCGATTCAAAACGAGCAAGTGGTAGTGTGTTGGAAAGAAGAAGATGATGAAGATGCAGTTTATTTAGTTAACAAATAGTATGAGCGAACTGAGCGTAAAGCATTTACTGGGCATCAAGTACCTCAACGAGGCGGATATTCAACTTATTTTTGAAACTGCAACTCAATTTAAAGAGGTCATAAATCGACCCATAAAAAAAGTACCTTCACTACGTGACATAACCATTGCCAATCTGTTTTTTGAAAACAGTACGCGCACCAAATTATCGTTTGAATTGGCACAGAAACGCCTTTCTGCTGATGTGATCAATTTTGCAGCTTCTATGTCTTCCCTTAAAAAGGGAGAAACACTCATCGATACGGTGAACAATATCCTGTCTATGAAAGTAGATATGGTAGTTATGCGTCATTCTAGTGCAGGTGCAGCTAGCTTTTTAGCGCAGCATGTAGATGCCACCATTATTAATGCTGGCGATGGCGCACACGAACACCCCACGCAAGCCTTGCTCGATACCTTTTCTATAGCCGAGCGCCTAGGCGACGTGGCAGGAAAAAAAGTAGTGATTATAGGAGATATTTTACATTCACGGGTAGCGCTTTCCAATATTTTTGCACTCCAAAAACTTGGAGCTGAGGTTAAAGTATGCGGTCCCTCTACATTAATTCCTAAGCACATCACAAGCCTAGGTGTAACAGTTGAAACAGACGTGAAAAAAGCCTTGGAGTGGTGCGATGTGGCAAATGTACTTCGAGTGCAATTTGAGCGTATGTCGGCAACCTATTTCCCCTCTAATAGAGAATATGCGGCTTATTATGGCATCACAAAACCTATGTTAGACAAACTCGACAAAAAAATTGTTGTCATGCATCCTGGACCTATCAATAGAGGGGTGGAACTTTCCAGTGAAGTAGTAGATTCAAATCAAGCTATTATTCTAGATCAAGTAGAAAATGGTGTCGCTATTCGTATGGCGGTGTTGTATCTACTAGCATCAAAAAAGTAAGTTATGCAGATTACACAACACGACAATACCACTATATTTTTATGGGAACCAACGGATCCAAGCGGTACGGATTTTCGCAATCTACTAAAAGCACACTACAAGAATATGGAAAATCAAAATATTGTGGTGGACTTATCAGCTTTTGAAAATATTTCAACTGGCGATGTTTTGGAATTTTTAGAGCTTAGTGTGTATAATAGGGAACAAGTAAACAAATCGTTTGTAGTGGTGACGGGTCCGATGCAAATGGATGCCCTTCCAGATAATATTTCAATAGCACCAACCTTACAAGAAGCCTTGGATTTGGTTGAAATGGAAGAGATTGAACGAGACTTGGGGTATTAATGAAATTAACAATTTTAGGATGCCACTCTGCTAGTCCTCACGAGCATAAAAACCCAACAGCACAACTTCTTGATATCAAAGGGCATCGTTTTTTAATCGACTGTGGGGAAGGAACGCAAGTGCAATTGCGCAAGTCAAAAGTATCATTTGTACACATAAAGCATATTTTTATTTCACATCTTCACGGCGATCATTTTTACGGACTCCCGGGGTTGGTGTCATCATTTCGTCTTTTAGGACGCGAGGCACCCTTGCATATTTACGGTCCAGAAGGAATTAAAGAAGCACTGACGCTTTTGTTAAAACTCGCCAATTCACGGACCAATTTCCCCCTTCATTTTCACGAACTTGAAAGTAAAAAATCTGAATGTGTTTATGAAGATGACAGTGTAGTTGTTTATACGGTTCCCTTAGACCATCGGGTTTATACCAACGGATTTTTATTTGCCGAAAAAGAGGGGATGCGGCGCATAAATGCCGATGCAGCGTATGCGGCAGGAATAGATAAAAGCCAATTTAGATTATTGCAGTTGGGGCAAGATGTTTTAGTTGATGGAGATTTGGTAAAAAACAGTACTGTAACCCAAAATCCACATCCTCCAAAAAAGTATGCTTATTGTAGTGATACGGCTTTTTTACCATCTATTATCCCAATTATTCAAGACGCAGATTGGCTCTATCATGAAGCCACTTTTTTACAGCAGCACGCGAATCTTGCCCAACAAACAAAGCACAGTACTGCCCAAGAGGCAGCAACCATTGCCCGAGACGCAAACGTACAGCGGTTAATCTTAGGTCACTATTCCTCTCGCTATAAAAATCTTGACCTTTTTGCACAAGAAGCAAAATCTATATTTAATAATGTGATATTAGCTTCGGATGGTGCTGTGATTTCCTAAGCTTTATTCGTATTTTTATACAATGAAAAAAGAGTTAGGAAACTTACGCAAGAACTATACGGCGAATACGCTGGACGAAGCAAATACTCCGAACGATCCCTTGAATCTATTTAATCAATGGTTTGAGGAAGTTTCAAATGCAGGGGGTGTAGAAGAGGTAAATGCGATGACGCTGAGTACCGTTGACGCTAACGCCAATGTACGTGGAAGAGTAGTGTTATTAAAAGATATCATAAACGATGGATTTGTGTTTTATTCCAATTACCAAAGTGATAAATGTCAAGCCCTATTTGCTCATCCAAAAGTGAGTTTGTCTTTTTTTTGGCCCAATTTGGAGCGTCAGGTTATTATTTCTGGGATAGCGGAAAAAACTCCAGAAGCTATTTCTGACGCATATTTTTCCTCTCGACCTAGAGGAAGTCAATTAGGCGCTCATGTTTCTCCTCAAAGTCAACCCATAGGTTCCAGAACAGTCCTAGAACAACGCCTTGAAATGCTTACGCAAAAATTTGATGGTAAAGATATTCCTAGACCATCTCATTGGGGTGGAATTATTGTCAAGCCACAACGCATTGAGTTTTGGCAAGGCAGGCCAAACCGTCTTCATGACCGCATTGTGTATTCCAATTCTAATGATGCCTCATGGGAACGAAAACGATTAGCGCCCTAAAAAAGGTATAAATGAAAACATGGATTATGATGCGCCACGGAAAATCATCTTGGGAACTACAAGTTTCTGATGTTGATCGACCACTAAATCAGCGTGGCATTGACGATGCGCACCGTATGGGGTCATTTTTGGCTTCCAAAAACGTCCAAGTGGATGCTGCTTATACGAGTCCTGCAAATAGAGCAGCACACACAGCACTTATAGTTACTAAGGAAATGGATATACCATTTTATAGGCTTTCGGTTAGTAAGATGCTGTATGACTTTAGCGGAGAAGATGTGCTAGAGTTTGTACGTTGCCTTCCAGACGAACAAAATACCATCATTACTTTTGGGCATAATCACGCATCCACTTCCTTAGCACATTCTTTGGGTGGATTTCAAGGAAACAATATTCCAACGGCAAGTGCCGTGCTTTTTCGCTTTGATGTATCTTTGTGGGCATCAATAACAACAGGAACAGCTGAATGCTTTTCCCCTAAAATGTTAGCATAAATTGAAATTTCCATTTATAAATCGTGAGTTAAGCTGGTTAGACTTTAACCGACGTGTGTTGCAAGAAGCACAAGACCTTAGCGTTCCGCTTATTGAGCGCATTCGATTTATTGGTATTTTTTCTAACAACTTAGATGAGTTTTATAAAGTTCGTTATGCTACCGTTAAGCGGATTGCGCAAATGGTTTCTGAAAGACCAACTGAAGAGGCCAAGAATGCAGAGCAGCTTTTACATGAAATTACCCAAAAAACAACAGCGTTACAAGATGAAAGTTTTGCAACCATAAAGCAATTGACAGAGGAGCTTAAAAGCGAACAAATTTATGTCTTGGACGAGCATATGTTAGATCAAGAATATGCAGCTTTTGTACACCAATATTTTAATGAAAAGGTTAGTCCTTCGCTACTTACGGTACTTATTAGTGAAGAAACCAGAATTCCAAATACGAAGGGTAGTAACGTTTTTTTGGGTGTTAGAATGGAACAGGCAACCTCAAAAGAGCCATTATTCGCCTTAATTCAAATTCCAACTCACTTAGATCGAATTGTTATCCTTCCTTCTCGTGGAGATAAAAAATATGTCATGCTTTTGGACGATCTTATTCGACATCAAATGCAGTATATTTTTGCCATATTCTCACCCACATCTATATCGGCGCATATGGTCAAATTTACGCGGGATGCAGAATTAGATTTTGATGATGATATTAATAAAAGCTACGTAGATAAAATTGCTTCAAGCGTGAGAGAACGTGTTGACGGAGACCCTGTCCGTTTTGTTTACGATAAACAAATATCAAGGGATACCTTGGATCTGATTTTAGATAAATTTAAAATTGGTTCCCGTGATAGTATTATTCCCAGTGGACGCTATCATAACCGACGCGACTATATGAAATTCCCTTCACTTGGGCGTAAAGATTTACTTTATGATAAAATGGTACCACTTGCCATTAAAGATTTTTCGTTGGATCATAGTGTCCTTGCTCAAATTGCTCAACGCGACTACCTGCAATATGCGCCTTATCATTCTTTTGCATATATCATCAAGTTTTTGCGTGAGGCTGCACTTGATCCAAAAGTAAAAAGCGTTTTTATCACAATTTACCGTTTATCTGATGATTCACAAGTAGCAAACGCGCTTATTCAAGCAGCACGAAACGGAAAACGAGTTACGGTACAGATTGAACTTCAAGCGCGATTTGACGAAGAATCTAATATCCGCTATGCCGAGATGCTCAAAAATGAAGGGGTACGTTTGATTTTTGGCATCCCAAGCTTAAAAGTACATTCCAAAATTTGCTTAATCCAGCGCCAAGAGCAAAACAAGCTTGTGCGATATGGGTTCATTAGCACTGGAAATTTTAATGAATCTACTGCTCGAATTTATACCGATTACACTCTTTTTACAGCAAACCAATCCATTTTGAAAGAGGTAAATAAAGTGTTTGATTTTCTAGAAAAAACCTACAAAGTACCTTCTCATAAACATTTACTCATTTCTCCTTTTACAACTGCAAGCGGATTAAAAAAGCGAATTGAAAGGGAAATTACACTTGCTAAAGAAGGAAAGAATGCACTAATTCGTATCAAAATCAATAATTTAACCAATCTTGATATGGTAAAAGCATTATATACAGCTAGTCAAGCTGGAGTTCAAATTCGTATGATAGTTCGTGGAATTTGTTGTTTGGTCCCTGGTGTTAAAGGTTTTAGCGAAAATATTGAAGTAATTAGCGTAGTAGATCGATTTTTGGAACATCCAAGGATGATCATTTTTGAAAATGACGGAAATAGAGATATTTTTATATCATCGTCCGATTGGATGTCACGAAACTTGGATAATCGTGTTGAGGTTTCTTGCCCTATTTATGACAAAGCGATTCAACAGGAATTAGTAGATACGTTTGAGTTAAGTTGGAATGATAACGTTAAATCACGTTGGGTAAACAGTGATAAAAAACCGAATTATCGCACCAATGGAGCAGCACCGTTACGCTCCCAAGAAGCCACGTACGCATACTATAAAAGCAAAATCTGAGCCCTATGAGATTATCCAAATATGCTGCGATTGATATAGGCTCAAATGCAGTTCGACTTCTCGTGAGCAATGTAATTGAACGAAAAAACAAACCTACAGTTTATACCAAAAGTGCTATGATTCGCGTGCCTATTCGATTGGGGCAAGACACATTTACGCACGGCTCCATTGGAATGCCAAATCAACAACGTATGATTGATGCGATGCACGCATTTAAATTATTGATGGGTGTTCATGGGGTGTCACATTATATGGCATGCGCTACTTCAGCGTTGCGTGAAGCTAAAAACGTTAAAAAGCTTATTGAGCGTATTCGTAAAGAAACTGAAGTTTCTGTAGAGCTTATTGACGGAAAACGGGAAGCGGAAATCATTGCCATGACCGATTTATTCGATATTGTAAAACCACACAAATCCTATCTTTTTGTAGATGTTGGGGGAGGAAGTACAGAGTTGACACTCATTCATCAAGGAAAAACCATTGCCTCCAAATCTTTTAAAATTGGTACTGTACGTTTACTCAGTAAGATGGTACAAGATAGCGAGCTGGAAAAGTATAAAAATTGGATTGTTACCCATACCCAATCATTAAGCCGAATTTCAGTGGTTGGTTCAGGAGGTACAATTAATAAAGTATTTAAAATGTCAGGGCGAAAGATTGGGAAGCCCCTTTCTTTTATGCTGCTTTCTGAACAGCACGAATATTTAAAAAGACGTACACAAAAAGAACTTATAGTTGATTTACAGCTCAATCCAGATAGGGCAGATGTGATAGTTCCAGCAGTTCAAATTTATCTTACCGCAATGAAATTTAGTGGTTCAAATAAAATTTATGTACCAAAAGTTGGACTTGCTGACGGTATGATAAAACTGCTTTACAAAGAATTGCATTAGTAGGTGCGCTTAAGTAAATTACCTTAATATTCTAAATTAAAATTCTTTTTAAAAGTTTCAATCATAGGATTTTTTTCTATCAATTCTTGGTATTTATCCTCAGACGTATAAATAAACTTTTTCTCCTCCTTGGCATCTACATGAAGACGTAGGTTTAAATGATCGTTAAGCAATTGCTTTCTTAAAAATTGCAATAATGATGTGCTGTTTTTTTCTAGCTCTACTTTATTGGTTTCGTTGGGAATACTAAGGTGGATTTCAGTTTTATTTTTTAGTCTTGGGATATCCAATTGCAGTAATGCGACCATATTTCGTTCACCTCTGTCGGTCATGCGTTTTGTATAATTTTCCCATTGTTCGATTAATGCATCTTGTGAAACTTCTTGGTTGTTGATGGTTTCGTTATCGCTTGCGTCAACTAATTTTGTTTGATGCTCTTTTTGTATGCGTAAGCTTGATAAAGAGAGTCCAGATACCCCTTGTGCCGATAAGTCTAATTGAACAGGTGTTTCTTCTATGGTTTCCACAACCTCATTTACAGTTGGAGCTGTTGGAGAAGTTTCTACTCCTTCATTAATGTTATTTTCTACTGGAGCAACAACAGCTGTTGAAACTGTTTGTTGAATAGTTTCTTTGTTTTCAATAGTAGGATCAATGCTTTTCGAAGCTACTTCTTCCTTGGGCTTTATATAGGGCTTAGGCTTTTTTTTTTCGACTTCTGTTAACGAGGCAATTTGCATCAAGCAGAGTTCTACGTGCAAATGTGGATGTAAACTGCTTTTGTATTGCAGCGCATAGGAATTGGTAAGTTCTAAAGCTTGGAGTAAAAATGCAGCAGAGATTCCTTTTGCTTGTGTGTAAAATTTCGCTTCTGTTTCTTCACCAACTTCTAATAGTTTTGTTGTTCCTTCGTTTTGACACATCAACAAATCTCGAAAGTGTTTAGACAGTCCGTTGATGATATGATATCCATCAAAGCCTAAATCGATAAGTGAATTAAATTGCAATACACTACCGTGTAAATCCCCATTTTGGAGCACATCGGTCAGATTTAGGTAGCTGTCGTGATCAAGAATATTAAGATTTACAGAAACGTGCTTTGCCGTAAGCGTTTCACCTGAATAACTTACCATTCGATCAAAAATTGAAAGTGCGTCACGCATGGCGCCGTCTGCTTTTTGTGCAATTAAATGAAGCGCATCTGCTTCGGCATGGATCCCTTCACGTTCAGCAATGGTTTTCAAATAGTCTTGAGCATCTTTGATGCTTATACGCCTAAAATCAAAGATTTGACATCTTGATAATATGGTAGGGATAATTTTTTGCTTTTCTGTTGTAGCCAAAATAAAAACGGCGTGTGGTGGCGGTTCTTCTAGTGTTTTTAAAAAGGCATTAAAAGCAGCAGAGCTAAGCATGTGTACCTCGTCTATGATGTACACTTTATAGTTTCCTTTTTGTGGTGGAATACGAACTTGCTCAATCAGGCTACGAATATCTGCGACCGAATTGTTTGATGCCGCATCAAGCTCAAAAACATTAAAGGCAAAATCTTCGTCGGGATCAATAGGCAAGGTGCCGCTGTTTATTTTTTTTGCAAAAATGCGTGCACAAGTGGTTTTACCAACTCCTCTGGGCCCACAAAAAAGCATGGCTTTGGCAATTTTCCCTAAATCAATAGCATTTTGTAATGTTTGTGTAATGGCTTGTTGCCCTACAACATCCGCAAAAGTTTGAGGTCTGTATTTTAGTGCTGATACAACAAATTCACCCATGATGTAAATATACGTAAACTCATCTTTTTGACCTATGAATAAATTCGAACTAAATACAGGAATAGTGTATTTTTGCCTCGCAGGCCACCTTATCGCTCCGTTTTGCGGAGAGGAAAGTCCGGACACCATAGCGCAGCATAGCGGGTAACACCCGTCACTCTGATTTTTTCGGAGTAGGACTAGTGCAACAGAAAGCAAGTACAGTTCGGCTGTAGTGAAACCAGGTAAACTCTATGCGGTGAAACGCCATGTAAACCAACGCTAAGGGTAGCGCGCCCAAGTTGGAGGGTAGGCGGATTGAGCGATGCAGTAATGTAGCGCCTAGATTAATGATAAGGCACGACAGAATCCGGCTTATGGCCTGCTTTTTATTTGTTTGTAGGAACTCCCATGCTGTCAAAAAAATCTTCTTTAGGTTCCCAAAGCTCGATGGCATTCCCTTCTGGATCTAGAATATATACAAATTTACCGTAGGGAAAACTTGTTGTCTTGTCTATAATTTTGACCCCCATTTTTTTTAAATTAATGACCATTATTTCAATTTCTTGCACCCTGTAATTTATCATAAATGGCTTATCTGACGGATAAAAATAGTCCGTATCGTTTGGAAATACAGACCAATGAATATACTTGGCTTTTTGAGGTTCTTTTAGATGTCGCATTTCAAAGGTTGCGCCATAATTATTAAGTACCAATCCCAGGTGTTGTGCATACCATTTTTTTAGCTTTTCTGGCGCTTCTGATTTAAAGAAAATGCCGCCAATACCAATAATTTTAGAATCGCTCATGATGCAAGATTTAGTAGCATCAAGTTACAGTTTTTTTGGTAGCGCACAGTTTTTTAACGCTTGTAAGCTTTCGGGCCCCATATTAAAAAGTAAATCTAAAACGGAAAGATCAGGTATAAAACCATTTTTATCATCAAAAACTTGCGTGTATTTTAGTGTCAATTCTTCTCCATTTCTTTTCACTTCTTGTAGCGGTCGTAAATCTTGATGCGTTACTTCTTTCTCGTAAGATTTTGTGAAGGTCAACGGAATGGAAAGTCCTATCAAATTTTTTATAATCTGAAAAAAGGCGTTGTTAAACGCATATAGATTAGTGAAGCGTTCCTTGTATAAAAAAGCAATATCGTCTTCGTAAAACTCAAAATAAGGAGATGAACGATATGCAGCTTCCAACGATTTCCAATGTTGTGCCTGCCACGAAAATTGATTGTCAATATGCACGTCATTGTAATTTTGATGTCCTTTTTTTCCGAGGTGCTTTACAGGAACTGTAAGCATTAGTTTTCCGTTAGCTCCATGGATATAAAGTCTGTTGCGTTGGGTTTGCTTTTGGTAATGGTCGTGTTTTTCTAGCACAACATTCGAAGCTTGCGCCATGTGTGCCCAAAGTGTAATCGAACCACCATATGTTAGTGGTGCAACAACGGTACTCATTTATGCTTTTTTATTGCGTTTTCTATACCAAACAACCCCTTGCCAAACGGCGATAAAAACAGCAAAATACCAACGATAGGAAACAGGTTCTCCCGACCCGCCAACGGTTGTAAATACTCTGTTCCAACGTACTTTCCAATGGCGTAGTCCTTCTGTGAAGCCGTCTATACTCATCCAAATGAATACAGGCTTTCCTACAACGTGATCTTCGGGTACAAATCCCCAAAAGCGACTGTCCTCAGAGCGGTGACGGTTGTCTCCCATCATCCAATAATAATCCATCTTAAATGTATAGGAGTTTACTGATTTGCCGTTAATTTTGATGTCACCTCCTATATTACTAAGTGTGTTTTTTTCGTAGTCTTGAATGATTTTTTTGTAAAGCGGTAGCGTTTTTTGCGTTAGGGTTACTGTCGTTCCTTTTTGCGGCATTACTATTGGTCCAAACTGGTCAATATTCCAATT
Source organism: Bacteroidota bacterium (assembly GCA_027621175.1). Lineage (GTDB taxonomy): Bacteria > Bacteroidota > Bacteroidia > Flavobacteriales > Flavobacteriaceae > UBA7446. Next base: position 11,271 of record JAQCCM010000002.1, on the reverse strand, counting down.
GTATAAAATATTATTTGGAAAATAATCCGTGTTGTATGTTCTGACTGTGTTGATGTTTCGTTTTAAGCTATCTAGTTTGATGTCTTTTGATAATTGTTCAGCCTCCTTGAGTGTCAAAAACAAGATCTTTTGTGTTTCAAGGAGTTCTTTAGCTTGAATGCGATATTTCCGAATTATGTCAATAGGCAGCCCTCTTGAACTGGTATAGATTTGGTAATTATTTCTGTCCTGATTTGCAAAACCAGTTATATAGGGATTAAGGGCGTTTAGTATGGGTTGACTGATGTTTTCAATGACATATCTTCTATTCAGGTCGTCATACCCCATGTCTTTTAGTTTGCGAGCAGAGATACCTTTGCTGTTGTATGCCGTGTATCCATACAGCGGTTTTGCCCGGTGGGGCATTATAGATTTTTCGCCATTAATATGTATAATACCATCAATGATAGCTAACGTATCCGCGGGAACAGCAACGCAGCGTTTTACGTAATTTGATTTTTTATCTGTAGGTTTTATTACTGCCGCCTCTTTCTTAAAAAATTGACGTACTGTATCTGCGGGCCAGCTAAATACGACAATGTCGTTTCGTTTTATTTTTTGAAAACCCGGAATACGTGAGTAGGGTAGCTGTGGCTTTTTTAAATAAGAACGTGTTTTCGCAATTGGAATGGTATCATGAACCATAGGAAAAGAAACTACGGTTTGGGGCGTGCGAGCTCCGTAATGGAATTTACTAACCAAAAGAAAATCCCCTACCAATAAGCTTTTTTCCAGCGAGCTAGTTGGAATGATAAAAGGTTGCATAAAATAGGCGTGTACCAATGTCGCAATAACAACTGCGTAAATGATAGAGCCAACAAATTGTCCAAAACCACTTTTGGCTTCTAGCGGGCGGTCTGGATGATAACTTACATCGGCGGCATAGTTGAGATAAAACCCATAAAACCCTAAACTTGCCCAGGCAAGAAAACTATCGGTAAGGCTATTTTTCCCAAAACTTCGTGCGGTTTCTACCCATACAACAGGGAGCATCAGTAGATTAACAATTGGGATATACAGTAAGACAACCCACCATTGTGGCCGTTTAATGATACGTAAGAGAATAATAGAGTTGTAAAAGGGGATAAGCGCCAAAATTGGGGAATACCCTGCTTTTTTATAGAGTTTCCACAGCTTTATGAAAATAAAAACTTGGCAAAGTGCGATAAATAAAACCCATTGTGAAAATGTCATAGTAGATAAGATTAGGTTATGTTTAAAACGTCTTGCATGCTAAAAATGCCCCTTTTTCCAACAATCCATTCCGCTGCCATAACTGCGCCAAGAGCAAATCCGTCACGATTGTGGGCAATGTGTTCAATAGAAATGGTATCTGTTTCAGAAATATAATTTACGGTATGTGTTCCAGGAACATTCGGCTCACGTTTAGCCGTGATGGCAAGGTCGTTTTTGTTTGCTTCTTCTGCAAGTTTCCACGCTTGTTGTTTTGTATGCGGTAGAATTCCCTCAGCAAGAGTTATGGCGGTTCCGCTAGGCGCATCTAATTTTCCGGTGTGATGAATTTCTTCCATACTCGCTTTATATTGGGTGTATTGCCCCATTGTTTGGGCAAGTTTTTTGTTGAACGCAAAAAGAATATTAACACCAAGACTAAAATTTGAGGCATATAAAAATGCTCCTTTTTTTTCTTCACATAGCGTTTCAATTTCAACTTTGTGTTCTAGCCAACCTGTTGTGCCACAAACTACAGGAACCCCTTGTTTAATAGCATGCGTTATATTGGCGACCGCTGCAGCAGGAATACTAAAGTTTATCGCAACATCAGCGTGATCAAAAACATCGTTTGGGTTGTCTTTGTCAATTGTTGCCACAATCTCGTGCCCCCGTTCTTGTGCAATTACTTCAATGGCTTTTCCCATTCGGCCGTATCCAAGTAAGGCTATTTTCATACTAAAATGTTAATGCGACACGCATTCCCGCAACTGGCGTAGCATCTGTTGGCGCAATATCAATATAGGGTTTAAAGCTTAGGTCGCTGTTTACGTTATACTGTTTTAAATGCGCATCTATATTGGCATCTAAAATATTCAAAAAATAAAATCCTAAAATAAAGAGCATAGAACGATCTCTATTTCTTTTGTAAAAATCCTGCCCGTCTATCAATCGGTCAGTGCTTGCAATAAGCCCTTGAAACTCATCGTCGCTATAGCCTGCAATACGTCTTTTATAGGCATCGCGGTAGCGTACATAATTTTTTTGGTTGGCATCATATGAATAAATGGAGAGTCCAATAGCGCCATAAACGATTGGAACTTTCCAATAGCGTTTGTTGTAAACTTGACCCAGTCCAGGAAGAACAGCAGAATAGAAAGCTGCTTTTGCAGGTCGTAATGGATCTTCATTCTCGATTTTTCGAATATCCTCTGCCTTAATCTGTTGCGCTGTAGAAATACCACAAACAAAAATCAATAACCAGAAAAAAGCAGACGTTTTCACGAGTTCAGTTTTTTACAAATTGTTTTAAACTCTTTTTCAGAACCAAATGAAATCACAATTTTACCACCTCCATTTTTATCTACCGTTGTTTGTACTGTTGCACCAAAAAAATCGCTCAATGCATCAATATGTTTGGCGGTGTAGTCTTCAGTTTTAGGTTGCGTATTCTGTTTTTTAGGTTTAACTGCCTGTTCCGTTTCTCGGACGGACATCCCAGTAGCTACGATTTTTTTATAGAGGTTTAACTGCTCTTTAGAATCGTCAACTGCTAGAAGTGCGCGTCCATGCCCCATGCTAATAAATCCGTCACGAATCCCAGATTGGATTAAGGGGTCTAGGTGTAATAAGCGTAAATAGTTGGTAACTGTAGAGCGTTTTTTCCCCACACGCTTACTCATTTCTTCTTGGGTCAGATTAATTTCGTTAATGAGTCTTTCATAACTCAAGGCAATCTCAATAGGGTCTAAATCATCGCGTTGAATGTTTTCAACAAGCGCCATTTCTAAGGATTCTTTGTCATTCGCAACGCGAATAAATGCAGGAATGGTTTCTAATTGAAGCATTTGAGAGGCGCGAAAGCGACGTTCGCCTGAAACCAACTGATAGTTTTCATCTCCCATTCGGCGAATTGTTATGGGCTGAATAACCCCTAATGCAGCAATAGAGGAAGCGAGTTCTTCTAGAGTTTCGGGGTTAAATTGTGTTCTGGGTTGAAATGGGTTGGTTTCAATTTGATGTAGTGGCACCTCTAACACACGACCTTCAACGTTTCCATTACCAAGGTTTTCATCTGTTGGTAGTAGTGCAGATAGGCCACGCCCCATGGCTTGACGTTTTTTTGCTTTTGCCATATTACTTGTTTTTAGTGATAAATTCTTGCGCAAGCTTCAAATAGCTAGACGCTCCCTTGCTTGAAGCATCGTAGTCGATGATGGTTTCTCCATAACTTGGAGCTTCGCTAATTTTCACATTTCTTTGAATGATGGTGTTAAAAACCATATTGTTAAAATGTTTTTTTACTTCGTCAACAACCTGATTGGATAATCGCAAACGAGAATCGTACATGGTCAGTAACATTCCTTCAATTCCTAAAGAGGGATTGTGGATTTTTTGTACACTTTTAATGGTGTTTAATAATTTCCCGAGACCTTCGAGTGCATAATATTCGCATTGAATAGGGATAATCACCGAGTCGGCAGCCGTAAGCGCATTTAATGTAATTAGTCCCAATGAGGGTGCACAATCAATAAAAATATAATCATATGCCTTTCTTATAGGTTCAAGGGCATCGCGAAGCATATTTTCTCTATTCGGCTTATCAACCAATTCAATTTCAATTGCAACCAAATCGATATGCGCAGGGAGTAAGTCTAGATTAGGTGAATTTGTAGGAACGATGGCCTCTTTTGCGGGGAGTGTGTGTTCAAGTACCTGATAGGAACCCTTTTTTACTTTCTCCACTTCTATTCCAAGTCCCGATGTGGCATTGGCTTGCGGATCTGCATCAATTAACAAGACTTTTTTTTCTAAGACACCAAGGCATGCTGCAAGATTAACCGAAGTGGTAGTTTTGCCTACTCCTCCTTTTTGATTTGCTACAGCTATAATTTTCCCCATGGTTTGTTGTAAAGTGTAAAAATAGCATTTATATACGCATCAGGAAATCAAAATTTTGTTAACTATTTTTTTTTGCGAATTGCCATCTCCAAAACATTCCACATGGTCTGTGACACTTGTTCTAAATTATTGAACTGTCCAGCTCCTTTCAGCCATTCGCCTCCGTCAAGGGTAATGACTTCACCATTAAGATATGCGCCGAAATCAGAAACCATATACGCTGCCAAATTCGCTAATTCTTGATGTTCACCCACACGACCTATAGGGATGCGTTTTTTTGGATCAAATTTTTTCTTTATTGGTGCAGGTAAAAGTCTATCCCATGCTCCTTTTGTGGGAAAAGGCCCTGGAGCAACAGCATTAAATCGCATGCCATATTTTGCCCATTCTACAGCTAAAGAACGGGTCATAGCAAGTACGCCAGCTTTTGCACAAGCCGACGGGACCACATACCCCGACCCTGTATAAGCATAGGTAGTTACAACATTTAAAACGTTTGTGTTTTTTTGTTTGGTTTTAATCCAATGTTTGCCAAAAGTCAGCGTACAGTTTTTGGTTCCTTTTAGTACAATGTCCAAAATAGTATCGAAAGCGTTTGAAGACAAGCGTTCTGTTGGTGCAATGAAATTTCCAGCTGCATTGTTTACCAATACATCTATTGCGCCAAGTTTTTCTATGACATGTGTGTGCATGGCCTCCACCTCATCAATATTTCTCACATCACAGGCAACAGCAAAACAAGTACCACCTGTTTCTTTTGAAAGCTCGGTTGCCGTTCCTTCTAGTTTTTCTAAATTTCTTGAGGTAATTGCCACTTTTGCTCCAAGTTGTAAAAAATATCGGGTCATGGATTTTCCCAGTCCGCTACCACCACCAGTAACCACGATAATTTTGTCCTTTAATGCATCTTCACGAAGCATTTGTTCTGTGTATTTCATTTTGTATTATTAAAATTATTGGGCGCTTTCTGTGTATTCAATAAGGTACACATCTTCGTTTTTTCGTTTCATATTATATTTTTCACGCGCATAACGTTCCAATTCTATGGAATCGTTTAATTGCAAAAGTGTTTTTTTATCTAAAGCAATATCACGCTCCAGCGTTGCTTTTTGACGTTCTAGCTCTGATAGTTTACGTTCCAGATTTAGGTAAATAAGCAGCGAATTTGTATCTAAAAACACCATCCAAACAACAAAGAATAACCCAATAAGCGCATACACGTTTGTTGCCAGTTTAAACCAAGGATTTTCTAGAAGTTTTTTCATTTTATAATGGAATCAAGCCACTGCCTTAGAGGTGCCATTGCTTTTTCAATAGCCTCGTTGTTTGAAACCACAATATCGGCTTTTTCTTTATTGGATGCAATAAACGTATCATGCATATTGTGTAATGTTGTTTCAAATCGTTGGTAAACTTCTTCTTTTGTCCGTCCTCTTTCTTGTACATCTCGATCGACTCTGCGTTGAACGCGTAATTGTTTGTCAGCTTCAATATACACCTTATAATCAAATAACGAAAGAAGGGGTTGGTGTGCAAAAACCAATATACCCTCTACTAAAATAAAAGGTTTGGAATCACAAGACACAGTTTCGTTCGTTCTTAAGTGTTCTGCAAAGGAGTAAACAGGACGATCGATTGAAGTTTCACTCTTTAGTTTTTGTAAATCTGACACCATCAAATCAAAATCTAGTGCATTTGGGTGGTCAAAATTAATTTGTGCACGCTCTTCAAAAGTCAGTTCAGGCAAGTGTTTGTAGTAATGGTCTTGGGCTAGGATAAGTGTGTTTTCCTTTCCCAGGAAACGCGCCGCTTTTTCAACTAAGGTTGATTTTCCTGCACCTGTTCCCCCACAAAATCCAATAATCAAAGCGATTGTTTTTGTAAAGATAAGTTAGATAATAGTTTTTGTAATACACTGCAGTAACCTTTGTTATGTGATGTTAAAAAAAACCATAGTGTTACAGTTTAAATCATTTGTCTTTTTTTAGGCTTAGTCATTAAACTAATTTTACGCATTAATTATTTTTTAATGAAAAAAATCATATTCCTTTTAGTTACATTCACATGTGTACATGCACAAAATAGAAACCAAGATTTTAATTTTGATTGGAAGTTTAAGTTGCAAAAAGACACCACAATGCCTGAAAATCTTCCGATGGAAGATAAAAACTGGAGAGATGTAAGGTTGCCTCACGACTGGAGTGTTGAATTTTCATTTAGTGAAAACCTTGAGGGATGCACAGGGTATTTGCCTGGCGGCGTTGGTGCTTACCAAAAACACTTTGATACTCCTATTGATGTAAGCTTCCAAAAAGCTTTTGTTTATTTTGATGGTGTTTATAATAATGCTACGTTTTGGCTGAACGGGAAAAAACTTGGTGAAAATCCCTATGGATATTCCCCTACATTTTTTGATTTGACAGATAAATTAAACACCAATGGAACTGAAAATGTTTTAACAGTTCATGTAGATCACTCAAGATATGCAGATAGCCGCTGGTTCACTGGTAGTGGGATTTACAGAAACATAAAGCTTATAATTACGCCAAAATTGTATATCCCAATCTGGGGAACATATTTTACCACCCCTATTGCACATGGTGCTGATGCTTTTGTGTCAGCTCAAACAACAATAAAAAACGAAACATCTGGTGAGACGAATTTTATTTTAGTGACAGAAATTTATAATTCAAATAACACCAAAGTCACCACCACAGAAAACACTTTGAAATTAGGAGCTAACGAACAACAAGTGATTACCCAAAAAATTAACGTACCAAATCCAGATTTGTGGAGTATTGAAAATCCAAATATGTACTATGGCATCTCTAAGATTGTCTCAAACGACAAAACCTTAGACACCTACAAGACTCGATTTGGTTTTAGAAAAATAGCACACATTAAAGACGAAGGTTTTTTTCTTAATGACAAGCCAACATTTGTAAAAGGGGTTTGTTTACATCATGATGGAGGTCTTGTTGGAGCTGCTGTTCCCAAAGGTGTTTGGAAACGAAGACTTCAAGCTTTGAAGGAGGCTGGCGTAAATGCCATTCGGACATCCCATAATCCCTTTTCGGAAGAATTTTATGATTTGTGTGATGAGATGGGTTTTTTAGTTCAATCAGAAATTTTTGATGAATTTGATAATCCAAAAGATAAACGCTTTAACCTTAATCAAAGAGAGCCAGACCATATTACTGAAGGCTATACAAATCACTTTCAGCAATGGGGTGAAAGTGACTTAACGCGTACGATGTTACGCGATAGAAATCACCCTTCCATTTTTGAATGGAGTATAGGCAATGAAATTGAATGGACATATGAGCATTATAAGCACGTAAGTGGTTTGTGGGATCCTGGGGTAAAATCATATTGGAATAGAATTCCTGATCTTTCTCCAAAGGAAATGAAAGAACGATACGAAAATTTGCCTGATAGAAAATATAAACTCACTGAAACAGCCCAAAAACTAGCTAACTGGACTCGTGAATTAGACGATACAAGGCCTGTAACTGCAAATTTAATTATCCCTGTTGCAAGTTTGGCATCAGGCTATGCCCAAGTATTAGATATTGTAGGTTTTAGTTATCAAGTAAAGCAGTACAACTGGAGTAAAAAACACTATCCAAATTTACATTTTACAGGAAACGAAAACGCCGGAACATGGCAAGAGTGGAATTCTATGCTAGAAGACCCAATGGTGTACAGCATGTATATGTGGACAGGAATAGATTATTTGGGAGAAGCGAATCAAAAATGGCCTCAAAAAGGGTGGCACGGCGACATTTTAGACTTAGCAGGCTTTAAAAAAGCGGGTTGGGATCATTTTAAATCTAATTTGGGTAAATAAACCCCACATCGCAATAGGTACACATCCAATTAATGATGAATTTAGTGTAGATGAGCTTAGCGGTAAAGTGGTTGTTTCTAAAAGCGCGCTTAATTGGAACAATCATAGGGCGCTAAAAAAATGGAATTATAAAAAAGGCGAAATGATTATCGTGGCAGTGCCTACCAACTTGCATAAAGTGGAGTTGCTTTTAAATGGCAAGTCGCTAGGGTGGAGGTCTTTAAGTAATAGTCCAGATAGAATTTTGCGCTGGGCTGTCCCTTTTGAGTCAGGTACTTTGGTTGCACGCGGTGGTTTTGATGGACAAGAGAAAGAAGTTTCTTTACAGACGACTTCCGCACCTGTTGCTATTAAACTTGTGACAGAGAAGTCAAATTTGAAAGCAGATGGTTATGATGTGACACACGTAGTGGCACAGTTGGTTGATAAAGATGGACTACATGTAACTTCCAAAGAAACCGAATTCCGTTTCTTGGTTAATGGTGATGTTAAAATTTTAGGTGTTGATAATGGATCTAATAAAAGCACCCAAGACTATCAAACCAACAAATTGATTACAGCAAACGGAAGAGCGTTGATTCTACTTCAGTCTTTAAAAGATGTTAAAGATGTAGTAACGGTTCAAGCAACCGGATCTAAACTGAAAAGTAATTCGGTTCAAGTTCAAATAAAATAATAAATAGCCATGAATTTATAAGATTTTGGTCTGATGTTCAAGTCAACAATCAACATATTTTATGTGTGTTTAACTCTATTACCTTCCCTCTTCCTTAGTGCTCAGGAAGTTCCCCTGACCATGTACGCCATAACAGATTTTCCAGTTGTTGAGGTTGATGGTTTTGTACCCGCATCAAAAAAAGGGTGGAAGAAAAGTACTCTCTGTTAACGCAGCCAAATACAAAGATGTTTTTGCTGCGGTTCAAGGTAATTTTAAAGGAAAATCAGGTATGTATCATGTAACCATTAACACACTCAAAGAATTTGATGGGGAATCGACATATCGAATCCTTATTGATAATAAATTGATTGGCACGTATCAAAACCCAAGGACAGATAAATCCGGAGATTTTAAAGCTGCCGGAACAACCTTTAAAAGAATTTATGTTCGAAAAGGATCAGAAATTCGGGTTGAGTTTAATTCTCACACCAATGGATTAATTCCCGAAAATGGGGGTACAGCATATGCGCGTGGAAGGTGGTCTTCACTAGTTTTTGTCCATGATAACTCTAATAAATAGGCCAAATTTTTATTTAGCGTTGTGAGGTTTATAGATAGTAGAATATATTGTTCTTATCCAAAACAATGGTATAATATATCAAAAGCGGTTTCCGCCATAAAATTTCCTTTGTTATCTAGCAGTGGATTAATTTCGGTAAACTCAGCAGCTACCACTTTATCGGTCTTTAAAAAAGCAGAAATTATTGTTTTTACCTCATTAGGCGTAAACCCCAAGGAAACGGGGGTCCCCGTTCCTCTTGAAACAAGGTCACAGTCTAAACTATCAACATCAAAAGTTATGTAAATGGCATCACAATCAGCTAATTTCTCAATAGCTTCACGGGTGCATTTTTCTATACCTCTGAAACGAATTTCAGGAACACTATAGTTTTTGATATTAAGATTATCTATGAGGATATCTTCTGCTGTTTCTGTATCTCTAACACCAAAATAAACAAGATCGTGCGGGGCAAACTTTGGATTATTAGTGCCAATCGTTTTTAAGGCTTCCCAAGCGCTTAATGCTTCTTTATCGGGATTATTAGATTTCATTTTTATGTGATCTACTTGCATGGCAGCCGCCAAAGGCATTCCGTGTATGTTTCCAGAAGGGGATGTGTAAGGTGTATGCAAATCAGCGTGTGCGTCTATCCATACAATGCCGAGTCGTTGTGATGGGTTTTTGGTTTTAATTCCAGCAATAGTACCTAAAGCCGATGAATGATCCCCAGAAAGCACTAAGGGAAACTCCTCTTTTTCGAGTGTTTTTTTTACGGCTTCAGCAACTCTTTGGCATTGCTCAACAACAAAGTTAATTCGCTTTGCAGATGAATTTTGAACTTTGTCATAGATGCTTTCGTTATGAGTTTTTACATCTGTAAATGCAGTTCTATTGAAGAAGTCATTTTCTCCATTAATAGCCGCAATTTCCATGGCATCAATTCCGATATCTGCCCCTCTAGTTCCAGCGCCAATATCAGATCTGTTTTTAATAATTCTAATTGTTTTTTTCATCTTTATATTTGCTAAATCGTTTTATATTTAAAACAAAATATAGTATCCCCCCAATTAAAAACGAATCTACAAAATATGCTTGTGTCAAATGAAATAGTTCCATATATGTGCAAAATGATATGACAGATGCAACACTCCAACTAATTAACGCACTAAAGCTCCAGTCTTGAACATCACCAATTTGGTAAACTTGTTTTTTTATCCAAACAAAGTGTGCAATATATATGGATGATACAGATGGTATTAACACTCCTAAAGCATTAAGAAAAACAAAAAAATGTTCTGTTATCCCTAATAAAGCAATAAAAACGCCTAAAACACTCGTATACAAAGTCAACCTTTTATAACTCCATTTTGTTTTGATTGTTGCAAAAGCAAGTGCTGCAGAAAAAAGGTTTAATGAATTCGTTACCCAAGTTGATAAAAACAGTAAAATAAAAGCTGGTATAACGAGGTCAAGTTTTGTCATAATTTTTATAAAATCAACTCCTCGTTTTTCAAACCATTCCATCGTATCACCTGTCATGAATGTATGAAACGGCCCGAGTAATTCTTTTTGCCCTCTCGGGTAATGAAGTGATAACGGCTTAGGTTCAAACTCAGCATGCGTTACATTACATCTTCCGCCACCAGAAATTTTTACTTTAGACAAAACAGTATTTCCGCGTTCTAAAATTGCAATTTTAAGATCAGAATTTCTTTGCGCTGTGTTTATTGCCGAAAAGAAACCTGCAGCACCTCCACCCACGATAAGAACATCATAATGCTTCATGAATAAGATATAGTTTATGCATTCGGTAGGGTAGATTTATAAAATGCGCTACACGGTACATGAGGTGTTAAAAGTATAGAAAAAAATATTGTAATCAATAAGGATTGTTGTCATTTATAGTAGGTGGTTTGATGTTTTTTTGATCGTGAGACACTAGAATAGTGTTACTCCCTTTGGTCGTGAGATCGGTTTGCTAAGTTTAAACCTGCGACCCTCCCGATTTCATCGGGATGCGCTTGAAGCACATCAGTGTGTTATTAAGGAAAAAAGTCGGGATGACAGGATTTGAACCTGCGACCCCAC
>JAQCCM010000028.1 GCA_027621175.1 Bacteroidota bacterium | reverse complement strand
TGATAAAGAAAAATCAACTGGTGAACCCTGAAAGTTCAACCTACAAATCATTTATGTCATTAGCTTCTTAAAAATTTAAATTAATTTAAAACTTGATGCTTAATTTTAGCAAATGCGACAGAACCTCTATTTTTAATCGAAAAACTATTGATAAGGATCCAACGTAATGATTGAGCCATCTTCTCGATAGTTTATTTCAGCTTTTTTGATACATCTCAAATGGGTTACTCCTTTGGAAAGCGATGAGTCGTGGTAAAATAAGTAGGTTTTACCTTCAATCTGACAAATGGAATGATGAGAAGTCCATCCAACCACAGGATTTAATATTCGCCCTTTGTAAGTAAATGGACCGTAGGGATTGTCTCCAATAGCATAACATATAAAATGTGTGTCGCCGGTTGAGTAGGAAAAATAATAATTTCCATTGTGTTTATGCAGCCAAGCAGCTTCAAAAAAACGACGCTCATTATCTCCCGAAAGTAACAGCGCACCGTTTTCATCTAAAATTTGAATTTCTTTGGGTTTTTCATCAAACTCAAGCAAATCATCGCTCATTTTAGCAACAAACGGCAACAAAGCAGGGTCCTTATCATCAGGGATAAAAGCTGTTGGGCTTTCGGGTTGATCAGCATTGAAAACACCTGATCTCCAACGCTGCAATTGACCTCCCCAAAGACCTCCAAAATACATATAATAGCTACCGTCTTCGTCTTTGAATACGGCTGGGTCGATAGAGAAGCTTTCTTTAATTGGATTTGGCTGCGCTTTGAAAGGCCCTATTGGCGAATCACTTACAGCAACCCCTATTCTGAAAATTCCATCATAATCTTTAGCAGGAAAAAACAAATAAAATTTACCGTTTTTTTCGTTTGCATCGGGTGCCCACATTTGCTGTTTTGCCCATTGAACATCATCTATATGAAGGGCAATTCCATTATCAACAGCTTCACTATCAATTGAATCCATAGAAATTACATGGTAATCTTCCATAGCAAAATGACTTCCTAAATCATCAAATGCTTCTCCAGCATCGACATCGTGAGAAGGATAAATATAAATTTTTCCATTAAAATAGTGAGCCGAAGGGTCTGCCGTATAAATATGGCGCACTAGCGGCGCAGATAGTGCGTTTTGGTTTAACTCCTCAAAATTGATGTGTTCTATATTGTCTTCTGGCATTTTTTAATGATTTCTTCTTTGTTTTAAATCCAATTCAATTTGATTTTCCATGTTTTTATTTATTTCATAGAAAAACAACAATCCAACCCCTACTAAAAACGGAATAGCTGGGTATATACTCACTAGGAGTTTTGTTCCTAAAATTGCCTCTGCAGTTTGACCCAATTCACTATTGGGAACATAACCGTAAGTATCAAGGATTTTAGTAACCAAAGAACTTCCAATGGTAAGTCCCAATTTTAGTCCAACCATCATGGCAGAAAAAATGATTGCTGTGGCTCTTCTATTGTTTTTCCATTCTGAATAATCGGCAACATCGGCTATCATAGCCCATAGCAAGGGAATTGTGATGCCGTAGAAAAAACCATGAAGAATTTGAGATCCAAAAATTAACTCTACAGATGTGGGTTTGAAAAAAATAAAAATTATAATAAACAATGTGGAAATAAATAGAAAGACTCCAAAGATATTTCTTTTCCCGTATTTATCTGCCAAAGCTTTTGACAATCCAATACCCAAAATCATAAAAATAATTCCACCCGCATTGAACAAACCAAAACCAGCAGACACAGGATCATTTCCAAAAAAATTGACACCTACACTAGAGAGAAAATCTAAAATGGGTTGAATAAAAATGATCAATTGAGGTGCGTTTACATAGTTTTCAAAATAATAAACGTAGGAACCTCCCTTCATAGCCAGTGATACAAAGGTTAGGGTTGTCAAAACTAGCATGATAATCCAAGGTTTGTTTTTGACTAAATCTAATAAATCCTCTTTGACAGTAGATTTTTGTTCTTCTGAAGGAACAACTCGCTCTCTTGTAGTGAAAAAAGTAATCAACAGCATAATAGTTCCTATAACGGCCAGCCAAGACATGACCAATTCAATGCCCAATGCTTTGTCTCCATTTCCTGCATAAATGATAATGGGTAACATAAAAACTTGTACAAAAAATTGAGCAAACATCACAGCTACAAATCGATACGAAGAAATACTGTTTCGTTCCTTCATATCTCCAGTAATTACACCACTAAGTGCAGAGTACGGAAGATTGCTAGAAGCATACAATAAAAGCAATAAGGTATAGGTGATTACTGCGTAAATAATTTTCCCCTTGTAATCGAAGTCTGGGGTGCTAAATGCTAGCACAGAAACAACTCCAAGCGGAATGGCTGTCCACAAAATCCAGGGGCGAAATTTACCCCAACGCGAAGTGGATCTATCTGCAAGAGCCCCCACAATAGGATTGAACCCAAAAGCGGCAATCGTACCAACAACAAACATAATTGCGGTCGCATCGTTGGCTTCTAATCCGTATATATCGGTGTAGAAATAGGCTAAATAAGTCATTAGGGTCTGAAACACAAGGTTTGCTGCAAGATCCCCAAGGCTATAGCCAATTTTTTCGATTACAGATAGTTTATTAGATATTGATTTCATAGAATATTTTTAGTTACTTTTAGTCAGTAGTGGTAGCGTGAATGACAGATTGGTAGGCCTTTTTGGGTTGATAATTCCTGTCAAACAATAAAGGGTAATTGGTTCGTCCTTTAATGGGCCAATCGTTGAGCCATGAGTGTTTATCCATAACGCCCCAAAAGGTAACTCGACTTATTTTATCCTTGTGTTTTATAAACAGTTTAAAAATATCTTCATAGCGTTTGGCAAGTTGATTTTGAATAGCATCGGGCAATCCGTTTGGATATGGATTCATTGTTGGGTCTCCTTCCAATTCAGAAAAATTCTGGCTTACTTCAGCACCTACCAGTTCCCATGGACTTGGAAGCACTGAGATATCTAACTCAGTAAACGAAACAGGAACCCCAACGGAAGAGATGTCTAAAATAATTTGTTCGATTTCTTGTAAACTGGGCGAATTCAAATCCCAGTGTGCTTGAACACCTACACCGCTGATTTTGGTACCATTGGATTTAAGTTTTTCAACCAATCGAAGAATTCCAGCTCTTTTTGAAGGTTTATAAACATTGTAATCGTTATAAATTAAATCGGCATCTGGGTCAGCTTTTGCTGCCCATTGGAATACTTGATCAATATAATCTTCTCCCATTTGATTGTAAAAAACAGATGTTCTTAAAGTTCCGTCTTCATTGAAAGCCTCGTTGACAACATCCCATGCATTGATTTTGCCTTTGTATCTAGAAACAACCGTATTCACATGGTTTTGAACATGGGCATTCATTTCAGTGCTGCTTTGAATGTTTTGCATAAAATCGGCTAGTTGGGAATGCCATACCAGTGCGTGCCCTACAATATACATATTGTTTTGCAACCCCAGTTGAACATATTTGTCGGCAACCGAAAAATCAAATTGGTTGGGTTCTGGTTGAAGATACATCCATTTTAGTGAATTTTCAGGGGTAATTGAATTGAACTCAGTGGTCACTATTTCTTTAGATTGCTTATCAAATCCTAAAATAGTTTGCTCATTTATAGCAGCTCCCATACGAAACAGCCCTTTAAAGTGATTGTGTAATGAATCTGAGGATATTTCATTATCAGAAGAAACTGTATCTGAGGCTGAATTTGAACAGCTGATCAAACAAATTAATGAAAAGAAAACAGATACGTAGGCTATGTTTTTATTTTTTTTGGACATAATTCAATGGTATTATTGATAGTTTATTATTTTTTTATAAATCGAAAAATATGTGTTTTATTATTTGTTGTGTCTGTTAGTTTTACTAAATAAATCCCAACGTTTAGACCTGAAACGTTTACTGAAAGTGATTGTTGTTGTGCATTTCTTTGTTGAGGCAATTGGAATTGTTTGCCAGAAAGATCTGTTACAACAACCCTATTCTCCTTCGTATAGTTCGCAATTATGAGATTGCTTTTTGCTGGGTTGGGATAGACATACAATCTTTGGTAATTTTCATTTTCTTGATTTGTACTCAAAGAAGCATCTAAAAACTCATAAGCACCGATATCAATTACATCGGTGATAACAGAAAAGTCAACCGCTGACGATCCTTGGGGTACTAGTGAAAAATCATCGATATAAAAATGTCCTCCGCCCTCAGCATTGGTTGGACCCTTAACATATACAAACAAGTTGTGATTGCTAGAATAGGGATAGTCACCCGTTAGAAGTGTCCACTCTTGATCAGAAGTTGTGACTTTGGGCGTTACATCAAAATAAGTTCCATCGTCGGTATTTTTAATAGTGATTTGGTTAGTTCCAGAAACTCCGGAGGCTAATTTTACCCAAACGTAAAATGTATAATTTTCTCCAACGGTTAATAAATTATCTAAATCCATCTTTGGGCTGTGCCAATCTTGATTTCGACCCGTGGTCAAAAAACTAGAACCACCCGTTCGTGATGTAACTGTGCTTGTTTGCGATGTTGCCCCAAACGAACTCCAACCGCCTGCTGTACCCTCAAAGCTTGAATACGAAATGGCATCTGGAAGCTCCGGACGAGGATTTCCCAAAATATCGTAGGCGGGTGTATAACTAGAATCTCCTACATTAATTGCTGGAGAATTTGATTGTAACGAAAAATCTGTTGAAGACATATCTACAGCCCCATTAATAACTCCGGGTGCAGAAACAAAAAGCGGATCAACATTCACTATATTATTGTTGTTTGTTGCTGGCCATTGATAGGTTCCATTGACAAAAATATTATTGTTTGCTGTTTTGTTTGGTACGTTTAAAAATTCCAATACACTAAAATTTTCATAGTATGAAGGCGTGGCAGAAGGAGGTCGAGAAACAATAATATTATTGACAATAGTAACGCCTTTAACATTTCGCGCTTTGATTCCTGCAACGTTTTGTCCGCGATGAGCGGTGTTTCCTTGCGCTACAGAAATGTCTTGTATTTGTTCATGAGCACCGTTAAAATAAAGGGTATTGTTGCTATAAATAGCAGAGGCAGCTAATGAATTATCAAAATTGATTCCATTTTTTCCATTATTAACACAAAGATTGTTTTCAAACAAAAAAGTACCGTTATATTCAGGATCACTCCTTGTAACATAAAGCCCTTGACCATCTACAATGGAGGTATGAGTTGCTGAACCGTACTCTAGATTGTTATTTTGAGCATTATCTGGTAAGTTGGTAGTAAAAAAAGGGATTCTGTTCCAGTTATTATACACAACATTACCGCGCATAATCATCTTAATATCCGTTCCATTATCATCTTCTGCAGCTGCAATGGTTTCTGCATAAACAATAGCACTCGAAGCCGATGAAGTCCACCAGGTTGTGTTATAAACAGTATTGTACTCAATAGTAATGCGATCACTATCATTAAAACGAATTCCTGAACCGGGAGTATCATGGACTATATTATTTCTAATTATAATATTATTGTGTGCTCCATAGCCTCCCCAAATTCCTTTTCCAGAAAAATAACTATGCGTATAGTTGGTGCTTGAATCATCATCTAAAGAAACCAATACCTTATATTCTCTGTCTGCCATAGCCATATCGTAGTCTATTGAGGCAGAAGGGCCTACTACCTCAAAACCTTCAATGATAATATAGTTCTTTTCATCAGCGATTTTAATTCCTCCTTGACCATCAAATTGAATTATGGGAGAATGGCCAGGATAATTTCTTAAGGTAATGTAATTTCCTGGTGTACCCGATTTATTTACAGTAGCCACATGAGGATTGCTCATGTTTGTTTTGGAGGAAACATCAACGGTTCCGTAATTTTGATTTCGATAAACACCATCCATGACATAAATAGTCCCTCCAGGATTTACCATTGAAATTGCTTTATTGATTGTTTTAAAGGGCGATTCGAATGCACCATTATTGGTGTCCAAACCTTGGCTGTCGGATACATAATAATTTTGAGAATACATCCAACCCGAAAAAAACAAGCCAATAAATATTGATTTGCATATGCGGTCAAATTTTGAGTGATAAAAGCTTACTTTGATTTTTTTCATATGGGTTCTTCGCCGTGGAGTTTTTAGTTCAACTCTCTACATCAATTAACTTAAATTTAAAGCAGAAATGATTGGCAAATTAAAACATATGAGCAAAAAGCTATTACATTTGAGGATAATGCATCAAAGCGATTGGCATAACAATCCCTAACAAAATGATCCTGGAATCTCGCTTATCAAAAAGACGGTTTCACTATCAATTAATTCTCTTTAGCAATCATTGGATCTTGGTTCACATAAGTACGCATAGCTTTTAATTTTTTACGATATTTTTCAACCAACTTTGCGTTTTCAGGAAGTTTGGATATGTCCGTATTTTGTTTCAAATCCTTGTTCAAGTCGTATAGCATATTTCCTAAATATTTTTCGCCGCGGAAAAATTCTGTGTAAGAGTAATTTTTATCTACTACGGCTTCGCCTTCTTTGTAGCGCGTATAAATTTCGTCTTTCAAATTAACAGAAGGATTTTTCATCACAGGAGTTAGGCTTTTACCTTGAATGTAATTTGGAGGTTCAATTCCTGCAAGCTCGCAAAGTGTCGGGTAGACATCTACAAGTTCAGTAAAAGAATCCGTAGTTTGATTTTTTACATAATTAGGAGATGAAATAATAAAAGGTATTTTAATTGCTTCATAAAATGTACTGTGCTTGCACCAAAAACCGTGTTCTCCTAAAAAAAACCCATGATCACTCCACAAAATAATAGTGGTATTATCTCTCAAGCCCAAGTCGTCTAATCCCTGAACAAGATCTCCAATCAGAACGTCCATATAACTGACACTGGCGTAATAACCATGCACCAAATTTCTTGACATTTCATCGCTCAACAATCCCTCACTTGGAATGTCCAAATACATGTTTCTTAATTCCGCTGAATCGTGTTGAGCATGCATCGCAATAAAAGGTGAATTTTTGGGTTGATAGGCGTTGTCTGCCAATTCAACCTCTTCGTGGTCGTACATGTCCCAGTATTTTTTGGGCTGAATAAACGGAAGATGGGGAGATACATAACCAACAGCCATAAAAAAAGGCTTGTTTTCATCCTTTAAATCCTTCATTTTTTGAAGGGCTTGTTTTGTAATTTTTCCATCATTGTAAACATAATCATCAACTTCAGGGTATTCAAAGGCAGGGCCTTTGGGGCCGTGAGAGCCTTTTTCACCATTGCGCTTTCGTTCTTGAGCTTCCGGATCTTGATAGTCAGCTTGATGGGCACCTCCGTCCGATTCTGTCCAATGTTCCTCCGTATCGTCAGGGAAATGGTATATTTTTCCATACGATATCGTTTCATATCCATTTTCTTTAAATAACTGGTTCAATGTAATGGCATTGGGTGCGTCAACCGAAGCTCTGGAAGTATAATCATTAAAGCGTTCTTGGCTTGGACGAATTCCAGTCATTATACTAGCTCGACTGGCGCCACATACCGCAATATTGGTAAATGCGTTATTAAATTGCAATCCTTCAGAGGCCAATTTATCTATGTTTGGAGTAATCATTTTGGATTCTCCATAAGAATTAATCTTGGGTCTAAAATCGTCTACTGAAATGAAAAGAATGTTGTGTTTTTTTTCGTCAGACTGACCACAGACAACATCTGGTATCAATACAACACAAAGAATGATTAGGGAAAATTTATTCAATATATTCATAATTATATACGTTTAATTGGTTGTAATATTTGAAGCTCTATAGCCAATCCGAATGGCTCGAGCATTAATTTTTTCGTTAGGTTTTAACTGTATTGGCTTTGAATAAAGCAACCATTGTTTGGAGCCAATATTTCCGCCTATTTGATACCCAATAGAAGCACCCACAGTTTCAGAGCTCAGGTATGTTAGTTCGCTTTTTGTGCTAATTACAACATCAGCAGTTATGGGCTGAATCATGTTGGGCCAAAACGCATTTACAATTTCACTTTCGGGTTCAAAACCACGATCGTTAATTTCCTTTTGCCATTGATAAAGTTGATTTCTAAACAGGCTAAGCTTGTTTGCATAGGCTGGATTATTTGCCAAATTATTGACTTCCGAAGGATCGTTTTGAAGGTCATATAATTCTTCTTTTTGCTTGGTTGGCATAAAAATGTAGGCAGCATCCCCTTCCAACTCTCCAGCTTGATTGAGTTCAATCAAATGTTTGTTCATCGGAATTTGCTCTCGATATCGATTTCTATAAATCAAAGGAAGCTCTGGCATAAAGTTTTTAACATACACAAAACGACCATCCAACACCGAGCGTTGCATATCAGTAGATTCATCAAATCGGTCGGCAGATCCGTATATAAATTTTCGAGGCGGTTGTTCGTGTTTTCCAGCAAAAGCTTTGCCATCCAAATGATCGGGCGGTTCGATTCCTAGAAGTGACATTACCGTTGGTCCCAAATCCATTAAAGAGATCATTCGCTCATCAGTTTCACCAGCACGGTATCCATCTGGATATCGAATTAAAAGGGGTACATGAAGACCGCTATTCCCTACTGCTCGTTTTTGTCTCAAGAGATTGCCTCCATGATCACTCCAGAAAAAAATAATCGAATTATCCAAAACCCCATCGGCTTCGAGGCGACTCAATAGTTGTCCCACTTCTTTATCCATAGCCTCGATGTTTGAATATTTTCGTGCAATATCATTTCTTACAACAGGCAAATCGGGATAATACTTAGGAATAGGCACGTCGGATGGACTTACCGTCATAGGCTTGTCTTTTCGAAGCCAAATACGAGATTCATGAGTAGTATAAAAGTTTTTTACATAAAAAAAAGGCATTCCATCAGGAGCATTTTTGTAGGATCCGCCTCCAAAAACATCGTCCCAAGCCGTAAAAGGCGCATTGAACTGATAATCGCATTTGTTGTCATTAACACAATAGTAGCCTTCGGCTCTGAGATATTCTGTAAAAGGTTTTACATAAGGAGGTGTAACGACTTCATACTCAGGAACGTTTTTGCCCGACTTGTCCAAAACACCTTTGTTGGATTTATGATGAACATTTTCGGGCCATTTAAAATTGTTGTGGTCTCCTGTTCGCATATTGTGAGCGCCCAAACGTGCTGGGTACATTCCAGTAATAATTGAAAATCGACTGGGTGCGCAAACACCCACGGTAGCGTAGGCATTCGTATATTTTACGCCCTCCGCTGCCAACCGATCAATGTTGGGAGTATTTACAACATTATTGCCATAAGCACTGAGTATGGGGCCCATATCTTCGGTGCTTATCCAAATCACATTTAAAGGTTGCTGATTGCTTTGGGTTTGCCCAAAAGCAAAAACTCCGTTGCAAAGCAATGCTGTGATTATAAGTACATATATTTTTTTCATAATTAATTAATAATGAAGGGGGTAATAATCATTTTCATTTAATTTTTCCTCGATATCGCTGCTTACCTTGTTCCATTTAGAGTTTCGATCTAATGGATGAAGTGTCGGTTTTAATAGTGGCATTTTTTGATATACTAAAAAATCGTTTTGATCCTCCATCCAAGACTGTAAGGCGTCCGAAAGTTCCTTTTTGACTTCCTGAAGTTCTGATTTATTTATTAGGTTCTTCGATTGGTAAGGGTCGTTTTCTAAATCATATAGTTCTTCAAAAGGAACATTAGGGAATGAGTCAGCCCCCTTTTTGATGAATTTATTTATCACAGGATTTGCGCCATAATTGGAGGCAACAACATCAACAGAATTGTAATTTCGAATGAACTTGTACCGAGAGTTTCGAATGGCACGGGTTGGAAATACTTTGCATTGTTGTATGTTTTGTTTTGTGGCGAGTGAATAGACAAACTTATGGACAGTTTGGTTATTCCCTTTGAGTATAGAATAAAAGCTTTTTCCGTCTATTGATTCTGGAATCTTAGCTCCAATAATATCCAAAAACGTAGGCAAAACATCCACAAAATTCAACAACGATTCAGAAACACTATTGGACGCAACAACCCCCGGCCATCGCACCACAAAAGGGACTTTTAATCCTTGCTCCGCCACACCCCATTTACCAGAAATTCCATGATCTGAGGCGTAAATAAAAACGGAATTATCTTTGAGCCCATAGCTATCTACCATTTTTAGAACACGCTCTAACTGGGTGTTATCATCTTCAATATTTTGATAGTACCCTGTTTTAAAATTTTTGAAATTGCCTCTGTCATAAGGGAGCTTATAGATGTCTTTCTTTGAATAATTGGATGTTTCTGGATAAGGTCCGTGTGGATAATCTGAGGTTACAAAAACACAAAATGGTTTTTTAGTTTTTTGAAGGTAGTCGTCAAGGTCCTCTAAAGGCAAATAGCGATGGTTGACGGACATAAAATATTTTGACCATTGGAAAACAGAATTGGGTTTCACATGTCCTTTACCAGCCAAAACCACATCATAACCTGCAGATTCCATATAATCTATAACGGTTTTGATATTGGGTTTTACAGGCAAGTGATTTGCCATACATCCATTTTTGAAAGGAAACATTCCTGTGAAAATTTGAGAGCGACTGGGCGCACAAATTGCCTGAGAAGTATAAAAATTAGTGAATCGCATCCCTTCATTTGCAAGTGCATCTACAGCAGGTGTATGAACTTTTGGATTGCCGTACACTCCATAATCCAACTGATCTTGATCGTCTGCTAAGTAAAAAATAAAGTTAGGAAGTGCTGTTACTTGTTGTGCTTCCAATGAAATTAAACTCATTAAAATCAGGCCGTATACTATGTGTTTTTTAAGATTCAATTGCATTAGTTATGGATAATAATTTTGACAAATTGCTTTTCACTTTTTGTGGTTGATTTGAGAATGTAAACTCCTGGAGAAAAAGATTTTACATCGATACTCGCGGTCTTTGAAGGGCTATGGTTTTGATGATATACTCTGGTGCCGTTGGTTTGGTAAATGCTTACTATATGTTTTTCATATTGGGGGAAACTCAATTTGATTTGTGACTGAGTTGGATTTGGAAAAACACGAAGCAAACTCTTTTTTTCTAAAGCGGTATTGTTTTGAATCGCTAGGGTTGGGTCGATCGTAAAAACAAAACTATGTAAGGACATGGGGTTCATTTCAATAGAAAGAAAATTACTTTGAACATCAAAATTGTCTGTAGTTACCAACCTAAAATTATCAGCCGAATTGTCCGATGTTACATAATGATCAATCGAGGTTGTTCCTTTTGGAATTTCTAGGTTAAAACCTGAAATTGCATTTTGAGCAAACAATTGCACGACTACTTTTGAATTGTCTGGAGAAACAAAAGCCACTGCATCTGGGGCACTTTCAAAAGTGTTCAAGAAAACTTTTTGGTAATCCTTTTTAATTAGATTGGCAAAATGTTTGAAGGCATAATAGCGCTTTGGCAGGATAATAGTGTTGGAACTATCCCACAAAACCAATGCAGAGGAGCCATACTTTTGACCTGCATCTACTTCTGATTGATACTTATGGGATTCATAAAATAAGTGTGCCATGTAACCTGTCAATCCTCCGTGATTGAATCCATTGATGATACGGTCAATGTGGTACTGAGCGTCTGCCATGTCCCAATCGGGGCTGTGTAGGTTTGCAGATTCCGTAACCCAAACGGGTTTGTTTTGAGATGCATTTTTTAATGTGGACCAATCCGTTGATGTAACTTCGGCTTGATAGGTGTGTGTTGCTACAACGTCTGTAGCAGCTACTACATCAGTATCTGCAAACATTGCATTGACATAATTTATAGTGGAAACACCACTGTTGTTTGATGACACTCTAAACGTTTCAGGGGAAATGATTTTAATTTGCTCTAAATTTTCAGTAAGTAAGCGTTGATTTAAATTTTTAATGATGGAATTTAACTCAGAGGGGGTAGTATTCATTGATTCATAAGTTACGTTATAATCCGGTTCATTTGTTGGAGAAATTGCCGTAACTCCAATACCATATTGATCTTGCATGCCTTTAATAAAAGCCACTAAAAACTCGCTGTACTCATTTTCTTGACCAGAAATTAATGTTCCTCCTCCGGCATGTGAATTGTTTGTTTTTAACCAAGAAGGTGCGCTGTTGCAATTACCGATTATATGGTCAAAGCCATAGGTACTCAAAGAAAATGCGTTGGAAAGTGCTTCGGCTACATATTTAGATCTATAATTATTTGGGGTGCTGCTGTAACGTGTCCAGTCTAGAGCAGAGGTGTTGAGATTAAAAGGATCCGAATTATCATTTGGGTCTTCCAAATCGTGGTATACAAAAAATCGAATCATATTGACTTCTAAATCTTCAAAAGCCAAAGCCTCTATTTGTTCACGCATAGAGTCTTCTAGGGCATACAGATTTTCGGTTCGACGTTTTATCCCTGCACCAAAACCAGCCACAGTTTGTGACGTCATAGCTGGATTGAGGGTTATCGAATTTTCGGGAACTACCTCCACTTGATCCAAAAAATATGTAATATTATTTTCCATGTACCAAAAGCTCAAACGATTTGTATCATTGGCGGTTGTTACTGTAAAATTGTGCGTAAACTGCTGCCAATCTTGGGTGATTGATTGATTACTTCCCTGGTAACTTCCTTCAGCATCCGATTGAAATACAACTTTCATTTGAGCAGAAGACGATGCGCCGCTTATTTTGGCCCAAAATCGAACAGTGTATGTTTGTCCCGCTTCAACTCGAAACCAATAATCACTTTGTGTTTTAACATCCCAACCATTGCCCCCAAGTGAAAGCACTTCACTTTTCAACGCTTTGGTGCTTCCTTGAATCAAATTTTGTGTTTCTATCGAATAGTTTACTTGCCCATTGTTGTTTTGAAAGTTAGACCATTGGGTAAACGAATTTGTTTGGGAATCAACAGCTTCAAACTCCCCATTCTCTATAGGCAATTGATTTTGAGCACTAGACACAAAAAAAGAGGTTACAAGGAAAAATGAAGTGAAGCTTTTAGACATTAAATAAGATCTTTTAACGATATGTAGTTTTGGTTTTTAATGGTGCTGTTTTAAAGATTTGAAATAGTCCTAAAAAAGTTTATATTTATTAGAACTTATATTTAGTAAAAGTATTTATTAAGCCCATTGAAAAATATGACAAATGAGGAAAATTCTATGAATTTTGAAGCAATGAAAAACATTACTTATTGATATTAATCTAAGATTATTTTTAAAAACTGATATTTGGGTTCTGTCGCATTTGCTAAAATTAAGCATCAAGTTTTAAATTAATTTAAATTTTTAAGAAGCTAATGAC
>JAQCCM010000027.1 GCA_027621175.1 Bacteroidota bacterium | reverse complement strand
AACCTACAAATCATTCATATCATTAGCTTCTTAAAAAATTAAATTAGTTTAAAACTTGATGCTTAA
Organism: Bacteroidota bacterium; assembly: GCA_027621175.1. Taxonomy (GTDB): domain Bacteria; phylum Bacteroidota; class Bacteroidia; order Flavobacteriales; family Flavobacteriaceae; genus UBA7446. The sequence goes on along the minus strand of JAQCCM010000027.1, from coordinate 14,504 downwards.
TTTTAGCAGATGCGACAGAACCCTTTTTTTTATTTTACAAATCTCCGTAAGATTAAATTTTAAAGTATTGATTTTCAGGTGAACTTTTGGTGAACTTTTTGTTTTTCGATGTACCTTTTAGTGTGCCTATTTGAGCTTTTTTTTAGTGCTTTTTGCTTGGGTACACCTATAGGTCAATCAAATTATGAAAAAATAGTTGATTTTTGAAAAGTGCATAAAAAGCGAAAACCCTTTAAAACAATGGGTTTTAAAGGGTTTTTGAAGTTTTATGTTTCTATTGAAACATGCCTTTTGCGGAGAAAGAGGGATTCGAACCCCCGGAGGTGTGACCCTCAACAGTTTTCAAGACTGCCGCATTCGACCACTCTGCCATTTCTCCAGTGGCTGCAAATATAAGCTCTTTTTTTATTTCTAAAAACGCATCTCTTACTTGTTTCAATGAATGCCTACATTTGCCGCATGATAGACTTCCCTTATGATTTGCTGTTACTTGTTGGTGCAGGACTCTTTGCTGGATTTATAAACACCATGGCAGGTGGTGGTTCGTTGCTTACCTTACCATTACTTATCTTTTTGGGATTGCCTTCAGCAACCGCAAATGGTACCAATCGCGTAGCTATTTTGGTTGCGACTAGCTCAGCAACCTTAGGGTTTAGAAGTAAAAAAATCAACTCGTTCCCATTTAGTTTATACTTGGGCGGAGTAGCACTCTTGGGCGCGCTTATAGGTGCTCGAATTGCCATTGATATAGATGGAAATGTGTTCAATAGAATTTTAGCTGTCATCATGCTTGTAGTTGTGGTACTTATGGTATTTAAACCCAAATACAATACGTTACCTACTTCTCCAAAAACATCGGGTAAAACACTTGTTTGGTCTATGGTCGCTTTCTTTTTTATTGGGATTTATGGTGGTTTTATCAATGCGGGTATTGGATTTATCATGATGCTGTTTATGAATTATGTAAACCGCATGGATCTGATTCGTGTAAACGCAACTAAGGTTGCCGTGGCTTTTATATACACCACAGGCGCATTAGCGACTTTCGCCCTTTCTGGTCATATCGCATGGAAGTATGGAATTGCCTTGGCTGTAGGGAATGCGGCAGGTGCATTTTTTGCTTCGCGTTATTCAGTTAAGAAAGGAGAGGGTGTAATCAAAGCTGTGATGATGATTATGGTAGTTGCCATGTCAATTAAGCTCTGGTTTTTTTGATATTAGAGGACGTAACATTTTTCTTTTTCAATCGTTTTAAGCCTATAACTCCTCATCATTTAACCCATAATCAAAAAATATGTTGCGCCAAATCTTCACCTCAATTCTATGTGTTTTATTTTTCTCATCATTTACAACAGCAGCCAATACACCTAAAACAGGGACTATTTCGGGATTGGTGTTCGATAATTCCTTAAACCAGCCATTACCTTATGTAAGCGTGGTGCTTAGCAATACCAAAGGGGAAACGATAACAGGTACTATTACAGATGAAAATGGATATTTTAAATTGGATAAAATTGCAGAGGGTACCTATACGCTTGTCGTCCAATTTATAGGATATGAAAAAGCAAAACAAGACGTAACTATTGGAAAGGGTAATTATACCATTGATGTAGGAAGAATTTCGTTAACAGAGTCGGCAACCCAACTTGACGATGTAGAAGTCATAGGGGAGGTTTCTACCATCCAACAAAAGGTTGATAAAAAGGTGATTACGATTGGAAAAGACTTAGCAGCTGCAGGAACGGCATCGGAGCTCATGGTAGGAATTCCATCTGTGGGTGTTGACCCACAAACAGGAGCAATTAGCCTTCGCGGCAATGAAAATGTTCCTGTCATGGTAGATGGAAAGCTGTCTAATATTCCAGCAGCTCAATTACTGAAGCAAATTCCGTCATCGGCAATTAAGGCCGTGGAACTTATTACAAATCCTTCAGCAAAATACAACCCAGACGGAATGACAGGTATTATTAATATTGTCTTACATAAAAATCAACTTGTTGGCTTTAACGGCTCGTTGAGTGCCAATTGGAGTAAAGAAATCAATCCAAAATTTAACAGCGGTTTAAACCTTAATTACCGCACCGGAAAATTTAATGTGTATGGAAATTACAACAACAATATTTCCGAAAATGCCAATAATGGTCACATAGAACGCACCCAAGATTTATCTAAGCAGTATTTTAAGTTTTTTGATGAGCGTGAATCGCATATTTTTAAAGTAGGTATAGATATTTATTTAAACGATAAAAACACGCTCTCAATGTTCACAAGTCAAAACCCGGCGGACAACAGTACTATAGGCGATACAGAAACCATAATCCTATAAAGACAAAATCCGCTCTACTGAATATCAAAATTTTGATGCGAATGCAAATAATAACTCGGCACAATATAATTTTAATTACAAACACAATTTTGATAAAGAGGGGAGTAACATTGAGTTAGAGGTGGACCATAATATTTTTGATTCAGACAATCCTGTGTCATTTTCATATCCATCTCCCAATGACTCAAAAAATCATGACGATAAAAATCAAACAGATAGAAAGCGAACAACCGTCAACTTAGATTATGTTAACCCCTTAACGGAAGAAACCAAATTAGAAGTTGGAGCTGAGGCGCGCTTATTCAATACCTTAATTTTATTTTCTTCTACAGGTGAATCTATCGATAGTAGGGGGAATTTTGGCCCAGCACCAGATACTGCATTTGACTATACCCGAGATATTTATTCGCTTTACGCTACCTATGGTAAAAAATTAGACAAATGGTCCTATCAAGTGGGTGTAAGGGCAGAGAATGTTGAGGTCACTGCTCAAGCCAAAGAGACCTATACCGAAAACACTACAAAACGCACAAGCTTAAATCCTTTTTCAAATTCCTATACGGAGTTGTACCCCTCATTTTATTTGACCTATTCTCCAAGCGAAAAAAAGTCATATCAGTTTAGTTATAGCCGCCGTATTGATCGACCGGGTATTGGGCAGGTAAACCCCATAAAAGAGTGGTCAACCCCCTTAGTTTCTTCCTACGGAAATCAAAAATTATTACCTCAATTCACCAATTCATTCGAGATAAATCATACGCGAAGGGTAAAAAAAGGATCCATTACTGTAGGTGTTTTTTATCGTGCTATTTCAAATGAAATAAATCGTGCGCTATATGTAGATGAAAGTGATATACAGTCCGGTAAAGTGATTCTAACGCACGATAATTTTGATAATACTTCGGCATACGGCATGGAGCTTTCGTCTAATTATAAGCCTACAAAATGGTGGTCGTTTAACACGAGTTTTGATTTGTTTTCACAAAGACAAAAAGGTATAGCAGAATACCTTAACGCTCCTTTAAAAGATGCCACAAAAGAAAATATCGTAAGAGATGTAAATGTTGTAGATAATGTAGCATGGAATTTTAGAATGTATAACAGTTTAAGTGCAAGTAAAAAGTTGACATTTACAGTTTTTATGTTTTACAGAGGGAAAAACAAAAACCTACAATTTGATATGCTTCCCATGTATTTTATGAATTTGGGCGCAAGATTAAATGTGCTTAAAGGAAAGGGTACGGTCAATGTTGGACTTAATGATGTGTTTGATACCATGAGATTTAGATTTAACGCACGTAAGCCATTTCCTACAAAGGGAGAATTTAATTGGGAGAGCCGTACGGTACAACTAGGCTTTAACTACCGTTTTGGCAGTGGTAAATATCGTGCTAAATCTAGACGTCAACGCGAAAACGATGAGAATAGCGGAGGCGGAGGGATGTTTTAATGTATATTAATATATTTGGCTTAAAGCACTGCTTTCATTAAAGCGCTTTTGAATACGTTTCTATTGAAAAACATATCTAAATCTAATCAAAGTCAAATAACACCCATAGCAATCATAGCGGGCTTGTTTTTTATTTTTGGCTTTGTCACATGGATTAATGGGGCGCTTATCCCATTTATGAAAACCATACATGAGCTAACTGATGCTCAATCGTATTTGGTAGCTTCAGCTTCGTATATTTCTTTTGTTGTTATGGCATTACCATCTGCCTATGTACTTAAAAAAACAGGTTACAGAAAAGGCATGTCTTTAGGACTTCTCATCATGGCCATAGGGGCATTGATTTTTATCCCAGCAGCTCAAGCAAGGACCTACTGGATTTTTTTGGTTGCTATTTTCATTCAGGGGACTGGTATGACATTGCTTCAAACCGCCTCAAACCCGTACATAACAATTTTAGGCCCTATAGATCGTGCGGCAAAGCGAATTGCAATCATGGGTATAGCCAACAAAGTGGCTGGTGGTTTGGGCTCTGTTATTTTTGGGGCACTGCTTTTAACCGGAATCGATGAGGTGCAGAATCAATTGGCAGTAGTTTCGAATGCCGAAAAAGACGTATTGCTCGACACTCTTGCGAATGGTGTTAAAACACCCTATATCGTTATGACTGGCGTTCTTGTCCTTTTAGGGTTGCTTATTCGAAAAGCCCCGCTTCCCCATGTAGAGGCACCCGCTGAAACGCACAGCAGTGCTGACCATAACGTCAAAACCTCCATTTTTAATTTCCCACATTTGTGGCTAGGCGTGCTTACTTTGTTTGCTTATGTAGGTGCTGAAGTCATTGCAGGGGATACGATTATTTCCTACGGAATTTCTTTAGGTTTTCCTGTAGCTGATGCTAAGTTTTTCACCATGTACACGCTCTTAGCCATGGTATTTACCTATGCGCTGGGTATTCTGCTTATCCCAAAATATATTAGCCAGGACAATGCTTTAAAAATAAGTGCTGTCTTGGGGATTGTATTTTCGGTGTGTGTAATCAACACTCATGGCAGCACCTCTGTGTTTTTTGTTGCCGCCTTAGGATTTGCAAACGCATTGGTTTGGCCTGCTGTATGGCCTCTGACACTAAAAGGTTTGGGTAGCTTTACAAAAACAGCCTCTGCATTACTCATTATGGCAATTTCGGGAGGTGCTATCATTCCACCTTTATATGGAAGGCTTGTAGATAGAAAAAAAGTAGATTTACTAACAACAACTTTGTCAGAGCCTGAAGCCTTAGCACAGGCTTCAACCAGTGGCTATTGGATTTTACTTCCATGTTATGTGCTGATATTATACTACGCACTAAAAGGGCATAAACTAGGTAGAAATAGTTTAAACTAAAAAATTTTATTAGTAAGATACGTAATCAATAATCTCCAGTCCATACCCGGACATGCCCACACGTTTGATTTTAGTACTGTTAGAGAGTAGTTTTATTTTGCTAATTCCAACAGCGTGAATCATTTGAGCGCCAATTCCAAAATCTTTTTCATCCATTTTTCTTTTGTTTTCAGTTGGATTTTGAATGGATTTTAGATCTTCTAATAATCGATTTGCAGGCTGCAATTGATTGATAAAAATCACAGCTCCTTTGCCTTCTTTTTTTATGCATTTAAAGATGGCGTCGAGAGAACTTGTTCTATTTTGATTTAGAATACGCAATAACTCACTATTCAATTGTTGGGTGTGAACACGTGTGAGTACGGCTTCGTTCTCTTCCCAACTCCCTTTTGTTAGGGCAATGTGAATTTGGTTGTTGGTGTTTTGGAGAAAGGCTCGAAGTCTAAACATCCCATATGGAGTTTCAACTTCAAAATCTTCTTTAACTTCAATCAAACCATCGTGTTTCATGCGATAGCTTACCAAATCTTCTATTGAAACCAATTTTAGGTCAAATGCGTCTGCAACTTTGCGTAGCTGTGGTAATCGCGCCATCGTGCCGTCTTCATTCATGATTTCGACAATGACTCCTGCTGGCTGAAAACCAGCCAAACGCGCAAAATCAATAGCGGCCTCGGTGTGACCAGTGCGTCGCAATACGCCACCCTCTTTTGCTGCTAGTGGAAAGATGTGACCAGGACGCAAAAAATCATGTGCTTTTGCATTAGCACTAATTAGTTTTCGAACCGTTTTTGATCGGTCTGCTACTGAAATCCCAGAAGTAACACCGTGCCCTTTTAAATCGACGGAAACTGTAAAAGCTGTTCCCATGGGGTCGGTATTGTTACTTGCCATGGGATAAAGGTCTAACTCACGACAGCGTTCTTCTGTTATGGGTGTGCAGATTAATCCACGGCCTTCTTTAGCCATAAAATTTATCATCTCTGGAGTAACCATTTCGGCTGCACCTACAAAATCTCCTTCATTTTCACGGTTTTCATCATCGACAACAATGATTACTTTTCCGTTTCGGATATCTTCTATAGCATCCTCAATTCGGTCTAAACGAATTTTTTTTGTCATTTTTTAAATTTTTTAACAATTAGATTTATGGGTAAATTTATTTGTAGTCTTATTCGCTCAATATCAAAAACAGACTTGTCTTTACTTGCACGAATCGTAGCAACCAACCCCACAACGGTTAGTACTATAGAAATAAGCCATGCACCCCAAAATGGATGAAGGCTACCATCTTCGGCGCTATTTTTGAAAAGTGTACCTGCAAAATGATAGGTTAAAAATATGGTTAATGCCACAACAATTGGCAACCCAAAGCCACCTTTTCTAATAATGGCACCTAGTGGAGCTCCCACAAAGAACAAAAGTAGTGTGGCGTACGCATTTACAAACTTATCATCGCGCCAAAGACGGTGTAGATTAATGACTTTTTCGCGAATAAAAAACAACTGCTTTTGATTGTTGAAATTGCTAAGCTGGATGTTAATATTATTTATTGCAGTACTCAAAATCTGTTCTTGTTGCTTCGTTGTGAATGCATCTAAAAAGCCTTTTCTACCTTTGAAGCTATCATTGGTGAATGTGTTTTTTAACCTGTTGACAGACTTAATCCCTGTTCTTAGATACACAGTGTTCGCAAAACCCTCAATCTCAGAAACATATCCCTTAGTAAGCGAGTCGATACTTTGACTTAGCTCATTAATGTTTTGCATCTTAAAGGTATTGCTATAGCTGGTTTCATTTAAGTCCACATTGTTAAAAGCTCTTAAATCAATATTCATTGTATATTGTTTAAAAGCGATTCGGTTATGGGGGTCATTTTTTTTGCGTTTATTTTTTTGGACAACTTCCTCATATCGATATCCGTCATATAAAACCAATTGCAACCCCTCTTTTACTTCTTCACTTTTAAGTTCACCTCTAGCCGCCTTTATTACCACATTATTGACTTGGTTTGGCGATTTTTCGTGTATGATGACGTTTTCTAGTAACTTGTCATTCTCCCCGTATTTTCTAGCTACCTTGATGTTGCTTTCCCCAATGTCGTTAAACATCCCTTCTATAATAGCTAAAGCAGGACGCATTTTGGAAAGATTTTTTCTTAAATTATAGGTTTTAAACTCTGCTAATGGGATTACTGTATTTGCCACATAAAACGTAGCCAGACAAGCAATGCTATTTACAACAATCAACGGGCGCATAGCACGCATCAATGAAATTCCAGCAGATTTCATAGCAGCAAATTCATAACGCTCTGCAAAATTTCCGAACGTCATGATAGATGCCAAAAGAATGGTAAGTGGCAATACCAACGGAATTAATTTTGGAGAATAATAGAGTAAAAACCGGAGCAATACACTTACATCCAATCCTTTACCAGCAAATTCATCAATAAAAACCCAAACCGTTTGTATGATGAAGATAAACATCAAAATAAAAAAGAAACTCACTAAAATGGTGAGATAACTCTTTAATATGTAACGATCTAGTAAAGGGAGCTTCATTAAAATCTATCGATATAATAATTGGGATAATTTGCCTCAGAAAACACAAAAGTATTTTTAGCAATAGTCTTGTTTGGTGTAAATTTATTTACAGTAAGCGTGGTTTCAGTGCCGTTGTCACCTACTTCAATAAGTTTGTAAATATGCTTGGTTTTGGTGTCAATACCCAAAAGTAAATACGCTGCTTGTGCATAGGTGTCAATTGGAGTGAGCTTTACAAACTGAATGGTTCTTCCACCATATAAGGGTTGTGTAATGTCCCAAGAAAAGAGGTATCCCTCTTTATAAAACGAAAACAATTTAGATGGATTTAACCCTTCGCTTAAATTTGTGTCGACAGGCTCAATGAGTATTTCTTCATTTTCTTTGTTAATGGTGTGTATATGTTTCCCATCGCTTAGCTGCTGAATCCCCATCAAATGGAGTAGGTATTTATTGTCTTCTACGATCAATGTTCCTTGCTCTTTTTGTTTTATGTATTCTTTTCTATTTACCAATTCGTAACTAAAATCAATAGCGATATTGGAGTAATTGGCAAGAGTTTCGGAAACTTCTTGTAACAATTTTTCTGCTTGTGTATCTTGATTTTGCGCCAGCGTAAATCCAGCGTAGAGTAGGCTAATACATACAAGTTTAATTTTCATTTTCTTTTGTTAAAAATTCATGTAATGAAATCACGTCTCTAAACATGACTTCCCGGGCTTTACTTCCTTCAAATGGGCCTACAATTCCTGCTGCTTCCAATTGGTCTATCATGCGACCTGCACGATTGTAGCCTAATTTCAATTTGCGTTGCAAAAGCGATGCCGATCCTTGTTGCGCATTGACCACTACTTCTGCGGCTTCTTTAAATAAGGCATCCCGATCTTCAATATTGTTTTCTTTTGTTGATATGCTTTCATCGGAAACATATTCGGGTAGCAAATGCGCATCTGGATAGGCCCGTTGCGACCCAATAAAATCGGTAATTTTTTCTACCTCAGATGTGTCCACAAAAGCACACTGTAGCCTGATGAGGTTGTTTCCTTGAGTAAATAACATATCACCACGACCAATCAACTGATCTGCGCCTCCGCTATCTAAAATGGTTCTAGAATCCACTTTTGAGGTAACACGAAAAGCAATCCGCGCAGGGAAATTCGCCTTAATAAGTCCTGTAATGACATTTACCGATGGTCGTTGCGTGGCAATAATCAAGTGAATTCCTATCGCCCGAGCCAACTGTGCAAGTCGCGCAATAGGCGTTTCTACTTCTTTGCCTGCGGTCATGATAAGATCTGCAAACTCGTCAATTACCAAAACAATATAGGGTAAAAATGTATGTCCATCATGTGGGTTTAGCCTACGTTCTTTAAACTTGGTATTGTATTCTTTGATATTGCGACACATCGCATTTTTTAGCAAGTCATACCGATTGTCCATCTCAATACATAACGAATTTAGTGTATTGATGACCTGTTTGTTATCCGTTATGATAGCTTCATCAGTATCAGGGAGTTTTGCCAAATAGTGTCTCTCAATTTTGTTGAAAAGAGTAAGCTCAACTTTCTTTGGATCCACTAACACCAATTTGATTTCAGCAGGGTGTTTTTTGTAAAGCAGCGAAGTTAAAATCGCATTTAGCCCAACCGACTTCCCCTGTCCTGTAGCTCCTGCCATAAGCAAGTGTGGCATTTTGGCTAGGTCCACTACAAAGGTTTCGTTGCTGATGGTTTTTCCAAGAGCTAGCGGAAGTTCCATTTCAGCCTCTTGAAACTTTTTCGCCAATATCACAGAACGCATCGATACAATGGTTGCATTTTTGTTCGGCACTTCAATTCCCACCGTTCCTTTTCCGGGAATGGGTGCAATGATTCGAATACCCAACGCAGCTAGTGACAGCGCTATGTCGTCCTCTAAGTTTTTAATTTTTGAGATACGAACTCCTGCTGCTGGTACAATTTCATAGAGTGTAACTGTTGGGCCAATAGTAGCTTTAATGTCCGCAATACCAATCTGATAGTTTTTTAGCGTATCCACAATACGATCTTTATTTTCTTCTAGCTCTTGTTCGTTTATGGTAATGCCTTCATGGGGGTAACTTTTTAGAAGTGACTCGGTAGGGGAGCGGAAATTTTTTAATTCTAGTGTGGGGTCAACCTCTCCAAAATCTGAAACCAATTTTTTTGCCTTCTTTACAATTTCGTCTTCCTCGGTTTCTGTAACAGACAGCTCAACATCATTCTCAATTTTTGGAGTACTCTCTTTTTTTAATATTGTAGCTTTTTTAGCAACACTGGGCGTTTCCTCAATGATAGGTGGGTCAAAAGAAACTTCAGCTACTTCATCTTCAATCTCCTTAGGTTTTGGTGTTTTTTTAGAGGGAAATGTTACGTTTTCAGGTCTCCATTTCAATTGATACACCAAAAAAGAAATAGCAATGAGCAACAGTAAACACGCAACACCCAAAGGGCCAATGTAGTGTACCACAAAGGCATTTGTTTCATAGCCTGTTACGCCGCTTAGTAGAAAAGAGTTTGGTGAAATAAGTGCAAAAACCATAGACAGCCAAAGGGAAAGGAGCAGCGTCCAAATCCAGCGTACCCCTAATTTATTGGTGCCGAAGTTTATAAAATGACTAAACCCTGTTACCAACACCATGAAGGCAATTAAAAAAGCACCAATACCAATTCCTTGATAAATAAGGATGTAGCTAAGTGAAGCGCCTAATTTTCGAATACTGTTTTCAACAGGGATTTCTCTGTTAGCAAGTTCCCCAAGAGCGCTTTGATCCACTTTCCAAGTTTGAAAAAAGGAAATAAAGGCAGTGAATAGCAAAATAGCAATGAGAATACAAAACGCACCCCACACAATTTGTTGTTGGCGGTTGAGCCCTTTAACGCGGAATTTATCTTTAATACCCATTGTTGAACAGTCAAAAATACAACAAAAAAACCCGATGATGTCATCGGGTTTGTGCAGTAAACAAAAAGTGTTTATTTATCTATAGATCCAAGTACACGCTTCATAAAATCATTGAGCGCTTGTTTAGGTGCAACACCATCTTGTATCATTTTATGTACTTCAAGTGCTCCATACATATTTGAAATGAGTTCACCAATTACGTCAAGCTCTTCTTCTTTAAGGGAAGAAACCTCGGTAAGCGCCTCTAATGTCTCGGCAGCTTCTACAACAAAATCTTCATCGTTTTGCTGTATAAACTCCGTAAGGTGTTTAATTATTGGTAATTTCATTTACAAATGATTGTAGTACGTCCAATTTGTTAGTCTGTACCTGGTTTACAATAGCGCCGTTTTTAAATCCGGCAAATGTAGGCAGGTTATCTACGTTGGCGAGTTTTCGAGAAGCTGGGTTTTTTTCAGCATCTACCAAAACAAAAAACGCACCTGGATTTTCGGAAGCCATTTTTTTGAACTTTGGCTTCATGATACGGCAATTACCACACCAGCCTGCTGAGTATTGCACCAACACGGTGTCGTGTTGAGACAGCAGTTCTTGCAAATTATCTCCACTTAGTTCCGTTACCATCTTATTTCTTACTTAAATAGTCAGCAACACTTTCGCTAGTAGCATTAATTGCTTCGCTTCCTTCTTCCCAGTTTGCAGGACAAACCTCGCCGTGTTTTTGGTTGTGCGCAAGAGCATCTACAATACGAATAAACTCATCTACATTACGTCCAATAGGTTTGTTGTTGATGCTTTCGTGTTGTACAATTCCGTCTTCATCGATGAGGAACGTAGCACGGTTTGGCACATTATCACCATCCATTAAGACAGTGTCGTATTCTTCATTGTATTGATGGTTATCTCCGTCAAGCACACCAAGAATCGATGAAAGATTTCGGTTGCTATCCGCTAAAATATTATACGCAACACCTTCAATACCTCCATTGTCTTTAGATGTGCTTAACCATGCAAAGTGTACTTCTGCAGTGTCGCAAGACGCCCCAATCACAATGGTGTTTCTTTTTTCAAATTCGGGAAGTGCCGCTTGAAATGCGTGTAATTCTGTTGGACATACGTAAGTAAAGTCTTTTGGATACCAAAACAACAATACTTTTTTCTTGTTATTAACGGCTTCCTCAAGCACATTAATTTGAATGGTATCACCCAATTCATTCATCGCGTTCACTGTTACATTTGGGAATTTTCTTCCTACAATAGCCATATTTTTTGTTTTAATTATGAGAATCAAAACTAAACAAATTTGTAGGAATGTGGTGCGATACAAATTTTAATTTTCTATGAAAGAATAAGCACCATCAATACTAAGATTTTAACTGCTTTATTTTATATCCAATAGCTGCAAAAAGTAAGGTAGTGAATGGACTAAGCCAGTTAAAAATAGCATACACAAAATATTCTGCCACAGAAACGCCAAGCACCCCAGACTGATATGCACCACAGGTATTCCACGGCACCAAAACAGAAGTTACGGTTCCCGAGTCTTCTAAGGTTCGGCTTAAGTTCTCTGGTGCCAACCCGCGATCTTTATAGGCTTTATCAAACATTTTCCCAGGCACCACAATAGATAGATATTGATCTGACGCTGTAATATTTATGGCCAAACACGAAGCTACCGTACTAGCAAACAATTGAAAGGTGCTTTTTGCCCATCGCAATAATGCCGCACTTATGGCTTCAAGCGCACCTATAGCATCCATAATACCTCCAAAAACCATCGCACAAATGATAAGCCAAATGGTGCCTAACATTCCTGCCATGCCTCCCGATTGAAACAAATCGTTTAACAATGGATTACTGGTTTCTATAGTGGTAGAAACCGTAATGGCATCCATAACAACTTTGTATGTTCCTGACCAAGACATGTCTTGATTAGCTAACAACGTCAATAGCGGTTGCTGAAAAAAAAGGGCAAACAACACACCCAAAAGTGTTCCGATAAGCAGTGCAACCAAAGGCGGTGTCTTTTTTGCAATCATGACCACCACGATAACTGGAGCTAAAAACAACAGTGGATTAATGTTAAAACGAGCTGTTATTGCCGACAGCAAGGATTCTGTTTGCATAACACTTTCTGGTTGTTGCGTAAATCCAATAACAAGAAAGACCAAAAGCGTCACCAAAATGGTAGGAACCGTTGTCAGGCTCATGTAGCGAATGTGCGCAAATAATTCTCCACCCGCCATGGCTGGTGCTAGGTTTGTCGTGTCGCTAAGGGGTGACATTTTATCGCCAAAATAGGCACCCGATATGACCGCCCCCGCAATCATACCCACAGGCATTCCCATGGCTTTTCCAATACCAATAAGCGCAATACCAACCGTAGCCGAAGTAGTCCAGCTACTTCCTGTTGCAATGGATATTAAGGCGCATATAATGATACAAGCAGCCAAAAAATAGGTGGGGTGTAATATTTGTAATCCATAATAAATCATGGCAGGAATAATGCCGCTGAGCAACCACGTACCCGCCAAAGCGCCAACAAAAAGTAAGATTAAAATAGCACCCGTTACCGATTTTAGATTTTCCGCTACTTGCGTCAACATTTCTTTGTACGAAATATTTTGTCTAAAGCCAACGAGTGCCGCAACCGCACCCCCCAAAAGGAGTATAAACTGATTAGAACCACTCAATGCATCATCTCCATAAATACCCACATTAACGGAAAGCAACAGGACTAAAACAAGTACGGGGAGGAGGGCAATGCCAAGTGATAATGTAGGTTTTTGTTTCATTTATCTCGTAATATTACAAATTTGTGTGTATAACTAAAAAGGATATGCAACGATTGCTCGCTTCATTGTACATTTGTAAAACTAAACCAAAAAAATGAATCAATTTGATGTTGCCATAATTGGCTCGGGTCCTGGAGGATATGTTGCAGCTATTCGTTGCGCCCAACTCGGCATGAAAACCGTTCTCATTGAAAAAGAATCAACCCTTGGCGGAACTTGCCTTAACGTAGGTTGTATCCCTTCAAAATCTTTATTGGATTCTTCACATCACTACGAAACGGCAACCAAAGATTTTAAAACGCATGGCATTGATGTGGCGGGTGCCATTGAAATCAATTTTCCTCAAATGATTGCGCGTAAGCGTGAAGTGGTTTCTACTACGATTAAGGGAATTGATTTTTTGATGGATAAAAACAAGATTACCGTATTGCGTGGTTTGGGCTCGTTTGAAGATGCAACGCATATCAAAATTACAGGCGAAGACGCACAAACCATAGAAGCAAAAAATACGATTATTGCAACAGGTTCAACGCCCGGGAGTTTGCCGTTTATTGATTTGGATAAAGAGCGCATTATTACTTCAACAGAAGCATTGGAACTTCGCGAAATCCCAAAACACCTGGTCGTGATTGGCGGTGGCGTTATCGGATTGGAATTGGGTCAGGTGTATAGAAGATTGGGCGCAGAAGTGAGTGTGATAGAATACGCCGACCGCATTAGCCCGGTGTTAGACGCTGCGCTTTCTAAAGAATTGATGAAAGTAATGAAAAAGCAAGGGGTGAAATTTCACCTTTCGCATCAGGTAACGGCCGTTGACCGCAACGGCGATACCGTAACCGTAACCGCAAACAACAAAAAAGGCGAAGCCCTAACTTTTGAAGGGGATTATTGTTTGGTTTCTGTAGGAAGAAGACCTTATACCAACGGCCTAAATGCCGAAGCTGCAGGGATTACCCTTAACGACCGTGGACAGGTTGAAGTAAACGAAAAACTACAAACAACGGCAACTAATATTTATGCTATTGGTGATGTGGTGCGTGGTGCCATGTTGGCCCACAAAGCCGAAGAAGAAGGCGTATTGG
>JAQCCM010000026.1 GCA_027621175.1 Bacteroidota bacterium | reverse complement strand
ACCATCACCGGAACCGGAGTCGTGTGAACCATCACCAGATCCAGAGTCGTGTGAACCATCACCGGAACCGGGGTCGTGATTTTGGTTAAATGTTGTATTTGTATTATCAAGCCATACTCCGTGTTGTCCTGTAAATTTTATTAAAGCGGATTCAGTTCCGTTAGCTTTAAGCTTACCTTTAACCCTTAAATATCCTCCGCTTAGGTTAACAGTAACACCCGCTTCAATTGTAAGGTCAGAGTTGAAAGTTGTGTTTTCAGTAATTACATAAGGGCTACCTAAAACAGTCCAAGTAGTTTCTTCATTAATTATGCCTGATACTTCAGTCTGACTTTGAACAAAAAAACTAGTAAGTATAATGAATAAATAACGCATTAGAAAAATTTATATCAATTATACAAAAAAATCAATCAAGACTAAAAAAGAATATATTAGGGTTAGGTAAAATATTTACCCGTTACCTGCTACAATGTTTACCCTGATAAATAATTAATTAACAAAACTAACAATCAGCCCTAATCCTTACACAACAAATAATCAGTTTCTTATGAATTTTTATGCTTCTCCTTTGTAGCTCTAACTATGTATCTACTTTAGTTTATTTAGTCTTCTAATACTAGGCCTTTTTTATTCGAAAAGTTTTTACTTAACTATATGTACTTCGAACTGCTTCGTTTCGACTTGCTCTAACTGTTCGTGCTTAAGTTTTGGTATTGTATATGTCGCTAGTATACGCAGTAGTGCGATACGTTCTGACTGACTTAGACTAGATACATCTATTGTGTCTATAAGGTCGTTTGTAAGGTCGCTTAGCTTTTCTCTAAGTTCGCTAGAGTACTTCGCCTTTCCACGTCTACTTTTCTTGCCGGCTTCACTAGCCGTCTCGCTATTAAATCCCATACGCTATAAATCGTTACTTTAACTTATAACGAACGTTTCTACGTTATTTGCGTTTTGGCATATGTGGTCCATTTGCGTAATCAACTATCCACCGACACAAATGATACCACCTATGGAACGTACTCTCATATGTGGTCCACTTTGACTAACTTTATAACCTAACGTTATAGCCGTGGTAAGGTTTAGTATACGAGGTCTTAAGTCTTTACTAGAAACACATTCTACGTATAGTAGTATCGTTAGTAGTCACAGTAAGCGACTATTCTACGACAAGTGTAACTGGTTTGTAAGCCATATAATACGAGAACAGCTGCGAAGTGAAAAAGGACTAGGAGAACTCGTTAACATTCCGTCTAAGACGCTTAAAAAACATCTTGGCAACAACTACGGGGACGTAGTAAAAGTGTTATTAGACTTAAAAATAGTTTATCAAAACAAAAAGTACGCAAGTGGTAAATTCTCAATGTCTTACGCAATAAAAAAAGGCCTAGATGAAACCGACTTAATAAGTGTATCCGTTACGAGTAAAGCGTTTTCGAAAAAGCTAGAATCGTTAGCGCTTAGTGGCTTAAATGATATAAAAAAAGATTACGTTCTAAACAAAATAAATCGCAACACACTAAAGCTGCTCGTGACTAACAATCCGATATATTTTAGACTAGACTTTCCGTCAAACTATAAAGAGATGAAAGTGGGAGCCATAATGTGGAGAGATGATCACGTACAAGACCGTCTAAATAGATACGAGGCCTACTTTAAAGCGTTTAAAACCCTTAATAACTCCGATAATGTTGAAGGCTTGTGTTTGCTCCCTATTTACTTTGAGCCGCGTATAAATAATTTAGGTCGAGCCTACCACCTAGCAGCGTCTATGCCAAGACTAATTAGAGCCATATGCGTAACAAAAACAAACGAACTTATATACGAGGTAGATATGGCCTCCGCACAGCCTTCTTTACTAATGCTCGAATGGCTAAAGTCAATCCAAGACATAAATACAAAAGAAACAAAAAAGTGTCTAGATTTAGTCATAAACGGCGGTATATACTCCTACATTAAGTCTCATTCTAAACAACTAAACGAAATGGACTATAGAAGTATGAAAAAGTCTATACTGACAACATTAAACGCTGAATACAAGCCTACAAAATTATACAAAGAGCTAGTAAAACTTTTTCCGGATTTTATGGAATGGGTAGATACTATTAAGAGACAAGGAGATTACAGAAAAGTAAGTCATATAGGACAGTCTGCAGAAGCAAATATTTTTATTAACGTATTTAAAGACTTACCCGAGGATATGTTTTCGCTAATCATTCACGACTGTATACTTACTACAGAACCTAAAACAAAGCTAGTGCAAGACAGACTAATTGCGCGAACCAAAGAAATATATTGCGATGTACTATCCAAAAACCTTAACCTAGAAAAACTTTTTAAAATTAGTAAGGTCTCTGTAGTGCGTTGGAAGAGTCCTAAACAAGATGTTAAACAACCATAATTAAAATCAGTTGCCAAATAGTTGCCAAGAATTAGTAGCTTTACAGTAGGTTCTTTGCTAAGTCGTCTAAAGAAAAAACCCCTCCGTAAAGAAGGGGCTTGTTGGTGGAGCCAAAGGGCGTTAAGTCGAACTTTTTTAGAGAAGATTTATCAAAAATGATAAATCTTTGAGCTTTGGGTTTGTTGGTTCAAGTCCCACCTTTAGTACAATTTTATTCCCTAGAATAAATTATTATTCTCTAAAATAATCAGTGGAGCAGAGGGGAGTGAAATCGAACTATTTTGATAAGGATTTAATCAACTTTTAAATTCAAGAAATTATTAGTTTATCAGTAGTCACAATTGATCTGTTTTTGAAACAAAACTTGGAATTTTTAGATTATTTTCATTGGCTTAATTGTAGCCCAATAGGATTGTTTTAACATGATATTATTTAAATCTTAATCAGAACTTAAATATGGACGAAAAGACTTTTAGAATTTGAGTTATTACTTTTGTATTCATGAAAGCATTAGAATTCAAGTATAATTTCAGAATTTCTTTAAGTGCACTGTTTTTGGTTTTAATTAATCCTTCTGTCTCAAGTCAAGAGCTTGAGGATTATATTATTCAGCTGGAACAGGTAATGAGCCAACGTACAGAATTTGATCAGCTTAAAGAAAACAGAATCAACTCACTAATAAAAAAGAAGTCGTCTATTAGTAGTGCTTATGATTCATATAAGATTAATGACAAAATTTATGATGAATATGAGTTTTACAATTTTGATAATGCCCTAGGGTATATAGAAAAGAATTTATATTTGGCTACGCAGCTTGAAGATAACTTGCTTCTTGATAAGGCTAGGCTTAAAATGGGTTTGCTTTTAGTAAATACTGGGCGTTATAAAGAAGCAATTGATATTTTATCAGAAATTAAAAAGGATTCACTTCCAAAAATTCTACTCAAAAATTATTTTATTGCTTTTTCTGAAGGCTATTCGGGATTAGCATTTAACACGACTGTTAGTGAAAGTAAATCTAATTACACACAACTTTATTTGGTATACCGAGATTCGCTTTATTCACGTTTGGATGCTAACTCCGAAGAAGTATTAAGGGCAAAAGAAAAAGACCTTAGAGATATCAGGAGTCTAAAGATGGCATTTATTATAAATGATAAACGGTTGTCAAAAGCAAGAAAAAATTCCAGAAGATACTCTTTGATTACATTTGAACGTTCCCTGTTATACGAGCTAGAAGGTGATGTTGAAAATCAAAAAATAAATTTGATTTCCTCGGCTATCTCAGACATCAAAGCTTCAGTGAAAGATAATGCTTCCATGGCAACGCTCGCCAATATACTATTTAATGAGGGGGATATTGACCGTGCGTATTCATTAATAAATTTTTCATATGATGACGCAGAATTTTTCAATTCTAATTTACGCTATATCAATATCGCCAATGATTTGCCATTGATTTCTAAGTCTTATGAACAAAAGACAGTGAAGCAAAAAAAAAGGCTTCACACATTGCTATTTTACATAACTATTTTGTCTTTTTTCCTTGTGTTAGCATTGTACATTATTTATAAGCAAGTATTAAAAGTTTCACAAGCCAGAAATGAACTAAAGTTAATGAATGAAGACTTAATGAGCCTAAATGTTAAGTTGTCAGAAGTTGATAGAATTAAAGAAAACTATATAGGGTCTTTTCTTAATCTTTATTCAGAATATATTTCAAAGTTAGATGTTTACAGAAAGCAGGTTAGTAAATACGTAAAAAATAACCAAATGAATGCCCTTTTAAAACTTTCTGAGTCTAAACAAATGATAGATGAAGAATTGGAAATCTTCAATAAGAACTTTGATAATTCCTTTTTACATTTGCACCCAGACTTTGTAGATTCAATCAATAAATTACTTGAAGATGACAAACGGGTAGTGGTTTCAGAAAGTAACAAACTTAATACTGAATTACGAATTTTGGCATTGATAAAGTTAGGCATTACAAGCAGTTCCAAAATTGCCAAAATTTTGAGATACTCTGTCAATACTATTTACAATTATCGCGCTGCCTTGAAAAACGCTGCAAAAGACAAATCAACATTTGAAGATTTAGTAAAAAAAATAAATTAAAATTACGCTTCTTACCTTTTTTTTAGTGCCCTTATTGCTTTTTTAATAAAAAAAAGCGCCTATTGTACGCGATATAGCCTTCATAAATCCACTTTTAGCCATAATGAAAAAAATTATATAATGCTGATTATAAGCAATATATATAATTATATATTCTAAATCCATCCACTTAAATAGTGATTGGTATTGTTTGTCATTGCGTTATGAAATTAAATTGCGAAATGCTTTTAAATAGCAAATCAAAATTAATTATTTATAAAACCATTCATTTATGAAACAGTACCATAAAATTTTCTTTGCGTTGCTTTTCTTTTGTCAATTAGCTTTTTCGCAAACAATTATTTCAGGAAAAGTTACCGACAACAATAACCTTCCTTTAATGGGTGTTTCTGTTATCCTTCAAGGAAGTAGTATTGGAACTACTACTGATTTTGATGGTAAATACAGTTTATCAGATAATATTGATGAAAACGCAATACTATCATTTAGTTATATAGGCTTTGAACAACAGGAAATAGTTATAGGGAATCGGTCTACTATTAACGTTCAACTTATAGAAGAAACCGATTATCTAGATGAGGTAGTAGTAGTTGGTTATGGCTCACAACTAAAAAAAGACATTACGGGTGCCGTAGCCACTATCGATAGCGAGAGCTTTGAATCAAGACCAAACATTCAAGTGGGTTCCTTATTGCAAGGGCAATCTTCGGGTGTACAAGTTTTGTCTAGCTCAGGGAAACCTTCTGCAGGATTTAGCGTAAGAGTTCGGGGAACAAACTCAATTAATGCAAGTAGTGAGCCCCTTTATGTTGTAGATGGTGTTCCTACAAATGACACAAGATCAATTAACCCAAGTGATATAGATGCAATAACCGTTTTAAAAGACGCATCTTCAGCAGCTATTTATGGAGCTCAAGGAGCAAATGGTGTCGTTTTAATAACAACAAAGCGGGGTACTACATCAAAGCCTACAGTTAGTATAGACACCTATACAGGTTTTTCTCAAGCATGGAATACCCTACCTGTACTTAACGGGGAGCAGTATAGAGATTTAATGACCGAAATGGGACAAAACCCAAGAGCAGGTTGGGATTTTTACACAGCACGTACAGACTGGCAGAACGAGATTTTTCAAAATGGATTCTCAAGTAATTACCAAGCGTCAGTTTCAGGTAAATCAGCATCTACCAATTACTTTGTGTCGGCAGGGTACTTGTCGCAAGAAGGTGCTGTGAGAAGCTCAGAATTGCAACGTAGAAATTTCAAGATTAATTTAGAGCAAGATATTAATGACTGGCTCAAAGTTGGATCAAGGCTAGCCTATACCGTTTACAGGGATGTTGATGTAAACGATAACAATAGTATCAACCAAGGCGGAGTGCTTTTAGGAGCTCTTTCAACACCATCCATTATTGGTGTTTATAATGCTGATGGAACGTTTACAAGTAACCCGTTTCAAAATTGGGAAAACCCATTGGCAAGTACAGACGGATTAGATAGGGAATTTAACGATCAGCGTTTTTTAGGAAATGTATATCTCGAAGCTATATTTTTGGACGGTTTCAAATACCGCTTTAATTATGGTATTGATAATAATAATGGGGTGTATGATTCCTTCCTTGATCCGTTTAAAACAGGGTACGGGGTTGCCATTGGTGGAGAAGCAATACATTCTACAAGCAAGAAGTCGTATTACATTGTTGAAAACACACTAAGCTACAGCAAAGTATTTAATAAGCACAACGTTGAAGCATTAGTAGGTTCTGTAGCGCAAAAATTTAGATATGAAGGTAGCGATATTACAACTAGAAATTTTGCCAGTGACGCTATAACTACCCCTAGTGGTGGAGCGGAGATTATGAGTGCATCTGCCTGGAAATCTGAAAGATCTAATGCTTCTTTCTTAAGTAGAATTAACTACAGCTATGCGGATAAATATCTGATAACTGCGAACTTTAGAGCCGATGGGTCAAGTGTTTTTGGACCTGACCAACGTTGGGGGTATTTCCCATCATTTTCGTTAGGATGGCGTGTTTCCAATGAAAAGTTTTTTGGAGAAAATACGTTTGTTAATGATTTAAAAATTAGAGCCGGTTGGGGAGTTGTTGGTAACGATAACATTGATGCCTATAGTTATTTTGGACGTGTTGGCACTGGAGCTAACTATCCTATTGGTGGTGCAGCACAGCCTGGAACATATCCAGCGTCTATCGAAAACTTAGAATTGAAGTGGGAAGAGGCTGAACAAACTAATATTGGTATTGATGTGTCATTGTTTAATAACAGAGTATCTCTTACAGCGGATGCTTATATTAAAAAAACAAAAGACCTACTTCTAAATGCACCTTTACCAACATCAACTGGCTTTGACAGTGCAACCAGAAATATTGGTGAGATTGAAAACAAAGGATTAGAGTTCGCTCTAAATACATCTAATATAGAAACTGAAAATCTTTCTTGGAATACAGGGTTCAATATATCATTTAACCGTAACGAAGTTGTCGATTTAGTTGGACAAGAATTGTTACAGGGTGGTATAACAGGAGGAAGAGGAGAACCGAGTCTAGTAAGAGAAGGGGAGCCTCTAGGAACGCTTTATGGTTATGTTTTTGGGGGAGTTGACCCAGCAACAGGTGACGCTTATTATATTGATGTTAATGGAGAATCGACCTTTGCACCAAAACCCGAGGACAGAACAATAATCGGAGATGCAAACCCGGACTTTTATTACGGATTAACAAACTCCATTAATTATAAGGGCTTTGGGCTATTTGTCTTTCTTCAAGGAACTCAAGGCAATGATATGCTAAACGTAACGCGCATTGAGACAGAGGGTATGATTGACCCAAAAAATCAGTCTTTTGCAGTAGTAAACAGATGGAGACAACCAGGTGATATTACCAATATTCCAAGAGCAAGTTGGAGCAATAGTGATAATTCAAGAGTGTCAACAAGGTTTATTGAAGATGGTTCATACTTGAGATTTAAAACCATTACACTGAGCTATGATTTGTCTCAAAATATTTTGGATAAGCTTGGTATTACTTCATTAAAAATATACGGTACTGGAGAGAATATTTTCACCATTACAAATTATTCAGGTTTTGATCCCGAGGTAAATGCCTATGGAGGTAGCAATACAATTCAAGGGATAGATTTTGGAACCTATCCACAAACCAGAAATTTAATACTTGGTATTAACGTAACATTTTAAAAACATTTAATATGAAACTACATAACATTTTCGTTGCTCTATTTATTTCAGTCGCATTTTTTTCATGTGATGATTATTTAGAATTAGAGCCTATTTCATTAGAAACAAGTAACAGTGCTTACGAATCTGCTAGTCAAATTGAAGCAGCCCTAGTAGGTGTATACGAGTCATTTCAATCATCAGAATATTATGTGTGGGACAATTTATTGTTCCAGGATGTTCGTTCCGATAATTGCTATGCAGGTGGAGATAATCCTGAAATTTTCCAACTAGACTATTTAAATATTGCTCCTACACACTCAAGGGTTTACAAGCACTGGTCAAACATGTACAATGCGATTTCAAAAGCTAACTTAGTCCTATATCATATTGATAATATAGATGACCCCTTGCTAACTGAAGTTCGCAAAAATCAAATTAAGGGCGAAGCTCTATTTTTACGTTCCTATCACTACTTCACGCTTGTTAAATTGTGGGGCGGGGTTCCGTTAATAACAAGTTCTATTACCTCAACAGAACCTGAAGCTGTAAATATTCCACGAGCAACAACTGAGGAAATTTTTACACAAATCACATCAGATTTGAAAATTGCAGCGTCTCTGTTACCAGACGCCTATGGTAATGATGCTGGAATTAACAAAGCAAGGGCTACGGCAGGCGCGGCTAATGCATTAGCTGCAAAGGCTTATGCTCAGCAGCCTAATCCGGATTATGAGGCAGTTCTAGATCATATTGAGGCAGTAGAAAGCAGTTCTGCTAATTACCAACTCATTGATTATAACCTTTTGTTTGATGGCAATAATTATAACAATGCAGAGTCTATTATTGAAGTGCAGTACCTTGGTGGAAATGAAGGAAGTTATGGACCGCAATTACTATTGCCTCCATCTATAAGTGGAGATTCGTGGAGAAAATTTGTAACTCCCTCAGTAGATTTAGTAAATGCTTTTGACGCCGAGGGCGATACCGTAAGGAAAAATGCAGGTATTCTTTTCGAATCTGTGCAATGGGTAGATGAATTCTGGGGAAATGCAGCAGGCGCTAGTATTCCTTTTGGTTACAAATGGAAAAATGCAAGCGGCTGGGCAAGTGCAGATAACGTATATCTTATTAGATACGGAGACATTGTTTTACTTAAAGCAGAAGCCTTAAATGAAACCAACAAACTCCAAGACGCTGTTGCAGAAGTGAACAAAATCAGAACCCGAGCACAATTGCCCGACTTAACAACTGCTCAAAGCGATTCCAAACAAACTCTCCGTGCAACCATACTCAACGAACGCAGATTGGAATTATTTCTTGAGGGGCAACGCTGGGATGACCTTGCAAGATTTAATGTGTTAGTTTCTACTATGAATAACCTTGTAGAAGTTGACTTAAGAACTGGCAAACAAATTGATTACGGCATGACTGAAGCAAAAAAAATATTACCAATTCCACAACAGGAGTTGGATAGAAATCCAGCGCTTAAACAAAATCCAC
Organism: Bacteroidota bacterium; assembly: GCA_027621175.1. Lineage (GTDB taxonomy): Bacteria > Bacteroidota > Bacteroidia > Flavobacteriales > Flavobacteriaceae > UBA7446. The sequence goes on along the minus strand of JAQCCM010000026.1, from coordinate 6,499 downwards.
TTTAAAAAACTGATATGAAAGCAAAGAATATATTTATACTTATAGTTAGCACCCTCTTCGGTTTCACATTCAACTCATGTGAGACCGAAGAAAACCTCCAACCTGAAGGGCTATGGGAGCTTAGCAGTCCGACCATATTAACACCATCCTCAGAAGCAGTCATCATGTTAGATGAAGCTACCCCTGAAGAAACCATCACGATTAGTTGGGAAGCTGCGAAATCTTCCGCAGGATTTGGAGTAACTTACGAGGTGCTGATTGACAAGTCAGGAGATGATTTTTCTACACCTCTTTTTGTTTCTAAATCGTCAAGTCAAGGCAAAGGCACTTCACTTTCGATAAGTCATGAAACACTCAATAAAGCCATAGTCTATAGTGGTCTTCCTTCTAACGCTGAAGCTAATTTGACTTTTACTGTAAAAGCTTACAGCTTAAGTAAATCTAGCGTATCTTCCAATGAAATTAAGGTTGTTACATTTGAAAAAGAGCTTTTACCAGAAGCGCTATACCTCTCTGGATCTGCAACAGAAAATGGAGAAGAACTTTCTCAAGCCATAGCTTTAAGACAACTTACTGACAGCAATGGTGCTGCGTCTAATGTATATGAAATATACACTAGCTTAGTGGCTGGTGAGACGTACAAATTTTATGGCGGCCTAGAGTTGCCTGCATTGCAATATGGAGGAAGCGATGGAAATTTAGTGTCTTTTGGAGACGCAATTGTTGCTGAAAATTCAGGGCAATTTAGAATAAAAGTTGATTTAGACAACAACTCTTATGAACTGCTAGAAATTAAGTTTTGGAGTATGGTAGGTGAGCCCATCAGCGGTGGCTGGGGAGGAGATAAACCTCTTGCCTACCAAGGCGGAGGTGTTTGGAAAGCATCTATTGAGTTATTAAAAACAGGAGGCTTTTTATTTAGAGCTAATGGCGATTGGTCGTATTTGCTAAAACGTGTAGTAGGTACATCAAATACACTTGTAATGGAAAGTGATGCGTCAAGCCAGGGGTTATCATACGAAGATATTCCTAATGACTTATTAGGTCAATATTTTGTAACCCTAGACCTGTCAGCAAATAATTACACCTATTCATTTGAGAAGGATAATACTGTAGTTGAACCAATTGACACCCCAACAGAATTATACTTGTTTGAAAACGGGACGATGATTGAAGAATTTACGTCTAATGGCGATGTGTTTGGCTCTGATCGTTTCATAGCTATGCAAGCCGCTAATGCATACACGCTAAATAGTGCCATTGATGGTTCAGGGACTTCATATTCTGTAAATGGATTATTGGCTGAAAGTGCTGTTTCCGGTGGTGACATGGTTGAAGATGCACTAACATTGGTTGAAAGCAGTGATACTTTTACACTTAATTCAGACAGGGCGTTAAAGTTTAGTATTGACTTTAGCAAACCAGAATTAACTTGGACATACTATAATTTTAAGTTGTTCCATTGGCAAGATTGGGATTCTAGGAATGAGTTTGTGATGACCTATGTTCACCCGAATACCTATACTGTTACGCAAAGCCTAACAAGTGGTTACGACAGTAAATTTATAAGTCCATGGACTTTTGATTTAGGCAGTGATGACCCATCGTCACTGACAGGAAACTTAATTAATGGTGGTGGCTCAAACTTGGTCAATATAACTACAGACGGAACTTATACTGTAACCGTAGTGCTGGCTGATGACTATCAGACTGGAACATATGAGTTTACTCAGTGATGTTGAGAACATCCATAATAACCATAAAATATAATGCAGTGAAGCTGTTAATATTTCTTTTCTCGCTATTGATTTTGAATGCCTGTGGAGGTAAAGGTACTGAAAGCTATACACCGCCGAGTGTCACTGAGGTTGATGTAGATTTTTATCTCACATCACCAGACCAATCCAATTTATTTTCACCAAAGGTAACAGGGATTTCCCCTTTGGAAGCAAATAGTAATTTTAGTATTACTGTTTCTGAGGGAAATACATACCAAGAAATGGATGGGTTTGGCTTTAGTCTAACAGGAGGGAGTGCGATACATTTATTCAATATGGGTAGCACTCAAAGGGCCAGCTTGTTGAATGAACTATTTCATCCCGATGAAATTGGAATTAGCTACCTCAGGGTTAGCATAGGTGCATCTGATTTGGATTCTGATCCGTTTTCTTACAATGATATTTCAAGTGGAGAAGACCTTAATTTAAATCAATTCAGCATAGGCAGAGATCAAAATTATCTTATTCCAGTGCTTAAAGAGATTTTAGCAATAAATCCAGAAATTAAAATAATGGGGTCGCCATGGTCGGCCCCTTCCTGGATGAAAACCAACAAGAGCACAAAAGGGGGTAGTTTAAAATCCAAATACTACCCTGTGTATGCCAATTATTTTGTGAAATACATTCAAGCATACGCAGCCCAAGGAATAAGTATTGATGCCATAACGGTGCAAAACGAACCTCTTCATGATGGTAATAACCCCAGCATGTATATGAGTTCAACAGAAATGGCTTCTTTTGTAAAGAATCATTTGGGTCCTGCTTTTGAAAGTGCAAACATCGAAACTAAGATAATTGTATGGGATCATAACGCAGACAATACCAACTACCCCATAACTATTCTTAATGACCCAGAGGCAAATCAATATATTGATGGCTCAGCTTTCCATTTATACGCTGGGTCAATAAGTAACCTAAGTTCGGTGCACCAAGCACATCCAGATAAGAATCTTTATTTCACTGAGCAATGGGTTGGGAGAGATTCCGATTTTGGGGCAGATTTAAAGTGGCATACCCGGGAATTGATTGTTGGGGCAACCCGAAACTGGTGCAAAACGGTGTTGGAATGGAATTTAGTTTCCAACCCACAATTGGAACCTCATACAGATGGTGGCTGTACATTATGCCTTGGTGGACTTACCATCGACGGTAATAACGTTAAAAGAAATGTAGGCTACTACATTATTGCTCATGCGTCCAAATTTGTTAGACCTGGCTCTGTCAGAATACAGTCTAATTTTAGCAGTGAGTTACCAAACGTAGCTTTTAAAACACCCGACAATAAAATTGTTGTTATCGTTTTGAACAATACATCCGTAAATAAAACATTTAACATATTAGTTACCGATGAGTCCATTACAGCATCTCTTAGCGCGGGTTCAGTAGGCACATTTGTGTGGAATAACTAAAAACAAAAAACAATCCATGATAAAAAACAATGTAATCATTGCAGCTTCCGCTATGCTTCTTTTTTCTTGTTTAAATAATAAAAAAGAGGCAGACGCTTTAGGAAATGGCTCAACTATGCAACAGGAATTTTTAAATAAAAAAATCCAAGTTTATGTAACTGCTGAAAACACAAATTTGAAATTGACGCTAACCGCAACCTTACGGTTTAGTGAGCACATACAGCCTTTAGAAACCGAAGTGGCAATTTTTGTAAATCCAAACAAGCAATTTCAAGAGTTTCTAGGGATTGGAGGTGCCATTACCGATGCATCTGCTGAGGTATTTTCAAAATTAACTCCAAACAAACAAAATGAACTGTTGGATGCCTATTTCTCTGAAGAAGGAATCAACTACAACATTATAAGGACCAGTATTCATAGCAGTGATTTTGGTTTAGGTAGTCACACCTACATTGAAGAAGGCGACAAAGAGCTGAAAACCTTTTCCATAGAAATGGACAAGGAAAAACGTATTCCGATGATTAAAAGAGCACAAGCCCTTATCAATGATGATTTGGTGTTTTATGCCAGCCCTTGGAGCCCACCAGCATTTATGAAAACCAACAACCATATGCTTCGTGGCGGGAAGCTACTGCCGGAATACAATCAAGCTTGGGCAAATTACTATGTGAAATTTATCGATGCCTATGAAGCAGAAGGAATCCCCGTTTGGGGAGTTACCATCCAAAACGAGCCGATGGCGGTGCAGCGTTGGGAGTCTTGTATATACACTGCCGAGGAAGAAAGAGATTTCTTGAAAAACTTCTTAGGACCCACCTTTGATAAAGCGGGCTATGGCGATAAAAACATTGTTGTTTGGGATCACAACAGAGATCTCATTTCTCACAGGGCGAATACCATTTTTGAAGACCCCGAAGCCTTGAAGTACGCTTGGGGTATTGGCTTTCACTGGTATGAGGTTTGGACAGGAGGAGACCCCAAATACGACAATCTAAAAAACATCAAGGAGTCATATCCTGAAATGAATTTATTATTTACAGAGGGCTGTCAAGAAAAATTTGATCCAACTCAATATAATCGCTGGTCGAATGCCGAACGTTATGGCAACTCCATGATCAATGATTTTAATAGCGGAACGGTGGGTTGGACGGATTGGAATATCCTGCTAAACGAAAAAGGTGGCCCAAATCATGTGCAAAATTTTTGTTTTGCACCCATTCATGCGGACACACAAAAAAACGAGCTAATTTATACCCCAACCTACTACTATATCGGACATTTTTCAAAATTCATCAAACCCAAAGCAAAACGTATTAGCACTACAGCGAGCAGGAGCAACATTGAGAGCACGTCTTTTCAAAACCCCGATGGTGAAATTGTAACCGTTGTGATGAACAGAACGGACGAACAAATAGACTATAAATTAGTTGTAGGATCTTCTGAAGTTCAACTAACAATATTGCCACACGCAATGCAATCAATTATTTATTAAAATTTAAAATTATGAAATACAATTACTTTTTTAAATTTTTTCTACTATTTCTACTAGTGACATCACAGGCGTTCGCGCAAGTAGATGTAACATTCAAGGTCGATATGACCCTATGGTAAATATTTTGGAAACCCTTAAATCTATCTAAACTTACTTCCAAAAAAGATTATGGCTAATATGGAACCAAGACCGATTGAGACAGGGGCAATTAAAGAACCGCTTTCTGTTTCATGAGGCTTTTTTGGGTCAATCATTGACTCAGCAATTTTAAGCCGACTTTTATATTTCTCAATTTCAATAAGTGCTACTTTTAACGCATAAGTAGACTCATCACGCTCACGCACAGCTTTGTTTGACCGATCTAGCATATTAGCAGCATATTCTTCTGAAGTATCCCTTTGCACTATCGTTTTCTGCAATTGCTTTTTTAATAATTCATTTTCTCTTTTTTGTTTGATTTCGTTTGGTGTGGGATCATTTGCTTTACCATAGCTATTTTTATTTGTTTCAATAATGGTCAGCATCCATTCCGATGGGGATATACCATGACACTCTGCTATTTTTACAAATTCAGATTTTTGCGCTGCTGATACTCTTGTACTTAGTGTTATATTTCTATAATGCATGTTTTTATCTATCTTTTTTTTCATTTTTTTAAACTGTTTATTATTAATCTACGTCCTATCTACTTGTGATTTACTCATGTGGACTTCAACCCCTTTATTTTTAGTTGTTTTTGTGATTATTTTTAAAAACAACATGTTATTTTCAGTAATAATTCTTTGTTGAATCCACTCAATGATTTCAATCAACTATGGCAATGTAGATAAAAAACTTATAATTAAATAGTATAATTACTGTCTTTATTTACAACTTTTTTGTTTCTTTGCTATATGGACGATTTTTTTGTTTTAGACCCTTATTTCGGTAAGACTGCAGACCCAGATAGTCTGATTAATTATATATACACCCCATTATTTTTAAAAACAAAAATTGATGTATTGTATTTTGACGTTTTAAACTGGGAGAAGCACGATTTACTAGATATCGATTTGGGTTTAGCTACTGTTAAATCGGAGTATAAAAAAACAGCTATAAGCTTTGTTCAGTACGTTTGGATTAAAATGGTAGAAGGCTTAAACAGCTATGGTTTTTCCTATGATGATATTAGAGCAATAAGGACTAAACTTGGCCGAAAATTGCATTTCTCGCCTTATTACAACAAAAAAGTTGCATCTAATGAAAGACTAGAAACCTCATACAATAACAGTGAAGCCTACGTAACTGACTTTGAGAAGTATGTTTTCACTACCATAGCATTTAAGAATAAGTATCATTTTTTTTTCTATAGAGATTCCCCAACAGATTTTTTTGAATTTGATAATGTTTTGCTAGAGGATTTTAATAAAGCGGATATAGGAGATTACTTTTTAGAAAAATTCCAAAAAGATCATTTTAGCTTTTCGCTATTTAAAATATTTGAACCATTTCTCCAAGGTGAGTCGCATCAGTTTGACACTAGGTCAATTTCAATACTATCAGATGAAGAGGATAAGGTGCTAAGAATGATCAGAAGGAATTATGAAGACCTCAAATCAATAACCATTCGCTTTAACAAATCTAAACCCACTCACTTAGAGATTAAATCCACAAAAAAAGTAGCTGCTCAAAGCAGAATCATGGATCACATAAAGAAAAAGGACTATTCAACTATTGTTATCCAAACGGTTGATGGGAATGTGGTCAACTTTGAAAATACTAGAAAATACAAATTATGATACTGAACACATCAGATCGATTGATAAATAGCAACCCTATTG